>JAFXAW010000017.1 GCA_017522015.1 Oscillospiraceae bacterium | reverse complement strand
TCACGCCAAGATACTTTTCGCAAAAAGTATAAATACCCCACATGGTTCCCAGGTATCCGCTGGCAGAGATTCTGATTTTGCGTCCTTCCGTTTTTATTGTATAACTTTCATCGGTTATGGGGTCACAAGAATTTGACACATTTTCTTCAATTATGAGACAATTATCACATTCAAAATCAACAAATTCGGCAGGTATGCCGTGTGTGCTTACCCGCTTAAAATCATTTCGCAAATCTTCTGTTGCTAAGCGGACATACGGATTCGTATTTTTTAAGCAGATGGTGATACATTTGTCTTGGTTGAATAACAACATGGAAATAACCCTTTCTGCAGTGTATATTGCAATAAGATGATAAACTGACGATGCATTTGCTTTTCCACAGATTTACATTTTTACAGGCATGGCAATTTTTCTCTGCAGGCTGGTTATATCACAATGGATATTTCCTTGGGCGCAGTGACCTTCGGCGCCTCTCCTTGCTTCAGCTCGCAGGTGACCATACCATACTCCGTGGGAATCTCCACCTTGGCATATTGAAGTCCCAACAAGGAGGGCTGAAGCTTGATTGTTTTGCACCCCGGCGCTTCTACGGATAAGCCGGTCAAGGCTTTGGGGAGGGAATATAGGGGCGTTCCGCCCCAAGCGTGGCTGTGGTCGAAATCATATTCCGGTCCGGGGGAGATGAAACCCTCCACCAAGCCTTTGGTGCATTCCTTGACAGCAGGTTTCCATCTGTCAATTACAGCCAAGGTGTATTTTTCCCGCAAACCGTGGGTGTAGATTGCTTCCAAAAGATAGTGCAGAAAATAGGGCTGTACATTTCCTTCGATTTCATCGTGCATGATCTTGTGGATCAAAGCAACGGCGGTATCGCTGTCGCAAACCGATGTGTAAGCAGCCAAAATATTGGAATGCTTCAAATAATACCGCTTTTCTATGTTTTGCGGCTGCCATTCGTAGACAGCTTCCGGGGAGATCGGTTGGTTGGTGCCTTCAAAATACATTCCCTTTTCTTTGTCATAAAGCAAAGTGTTGATCGCTGTTTGCAGTGAGCGCTTGCGCATATCGCAACGATCGGAAGCTTCGGAATGACCCAAAAGTCCATAGATCCGCTGGGCATAATCCAGCGCCATATAATAAAACATATTCAGCACGGTCTGCCCAAGGGCACGGGGTGGATGGTGCATAGAGAAATCATCCAGATAGATCCAGTCCACAAACATATAATCCGGCGGGTTTTCAATGATTCCGCTTTTACCTACATAGGTTGCAAAACGCGCTAAAAGCAGATCAAGCGCATCCTGACAATTTTGGAGCAGAGCGAAATTTCCGCTGAACATAT
Source organism: Oscillospiraceae bacterium (assembly GCA_017522015.1). GTDB lineage: Bacteria > Bacillota > Clostridia > Oscillospirales > Oscillospiraceae > SIG483. The sequence goes on along the minus strand of JAFXAW010000017.1, from coordinate 137,196 downwards.
AAACATCATACAACATTCGCACCCAAACAAGGCTATAGGTGGTGTGGAACATTCTGCCGTCATTGTGGCGCAAAAGCTCAGCCGTACGCGTGATATCAAATTCTGCAAGGCGCATATCTCCAAAAGAAAATGCGGTCATCAGCGCTTCGATATAATAATCTCCCGTACATGCCAAAGGCTCGCAGTGCCGCGGACTATCCAGATGAATGGTTTGCCGGCAATATTTCAGAGTGCTTTTACAAACCTCCAGAACGGTCTCTAGATCACGGTCAGACAACATGGTTTTTGCGTCAACGGTAATGGGATAATAGGTTGTGATAAGGCTGATATCTATTATACTAGGCTGGTTAGACAGGTTTTGAAAGGTTGCTGAAATATGTCCTGCGCTATCCAGATGAAAGGAGCGATATTCGTCCTGCCCCTGCAGGACTACATCTTCGTGTATTGCGCGATCTTCAGAGATCTCTTTCATAATCAACGCGCCACAAACAGTTCCCGCACCTTGGGATTTCAGATGTACGAGTCCCGCATAGATCAAATCCAAATCAAATTCTTTTTCTATTTCTTCTCCCGGGCCAATGGAAATTCTCCCTACTGTAACTTCCTTTTCTTCTCTTACGGGGATGGGAGCGATCGTTGCGTTCCAAATATCGCAAATTTCTTCTGCAAAAACATATGCATCCGGGGCAATTCTGCCGTCGTAGCAGCAGGGCTTTACATAAGCACCGTTTTTGCGTACCAGCCAGGTGCTGTCTGTAGCAATCGTTTCCTGACTGCCATCAGAAAATGTAACGGTTGCATCCATCATAAATCCGCCGTGTCCCATGGAATAGTCAAACATACGGGATGGACACATTTTTACGCGGGCAAAAAAGGTAAGCTTGCTTCCGTAAGGCACAAAGGATGTTTGACTGGCATAATACCATTGTCTTGCCTTTCCGTTGCCGAAGAAATCTCCGCCCACTGCAGCCGGACCGGTGGCAATGGGCTGCTCATTACAAAAAAGCTGAACCTCTGTGTCTGCACTGAAGGTAATGGAAACAGATGCCATGTCCTGATCAAATATGTATGTTTTGGTAAATTCGGCAACTACAAAGGTCGCGCTTGATTTGTCGATCATGTGGTCGAACTTTGTGGTTTGATGCTGGGGATAAATATCCTTAGGTAACCAGATCCAATGGGCCGCCATATCCGTTTTCCTCACTTTGTTATCGAAATTGTCTTGCAAACGCATTCGCTTTATTCTTCGTCGCAAAATACTTTTTTTACAGCCTCAAGATAGCCATAGCCGTACAAATCGTCTGGCTGCAGATAGCTGGTTTCTGTCCATTCATTCCAGGAGTTGACGGTGACAAGCGGGGCGATGTCCAAATGGGAATCCAAGTACTCTTTTGCCATTTCCAAAGCTTTTTCCAGATTTTCCGGGGTGTTATTTTTTGTGATATTGCCTCTGAATCTCCGGAATCTCGGGTTGTTGTCCCAACCACAGGAAACATGGGGGTAATAGGGAACAGAATAGGATTCATCGATGCGTTGCCATTCCTTTTTCACATCTTCCAGGATAGCAAGATAATCACGGTCGATGTTGACGAAATGGACGAACTGATAATGGGTTACGCTGTCTGCGCCCAACAAAGCCACAAGGTCTTTGGTAGAGCCTTGCTTGTTTGCGTCAAAACCACTTAAGTTGATGGCGTTTTCGTCCCAGATTGTAATTTGTAAATGAAGGTCGGGAAATCCGGCCTGCTTTGTTTGCTCTCTGAAATAGGCAATTGCTTCTTTTGTCTTTTCGATTCCACCAAGACCATCAATGAGATTTCCGATATCATACACCATAAACACAGGACAACCGTCAATTGTATAGTAGTTTGGTTGAGAAAAATACTTCTCAATGATTCGGTTGACGACAGCCTTATAGATATCGTAACTGACAGAGCCTCTCCATATGATGGTATTGCCATAATCATCGGAAAGATCAATATTCCAGTTGTTATTGGCGTCGTGATTGGCCCACATGAGATAAAATTTCATCTTTTCTCGGTTGTCTGCTTTGAGGAATCCGTCGTTAAGACAATTTTCCAGAAACGGGCGGTTATCAAACCAATACCAATCGTAGATGAATACATTGACACCGTGCTGGGTGGCAGCTTCAATCTGGTCGTGCATAACCTTGGGGTCTGCTTCGTTTTGATATCCCCAAAGGGGTTTTCTATTCCAATGATAGCCGTTCTCTTTGGGAGCGGAATTTTTTACCGATTGCCATTCGCCGATACCCTCGCGCCAAAACATTCTTGTGCGGGGTTCGTCGCCGGTATAGGCGGGCCAAACGAATGCAGCTATATCATATTTTCTTTTCATAATTCCTCCTCGGTTATATGTTTTCTAACGCTCATCTCTATTATATCGGTAGATCTTTTGCAGCTCAATACATATTTCGGCTCTATTTTTATAATATTCTGCTGTTCCATTAAACTTGACAATCATTTAATTTCAACATAAAATGAAAAAAGAGGGGGGGAAGTCGGTGAGTGAATTTGCAAATTTAAATCATGTGGATGCGGACATTACTGTAGGAGAGATTGCCTATATCAGTCATATAAAACGGGCAAAGGGCTTTGCTTTTTCCAGACCTCTGCAAATGCATTATATCATTGCGATTATATTATCCGGAGAGGCGGAGTATGGCTTTTCTGCAAAAACGCATATTGCAAAAGCGGGTGACATTGTGTTCCTGAACAAAAAAGAAGCCTACTCGCTCAGGGTCATATCCGAGGAACCCTGGGAACATATCGTCATTGCTTTTCACGGTGAAAATATGGAGTATCTTCCGGTACAGGTCTTTCACAAGACCGCCCATTTTAACCGATTTGCAGAACTGTTCCGGGACGCACTGCAGACTTGGTTGGGATGCGGCGCAGCCTATAAGATCAAAGCAAAAGCCATCATCACAAAAATTTTGTACGAATTGACCGTAGAGAGTCTTGACCATCTTTTTGGAGACAACGCTACCTTAAAAAAAGTTACAGACTATATGGATGAGCACTATAGTCAAAAAATCACCGTAGATGAATTGGCGGCGCTTTCCGGATATTCTGTTTCCCATTTTACCAGGGAATTCCGCAATTCCTACGGCATTTCTCCTATACAGTATCTCAATCACATCCGTATTACCCACGCAAAAAATCTGCTTAGGGCTGAGCAGTATACCATTACCCAAATCGCCCGGGAATGCGGCTTTTCCAATGTGTACTATTTTTCTGCCTATTTTAAAAAAGTAACAGGTTTAAGTCCTAAGGAATATTGATCCTGCCTGGTTACATAGAAACACCCCCTTGGTTGCCAAAGTTATTGACCAACAAGGGGGTATTGTAAATTATTACACATTGTCACGCTATCTCTCGATTTTGGCGTCGGTGTGCGCACTGGTGTCGTCCTTTCAAGTCCCCAGACCAAAGAAAAAGGACATCCATACGGATGTCCTTTTTCTTTGGTGCGCGAGGGGGGACTTGATTTGCATTTTCTCCTTTGGAGAAAATTAAGGTTTCGCTCGGTCAAGCCCTCGCGAGCAACGCTCATCCGCGTTGCATTTAGATGGGTTCAAGTCCCCAGTATCTTACAAATAAAAAATACAGACACACCGAAGTGTGTCTGTATTTTTTGGTGCGCGAGGGGGGACTTGAACCCCCACGCCCGGAATGAGCACTAGAACCTGAATCTAGCGAGTCTACCAATTCCACCACTCGCGCATATTTCACGCCTGACATTTGCCCGACGCTTGGTTATAATACCACGCAGGATTGGATTTGTCAACTGATTTTCACAATTTCTGCAAATTATTTTTCTTGCAAAATGACCCGACCTTTCGATCGGGTCATCTCTATATGGATTTAATGGTTTGCTTTGCGAAAATGGTCGCCGATGCTGAAAATAATGTGGGTAAGCGCGGTGATGCAAATGATACCCAGACAGATGGCGCCGGCGGCGGTGATGGCAGAAGAACCATAGGCAAGGAAATATTCCTTTTCACTGCGGATCAGCGCGTCCATACTCCTGTACAGATCACCTCCGGGAATGAGAGGCACCAGCATTGGTACAAGCAGCAACAGCACCGGCGTGTGGATGATCCGCGCCAAAACCTCACTGGTAAGCGCGGCAGTCATAGTGGCAAAAAACATACTGACAAAGCCGGTGCATCCGTTGTGATAGCAGAGCAGATATACAGCCCAATCCAGCGCGCCGCCTAAGAAAAACAGCACCAGTCGCTTTCCCCGCACATTAAAAAGGACGGCAAAGCCCACAGAACCGATAGCGCCCATGAGGGTTTGGATGATATATTCCATCATAGGATACCCCCAATTCCCACAAGCACCACAGCAAAACCGATGGCAATGGCGATGGCTTTCAAAACCGCCTCGCTCAATCCCACAAGGCCTGCAATGGTGTCGCCGTTGATGATATCCCGTAAAGAGGTGGTAAACGCCACGCCGGGAATTAGCAGCATAATATTACCAATGGTGATTTTTTCCGGCGCATTGCCAATGCCCACACGCACCAGCATCACCACCACCAGGGCGGTAAAGGCGCTGACCAGCAGACTCTGTAAAATGCCGTTCATCCGCAGATTCTGGGTAAAATGTTGAATGCCGAAAACCAAAATCCCGGACAGAGCGGCGGCAAAGCCATCCCATGCTGTGCCACCGAAAAATACAGAAAATGCCGCGGAGATCAATGCATAGCAAAGGCATTGCACCCAGATGGAGTAGGTTCGCGTCTTTTGGATCGCGGCGATGCGATCACGAAAATCGTCCAAAACCATTGGCGCCCGGCAGATCTCTCTGGAAAGGGCGTTGACCTGGGCGATTTTTTCCATATTGGTGTTCCGCCCGGGCACTCTGCGGGTTTGGGTAATGATTCGCTCGTCAGGGCATTGTACGGTGAGTACAATGCTGGAGGTAATGCTAAATACATTGATGTGGCAAAAACCGTAAGCCGTGCACAGGCGCGCTATGGTATCTTCAACACGGACGATCTCTGCGCCGCTGGACAGGAGCATCTCTCCCATATCCAGGATACAGGTCAGCAGGGCATCCGGCGACTCCCGGACAATCTGAGTTGCAGACATTCAGGCACCTCCTTGTTTGATAGCTTAAAATAAGTGTAACACGGACAGAAAAAATCCGCAAGTACCGAAGCGCATATAGAAACTATAGCAGAATTATAAAAAGTGTGCATTTGCAATTATTTTTTGTAAGAAAAACAGGGAAACAGCCTTGACTTAGCGCGGTGATGTGCTAACATAGTAGCACGATAAAACAAGGAGGAAATTTCTATGCCCAATTACCGTTCAGAATCCATCGACCGGCTGTTCCGCGCCTTTATGACGCTGGATAATCTGGAGGATTGCTATACTTTTTTTGACGATATCTGCACCATCAGTGAGCTGCAGGATATGGCCCAGCGTCTGGATACGGCATTTTTGCTCAGCGAGGGCAAAAGCTATCAGGCGATCTCACAGCAGGTTGGCGTCAGCACAGCCACCATCGGCAGAGTCAGCCGCTGCTTAAATTACGGCAAGGGCGGATATAAATCGGTGATCCGAAAACTAACGGAAGGCGAAGAGGCAAAATGAACATTCAAGACACCATTTTCAAAAACGACGAAAAAATCAGCTATTTACTCCGCTCTCTTTATGCCCGTTACGGCTATTCTCATTTCAAAATGAGCCAGTTTGAGGAGTATGACCTGTATGTGCGAAATAAGGATTTCCTCATTTCAGACAGCATCATCACCTTTACCGATACCAACGGCAAGCTGATGGCGCTGAAGCCCGATGTGACCTTTTCCATCCTGAAAAACAGCAAATATGCCCCCGGCTCTGTTCAGCGGTATTACTATAACGAAAATGTCTACCGGGTGTCCAAGGATACCCAGGCGTTCAAGGAAATTATGCAGACGGGTCTGGAGTGTATCGGTGATATTGACCGTTACAGCATCTTTGAGGTATTGACCCTGGCGGCAAAAAGCCTGCAGACCATTTCCGATTCCTGTGTGCTGACCGTGTCTTATCTGGATTTTATTTATGAGATTATGGACAGCATTTCTCTTTCCACCGATGAAAAGAATGCTATGCTCAAGTGTATGGGCGAGAAGAATCTTCACGAATTGTCCAAGCTGTGCGCCGAAAGTGGTGTAGATGCTGCGCGCGCCGATGCGCTGTGTCAATTGGCATCTTGCTACGGAAAGCCGGAAACGGTGCTGCCCCGTCTGAAAAAGCTCCTGACCGGCCTTGTAAAGGAAGAAACTCTTGCAAGCTTCAAAAATCTTATGGAGATTTTGATGTCTGCCCGGTGGAGCGAAATTCTGCGGATCGACTTTTCTGTGGTCAGCGATATGAAATACTATAATGGCATTGTGTTCAAGGGTTTTGTGGAGGGTGTGCCGGTGAGCGTCCTCTCCGGCGGTCAGTACGACCGGCTTATGGAGAAAATGGGGCATAAATCCCGCGCCATTGGCTTTGCGGTGTATTTAGATAGCCTGCGCAGACAGAATATGCCCAAAAACTACGATGCGGATGTGGCGCTTTTGTACAATGAGGGCGTTTCTGCCGACGGATTGCACCGGGCGGCAGAGGCGCTTCGGGAAGAAGGCTTGACAGTACAGCTTCAGCGAACCCTTCCTCCCAAGGCAAAATATGGAAAGATTCTGCAATTTCAAGACGGGGAGGTGACCGCAGTTGAAGCCGATGCTTAATATCGCCCTGCCCAAGGGTCGTTTGGGCGAGAAGGTATATGCTATGTTTGAAAAAGCGGGATTCGACTGTCCTGCCATCCGGGAAACCAACCGAAAGCTGATTTTCGAAAATGCAGAAAACGGCGTGCGCTACTTCTGGGTCAAGCCTTCCGATGTTGCCATTTATGTGGAGCATGGGGTGGCGGATATCGGTGTTGCCGGCAAGGATATCCTGCTGGAATATGAGCCGGATGTGTATGAACTGATGGATCTGGATATCGGCAAATGCCGTATGGCGGTGGCAGCAAAAGAGGATTTCTATGACGACCCGGAGCATACCCTCCGGGTGGCAACGAAATTTTCCAATATCGCCCGGAATTATTACCGCTCCCAGGGCCGGGATATCGACATCATCCACTTAAACGGCTCTATTGAGATCGCGCCCATTCTGGGGCTGTCCGATGTGATCGTGGATATTGTGGAAACGGGCACCACCTTGCGGGAGAATAAGCTGGCGGTGGTGGAGACCATCGTGCCTATCAGCGCCCGTCTGATTGCCAATAAATCCGGGTTCCGTTTTAAAAATGAACCCATTACCAAGCTGATGGAGCAAATGTCCAAGCTTTTGGAGGAAGAAAAATGATTCAAATTTTCCGTTACGGTGAAGTTGAAAAAGATCAGATTTTTGCAAGAATCGAGCCTACTGCCAATGTGGCGGATGCGGTTTCCGAGATCATTGCCAATGTCCGCGCCCGGGGCGACAAGGCGTTGTTTGACTACTGTGAAAAATTTGATAAGGTAAAATTAACTGCCCTGCAGGTTACCCAGCAGGAGCTGGACGAGGCGATAAATGCTGTAGAGCCTCGCTTTTTGGAGGTTCTGGAAAAGGCTGCGGAGAATATCCGCGCGTTCCACGCCTGCCAGAAGCGGGAGGGTTTTACCCTGAAGAAAGAAAACGGCGTTATGGTAGGGCAGAAGATCCTCCCGGTAGAACGGGCGGGTCTGTATGTCCCCGGTGGCACGGCAAGCTATCCGTCTACGGTTTTGATGGATGCCATCCCTGCCAAAATTGCCGGTTGTCCTAATGTGGTGATGGTGACCCCTCCCGGTAAGGACGGAAAGGTCAGCCCTGTGATTCTGGCGGCAGCGAAGATCGCCGGTGTGGATAAAATCTTTAAGGTGGGTGGCGCTCAGGCAATCGCCGCGCTGGCATACGGCACGGAGTCTATCCCCAAGGTGGACAAGATCGTAGGACCGGGCAATGCTTTTGTTGCCGAGGCAAAGAAGCAGGTGTTCGGCGTGGTGTCCATTGATATGATCGCAGGACCCAGTGAGATTCTGGTGGTTGCGGATGCTACCGCAGCGCCTTCTCATGTGGCGGCAGACCTTTTATCCCAGGCAGAGCATGACAAAATGGCAAGCGCGGTGCTGGTGACCGATTCCCAGGCCTTGGCAGAGGCGGTGCAGGCAGAACTGGAGCGCCAAATTCCTATGCTGGAGCGGGCGGAAATCGCCCGGGCATCTATTGACAGCAATGGTAAAATTATTGTGGCGGAGGATTTGACCGCTGTTATTGAAATTGCCAATGAAATTGCCCCGGAGCATTTGGAATTGTGCGTGGAGGATCCTTTCGCTTATCTGGATTCCATCCGTCACGCAGGTTCTGTGTTTATGGGTAAAAATTGCCCTGAGGCTTTGGGCGATTATTTTGCAGGTCCGAACCATACCCTGCCTACCAGTGGAACGGCAAGATTTTCAAGCCCCCTGTCTGTGGACGATTTTATTAAGAAAACCCAGTTTATTTATTACAGCGAGGATGCTTTGGCAGAGGTAGCAGAGGATGTTGCCTATTTTGCCAAGCAGGAGGGCTTGACCGCCCACGCAAAAAGCGCCACCATTCGCTTGGATTAACCCTTGGAGATGAGAAAATGAGTAGATTTTTCAGCAAAAAATATGAGAACCTGACCCCCTATACGCCGGGGGAACAGCCTCAGGATATGCAGTACATCAAACTAAATACCAACGAATCCCCCTTCCCGCCCCACCCTGCGGTGGCGGAGGCGGTGAAGCAGGAGGTAGAATCCCTGCGCCTGTACTCAGACCCGGATTGCAAGGCGCTGGTGGCAAAGCTTGCCAAGCAATACGGTGTTGCGCCGGAGCAGGTGATGCTCACCAACGGCTCGGACGATGTGCTGAATTTTGCTTTTATGGCATTTTGTGATGAGGAGCATCCGGCAGTGTTCCCGGATATTACCTATGGCTTTTATAAGGTCTTTGCGGAGATCAACCATATTCCTTATGCGCAGATCCCTCTAAAAGAGGATTTTTCCGTGGATGTTGCAGACTATTGCGGTGTAAATAAAACGGTGTTTATCGCCAATCCCAACGCCCCCACCGGCATAGCCCTATCCCTGGATGAAATCGAAAAGATCCTCAAGAGCAATCCCAATAATGTGGTGGTCATTGACGAAGCCTATGTGGATTTCGGCGCACAGAGCGCTGTTGCGCTGGTGGAGAAATATGAAAACTTGCTGGTGGTGCAGACCTTCTCCAAATCCCGTTCTATGGCAGGCGCCCGCCTTGGTTTTGCCATCGGCAACAAAAATCTGATGGCAGACCTGAACACCCTGCGTTATTCCACCAATCCTTATAATATTAACCGTATGACCTCCGTTGCCGGTATCGTGACCTTGGAAAACCAGGCCTATACGGATAAGAATTGCGGGATCATTATGGAGAATCGGGAAAATGCTGCAAAGGCGTTAAAGAAATTGGGCTTTGCGCTGACGGATTCTAAATCCAATTTCCTGTTTGCCTCCCATCCTGCCATAGACGGCAAGACCCTATACACAGAGCTTAAGCGCCGGGGGATTCTGGTGCGGCATTTTGATAAACCCCGGATCAGCCCCTATGTTCGCATAACCGTGGGTACGGCGGAGCAAATGGATGCGCTGATCCGCACCATTGGAGAAATCTTGGAGGAAAACCAATGAGAACAGCAAAAATAGACAGAAAGACGGCGGAAACCGATATTTCCCTGTGGCTGGATCTGGACGGAACAGGCGTATCCGATTGCCGTACCGGCTGCGGATTTTTGGATCACATGCTGACCCTTTTTGCTAAGCACGGCCGGTTTGATTTGAATGTTACCTGCGTGGGGGATACCCATGTGGATTATCACCATACCGTGGAGGATGTGGGTATTTGCTTAGGCAAAGCCTTTGCCCAGGGTCTGGGAGATAAGCGGGGGATCGTCCGTTACGGTGATACCACCCTGGCTATGGATGAGAGCCTTATCTTGACGGCAGTGGACATTTCCGGCCGTGGCGGTTGCTACTATGCGCTGGAAATTCCCACGGAAAAGGTGGGGGATTTCGATACGGAGCTGTGTCAGGAGTTTTTGATCGCCTTTGCCCGGGATGCAGGACTGACCCTCCATGTCAGACAGCTGACCGGCTGTAACTCCCATCATATCATAGAGGGCGCTTTCAAATCTCTGGGTCGGAGTATGAAAAAGGCCGTGGCGATCGATAAGACCTTTGCCAACGAAATTCCGTCTACTAAGGGAGTGCTTTAATGGTTGCGATTATTGATTACGGCGTGGGCAATCTCTTTTCTCTGCAAAGCTCCTTCCGCGCCATCGGCGTAGAAGCGGTGGTCACCGCTGACCCGGAAGTGATCCGTAAAGCGGATCGGATCTTGCTCCCCGGGGTAGGCGCATTTGGAGATGCGGCGCAAAAGCTTCGCGATTCCGGCATGGCAGAGGTGGTCTGCGCGGAGGCAAAGACCGGGAAACCCATTATGGGCATCTGCCTTGGTATGCAGCTATTGTTTGAGGATGCCTACGAATACGGTCACCACAAGGGTCTGGGGCTGATCAAGGGCTCTGTGCGACCCATTGCCGAAGTGATACCCAAGGATTATAAAATCCCCCAGATCGGCTGGAACGCCCTGCATTTTAAGAAAGAAAGCCCCCTATTCCGGCATATTAAAGACGGAGATTTCATCTATTTTGTCCATTCTTATTATGCCTCCGATTGCGACGAAGCGGTGATTGCCGATACGGATTACGGCGCGCCTATCACCGCCGCGGTGGCGATGGATAATGTATGCGGCTGTCAGTTCCACCCGGAAAAGAGCGGCAAAGTAGGCCTTGCCATCTTGCGGGCATTCAGCGAAATGGAGGGAAAGGTATGAACATATTTCCTGCCATAGACCTGTACGACGGCAAGGCAGTTCGCCTTTACAAGGGGGACTACGCCCAGATGACCGTTTATAACGATAACCCCGTGGCCGTTGCCAAGGATTTTGTTGCTGCCGGCGCAAAGTTTATCCATATCGTGGATTTGGAGGGCGCAAAAAACGGTGACACCCCCAATCTGTCCGTGGTCTGCGCCATTAAGGAGCAGAGGGGTCTGTTCTGCGAGATCGGCGGCGGCGTGCGGAGTATGGAGGTTGTGGACCGCTATATGGCATCGGGCATCGACCGGGTGATCCTAGGCACAGCGGCGCTGAACGATCCTGTGTTTTTGCAGGAAGCGGTCAGTAAATACGGCGAGAAAATTGCCGTGGGTGTAGATTTGAAGGATGGTTTCGTAGCGGTTAAGGGCTGGACGGAAAAATCCGATATGCCTGCTTTTGATTTCTGCGAAAAAATGCAGAAGATCGGCGTCAAGACCATTATCTGCACGGATATTTCCAAGGACGGCGCAATGCAAGGGTGCAATCTGCAGTTGTACCGGGAAATGAGCGAAAAATTCACTATGCAGATCGTTGCCTCCGGCGGTGTGTCGGATCTGGAAAATGTAAAACAGCTTGCCGCTATGGATCTTTACGGCGCGATCATCGGCAAGGCCTATTACACAGGCGCGATCAATTTGAAAGAAGCCATAGAGGTGGCAAAATGATAACAAAACGAATTATTCCTTGCCTGGATGTGAAGAACGGACGGGTGGTCAAGGGTGTCAATTTTCAAGGCTTAAGCGATGTTTCTTCCCCTGTGGAGCTTGCCCGATTCTATACGGAGCAAGGCGCGGATGAGCTGGTATTTTATGACATTACCGCCTCCGCTGAGGGCAGAGAGCTGTTTACGGATATTCTCTGCGAAACCGCCCGGCAGGTGTTTATCCCTCTGACAGTGGGCGGCGGTATTAACACCTTGCAGGACTTTGACAGAGTTCTGAAATGCGGCGCGGATAAAGTGAGTGTCAATTCCGGCGCTATTGGCAATCCGTCCCTCATCGGTGAAGCGGCAAAGCTGTACGGCGACCAGTGCGTGGTCTTGTCCGTGGATGTGAAGCGGGTGGACGGGCAGTTCCGTGTCTTTGCCAAGGGCGGCAGAGAGGATACGGGAATGGAAGCCATCGCCTGGATCAAAAAATGTTTGGATGCAGGCGCCGGTGAGGTGGTGGTCAACTCCATCGACACCGACGGCGTGAAGCAGGGCTTTGACCTTGCAATGCTGGAAGCGGTGTGCAATGCGGTATCCGTGCCGGTGATCGCCTCCGGCGGCGCAGGATGCATTGACGATTTTATCACCCTGTTTCATCGCCTGCCCAAGGTGGACGCAGGTTTGGCAGCATCCATCTTCCACTTTGGCGAGGTAGCTATCCCGGACTTAAAAAAGCAAATGGCGCAGGCAGGTATTCCTGCTCGTCTGTAAGGAGAGTGCGATATGAATATCAATGAATTGAAATTTGACCAAAACGGCCTGATTCCCGCCATTGTGGTGGATGCTGTAAGTAAGCAGGTGCTGACCCTTGCCTATATGAACAAGGAAAGCCTGCAGATCTCTATGGAAAAGGGCTTGACCTGCTTCTGGAGCCGTTCCCGGCAGGAGCTGTGGCTGAAAGGAGAGACCAGTGGGAATTATCAGCATATCGTGTCCATCGAGGCAGATTGCGACAATGACGCGCTGGTAATCAAGGTTGAGCCGGAGGGGCCTGCCTGCCATTTAGGCACAAAGTCCTGCTTTACCAAGACCCTTTGGCAGAGCGAGGAGCTTCACGAATTCTCCCTGGAGGGGCTCATGGAGCTGCTTCGTGGCAGAAAAGAGGAGAAAAAGGAAGGCTCTTATACCACCTACCTCTTTGAAAAGGGTCTGGATAAGATCCTGAAAAAGGTGGGTGAGGAGACTACAGAGGTCATCATCGCTGCCAAGGCAGAGGATAAAAAGGAAACGGTCTATGAGATCGCTGACCTTGCTTATCATGTAATGGTGCTGATGCTCCAAGCTGGCATTTCCCTGGAGGACATCCATAAGGAGCTTGCCTCCCGTCATGTGATCGACCATAAAGTAAAACAAGAGAAAATGACCAAATAACAAAACACACCGGATTGCATTTGCAATCCGGTGTGTTTTGTTAAATCTCTGTAAATTCGTAAATATAGCGCACAGTGTGGTCGTAGGTGAAAATGACCCGTCCGTCAGGCAGATCCTCCCGGGTGAATTTTTCAAATTCATTGCCGTGATGCTGACGCACATAGTCTGCCGGATCATTTAGCTCCGCTTCGATAAATTCCGTTTGGGGATGCGCTTCACCGGCGCAGCCGTTTAAGTAGGTAGCAACGATCTCGTATTCTTTCATGTTCAAAACTCCTGAGAAAGCCACTGCCCAAGAACAGTGGCTTTCTGTGATTACAGATTGTAGTATTTATCAAATTCAGCGGGGTGGGGGATCTTGGACATTTCGCTGCACTCTGCCCGCTTGGTCTTAATGAAGTTTTTCAGCAGTTCCTCAGGGAACACACCGCCCACGGTCAGATAGTCGTGGTCAGCCTCCAGAGCATCCAGGGCATCCTCCAGACGGGTGGGAAGCTGGGAGAGCTTTGCCTTTTCCTCGTCGCTTAAGTGGAACAGATTGAAGTCGTAGGGACCCCAGCCGTTGGCGTGGGGATCGATCTTGTTCTTCACACCGTCCAGACCTGCCATGAGGATCGCCGCATAGCAGAAATAGGGGTTGCAGGTTGCATCGGGATTGCGTAGCTCAAACCGGCGCTTGTCGGGGCTCTTGGCGTAAGCGGGGATACGGATGACAGCGCTTCTGTTGGAGGTGGCATAGCCCACGGTCACCGGGGCTTCAAAGCCGGGGACAAGACGCTTAAAGGAATTGGTGCTGGGGTTGGTAATGGCGCACAAAGAAGCGATGTGCTTAAGGATACCACCCATAAAGTAGTGGGCAGTTTCACTTAAGTGAGAATAGCCGTTGTCGTCAGAGAACACAGGCTGACCGTCCTTGAAGAGAATCATGTGGACATGCATACCGCTACCTGCCTCGCCGCAAATGGGCTTGGGCATAAAGGTGGCGCTCTTGCCATACTTCAAAGCGGTGTTGTGGATGATGTACTTGATCATCATAGTAGCATCTGCCATGTGAACCACTTCACCCAATTGGGGCTCGATCTCATACTGACCGCTGGCAGCGACCTCGGGATGGTGATAGTTGATCTCAATGCCTGCGTCCAGCATATGCATACACATCTCACTGCGGCACTCATAGGAGGTGTCAAAGGGCTTTGCAATGTGATAATTCTTCTGCTTGGGAACGATCACGCCCTTGCCGTCGGTGGTGGAGTTCCAGTAGGACTGCTTGGCATCCACGGAGGCACCGATGTAGCTGCCCTCTACGCCCCAGGTCACATCGTCAAACAGATAGAACTCAAACTCCGGCAGAATCTTCATTTCGTCAGCAACACCGCTGTCTTTCATATATTCCACAGCAGCCTTGATGATATTTCTGGGATATTGCGCCAGAGGACGGTTCTGGGGATAATCGATAATCATGGCGTTGCCGGTCATAGTCAGGGTGGGGATCTCACAGAAGGGGTCGATCAGCGCGGTGTCGGGATCGGGGATAAACACCATATCGCTCTTTTCCACAACGGCATAGCCGTAATTGGAGGCATCGAAGCCGATACCGCTTTTCATGGTATCCTCTGAGAAATTCCGGGCAGGAATGGTGACATGGCGGTACTGACCGTTGATGTCCACCATCTTAAAGTCCACCATTTCGATGTTGTGTTCCTTGATCATTGCAAGGACATCCTGAATGCTTTTTGCCATTGTAAAAACTCCTTTATGTAATAGATATCATAGTGCCGGTGTTTTATCTTTTTTCTTTGCAATGCGGTGGCAAACGGCGTAGAACCCGGTGATATATACCAAAAACAGCGCAATCACCAGCATGGGATACAGCACCCGACTGCCATCTACCCAGTTGTAGAGGATGTCGTAGGGCGTGCCGTCACCTGCCATTAAGAACATATAATTGTAGGGAATCAAAATGTTTGCGATATATGCAGCGACGCAGTAGGCAAGCAAAATGCAGTAGGTGATGCACATATTCTCCCGCTTGAGAGTAGCCATTTTTGCAAACATAATATACAGGGATGCAAAGCCGGAAATACAGTGGGTCAGACCCGATACTACATTATCAAAGGATAAAACCGGGTAGGCATTGTAGTTCTGTCCTGCGCCGATAGTGCCGAAAATTGCGCCCAAAATGCCGAAAATACATACAAAATCCAGCGCGGTTTCCTTGAGCCTGCCCTTGGTGAATGCGGCAAGGGGAATGGCGATCAGTTGGATACTGCATAGAAACAGGGGCAAATTATGCAGCAGGGGTTCTGCGCTTTTTGCATTGTAACATAGGATAAAGAACTTAAACAGCTCCAATCCGTCGATCAAAAATGCGGTAAAAATCAGAACCTTATTTTTTTGCTTCTGCGTACCGAAGCGATTTTTCTTGCCCAGAATAATGGAAAGAACTGTCATTAAAGTGAGTAAAGAGCCAACAAACAGTAAGTGCTGCCAGGATAAAAACCCTTCGGGCGTACGGGAATAACCGTCAATACCAAAGAACTCCTTCATAATAACACCTCGAAAATTGTCGATTCTAACTTTCATTATAGCAGAAAAATATAGAAAGTAAACTATTTTGTCGAATCTTGCAGGATATGTAAAATACATTTGTTGCACTGAGAATTTTGCCGTGCTATAATAAAACAAAGAGGTGAGCAGGATGATTATTATGATTGCCGGGGCGACCCATACGGGAAAAACGGCCTATGCCCAGCGATTGCTGGA
The DNA here is from genome assembly GCA_017522015.1 of Oscillospiraceae bacterium. GTDB lineage: Bacteria > Bacillota > Clostridia > Oscillospirales > Oscillospiraceae > SIG483. The sequence continues at coordinate 121,382 of JAFXAW010000017.1, read as the reverse complement.
GAAATATCAATATCCTTATTTATCCATCGACCATCTGAAAATGGGCTTGATCCGCAGCCATCAAACCCACCTGACACCTATGGATGACGATAAACTGACGGAGTACCTTTGGCCGATCGTCCGGGAAATGATAAAGACCGCCATCGAATACAAACAAAACCTGATCGTGGAGGGGTGCTATATTCCTTTTGATTGGCAGAAGGATTTTGATAAATTATATTTGGAAAATATTCAATATGTGTGCCTTGTGATGTCCGAACAGTATATCGAGGATCATTTTGCAGACATTCAAAAATATGCCAGTGTGATCGAACAGCGTCTGGATGATTCCGGCTTAAATAAGGAAGACTTGATCGGGGAAAATGCGCGCAATCTGAAACAGTGTATCGCCCGTGATTTGCCCTATATCTTAATTGAGGAAGGCTATAAGGTGGAATGATATGAAACTTCTTGCAGAGGCATTGATGAAATTTATTTTTGGTTTATTATTGGTAGGTTTGCTGATTTTTCTGCCGGCAGGAACGCTGCAATATCCATACGGGTGGTATTTTGTCGTCTTGCTGTTTGCGCCTATGCTGGCATTTGGCTTTTATATGTTTTTCAAGACGCCGGAGTTTTTGAAAAAACGCCTGGACGCTAAAGAGAAGCAATCCGCGCAAAAGGGTGTTGTAGCTTTTTCGGGATTGATGTTTGTGGTAGGTTTTGCGGTGGCGGGTTTGGACTTTCGCTTCGGTTGGTCAAATATGCCCTTATGGGTGGTGGTTGCCGCATCGGCGCTGTTTTTGATAGCATACGCGCTCTATGCTGAGGTAATGCGGGAAAATGCCTACTTAAGCCGTACCATCCAGGTGCAGGAGGGGCAGACTGTGGTGGATACCGGGCTGTATGGTATCGTCCGTCATCCAATGTATGCAGTAACGATCCTTTTGTTTCTTATGATTCCCCTGGTGCTGGGCTCCTGGTATGCGCTTATCGTCTTTGCTTTCTACCCGGCAATTATCGTTGTGCGGCTGAAAGACGAGGAGGAATTGCTGACCAGAGAGCTTCCCGGTTATGCGGCATATAAGCAAAAAGTAAAATTCAGATTGATTCCTTATGTTTGGTGAGGTGTAATATGCTGATAAATGGTTGTCAGGAGGGGAAGGGAACGCCCCGGCTTGCTGAGGTGAAATGTCCCCAATGCGGAGAATATGTTGAGGTTTTCGTGAAAATGGGCGGCGCGATCGGCGAAACGGGAACCCTTGCCGGTGATGAAATCTGTTCCTGCGGATTTTGCTTGCCTGCCGGCAGTTACGAAACGGATTATCAAAAATAAAAAATGTGCGTTGCATTCAGTGGCAACGCACATTTTTCATAATCAATTCTTCAGCAGTTTGTTGATCTTTTTGATTTTATTTCGCTCTATCAAGTAGATAATCAGCCAAATAAGCGAATATCCGGCAATAAAAATTCCCGTAAAGATCAGAATTGGCGTTAGCTGATTTAAGAGCCACCCGTTGATCAAATAGGTGAGGATGTAGATCACATACAGCGCGCCCCCGTGGAGCAGGATCATGATGGGAAGGGGAAGCTGCTCCATTTGATAGATTGCGGTCATACCTGCTGCGGCGAAGGCGAGAAGTGTGATGGTGAGTATTCCCGTACAAACCTCTTTGGGTGTAAAAAATTCTACGGTGTCGGTCGCTCCCAGAATTCCGTAAATGATCGCCAGAACCACAGGGCCACCACCGGCGCAGATCAAGCCCCGGAGTAAAAATTCCTTAAGAAATTTTTTCATTTTCCCTCCAACCTCCTTTTGATTTGAGCAAAGCACCGCCGGGAAACATATTCCCTATAGCCGCATTTGAAAATAGCATCCACACTTCCGGCGTAGGTGACTTGAAACCGATCTAGATGGGATTCATTTGCCAACGCGCTTTTGTTGATGCGAATAAAAGAAGAGGGAAGCTGTTGTTCCAGCTCATACAGTCGTTGCGTTAACCGATATCTGACATTTTGGGAATCGATTGCATAGGTTTTGCTCTCTAAAACGGTAATGCATGCAATGTCCGAAATCATCAGCATTTTAATATCGTCCTCGGTATAACCGGGGATCCGATCTGCGCCGGCGTGCTTTAATATCAGCGATTCGATCTCGTCGATTAAAGCAGTGCGGCTGTGAACGGTGGCTACCACCTCTTCCTCTTTTTCTTTATCGAGGATCAACTTAAACTTCATTCCACCACCCCCTATAGTATCATTGTATCATAAGAAAGGGCAAAAATGTTGAAAAAGATCGCCATCGGTATATTTTGACTATTCAACGGTAAAATCCCCGGGATTTTCTCCCGGGGATTTTTTATGATTGGGGTGAAACAGAGGGGAGATTCCCCAGATTGTTGTTTTCGCTGCCGTCTGGGATGGATTTCAGATACTCCGTATCCTTTCGGTGGGCAATGCCCACGCCGGCGATCTGCCCCTGCTTTGCCATATTGACTGCTTGCTGTTTTTCCACAAATGTGTTGTCAGAGAGCTGATAGCCTGTAATTTTGCCGCTTTTCTTTACCAACCCCACAATGCGTTTGGCGTTGGCGTTCGCCCGGGGAATCTGATCCAATGTTTGCTTAACAAGCTCCTGTCCGTTCATAATAATCACTCCTTTTGCAGATAGTTTTTGCAAGTGACAAGCAAATATGCAAAGGCAAAGAATATGATAAATAAGGGTTGTTTTTTTAGTTGCTTTTTTAACACAGTTCATATATAATAAATGCGTTCTCGATAACCGGATGTGGCTCAGTTTGGTAGAGCGCTTGCTTTGGGAGCAAGATGCCGCAGGTTCAAATCCTGTCATCCGGACCAATAAGCACGATGGTTTTGATACGAAATCATCGTGCTTTTTCTGTATTGGTTGATATTTACACAGCAATTTGATACAATCTATTCGACAAACTTGAATTTGTGGAGGCATCAATATGTTAGTGTATTCCATTACTATGTTTCTGGTTGCAGCTCTGTTTACGGTATTGGGTATTTCAATTTACAAGGGCAAAACCGATTTGATTCATGATTACCACCAAACAAAAGTCACAGATAAATCAGCCTACGGAAAAGCCTTTGGAAAAGCAATGCTTGTTATCGCAACTGTAATGCTGCTCAGTGGCATTATAGGATTATTTGAAAATTTGCTTATACTTGCCGTTGCTATACTTATCATAGGCTTGGTGATTGGCATAGGCTGTATTGTTGCTGTACAAAGGAAGTACAATAAAGGAGTTTTCTAAATTCTAATTTGACAAACAGATCAGCATAGTTTCAGTCCCAAAAGAGAGTTTCACTTCCCGCTTAATAGTTTCTTTTTTGAGTGAAACCAAATGAAACTGTTTGAAACCGTATCATTATTATCAAAACAATGCAAAAAATCCAGACTGTCAGAGACGGGCTGGATTTTTTGAATTTCGGTGCAGCGGGATTGGAATCTGCATCTTTGTGTGGTATAATCTGCGCAGACAACTTGAATTTGGCAAAGGAGCGTGACTGTGTGAGCATTTGTAGATTTATTGCTTCTGATATGCCCTTGACAGAGTTTGCGCCATCGCAAGAATATCCTGTCAAAATAGACATTGACAAAGGCACAATAGATGACGGTGGTGCCGATGACAACTATCATTTGCTAACATTTGATAGCGTCAAAGACTACTCGGACAAAGACTATGGTGTATATCTTGAATGGGATTATACGGATGGCAGGGCAAAACAAATTGTTGAATATATAAGAACTGTCTTACAGAAAACGGATAGCGTTGAGTTTTGGAATGTGTGGTTGAGGGGTTATTATGAATATGAGGAAAGGCCATTCATTCACAGAAAAACGATTTCCATTGAAGAACTGACCACAGAACATATTAAAGAGATTAACGATGCTGTTATTTGGAATGTTCCCGACAAGATGTATCCCGAAAGACCATCATTTTATTGTTTGACAATAACAAGATAAGCAAACCCCAATTCGGCGAGGCGGTGTATTTATGAGCATCACGATTGAAAAAGCAACGAGTGCGGATGCGGCTGAAATATTGCAATTTCTGAAACAGATCGGCGGAGAAACGGACAATTTGACATTTGGGGGAGAGGGGCTGCCGATCACCCCGGAATCCGAAGCGGCATACATTTGTCAGATGGAAAGCTCCTGCGATGAGATTATGCTTGTTGCGAAAGAGGATGGAAAAATCGTCGGCAATGCCAGTTTGAGCCGCTTGCCTCGCAGGATGCGGCATCGCGGCGAGGTCAGCGTTTCCGTTTTGCGGGAATGTTGGAATAAAGGGATCGGAAGTCGGCTGCTGCAAAGCATCATCAAGTTTGCCGGGGAAAATTCCTTTGGAGTCATTGACCTGCAGGTTCGCAGCGACAATTTTTCAGCAATACATCTGTATGAAAAGTTTGGATTTCAAAAAGTCGGAACACATCCTGCGTTCTTCAAAATCGGCAAGGAAGAAATAGCCTTTGATTATATGTGCCTGAAAATGCAGGAATGAGCGTTGTTTTTTGCGGTATAACGAAATAAGGCGGTGGGATATATGCTGTTCCGATTTTCAAGAAGAAAACGCATTATTAAAAAAGCTGTAGAGAAAACGGTTGAGGATTTTTCCGACAGAACGCCTAAAATTTATCAACATTTCTTTTATGGTGCCTTTGATATTGAACCGCAGCATCTTGTTGTTTGGTATTTGTTTGAAACAGATGCCGAGTTAGAGGCAGCAAAAACGTCAGGCTATTGCGTCGAACTGGAAAGAGCGACAATCCATAATTTGATTGCTTTGGGGTATCCGAAAGGAGCGTTTGAACTCACAAACATGGGTGCTCCTAAGATTACATTTTGCGGCGGTACAGAAGAGGATCAGAAAAACATATTACATGCGCTAACTTATAGCAAAGCCAATATTTCCTTCACGACAAAAGAGGATATAGACAACAAGGCGAATGGCGATTACTATCTTTATTTTCATTGATTCCCCCTTACAGTCAAAAATCCCCTGAAATGAACAGCGCCCCCTTGATTCAAGGGGGTGCTGTTGTATTATGCGGCTTGTATGTATTTTTTGGCCGGGGCGTCCGCCCGGTCGGCGGTGCTGTTCGGCTGCGGGCTCAGAACATACCGAATTGTGCCATGTCCACGCGGCCGTCCTCTGTGAAGCCAACGCCCTCCGATTCCAGCAGTCGGCGCTGCTCGTCCGGCCCGCCGAAGGCAAAGCCGGGCGCGAGGCTGCCGTCCCGGAAGACGACGCGGTGGCAGGGCACGACGCCGGGATAGGGGTTGCGGTGCAGCGCAAAGCCCACCGCCCGCGCGCCGCGCGGATTTCCGGCAAGACGGGCAACCTGCCCGTAGCTCATCACGCGGCCGCAGGGGATCAGTTTAACCGCTTCGTATATGCGCTCGCTGAATGCACTCATCGCGCGGATTCTCCCTTCTCGATATACGGGCTGCTTCGCCAGTCCGAGCCACCCGTGCGCTCCGCGGCCGCGCCAAAGCCAAGGACGTACAGATCCTCTGCCTTCGCGCCGAGGGCAAAAATCTCCTGCCCGCGTGCGTCCAGATCCTTCGCCGCCGCGCTTTTGGTCAGCACGGGGATCTGTGCGCGTTCGGAAATTCTGCGCAGCAGCGCCGTTCCGGCGGCATTGGCCGCGAGCACCCGCGCGTAGGGCGGGATGCCGTCTGCCTGTCCGGCGCGCAGGCCGAGCGCTGCGCTGAGCAGCATCCGGCGCAGGCGGGAGAGGGGATAGCGCTTCGCCGCGGCCGCAGCCAGCACGGCGTCGAAGGTCGGCTCCGTTGCCGCGGCGCGGTAAAGCCGCTTTTCCACGCCCTCCGATGCATCCGGCAGCGCCGCGAAATCCGCCTCCGCAAGGCCGCGCAGACGCGCCAGCAGCGCCATTTCCAGCGCCTGCATCGTCACGGGGCCGCGGCCCTGTTCCGTCTCGCGGCGATAAACATCCGCCGCTGCCTCGGGGAGAAAAGCGGATATATCCTGTCCCGCGGCAAGCAGGGCGCGCAGCTCGCGCGCCGCGCGCGGCGCGTCGGAGTCCGGTTCGGATGCGCGGTCGTGTCCCGCGCCGAGACGCTCCACCGCAATCGGCGTGATGGAGAGGCGCTGCGTGTCGAGCGCCTTGAGATATTCAATGGCCAGAATGTTGTTCGGCTCGCGCACGAGTTCGGCAAGTTCCCCGCCGAGGGCACGCTGCAGGGCGCGCTGCCGCGCCGCGGCATAGGAATCGCCCGCTTGCAGCTCCTCGCCGATCATGGCATCGACCTCCGGATCACAAAGCGCCGTCGCCACGGCGGAGAGCTGCCTGAGATCTGCGCATTCTGCGCCGAAGCTCATATGCGTCACAACGCCAAGCGCGCCGAGCAGGCCCACGCAGCCGCGTGCAAAACCCTCCGCACTGCTCAGTGCCCAGGGCAGCGGCAGCTCCAGCACGAGATCCGCACCGGCGCGCACAGCCGCTTCCGCCCGCGCGTGCTTGCGGAACACCGCGCATTCGCCGCGCTGCACGAAGCTGCCGGACATCACGCACACGAGCGTGCCGCCGCCGAGCATTTCCCGGCTGCGCTCCAAATGATAAAGGTGCCCGAGGTGAAAGGGGTTATACTCCGCCGCGACGCCGATCACATTCTCCATGTGCCGTCTCTCCTCCTTTGCAGGGGCGCAAAATCCGCCCGCTGAGTTTGCTTTTTTCCAAGAATCTGTTACTTTTTTCGTATTCCGGATACAGTTTTGAGGGAATTATCTGAAAAAAGGCTTGCGTTTTCCAAAAACAGGGTATAAAATAAGCTATTAGTTTTTATCGTGGATGTTTACGCGGTTTTCCGCGGGAGATTCACGGTTAAAGCAAGGATATACCTATTATTTACCGGGCGGAAACGCTTGTCAATATTTTGGAGGTTGAACAAATGAAAATTCTCGTAATCAACGCAGGAAGCTCTTCTCTGAAGTATCAGCTCATCGATGCGGAAAGCGAGACTCTGCTGGCCAAGGGCGTTTGTGAGCGCATCGGCATCGGCGGAAAATTCACCTATAAGCCGCAGCTGGAAGGGAAGCAGCAGGTTAAAGCAGTTGACGTTCCCATGCCCACGCATGGCGAAGCCATTCAGACTGTGCTGGATGCACTGATTGACCCCGTCAACGGCGTGATCAGCAGCATGGACGAGATCGGCGCTGTCGGCCACCGCGTCGTGCACGGCGGCAAGAAGTTTGGTGAGAGCTGCCTGATCGACGATATGTGCATCGCCGCCATCAAGGAATGCATCCCCCTCGGGCCGCTGCACAATCCGGCCAACCTTATGGGCATCGAGGCCTGCACCAAGTGTATGCCCGATAAGCCGCAGGTTGCCGTGTTCGACACCGCGTTCCATCAGACCATGCCGCCGAAGGCATATCTCTACGCCATCCCCTATGAGTATTATGAGAACGACGATGTGCGCCGTTACGGTTTCCACGGCACTTCCCATAATTACGTTTCCGGCCGCTGCATTGATCTGCTCGGCAATCCGGAGCACAGCAAGATCGTCTGCTGCCACCTTGGCAACGGCTCTTCCCTCTCCGCTTGCGTGGACGGCAAGAGCATTGACACCACCATGGGCCTGAGCCCGCTGGCTGGTTTGCCCATGGGCACCCGTTCCGGTGACATTGACCCCACCATTCTGGAGTATCTGTCCGACCGTTACGGCTACAGCCTGAAGGAAATGATCGAAATCCTCAACAAGAAGTCCGGCGTGCTGGCGCTTTCCGAAGTCTCTTCCGACTTCCGCGATCTCGAGGATGCATCCTGGCATCATGGCAACGAGCGCGCGCAGCTCGCGCTGGACAAGTTCCATTACGAGGTTCGCAAGTATATCGGCGCTTACGCGGCCGCCATGGGCGGTGTGGACGCCATCGTCTTCACGGCCGGTGTCGGCGAGAACGGTCCGGAAACCCGCGCCGCCATCTGCGAGGGACTTGATTTTATGGGCGTGAAGATTTGCGAAAAGCGCAACTTCGAGCGCGCAGACGAGCACCTCATCTCCACGGACGACAGTAAGGTCAAGGTCTTCGTGATTGCCACGAACGAGGAACTTATGATCGCCCGCGACACGTACAGACTCGTTACCCGCGGATAACAAACGTAACAGCACCCCCTGAAAGAATCAGGGGGTGCTGTTTTTTGTGCCCCGCGGAATGCAAAGGAGCCGGACCCAAATGGTCCGGCTCCTTTGTTGTGGGTTGAGATATCCGTTACGGATGGCTGATTTTGATGGCGCTTTCGCCAATATATACGGTGTCCACGTCGTCGCAGCTGATGGGCGCCGGGAATACATAGGTGCAGTAATGACAGTTCGACCCGGGAATCAGCTCGCCGTTGCTGATTTCGGCTGTCTGCCCGGCCTTGTCCGGATAGGCAAACAGCTCACTGCCGTCGTTCATAACGAACCGAATGGCGCCAAAGTCGCCGGCTTCCTGCACTTCATGCGCATCGAGCGTGTAATAAACCGTGGCGCTCAGGCCTTTCATCATTACGGAATGGATGGTGGCCTTGACCTGTCTGCCGGAAATCTGGCTGTAAGAGCCGGAAATCGGGCTTTGCAGCAGCTCGGTTTCGCTGTTTCCCGTTGCGGTGAATGCAAACTTGAAAACCCACGGGCCTTCTGCAACGTGACGGAAAGCGTAGGGATATTCGGTTTCCACATATCCAATATCGGCAAGGTGCAATGTTCTGCTTCTTCCATCCGCCAGCGTGAAGTTGCTTCCGGGCATGGCATACACGTTGTATTCAATGTTCAGCGATACGGTGTTTGCCTTTCCGTCGTGGTCATCCAAATGCAGGAACGTGGCCCCGACAGAGCTGATGCCGTGCTGATCTTCATAGCACAAACCCTTCATCGTCAAGTCGAAGCCGGGAGAAACCGATTCCAGATCGATTGCTTCCGGACCGACAATATCGACCAGAATGTGGGCAGTGGTGCCGTCCGTCAATGCGCCTTTTAAGGTGACCGTGTAGCCGTCGGCGCTTACGCTGTCGCCAATGTCCGCCATGTGCGTTTCAATGTAAGTGTTTTGCGTTTCTGAGAGTGCGTTGCCCTGTTGACTCGAAAAAACGGAGCGGAACAGCGCGCCGATATCCAGCGTTGCAGCCAGCACGCCGCCTACGCCGAGTATGGCCGTGCACAAGGCTGCGGCGGCGATCACAGACGCCCTCCGCCAGACGGCTTTGCGCCGGGATGTCATTCCCTCCCGATATGCGTCCCGCCGGGAGAAAACAAGCTGTGCCATTTCTTCAGGACTCTTCATTGAACAGCGCCTCCTTGCATAATTCGGATTTCAGGGCCTTCTTAGCCTGATACAACAGGTTTTCGATTTGACGCTTGCTTTTTTTCATAATTCTGGCCGCCTGCGCGTTGCTGAAGCCTTCAAAGTAGGTTAGGTACAGAACCTGCGCGTAATTGCAGTTGATGCACCTTAGCGCTCTGCGAACCGCGATCCGCCGTTCCTGATGCAAATATTGATGCTCCAGATTCATTTCGTCTGTGGGGAGATCTCCGACAGAGTCCAGCGGCAGAACGCTTTGCCTGACCTGTTTTCGCAGCTGGTCTATCGCAAGGTTTCGCGCAAGCGTATAAAGCCAGGTTTTGAAATGGGCGCGCGGCGAGAAGCGGGGCTTGCGAATTGCGATCTTCACGAAGGTCTCCTGCGCAAGATCTTCTGCTGCATAAATGTCGTGGGTGAAGCTGTCCAGATAGAAAATCAATCCGTCTTTATATTGACGAATGAGATCCACAAAGGCGCTGTCGTCGCCGTGAACGTAGCGGCTGTAAAGCTCCTCGGAGACATCGATGGGTTTTCTCTTTTCAAAAAGGGCTTCGGCAGCACCATCGGGAATGTGGAGACAGTTGGATGCACCGTGATCCATAGGCTTGCTCCTTTCCGGCGGGTTTCTGTGTATCCCCGTCACTTATTAAACGAAGCGGGAAGAAAAAACGCTTAGCTTGATTGATCATTTTTTCAAATATATCGTGGCATGGATTTGCATATTTTTTGTTTGGAGCGCAGCCGAACCTCACGGAAAAGCAAAGGAGCCGGACCATTTTGGGTCCGGCTCCTTTGTTGTGGGTTTATAGCTACAAACGGTACGTTTGGATTTGCCTGAAAATATTCCGGGGAAATGGCGCGGCGTTAAACCCGCGTGCGCAAGCGGTGTTTTCCAATCACTGCGTACCGCAGCACCAGAAGCGCGATTCCGCCAAGCAGCGCAAGAATCGCGGCCAAAGCCCCGATCAGCCGATTCTCCGCCAGCGGCCACATCCAGTACGGCGGGAAGAAATATCGCACCGCCGCCAAAACAGGGGATGTAAGCGCAAGGTCTGTGTAAATCGGGCATAGTGCAACAGAGCCGGCAACCACAACGGAAAGCAAGGTGTATATAAGCCTTACATTGCGCAGCAGGCCGGACAGCATAACGGCAACGCCGGTCAGAAGAACAATGTATATCAAAAGGGGCACAATCAGGTCAGAAGCATCTGCCAAAAGCAAAGCGACACCTCCGGCACAAGCGGCCAGAATCATCCGCACAATCAAGCCGGGGATTACGGTCACGGTGATGGCTTTCGCCAATCCGATTCTGCAGACGACCTCCCGGAACGAGGTGTCCGCAATGTCTGCACAAAAGGCAAAAATTATGGCGCACAGCAAAATAGCAGATACGCCCATGACGAGGGAGCGCCGGCTTGCATCTTCGGGGCGAATGCCGCCCTCCATAAGGATGTTATCCAAAGAGAAGGCGTAGCCCTCTGAAAACATCTTTTCGTATTCCTGAAAGACTTTTTCCTGCGGCACCTCGGTGCCGTCAAAGAGCTTTGCCGTGATAAACGGCGCGTGCTCACGAAAGATTGCGGCAGCGGCATGGTCTTTGTACAGCTCGGGAACATACGAAGTCGGCGACACAACCCACGAAATCTGTCCGTCCAGATCGTTTTGCGCCATCAGCGCAACGAGGTTTTCGGGAATGATGACACCGCAATCCAGTTGACCCTTGCCAACCAGTTCGATCATCGCTTCCGGACTTTCGCACGCAACAAAGCCATTCGCTGTCAAATAAGAAACAATCCGGCCGGATTCCTCGGACTTTGATCCGTCAAAAACACCGGCAGGCGGCAGGCGGATTTCTTTGCCGACATTTCCGGCAAAGGCAACCGCGATTACATAAATCACCAGCATCCCGACAAACAACGGACGCCGGACAAGCCGTTTAAGCGCAAACACAAAGGGACTCATGCTTCATCGCCCCCTATCCGCACGTGCTGCAGTCTGGCATGTGCCGCAACAGCGGCCGCGACCGCATAGACAATCCCCATGCCGCAGGACAGCCAGCTGCATTGTCCGCCCCACATGGGAGACAAGAAGTTTTGCGCAACGCCGAACGGCGTGACTGCGCCGACAGCAAGAAGCGCGTCCGGAAGCATCTGCCGCGGAACAATGCCCCCGCACAAAAGAAGTCCGGACAAAGCAATCACGATCAGCGCGGGAACCCCACGGTGTCCCAGCATCATAAGGAAAGCGCAGACCGTTGCAACAATCACAATGCCCGCAATCGCGCAGAGCACTGCAGACAAGCGGACGGATGGTGCAATTTGATTTTTCGTAACGCACAGGATCGCAGCGATCACGATTGCCTGAAACGCCGCCGGATACGCGATTTTCCCGATCAGAAAGTGCCCGTCTTTTATGCCCAGACCGCGCAGCCGGCACAATACGGGCTTTTTCATGTCGCTCGTATACAGCCGCGCGAAGAACAGGGGCAGCAGCATAATGAGCAGCGCCGCCCAGCTTACGACATAGTAAGCCTCGGTTGTCATACCGGTTCCGGCATAATCCAGAACCTGCACATCAAAATAAGCGGAATTTGCGCTGATGGCATCGCCCAGCAGCAACGTGTTGGACTTGGTAAGAAACTCTGCATGAAATTGCCTGTCCAGGCCATATTCCCGAATCAAATGTTCGCCGCTGAACACGCCGTATTGTCCGGAGGCCAAAAGCAACTCTCCGAAAGCGGCCACGTTTTTGACAATGTCGGCATATGCGGCAACCGACGACGAAAGATAGATTTCGCCCTTCGTGGCTGCCCCGGAATTGATTCCGTCCCATGTTCCTTCGGGAAGAACAATGACGGCAGACAAATCCCCGGACTCCATGCCTTCCATGGCTTCGTCCATATCGCAGTACGTGACGTCCAGAAGCTCCGCGATATAATCCGTTTTTGCAACCGCACGAATAAGCATGCGGTTGAAGACAGAGTCCTCCCTGTCTACAACCGCAGCTTTCACAGGGGTATACACATCTTGCGAATTGTGAATCGCAGCCAGAGCCGCAACGGCACATACCGCAGCAAACACTGCAGTAAGCGCCATTGCCGGCAACAGACAGTGCAGAAAAAGTCGAATGTCCCTTTTCAGCATCTGATAACGCATCGTGTGTAGTGACCCCTCTGTTTATTCGTGTTGGTATGGATGATTAATAGACCAGATCGCCCAGATCGTATACGGCGCTTTCCAGATCGGAAACCATGTCTTCAAGATCCTCAGCGCTCATATCCAGAATATCGGTGTACCTGGGCATCGAAGGCATCTTGTCCGAAGCGGAAATGGTCAGCGTAATGCCCAGATCCGTCTCGTAGGAATCTTCAGAAACGGAATCCAGCACAAGCACCACAGCCTTGGAGCTTACGTCGAGAGAGCCCTCTGCGCCATAGGTGTCGCCCCAGGAGTCGGTCAGCTCGGCTTCAAAATCGCCCTTGGACTTATCCCAGTTGAACTCGCCGACAAGGATGTTTTCGCCATCCTCGCGAACCTTCAGCTCGGCAACCAATTCCTTCTTGGTGTTGGTTTCCACAACGTAATTGATGCGATATTTGGTATATCCGTCGTCCAGGTTAACGGAGATTTCCTCGATCTCTTTGAAGCTCGGTCCGGCAAGCACGGTTGCCTTGACTTCGTCGTTGTCAAACTCCACGCCGATCAGTTCCTTGCCGGACTTGGTGACGTAGAAGGTCATGGAGAGGTCCAGATCCATATCGCCAAGATTCTCGGCCAGGTCTTCCAGATCTTCATCGGTGATCTCGTCGAGCTGCTCATAGAGCATGTCGAGGGTGTCAACAAAGTCAACGGAGGCATAGTCGAAATCTTCCGCGAGGCTTGCAATCTTGTCGGCGTACTCATAGAGGAACGCCTTGAGGGCCTTGTTGCTGCGGAGATACTCAACCATATCGACCGCAACAGCCGCTGCGGTTTCGCCGTCGATCTGAACTTCAACAGCCGTGACCTTAACGTCCGTTCCGTTGAAGGAGAGGGTTTCCTTTTCCTTGCTGATCTCGGCGTGGTCGTTGACGCTGGTCAGCAGCTCGGTAAGGACAGACTTGATGATCTTCTGGCTGTCTTTGCTCAGCTTGGAGGCGTCATCGCCAATGGAATTTACACTCTCGGGAAGTTCGATGCCGAGGGAAAGATCGCCGTCCGGGCCAAACACGGAATTGTTGAACTTCTCGGTAAGCTTGCTCAGATTGATGCCGTAGGCGTTGTCGCCAAGCAGCACGTCGGAAGCAACAACGACGCTCTTTTTGTCAGCCAATACGCTGGCATCCAGCACGGTGTCGCCTTCGACCTCAAAATTGGCGGTAAGGGCAGCCTTGTCGGTGTCGGTGTACACTTTCGCAGACAGAGTGCCTTCAACCGGCAGATCCATGAGCTCTTCCATATCGCATTCCGCGCCGATGCTGCCACCCTTGATTACCTTGTCGGCAAAGACAACGGCCTCGTTTTCCTTCAGCGCGCTGACGCTGTTTTCAAAGCCTTTGGTCACCAGCTTGAGCGGGGAGGAAGTGGCAATCGCAATAATGATTACGGCGATGGCAAGCACGACCACCGCGGCGACCGCGATCAGAATCGGCTTTTTCCCGATTTTCTTCTCCGCTTCCGGTGCGGGCTGCTCTGCCGCCGCTTCGGGCGCGGGAGTCACTTCGGGCGCAGGCTGCTCATAAACGGGCTGCTCGGCTGCAACTTCCGCTGCGGGCTGCGCAACGACTTCGGGTGCTTCCGCGGCTTCGGGGGCGGCATAGGCCTCAGCGACTTCGGGCGCTGCCTCGCCGACCTCGGGGGTCAGGTTCTTTTCTTCTTCGTTCATTTCGGGTTCTCCTCTCACTTTCTTTAACAAAACAAACTTAGAAATTGTTTGTAAAAAACGTTTTCGTCTGCGGGGTTCCCGGAAAGCTGTTCCCGGGTGTAAGTAACGGTCGAATCTCCAAAGTAGACCAGTTTATCGTAAAACGACGCCACTTCCATCGGGTCGTGGCTTACATATACAATGGCGCATCCGCGGTTTTTCAGGTCGTGCACGATGGAGGTCAGCTCTGCCTTATATTCCACATCCAGAGAAGCGCAAGGCTCATCCAAAAGCACCAGTTGCGGAGAACCTGTCAGCGCGCAGGCTATGCTGACCCGCTTTTTCATTCCGCCGGAGAGCTTAGATACTTTCTTTTTCCACATCTGCTCCACGTTAAACGGAAGCGGCTTTTGCATATCTGCGTCTGCCATTCCCGCAAAAAAGCGCAGGTTGTCCCCGACGGTCATGTCTTCAAACAGCGCTGTGCCCTGCGGAACATAGCCGATCGGGCCGTCTGCATACACCTCGCCGGAATCCGGCCGGAAAATCCCGGCCAGGATGGCAAGCGCTGTGGATTTTCCCGATCCGTTGGGCCCCGCGAGGACGACGCACTCACCGGGATTGACAGAAAAACTCAGACCTTCCAGAATTTTCCGCTTCCCGTAAGAGAAATATACATTGTGCAAGCCGGCCATGCCGCCACCACACTTTCCGATTGCTTCACCCTGACGCACATAATCCACTTATTATAGCATACCATTGTTTAATAAAAATTGGAAGATCATTTTGCATTTTCGCAAAGGAAACTTTCCAACCCGCGACGAAAGGAATTTTGTTTGCGAAAAAGCTGAAAATCCCGGTGTCAAGCCGCGTTTGATGAAAAGAAAATAACCGCAACTTATATCAAAGTTGCGGTTATTCTTTGAAGACTAACCCTAATTTTAATACAAATGCACCCCCTTTTAAGGTTAGGGGGTGCAAAATCATTTTTGGGGGTGCATTTTCAACTTTTACAAGTTAATACTGGCCCCAATCACGAAGCATTTCTCGAAAGTATGACCGTCTATACTCCCCAATTAGCGGTTCGATGCTTATGAAAGAACAAAAACAATCATTTTCTTTGCACCACTCGACAACTCTATTATCAGTTAAATAATTAGGCGGGGCAGTAAGACAAACAACAACACCGTTCTTGCTCCCGTAGTTTGAAATATACCCAAACACTTCTATTTCATCAGTAAGATTGAAAGGACTCACAAACTCAAAACCAAACTCTTCTGACGCCAACATGAAATTATGTCTTGCATTTTTGATTTGTTCATCAACTAACATACAATCACCGCCTTTTTTTATTATACCATAAGAAAGAAAATAACCGCAACCTTGTATCAAAGTTGCGGTTATTCTTTGGCGGAGATGGAGAGATTCGAACTCTCGATACCCTTATGGGGTATACACGATTTCCAATCGTGCGCGCTCGACCAGCTACGCGACATCTCCACGTCTGCTCGACTCACGCATTATAACCTATCCGATTCGTAAAGTCAAGCCCTGCTTTTACAAAAGATGTGATGTGTTTTCAAAATCTGTTCCGGGCTGAAAAAGACAAGGAAAAGCGCCGCGCGCGGCAAGTGCCGTGCGCGGCGCGGTGCTTTTATGATGGCTTTACAGCATGTTTTCGTTTCTTGCGATGATGTCGTTTTGCAGATCCGTGCCGAGCTCAACAAAGTAAGCGGAGTAGCCGGCGATGCGCACGACGAGATCGCGGTATTCGCCCGGATCCTTCTGCGCCTTGCGCAGCGTTTCGGTGTCGACCACGTTGTACTGCACCTCAAGGCCGCCCTGCTCGAAATAGATCTTCGACATGTCGCGCAGCTTGTCGATGCCTTCCTGGTTGGCCAGCGCGCTCGGATGCATACGGAGGTTGAGCGCAATGCCGTCGAGCATCTTGGACTGGTCGTAGACGAGCGAGGAGTTGAAGATCGCCGTCGGGCCGAACTTGTCGTGACTCTGCACGGGGGAGGCGGCGTCCGCGATCGGCTCGCCGGTCTTTCTGCCGTCCGGCGTTGCCCAGGTGTGATAGCCCTGCGCGATGTGGTCGGCCGCGCCGTACAGGCCGGGCTTGTAATAGGGGGCGCGCACGCTGTACACCTTGCTGCACTGATCGATATAGGTGTCGATGCAGAACTTCATCTCCATATCGGCATAGGGATCGCCGTTGCCGAAGTGCGGAACTTCGTTTTTGATCTGCTGGCGGAGCGGCTCATAGCCCTCCCAGTTGGCCATGACGGCGTCATAAAGCTCCCGCGTGGTGCACAGCTTCTTGTCGAAGCACATATATTTGATGGTGGTGAAGCTGTCCGCGATGGTGGCAAGACCCGTGGCCGTGCCGCCGTAGGAATTGTGCTTCGCGCCGCCGGCGACAATGTCCTTGCCGCTTTCCATGCAGCCGTCGACGGAGATGGAAAGACCCGGCTGCGGCATGAAGTAGGGCAGGAACATCTCGGTGTAGTTGTTGAGCGTGACATGCCAGTTGAAGACGTATTCCGTGATCTTCCGGTAGGCCTCGTGGACCTCCTCGATGGAGTTCATCTCGTACAGATAGCCGGTGTGAATCGGGCACTGTTCCCCGTTGAAGGGGTTCTTGCCGTCGTTGAGTGCCATCGCCAGAGCAACGCCGTAGTGGATGGAGGCGTGGGGTGCCGGCATGCCGTTGCCCGCGGGATAGTCGTTGCCGCAGCCGACGATCTCCTGACAGCCGATGATGCCATAGTCCCGGGCGTCCTCGATGTCCCAGCCGAGGTCGCGCATCAGCGAGGGTGTGATGACCTCGTCGTTCTGGAACAGGGGCAGGCCGCCGACGAGTTTGGAGGTCTCCAGCGCGCAGTCCCAGAGTTTATCGGGCGTGTTCTTGTTGATGCGCAGAGAGATGGTCGGATCGTGCAGCAGCAGGCGGCCGACGGTCTCCAGCGCCATATAGGTGACCGGGTTCGTGGCGTCCTCACCCGTGACCGGGTCAACGCCGCCGAGCGTGGTGTGCTGATAGGTGTTGCCGATGCCGGTGGTCTGTGCCAGACGGCCCTTGCCGCCCATGTAGAAGCAGTTGGCCTTCAGGAAGAAGGCGTCGACGATCTCCTGCGCATATTCCTCCGTGATGGTGCCTTCCTCCAGCTCTTTTTTCAGGTACGGCCAGGTGATCTGGTCGAAGCGGCCGAGCGCCATGGCGGGATAGGCATCGAACAGGTGCAGGAAGGTCTGATACATCATGTAAAGCTGCACAGCCTCGTAGAAGGTGCGCGCCGGGTTTTCGGAGATCCAGAGCAGGCTCTTGTGCATCATTTCCAGCTCGGCGCGGCGGGCTTCGTCCGCCGTCTCCTGAATCTTCCGCTCCGCGGCCTCGGCATAGCGCAGGCAGAGCTCGCTCGCGGCCTGGCACATGAGGGAGGCGGCCCGGTAGAAGGGATATTTGTAGGCATCCTCGCCCATGAGGTTGCCCTTGCGCGCGTCAAGCCAGTCGTCCGCCACCTTGCGGATTGCGCCGTAACCGACGTTGACGATCTTCTTGTAACCGGCGATAAGATGTCCGGCCGAGATCATCAGAATGGGCAGCTCGCCGTAGTCGGAGGCATTGAGCTTGCGGAATTCCTCATAGCCCTCGGGCGCGGAGGCCTGCGCCGCAGCGCCGATGCCCGTCACCTTCCAGTAGGAGGCGTACTTCTTCAGAAGCTCAACATCCTCCGGGGCGATGCACATCTGGATTTCTTCGGATTCCGGCGTGTGATAAAGGCCGTCCTCCCGCAGCGTCCAGCGGCCGCTTTCCACCTCTTCAAGCGCGAAGGGAATGCCGGAGCTGCGCGGATCAACCGTGCGTCCGCAGAAGTATTTGCCCTTGGAGCCGACGATCAGCTCGAAGTCCTCGATGGAAACCTCCATCCGCTGGGCTACATACAGGGAGATGCTGCTTTTTTTGAGGATCGGCATCATGTGCTGGAATTTCTGATCCGCCTCGGTAAAGGTTTCCAGCAGGCTGGCGTCCATGCGGATGCACCTGTCGCGGATGAGATTGCGCATGTGCCAGATTCGGTCTGTCGCAGGTTTGAATTTATACATTGCGATTCCTCCTGTCTCCTGAAACTATATTATGGATGAATCTATTATACAGCATCAAAATGCTGCTGTCTACGATTATTCTGCGCTGAGCAGCCGCGCCTCGAAGCCGCCCGCGCCGTCCGTTTCCACGAGGGCATAGGAATGCGCTGCGCTTCCGGGATTGACGAGCGTAAGGCCGCCCAGCTCCTGACAGAGCGCGGCGTGCGTGTGCCCGAAAAGCACAAGCTGCGCGCCCGAAAGCCGACCCGCGAGGCAGAGAGCATCGAGGCCGAACTTGACGCGATAGCGGTGCCCGTGGCAGGCGAAGACGGAAACGCCGTCAAAGACGAATTCCGCGCGGTCCGGTGCGTCCGAGCCGGGGTCGCAGTTGCCGCATACGGAGATGAAAGCCTGCGTGGGGGAAATCTCCCGCCGGAGATTTTCTGCGTCACGGACGCAGTCTCCAAGATGAATAACCGTGTCGGGCCTTTCCCGCTCGATGGCGCGGCGCATCGGCTCGATTTTGCCGTGGGAATCCGAAAAAACAAGAAGCTTCATAAAAAGTCCTTTCACACCGGCACGACCCGGTGAATAGAATGGCAAGGAGAAGTTCAAAGGAGGCGATCACGCATGCAGGACATGAAAGCGCTCTTTGAGGGCAAGAATGGAGAAAAGCTGCGCGCGCTGGCCGAAACCCCGGAGGCAAAGGCGCTCGGGGCGCTGATCGACCCGGCGGAGATGGAAAAAACCGCCCGCGGCGGGGATGCAGCGGCGCTGCAGGAGATGCTGCGGCGCATTCTGTCCACCGAGCAGGGGAAAAAGCTGGCGCAGGACGTATCCGGCGCGATAAAGAAGAAGTAAGAAAGGGGCGTGGCGCGGCGTGAGCGAATTGGAGGACAGGATCAGCAGCATACTCTCCTCGCCGGAGGAGATGAACCGCATTACCCAGCTCGCGCAGTCGCTCATGGGCGGCAGCGCGCCTGTGCCCGCACAGCCGGATGCACCAGAGCAGCCGGATAGTGGCATGGCGGGGATGATGGAAAAGCTGCGCGGCATGATGGGAACGGCACAGGCCGTGCCCGGAGGGAAAAGCGATACGCACGCGCTGCTGGAAGCCATGACACCCTTTTTGGGGGAGAAGCGGCGCAGAAAGATGACCCGCGCGCTGCAGCTTGCCCGCGCGGCAAAGTTCGCCGGGACGATGTTTTCCGAGGAAGGAGGGGAGGGCGCATGATTAACCGCTATCTTGGCAATTCCGGACAGGTGGAGCGCCTGCCGCAGCCGGGAAACCGCCCGGCCTCCGCGCATCCCGCGCCGCGGCAGAACACCGCGAAGCGGAACGCCCCGCAGCTGAACACCACGAAACAGGAAGAGTCCCCGCGGCAGGCCCCACCTCCGCGGGGAATGTCCGCCCCCTCCGGCACGAGGCCGGAAGGGCAGCGCAGCTCCGGGGGAATATGGAGACAGCCCGCCGGCGTTTCCGGACAGGGGAAAGCGGGCGGGCTGCTGCGGGGGCTGACTTCAAAGCTCGATCTGAGCCGTCTGGAAACAGAGGATCTGATCCTGCTGCTGATTTTATATCTACTCTACCGCGAGAGCGGCGATGAGGAGATGCTCATTATGATGGGCGCGATGCTGTTCCTGTAGGGGAGAAACGCTCCGGCGGCGTCTGGGCATAGCCGAACATATAGCAGATCGCGTCCGCAATGCGTTCACAGGCGTGCCCGTCCCCGTAAGGGTTGACGGCCTGCGCCATGCGGGAATAGAGCGCCCTGTCCTCCAGCAGCGCGGTCGCGAGGGAGACAATTTTTTCGGTTTCCACGCCGGCGATGAGGACAGTTCCGGCCTTGACGGCCTCCGGCCGCTCCGTCTCCCTGCGCAGGACAAGCACGGGCTTGCCGAGTGACGGCGCCTCCTCCTGAATGCCGCCGGAATCGGTCATCACCATGTAGCACCGGCTCATCAGGCGGTGCATATCAAAGGTGTCCAGCGGCTCGATCAGCTCCACGCGCGGGACGTTCCCGAGCAGACGGGAGGCTGTTTCCTGCACGGCGGGTGACGGATGCACGGGGTAGACAAAGCGCACATCCGGATAGGCTTCGGCAAGGCGGCGGACGGCAGAAAAGATCTGCTCCATGGCCTCGCCGTAATTCTCCCGCCGGTGACAGGTGAGCACGATGTGACGCTCGTTTTCAAAATCAAGCGCGCGCAGCGCGGGGCTGGAAAAGCTGCCGTCCCCAACGGTGTAGCGCATGGCGTCGATGACGGTGTTGCCGGTTACGAAGATGCCCTCTTTGATGCCCTCGCGCTCCAGATTGGCCTTGTTCTGCGCCGTCGGCGCAAAGTGAAGAGCGGCCAGCCGGCCGACAAGCTGACGGTTGAGCTCCTCGGGGAAAGGACTGTAGCGGTCGTAGGTGCGCAGTCCGGCCTCCACGTGGCCGACGATGATGCGCTCGTAAAACGCGGCAAGCGCCGCGGAGAAACTCGTTGTGGTGTCGCCGTGGACAAGCACCAGGTCGGGCTGTGCTTTCGCAAAAACTGCGCCGAGCCCTTCCAGTACGCGCGAAGTGAGCGCGGAGAGCGTCTGCTCCGGGCGCATCACATTCAGGTCAAAGTCCGGCGTCACACCAAAAGACTTCAGAACGCCGTCAAGCATTTCCCTGTGCTGCGCCGTGACGCAGACGAGGCTTTCAATTTCCTCGCGCCGCTGCAGTTCCAGCACCAGCGGACACATTTTGATGGCCTCCGGCCTTGTGCCGAAGACGGACAGAACACGGATTTTACGCATGGCTGCCTCCGTCTCCTTTTTCGTCGCCGGAAGCGGCCTGGTCGGCGCCTTTTCCGGCATGTGTATGCCCGCTGCTGTGATGTGAGAGCATCAGAAAGCCGACGACTGCCAGCGCCAGACAGAACGAGACGATCAGAATCAGTACCTTGAATTTGCTGTTTGCGGTCATGATCACGGCGGACAGGCCGAGCAGCGCGTTTAGAATGTACAGAATGGCGACCGTCTGCTTCTGGTTGAAGCCCATGTCGATCAGACGGTGGTGGAAATGACCGCGGTCTGGCTTGAGGGGGTTCTGCCCCTTGCAGAGGCGGCGGAAGATGGCAAACAGCGTGTCAAAAATCGGAACGGCCAGCACCAGAAAGGGCACGGCAAAGCTCACCACGGCGTAGAACTTGAACAGGCCGAGGATGCTCGCCGTGCTCAGCACATAGCCGAGCAGCAGCGCGCCCGTGTCGCCCATAAAGATCTTGGCGGGGTTGAAATT
Source organism: Oscillospiraceae bacterium (assembly GCA_017522015.1). Lineage (GTDB taxonomy): Bacteria > Bacillota > Clostridia > Oscillospirales > Oscillospiraceae > SIG483. The sequence goes on along the minus strand of JAFXAW010000017.1, from coordinate 99,865 downwards.
GAAAGGCAGAAAGCCGATGCAGGCGCCGACAAGCGCAGCCAGCAGCAGCGCAACATTCCGATCCGCCACCAGCAGCGCGATGATCAGCATGGTCAGGCCCGAGATGGACGAAACGCCGGCGGCAAGCCCGTCCAGCCCGTCAATGAGGTTGACGGAGTTTGTGATGATCACAATCCAGACGATCGTGACCGGAATGGAAAAGCCGTTTAAGGGCAGCCGTTCCATGTTGCCGAAAATAAAGGGATTCGTGAAGGTTTCGATCACGATGCCGTGCAGCACGGCGATGACCGCCGCGATGATCTGAAACAAGAGCTTGACCCACGCGGGGAGATTCAGAATGTCATCCAAAGCGCCGACAATGACGATGAGCACTGCCCCCAGCAGGATGCCCTGCACGGGTTTGGAGATCTCCACGAACAGCACAACGGACAGAACAAAGCCCAAAAAGATGGCCAGGCCGCCCATCCGGGGGATGGGGTGATCGTGCACGCGCCTTGCATCGCGCGGCACATCTATGGCACCGACCTTCTGCGCGAAAGCCTTGATGACAGGTGTGGCGGCAAAGCTGATCACAAGCGCAACGCCGAGCGCGATGAGAATGTCAAGCAGCAGTTTCGTGTCTAAAACCATACGGATTCTCCCGGTTCGTTTCTAAGCATACACCGCCTCTTCGGGGCGGGAAAGCGCATTTCAGTGCGCGACGAAGCCGATTTTTTTGTAAACCTTGCGCAGCGTCTTCGATGCGATGTAGGAGGCCTTTTCCGCGCCCGCGCGGTAGACGGATTCCAGATAGGCCTTGTCCGCGAGGATGCGCCGCGTCTCCTCCTGAATGGGGCGCAGCATCTCCACAACGGCTTCGCCGACGGCGGGCTTGAAAGCGCCGTAACCCTTGCCGGCAAACTCCGCTTCAATCTCGGCATAGCTTTTGCCGGTGATGGCGGCGTAGATGCCCATGAGGTTGGCGACGCCCGGCTTCTCCGCCGGGGCATAGCGCACGCAGTTTTCCGTGTCGCTGTCCGTGACGGCCTTTTTGAACTTGCGCAGGATGTCTTCCGGCTTTTCCAGCAGGAAGACGCAGCCCGCGGGGTCGGATTTGCTCATCTTGGAGCTGGGGTTGCCGAGGCTCATGATGCGCGCGCCGACTTTCTGAATGAAGGGCTCCGGAACCTTGAACACGTCGCCGTAGATGTTGTTGAAGCGGATGGCCACATCGCGCGTGAGCTCGCAGTGTTGCTTCTGATCCTCGCCGACCGGGACATAGTCCGGCTGATAGAGCAGGATGTCCGCGGCCATCAGCGCGGGATAGGTGAACAGACCGCCGTTGATGTTTTCGCTGTGCTTGGAGCTTTTGTCCTTGAACTGCGTCATGCGGGAGAGCTCGCCGAACATGGTGTAGCAGTTGAGCACCCAGCCAAGCTGCGCGTGCTCGGGCACATGACTCTGGATGAAGAGGGTGTTCTTCTCCGGGTCGAGGCCGCAGGCGATGTACTGCGCAAGCTGCTCCAGCGTGCGGCGGCGCAGATCCGCCGGAGTCTGCCGGACCGTGATGGTGTGCATGTCCGCCATGAAATAGTAGTTGTCAAATTCGTCCGTGCGCGCAACCCAGTTGCGGATCGCGCCGAGGTAGTTGCCCAGATGCAGATCGCCGCTCGGCTGGATGCCGGAGAGCATGACTTTTTTTGCGTTCTCGTTCATGTTACTTCAAAAACTCCCTTATCGTATCTCCGAAAATTTTGGTGCCGGATTCGATCTGCTCCGGCGTCGGCATGGAAAAATTCAGTCGGATTCCGGGCGTGTCCCGCCTCTCCCAGGGGTCAAAGGTGCTGCCGGGCACGGTTGCAAGCTTGCGCTCGACCAGCCGCTCAAACAGCTCGTAGCCGCTCTTTTCCGGCGGCAGATCCACCCAGACGAACAGGCCGCCGTCCGGCTGCGTGAAGCGCACGCCCTGCGTTTCCAGTCCGGCGAGGTTCTTTTTCAGCCCGCTGACCATCAGGTCGCGCTGCACGCGGTAAATATCGCAGCACAGCTTCACATGCGCATCGAAATCATAGCCCCGGATGTATTCGTAAACCAGCATCTGCGGAAGATTCACGCTGTGCACGTCCGCGCACTGCTTGGCTACGGTGAATTTCTGCAAAAGCGATTTGTGGAGCACAAGAAAGCCCACGCGCAATCCGGGCGAAACGGTCTTGGAATAGCTGCCGCAGAAGAGCACATGCCCGGTTTTGTCCAGACTCTTTATGCAGGGGACGTCCTCGCCGTAATAGCGCAGCTCAAAATAGGGGTTGTCCTCCACGATCATCACGTCATACTGCACGGCCAGCTCATAGAGCCGTTTGCGGCGCGCAAGCGGCATCGTTACGCCCATGGGATTCTGAAAGGTCGGGATCGTGTAGATGAGCTTGACGTCCGGATTCTCGCGAAGCGCGTTTTCCAGCGCGTCCATATTCATACCCTCGTGATCCATGGGCACGCCAACCATGCGCAGACGATAGCTGCGGATGGCGTTGAGTGCGCCGATGAAGCTGGGGTTTTCCACAATGACAGCGTCGCCCTCATTGGTCAGGGTTTTCAGCGCCAGATCCATGCCCTGCTGTCCGCCGGTGAGCATGAGCACCTCGTCATCATCGCCGCCGACGCCGAACTTTTCACGCATACGGGCTTTGGTCAGCTCCCGCAGGGGCGCGTAACCCTCCGAAATGCCGTACTGCAGAATTTCCGCGGGCTTCTCCGCGAACAGCTTCGCGCTGACCTCCGCAAGCTCCTGCGCCGGAAAGGTGCGCTCGGAGGGGTTTCCGCCGGCAAAGGAGATCATGCCCGGCAGACCCGCGAACTTGAAGATTTCGCGGATGGCGGAAGGGTTCATCGGTTTCATCCGCTCAGAGAGATGAGATTCCATAATCTGTCTTCCTTGATTTTGGGCCGGGCGAAGAAGGGAATGCGGTATGGGGAGAAAATGCGCCCTGTGAGGGCGGACCCAAGCCATATCGTCCGACCGGGATTGTAACTAATTAACTATATCACGCCTGCGCACAAAAGACAACGCAAAAAATGTTTTTTAACGGCACTTTCCGCGCCGGGAGCTGCAGTTTTGTCAATTGCGGATTGACAATTCCGGTTTTGTAAAATACTATTAGACAACAGATTACAGAGCAGACTTTGCAAAGCGGACTGCATAGCGGATCCCGCAGCGCGTCTGCCGCTTTTTGCACAGGAAAGGACGGAAAGAATATGGACAAGCAGTTTTTCGTCGATATGGAAGCGCGCATCCCCAAAGGGAAGGTGCGCACGCGCTTCGCGCCGTCGCCCACGGGCTATATGCACGTCGGCAATCTGCGCACGGCGCTTTATACATGGCTGATTGCCCGCAGAGCGGGCGGCACCTTCATCTTCCGCCTGGAGGACACCGATCAGTCCCGTCAGGTGGAGGGCGCAACGGAGATCATCTACCGGACGCTTGGCGAGTGCGGACTTGTGCACGACGAGGGCCCGGACATCGGCGGCCCCGTCGGCCCCTATATCCAGACGCAGCGTCGGGATCTCTATGGGAAATACGCAAAACTGCTCGTGGAAAAGGGCGCGGCGTATTACTGCTTCTGCGAGAAGCAGGGCGACGAGGAAGAGTCGGCGGGTTTTGAGCGCGCCGAGGACCCCTGCCGCAATCTTTCCGCTGCGGAGGTGGAGGAGAAGCTCAGCGCGGGGCTGCCCTACGTCATCCGGCAGAAGGTTCCGCAGGAGGGGACAACGACTTTCCGGGACGTCTCTTACGGCGAGATCACCGTGGAGAACAAGACGCTCGACGATCAGGTGCTCCTGAAGCGGGACGGCCTGCCCACTTACAACTTTGCCAACGTCGTGGACGATCACCTCATGGGCATCACGCACGTTGTGCGCGGCAGCGAATATCTCTCCAGCGCGCCGAAATATAACCTGCTCTACGAGGCCTTTGGCTGGGAGATTCCGGAATATGTCCACTGCTCGCCCGTCATGCGCGACCAGCAGCATAAGATGTCCAAGCGCCACGGCGATCCGTCCTACGAGGATCTCAGGGCGCAGGGCTATCTGACGGAGGCGATTTTGAACTATGTCGCCCTGCTCGGCTGGAGCCCGAAGGGGGAGATTGCGGAGCAGGAGATCTTCTCGCTGTCCGAGCTGGCCGAGGTCTTTGACCTTGCCGGCATCTCCAAATCCCCGGCGATCTTTGATCTTGCCAAGCTGGACCACTTCAACGCACTCTATCTGCGCGCGATGGAGCCGGAGGCTTTTGCCAAAACCGCCGAGCCTTATATCCGGCAGAGCGTGAAAAACCCCGCCATCGACGTTGCCGCCGTTGCCGCGCTCCTGCAGGCGCGCTGCGAGAAGCTGACCGACATCCCGGAGAAAGTGGATTTCTTTGACGCGCTGCCGGAGTATGACACGGAGCTGTTCGTGCATAAGAAGTCCAAGAGCAGCATCGAGAGCAGCCGTGAAATGCTGGATGCCGCGATCCCGGCGCTGGAAGCGCTGGAGGTTTGGGATGCCGAGAGCATCCACGCCACGCTCATGGCGCTCGCGGAGGAGAAGCAGGTCAAAAATGCGCTTTTGATGTGGCCGGTGCGCATCGCCGCGGCCGGAAAGGCCGTCACGCCCGGCGGCGCCGTGGAAATCTGCGCAATTCTCGGACGGGAGGAGACGCTTTGCCGCCTGAAAGCGGGCCGCGAAAAGCTGAACTGACCGGGAAAAAGAAGCAAAATTCACCAGAAATAAAAAACACCTCTTTGCCCAATACTAAGGCAAAGAGGTGTTTTTTGTGTATCTGAAGAAAAGAACCGCAGTTTTGCTTACCACCTATATCTGCGCGGCGCTGCTTGTCCTGGTCGTCTGGGGCAGAACAGAAGCCAACCGCGCGCAGCAAAGCGAAATGTTGGCACAGGCGGGCTATGAGCGCGCCTTCGGCGAGCTGGTCACAAGCCTGACCGATCTGGATCACGCGCTGCAGAAATCCCTGTATGCAACAAGTCCCGCCGTGTCCGGCGCCCTGTGTACGCAGGCCTTCAGCAAGGCGATGACCGCGCAGATGGCGCTGGGCGTGCTGCCCTTCTCCACGCAGGAGCTTGAACAGACGGCCGGCTTCATCAGCCGCGTCGGCGATTATGCCTTTATGCTCTCCCGCTCGGCCATGAGCGGCGAGGGCTACACCGGGGAGCAGCGGGAAAACCTCGCCGCGCTCTCCGAAACGGCGGGCGTCCTCGCGCAGAATATGCAGGAGCTTCGCGCGGAGCTCTCCGACGGCGTGCTCCTTCTGGATGAGATGCAAAATGCCGAGGCGCGCATGGACGAGGCCGGAGAGAGCATGCCGCAGACGCTCTCCGGGGCAATGCTTCTGGTTGAGCAGGAGTTCCCCGAGGTGCCGAGCCTGATCTATGACGGTCCGTTTTCCGCGCATCTTGACCGGGCCGAGCCGATCTTTTTGCAGGACAAGACGAGCTTTTCGGAGAAAGAGGCGCTTGCCGAGGCGCATGAAATTCTCGAAGGCGGAAAGAGCTTGCGCGCAGCCGGACACACCGATTGCCGCATCTCCACGTGGGACTTCACGGCAATGTGTGGGGACGGCGAGAGCTATGTCTCCATCAGCAAGCAGGGTGGAAAGCCCGTGAGCATGCTGTGCAGCCGCAGCATCGGGGAGGCGAAGCTCTCGGATGACGAGGCGCTCGAATGTGCGCAGCGTTATCTGGAAAAGCACGGATTTTCCGACATGCGCAGCACCTATTTTATGAAGCAGGGCGGCATGATGACGATCAACTTTGCCGCCACGCAGGGGGATGTGCTGCTCTATCCGGATCTTGTCAAGGTGAGCGTTGCGCTCGATGACGGCAGCGTCGTCGGGCTGGAGACGCGCGGTTATCTGATGAACCACCGCGCCCGGACTCTGCCGCAGGCAGAGATCAGCGTGGAGGAAGCGAAGAGCAAGGTCGCCGATGGACTGGAGATCCTCGGCCACAAGCTGTGCGTCATCCCGCGTGAGGGTGGAGAAGAGGTTTTCTGCCACGAATTTGTCTGTCAGACCGAGCGCGGGGAGCACTATATCGTCTATGTGGACGCCGTGAGCGGCGAGCAGGAAAAAATCCTCATTCTGCTGGAGGATGAAACCGGCGCGCAGACGATCTGACGGCCTGTCATGTGGTTGCCTCCGGGCAGGTACGGCGTGGAATTTTGAAAAAGCAAATGTGGCGAGCCAGGTGGCTCGCCACATTGTTGTGTTGTTGAGTTATACTTCTCTGAGTTCCCGTTTTTTCACGCGGAAGAACAGGAACACGCAGATAAGGAAACCGAAGGACGAGCCGAAATACCAGGCCCACAGCACGCCGAGATAGCTGCCCATCGCGGCGGCGAGTACATAGCACATCACAACGCGCACGGTGAATTCGCTTGCCGTTTCCAGGAAGAAAGTCATGGTGTGGCCCATGCCGCGCAGGAAGCCGCCGATCGTGATGATGAAGCAGATGGGCAGATAGACCGGCGAGATGATGCGCAGATAGTTCACGCCCACCTCGATGACGCTCTGCTCGGTTCCGGCGTCCACGAACAGGCCCATAAGCTGCCGCGGGAAAATCTGCAAAATCGCAACGGCGACGAGCATGCAGGCGAAGCAGAGTATGGTGGAGACCTTGAAGCCTTCCAAAATCCGTTTCTTCTTGCCCGCGCCGCGGCACTGCGCCACAAAGCTGCTCAGCGCCGTGCCCAGCGTGTTCAGGCACATATAGACGAAGTTATAGAGCTTCGATGCGGCCTCGTAGCCCGCGACGACATAGGTGTCAAAGCTGTTGATGAGTCGCTGCAATACGGTGTGCGCGAGCGCCACGCAGCTCTGCTGGAAGATGCTGGGCACCATGATCGCGCTCATGTCCTTCAAAATCGCGCGGTCGAAGGCCTTTGCCTTTTCCTCCGTGCGGATGGAGATGATTTTTTTGCTGATGAACGCGGCGGACAGGATGGCCGCCACGGCCTGCGAGATCGTTGTCGCCCAGGCGGCGCCGCGGACGCCGAGCTGCAGCGGGCCGACCGCGATGATGTCCAGAATCACATTCAGCACCGAGGACAGAATCAGGAAATACAGCGGCCGGCGGGAATCACCGAGGCCGGTGTAGATGGCGGTTGCGGCGTTGTAAACGAACATGGGGATCACGCCGACGGAGTAGATGGCCAGATAGGCCGAGGCGTTTTCAAAAACGCCGTGGGCTTCCGGCGCGTGCAGCAGCCGCATCAGCGGCCGGCTCAGCCCGACGCCGAGCAGCCCGAGCACGACGCCGATGGAGAAAAGCGTGATGAGCGCGGTGAACACGGCGCTCTTGAGCTCCCGGAATTTCTTTGCGCCGAAAAACTGGGAAATCGTCACAGAGCAACCCATCGCGCCGCCGGTGGCGGCGGCCACGAAAAAGAGCGTGATGGGATAGGCAGCTCCGATGGCCGCCAGGCCCGGAGAGCCGGTGAAGCGCCCGATGATCACGCTGTCGGCAATGTTGTAGAGCTGCTGCAGCGCAGTGGACAGCAGCAGCGGCAGAGAAAAGGTGGAGATGACCTTGATCGGTTTTCCGACGGTGAGGTCGCTGAGCATAGTTTCCGCTCCTTCCGCAAGATGTGGCCGAATTCGACGCTTTTGAGTATACACGCTTCCCGCGCAAATGGGAAACGTTTTTATTTTTACACGGAGACAACCTGGGGGCTGTTACGAAGCGGCACAGGTTGTGACGCGACGCCTCTCGCACCGCTTGCGATATAAAACACCTCACGCCGCTTGCGCCGTCTTGCGGGATGCATCGGGAAGTGGTATAATTACTTCTTAATGACAACTACAGTTTTGAGAGGTACAGAGTATGATTCGCTTATTGGCGGCGCTTTTCATCCGCGACCGGAAATCCTACGGGGACAGCAAGGTGCGCAGCGCCTACGGCGCGCTTTGCAGCGTGGTCGGAATCGGGCTCAATCTCCTGCTTTTCGCTTTGAAATACATAGCGGGCGCGATCTCCGGCTCCATCGCCATCACGGCGGATGCGTTTAACAACCTGTCCGACGCCGGCAGCAGCATCATCACGCTTATCGGCTTTCGCCTCGCGGGGAAAAAGCCGGATAAGGACCATCCTTTCGGCCACGGCCGCATTGAATATGTGGCGGGGCTTGCCGTGTCCTTCCTGATTCTGCTCATGGGCTTTGAGCTGGGCAAGAGCTCGGTTGAAAAAATCCTGCATCCCGCGCCGGTTGAAGCCGGCTGGCTGCCGCTGCTGATCCTGGTTGTATCCATTTTTGTGAAGTTTTATATGTTTTTCTACAACCGCAGCATCGCGAAAAAAATCTCCTCCGCGGCTATGCGCGCCACGGCGAAGGACAGCATTTCCGATTCCGTATCCACGGCCGTGGTGCTTGTGTGCGCCCTCGTGGGACGCTTCGCGGGCTTGCAGATCGACGGCTGGGCCGGTCTGCTCGTGGCGCTGGTCATCGTCTATGCCGGATTGAGCTCCGTTAAGGACACGATCAGCCCGCTGCTCGGCGAACCACCCAAGGCGGAATTCATCGCGGAGATTGAAGAGCTGGTGCTCTCCCATGAGCATGTCAGCGGTGTGCACGATCTGCTCGTGCATGACTACGGTCCGGGTCGCCGCATGATTTCTCTGCACGCGGAGGTGCCCGCGGACGGAGACATTCTGGAAATGCACGACGTGATTGATAACATCGAGCGGGAGCTCGGCGCATGCCTGGACTGCGATGCCGTGATCCACATGGATCCCATTGCCGTGAACGACGAGAACGTCACCCGCCTGCGGGAGCAGGTTTCCGCGCTTGCAAGCGCTCTGGGCGAGGGTGTTACCATCCACGATTTCCGCATTGTGGAGGGGCCGAGCCATACAAATCTGATCTTTGACCTCGTTTTGCCCTTCGGCGCGACACTCACGCCCGAACAGGCGCGCTCTGCGCTCTGTGCGCTTGTGGAGGAGAAGCTGGAAAACTGCTATGCCGTCATTACGGTGGAAAGAGCCTACGTCTGACGCAGCAGCGCAGAAAACGGGAAGCAATATTTGAGGAAATACGAAACACACACGAAGAAACGTAAAGAGAGGAGGGCAGAGCGATGGCCGGGCTGACCATAATCACGGGCCGCGCGGGCAGCGGAAAAACAACGCGCATCATGCGTCAGATTGCCGACGCGGTTGCGCACTCGGCACCGGGACAGCTTCTGCTGATTCCGGAGCAATACAGCCACGAGGCGGAAAAGGAGCTCTGCCGCGTCTGCGGGGACAGACTGAGTCTTTACGGCGAGGTGCTCAGCTTCACGCGGTTGGCCGCGCTTGTGGAGGAGGAACTGTCCTGCCGCCGCATGCTGCTTGACAAGGGCGGGCGGCTTCTGGCAATGAAGGTTGCACTCCGCGCGCTGGAGGGGCGGCTGAAGGTTTACGGCACGGCGCAGCGACGGCCGGAAAACCTGACGGCGCTGATTGACCTGCTCTCGGAACTCAAAAGCGCGGAGATCAGCGCCGCGGCGCTGGAAGCGGCGGCGGAGAAGGAGGGCGGCGCGCTCGGCGAAAAGCTGCGCGATTTTGCGCTCATCCTCGCGGCCTATGACGCGGTGACATCGCAGGGCGGCGCAGACCCCGCCGACCGCCTGACGCTTTTGGCACAGGATTTGCCGCGCAGCACGGTGGGAACAAGGGGACATATTTACATAGACGGCTTTACGGACTTCACCGCGCAGGAGATTTCCGTGATTGCCGCGCTGATGGACAAAAATGTGCCGGTTACGGTCTGCCTGACCTGTGACAGCCTCTCGGACGGCTCGGAGGTCTTTGACGCGCCGCGCAAAACGGCACTGCATCTGATCGCCATGGAAAAGGAGCGGGGACTGCCCGTGCAGGTGGAGCAGATGCAGCCGAAGCCCGGGCAGGATGCGAGCGCCCTGAGCTTTTTGGAGCAGCATTTGTTCACCTATACGCCGGAGCACTGTGACGATGCCTCGGATGCGGTGCGCCTGTTTACAGCGCCCGATGAGATGGCGGAATGTGCGCTGGCGGCGGCGACCTGTCTGGAGCTTGTGCGCACGCGCGCATGCCGCTGGCGGGATATTGCCGTGGCGGTGCGCGGCTTTTCGGGCTATGCCCGGATGCTGGAGAGCGTGTTTGCCTATTACGGCGTGCCGCTCTATATCGGGCGGCGCAGCGCCGTGACGGAAAAGCCCCTGCCGCTGATGCTTGCAAACGCTTTCGAGGTGCTCTCCGGCGGCTGGGACGGGAAAGCCGTCCTCGCCTGGCTGAAAACCGGCCTGTGCGGCGCGGAGACCACGGAGCTTGACGAGCTGGAGAACTATGCCCTGCAGTGGGATTTGCGCGGCGGCATCTGGACAAGGCCGGAGCCGTGGACGCTCTCGGTGGCGGGCTTCAATGAGCGGGAGACGGAGGAGGACGCGCAGACGCTTGCAGCCCTGGATGCGCTGCGCAGAAAGCTCTGCATGCCGCTGAAAAACTATGAGCTGGCCTCGGATGCGGCGCAGACCGCCCGGACGCAGGCGCAGGCCTTTGTTGCGTTTTTGAAGGAACTGGATCTGGCGCAGACCCTCTCCGACCGTGCAAAAAAGCTCTCCGGGCGCGGCCTCGGCACGCTCGCCGCGGAATATGCCCAGCTTTGGGAGCTGCTGATCGGGGCGGTCGAGCAGTTTGCCTCGGTGCTCGGGGATATGCCGATGGAGCGGGAGGAGTTCGGTCCGCTGCTGCTGGCTATGCTCGCGCAGTACGACATCGGCACCATTCCCGCCGCGCAGGATACGGTCTCGGCAGGCGAGATGGACCGCATGCGCCGCCGTCACCTGAAGCATCTGATCGTGCTCGGCGCTTCGGACGATCGTCTGCCCGCGCCGGAGAAGCCGGAGCTTCTGCTCACGGCGGAGGAGCGCGAGGCGCTTGCCATGCAGGGGCTGGGCCTGTCCTCGCCGCGCGGCGACGGACTCTACCGTGAACTTGCGCTTATCTATAATTGTCTGACGCTGCCCTCGGAGACGCTCACAATGAGCTATCCGCTCGCGGGCGGCGAGGGAGAAACGCGCCCGAGCGTCATCTTCACACGGCTGGCGCGGCTGACGGGTAAGGAGCCGCGCAGCAGCTCGCGCGCACAGGTGATGCTGGCAGCGCCCGCGCCCGCGATGGAGCTTGCAGCGGAGAAGTCCGGCGCAGGCAGCGCGGCCGCAAGGGCGTATTTTGCAGAAAACGAACAGTACAGCGCGCGGCTGCGCGAGCTGGACGATGTGGCGGAGGTCTCGCGCGGCAGCCTCTCCGAGGGGAGCGTCCGCGCCCTCTACGGCGAAAAGGGAAGCCTTTCCGCCACGCGGGCGGAGAGCTATGCCCAGTGTGGCTATGCCTACTTCCTCAAATACGGTCTGGCGGCGAAAAAACGTGCCCGCGCGGAGTTTGACCCGCCCGAGATGGGCAAATTCATGCATTTTGTTCTGGAACACGTGACGCGTGAGGCGATGGAGACGGGGGGCATCGCGCAGCTTGATGACAGGCGGCGCGACGCGCTGGTGCGCAAGTATATCGAGCAGTATGTCCGCGACGTGCTCCACGATTTCCGCGACAAGTCCGCGCGCTTTGTCTACCTCTTCCGCCGCCTGACGGATATGGTGCGTCAGGTGGCAGCGGACATGTTTGCCGAGCTCGCGGCGGGCGACTTTGTGCCCTATGACTTCGAGCTCAATCTCTCCGCGCTCGGCAACACGTTGACGGACGGGGAAAACAGCGTGACCGTCACGGGTGTGGCCGACCGTGTGGACGGCTGGCTGCATGACGGGAAGCTCTATCTGCGCGTTGTGGACTACAAGACGGGAAAAAAGTCCTTTTCCCTCTCCGACGTCTGGTACGGCATGGGTTTGCAGATGCTTTTGTATCTCTTCACGCTGGAAAAGACGGGCGCGCGCCGCTACGGACAGGAGATTGTGCCCGCGGGCGTAATGTATATGCCGGCGCGGGATGTGCTCGTGCGGGCAAAATCGAACATCTCGGACGAGGAAATCGTAAAAGAGCGGGCAAAGCAGCTGCGCCGCAGCGGATTGCTTTTGCAGGATCCTGCCGTGATCGAGGCCATGGAGCACGGCGACTGCCCGCAGTTCATCCCCGTGAAGTTCGGCAAGGACGGCCGGCCGGCGGGGGAGAGCCTCGCGAGTCTGGAACAGCTCGGCAAGCTCGCCGGCCATATTGAAAAGACGCTGCTTGCGCTGGCAAAGGAGCTGCGCGGCGGCAACATTGATGCATCCCCCGCCTTTCGCAGCGTGCAGGACAATGCCTGCCAGTGGTGCGATTACCGGGAGATCTGCCGTTTTGACGAGACGAAGGATCGTCGGCGCTGGCAGACAAAGCGCAAAGCGGAGGAAGTGTGGAGCTGCCTCGGCGCAAGCGGAAAGGAGGAGAACGCATGAGCCTTAAGCTTACGGAAAGTCAGCGCGCGGCGATCGAGACGCGCGGCGAAGCGATTCTTGTCTCCGCGGGCGCAGGCAGCGGCAAAACGCGCGTGCTTGTGGAGCGGCTGATGTCCTATGTCACGGACGAAAAAGAGCCGAAGGATGTGGACTCTTTCCTCATCATCACATTCACCCGCGCAGCGGCGGCAGAGCTGCGGGACCGCATCTCGCGGCGGCTGGGCGAGCTGTATGCGGAAAACCCCGCTGACCGCCGTTTGCGGCGGCAGGTTGCCCTCTGCGCCCGCGCGCAGATCGGCACGATCCATTCCTTCTGCACAAGTATACTGCGCGAAAAGGCGCAGCTTCTCGGCCTTGCGCCGGATTTCCGCGTTGCGGAGGAATCGCGCTGCGCGGTCATACAGCAGCGAGTGCTTACGCGGGTGCTGGAAAAGGCCTATGCGCATATCGGGGAGGATGCGGAGTTTCGCGCGCTTGCGGACACTGTCGGCGCGGGGCGGGATGACAGTAAGCTCGAGAGCGTTGTGCTGGAGCTTTATAAAAAGATGTCCGGCCACAGCTATCCCGAAAAGTGGGCGGAGGACTGCGCGCGCCGTCTGGAGCTGGATGAAATCAGTGACGCCGCGCAGACCGTATGGGGCAGCTGGCTGCTGACGGACGCGGGGGAATCGGCGCTCGCCTGGGCGGCGCGGCTGGAAACGCTGCTCCGTCAGGCCGCAGAGCAGCCCGATGTGATGAAAGCCTACGGTGGGTCGCTTGCGGACACGGTGCAGGCGCTTTATGCCTTCGCCCGCGCCGCGCAGCGGGGCTGGGATGAGGCGCGCACGTGCCTGCCCATCGCCTTTCCGAGGCTCGGTGCGCTGCGAAATCCGCAGGATCCGGACTTCGTCAAAACGGTCAAAGCGCAGCGCGAGCTGTGCAAAAAGGCCATGGAGAACCTGGCAGAGCGCATTTCCGCAGCGAGCGGGGAGGTGCTGGGCGATCTGCGCGCAGCCGCGCCCGGTGCGCGCGCTCTGCTGCGCCTGACGGTGGATTTCTCCCGCGCCTATGCCGCAGAAAAGCGCCGGCTCTCCCTGCTGGATTTTTCCGATCTGGAGCATTACGCGGTGAAGCTCCTGCTCGATGAGAAGACCGGCCTGCCGAGCGCCGCCGCGCGCGAGCTTGCTGCGCGCTATACGGAGATCATGGTGGACGAATATCAGGACGTCAACGCCGTGCAGGATGCCATCTTCACGGCTGTTTCCAGGGAGGGCAAAAACCTCTTTATGGTGGGTGACGTCAAGCAGTCGATCTACCGTTTTCGCCTGGCCGACCCCACGATCTTTATGCGCAAATATGAGCAGTTTGGCCGCAATGAGGGCGGCAGACGCATTCTTCTTCAGGAAAATTTCCGTTCCCGCCCCGAGGTTTTGGAGGCGGTCAACCACGTTTTCGGACGCATCATGTCAAAAGCGCTGGGCGAAATCGATTACGACGAGGCGGCGCGGCTCATCCCGGGCGGCAGCTTCCCGGCGGAGGCCGCGGGAGGTGTGGAGTGTCTTGTGGTGGAGCCGGAGGCGGATGAGGACAGGCCGGACAAGCCGGATAAGCTGGAAGCCGAGGCAGAGCGTGTTGCAAGGAAGATCCGCGAGCTCGTCGACGGCGGCACGCTTGTCTCGGCGGAGAGCGGCGTACGGAAGCTGCAGTGGGGCGATATCGCCGTGCTTTTGCGCTCGCCGAACAGCTCCGGCGGCGCGTTTCGCCGCGCGATGGAGGCGCAGGGCATCCCCGTGCATGCCGAACAGGGTGTGGATCTCTTCTCCGCGCCGGAGTCGGTGGTCATGCTGCATCTGTTCATGCTTGCGGACAACCCGCGGCAGGATCTGCCGCTGATCTCCGTGCTGCGAAGCGCGCTTTTTGGAATGACGGCGGACGAACTGGCCGCTGTGCGCGCCGCGGCGCCGAAGGCGTCCTTCTATACGGCGCTGTGCCGGCGGGCGGAGACGGACGGAAAGTGCGCACGTTTTCTGGAAACCCTTGCCGCGCTGCGGCAGGATGCTGCGGACTTGCCGCTCGGCGCCTTCGTGTGGAGCGTTTATGCCCGCACGGGCGCGCTTGCGCTGGCGGCGGCGCTCCCGGGCGGTGCGGCGAAGCGCGAAAATCTGCTGCGGCTCTTTGCGCTCGCGCAGCGCTTTGAGGAAAGCGGCGGCGCAACGATTTCCGGCTTTGTGGACCATCTGAGCACGCTGCGCGAACAGGGCGTGGAGCCCGCCGCGCCCGCGCAGGGCGGCGCTGTGCATCTGATGAGCATACATAAATCCAAGGGACTGGAATTTCCGGTTGTGTTCCTGTCCGGCTGCTCCAAACAGTTCAATAAGCAGGATGCCCGCGCGGAGGTGAGCATCCACGCGCAGCTGGGCCTCGGCTTCCGGCGCATGGACATCTCGCGCGGCGTGGAATATCCGACGCTGGCGCAACTTGCCGTTTCGCGCAAGCTGCTTTTGGAGGGCCTCGGCGAGGAAATGCGCGTGCTCTACGTCGCCATGACGCGCGCGAAGGAGCGGCTGTTTATCACCTGTGGCGTGCGCGATGCGGGCAAAACCGTGGAAAAGCTCCGCGCGGCGCACGGGGGCGCACCCGATGCCTGCGTGCTGGAAACGGCGCAGTCGGTCGCCGACTGGCTGCTCTCCGCGTTCTTGGCGGAGGACAGCCCGGTTATGATTGAATTCGCGGATGGGGAGAATGCGCCGGCTCCGGACGCGCCGCTGCGCGAGGAAGTCATCCCGGATGCGGAGGCGTTCGACGCAAAACCGATGCTGGATTACCGCTATCCCTATGCCGCGGCGGAGACGCTGCCGGTCAAGTTTACGGCGACGGAGCTCAAAAGCCGCGCGCGGGAGCGCGTGGAGGACGAGGAAGCGGCCACGCTGCTTCCCGGACGGGAACAGGTTTTCCGGGAGCCTGAGCTGGGCGAGGGCAGAAAACTGACTGCCACGGAAAAGGGCACGGCCACACACCGGCTGCTGCAATATATGGACCCGGAGCAGGGTGAAAACGAGCTTGCCCTCGAGGCGGAGATCGAGCGGCTCTGCGCGCAGGGACGCCTGCGCACGGAGGAGGCCGGGGCGATAGACCGCGCGGCGGTTGTGCGCTTTTTCCGCTCGGAGACGGGCGCGCTGCTGCGCGGCGGAAAAACCGTTTTGCGGGAACAGCGATTTTCGCTGCTCGCGCCCGCGGAGGATTATTTCCCCGGCGGCGCGGGGGAGGAGATTCTGCTGCAGGGGATTGTGGACTGCGTCGTGGTGGAGGAAGACGGCGTGACGGTGCTGGACTTCAAAACAGACCACGTCTGGGCGCAGGCGCTGCAGGCACGGGCCGAAGAATACGCGCTGCAGCTTCGCGTCTATGCCAAAGCGATGGCGCGGCTGCTGCAAAAACCGGTGAAGCGCTGCGTGCTGGTGTTCCTGTTCACGGGCGAGAGTGTGGAGGTCCCGCTCACGGAGAAATAAAAGCTGCATAAAGATTTTCAAAAAAAGCTTGCAATACAGAAAAGGCTGTGTTAAAATACACCCTGCGCCTTTAGCAAAAGGATTTTCAGATAACCACGAAAGAGGTGAATATAGATGAAGGAAGGCATCCATCCCAACTATCAGCCCACCACGATCCGCTGCGCCTGCGGCGAGGTCATTGAGACCGGATCCACCAAGAAGGACATCACTGTTGAGATTTGCTCCAAGTGTCATCCTTTCTACACGGGTAAGCAGAAGCTGGTCGACACCAGCGGCCGTGTCGAGAAGTTCAACAAGAGGTTTGGTCTGTAAAAAGGGCAAATTGCAGAGAGAAAATGCCTCTGACGGATTTCGTCAGAGGCTTTTTCCTGTTTTTCGGGGGAAAAGCATGGGTCGTGCTCTGCGGTTTGACGGGTGCGGAAAACCCACTGCGCTGCGCACGGAAAAGCGCGGAAAAACCGAAGGAATTTTCCCGGGCGGAGAATTCTGTCAAATGAAGAAATATGCATCAAAAGCTGTCGAAAACCGCCTTGCGGAGGATTTTTGCTTGACACACTGCCGGATGCAATGTAATATTAATAAATGATATTCTGTGGGGGCAAGCTCGCGGTCGGGGAGAGACGGCGGGCGCCGCGAACCGGAGCGTCGGAACGCAAATCCCCTTTTTTGGAATGCATACAGCAAATATGACACAGGCGACGGGGGCTGTTTTATTCCCCGTATAGGAAACACCTAAATTTTACAAAGAATGGAGGTGTATTCTGACTATGCTACCTTGGTGGATCACAGCGATTATCGCTGTTGTAATAGGCATCCTCGCGTATATTGTTGGCTTTGCGATGAGAAAGCGCATTGCGGAGCGGGAAATTTCCAGCGCGGAGGAGGAAGCCAAACGGATCATCAATGAATCAATCAAGAGCGCGGAGAACAAAAAGCGCGAAGTGCTCTTGGAGGCTAAGGAAGAAATACACAAAAATCGCTCGGAATACGAGCGGGAGGTTAAGGAGCGCCGCGCAGAGCTCTCCAAGCAGGAGCGCCGCCTGCAGCAGAAGGAAGAGAATCTCGACCGGAAGATGGATTCTCTGGAAAAGAAGAACGAAAACCTCACGAAAAAGATCGCCGAGGCGGACGCACACGTCGAGGAGGTCAAGCAGATCAAAAAGGGCCAGCTGGAAATGCTCGAGCGCATCAGCGGCTACACGGTTGAGGAGGCCAAGGCTTACCTCATCAACAATCTGGCCAGCGAAGTCACGCATGAGATGGCCATGAAAGTCAAAGAGATCGAGACGCAGTACAAGGAAGAAGCGGACGACCGGGCAAGACATATCATCGCTCTGGCCATTCAGCGCTGCGCCGCCGACCACGCAAGCGAAGTGACCGTTTCCGTCGTACCTCTCCCCAACGACGAGATGAAGGGCCGCATCATCGGCCGCGAGGGTCGCAACATCCGCAGCATCGAAACGCTCACCGGCGTCGATCTCATCATCGACGATACGCCGGAGGCGATCACCGTTTCCAGCTTCGACCCCGTGCGGCGCGAAGTCGCGCGGCTGGCGCTGGAAAAGCTGATTCAGGACGGACGCATCCATCCCGCCCGCATCGAGGAAATGGTGGAAAAGGCGCAGCGGGAAATCAACGCCACCATCAAGGCCGAGGGCGAGCGTGCCACCTTCGAAACCGGCATCCACGGCCTGCATCCCGACTTTATCAAGCTGCTGGGTCGGCAGAAATACCGCACCAGCTATGGGCAGAATGTCCTGGCGCACTCCATCGAGGTGTCGCACATCGCCGGCCTGCTTGCAGCAGAGCTCGGTGTGGACGTGGTGACGGCCAAGCGCGCCGGTCTGCTGCACGACATCGGCAAGTCCATCGACCATGAGGTCGAGGGCAGCCATGTCAGCATCGGTGTCGAGCTTGCCAAGAAGTACAAGGAATCGCCCGATGTCATCCACGCGATTGAGGCGCACCACGGCGACGTGGAAGCGCGCACCGTTATCGCCTGTCTCGTGCAGGCGGCGGATACCATTTCCGCTGCGCGGCCCGGCGCCCGCAGAGAGAACATTGAAAACTACGTCAAGCGTCTGGAAAAGCTGGAGGAGGTTTCCAAGAGCTTCCCCGGCATCGCCGGCTGCTACGCCATCCAGGCGGGACGCGAGATTCGCATCATGGTCAAGCCCGAACAGGTCAGCGAGGACGAGATGGTTCTGCTGGCGCGGGACATCGCCAAGAAGATCGAAAACGAGCTGACCTATCCCGGCCAGATCAAAGTCCATCTCCTGCGCGAGACCAAGGCGGTCGAATACGCAAAGTAAAAACGGAAAGCGATTCCCGGCAAGCGGGATGACCTTCACGAAAAACAAAAAGACAGCATGGGTTTCGCCTGTGCTGTCTTTTTTAGTTTTGAACAAAGCCGGCGGAAGTGGGGAACGTCTTGCCTGTGCAGCGGGGCAAGCGTCGGGTTTGCAGAGGAGATAATTTTTGCTATAATAAATAAAAACCTGTGCGGAAGGTATTGCTCGTTACGCTGCGTAATGATGTAAAATGGGCAGCGTTAAGGGGGTGAACGCTATGTCAAAGTATACAACGGGGGAAATTGCAAAGCGCTGCGGCGTTTCTGTCAGAACGGTGCAATATTATGATTCGAGAAATATTCTTGTCCCGAGCGAACTGTCCGAGGGAGGGCGCCGTCTTTATTCTGAAGATGATCTAAAGCGGATGCGGATTATTTGCTTCCTGCGTGAAGCCGGAGTTCCCATTAACAGCATCGGCGAGCTGTTTGCCGAGGAGCATCCAGAAAAGGTCATTTCCATTCTGCTTGACCAGCAGGAACAAACGCTTCGGGAAGAATTGGAGCAGCAGCAGAAGAAGCTCCGTATCGTTGAAACCATTAAGCGGGAGCTGAAAGAGGTTAAAAATTTCTCCGTTGAATCCATCGGTGATATAGCGTATGTAATGAAAAACAAAAATAAGCTCTCAAAAATGCGGTGGCTCATGGTGCTTACGGGGATTCCCGTGACGGCATTGCAATGGGTATCCATTGTTTTGTGGATCACACACGGTCTTTGGTGGCTGTTCGCGATTTGGGCTTGCGTAGCAGTGCCGTGGGGGATCGTTGTTTCAATCCATTATTTCAAGCGAGTTGCCTATATTTGTCCCGAATGTCACGAGGTGTTCAAACCCAAATTGAAGGAAACGTTTTTTGCATACCACACACCCAAAATGCGCCGGCTGACCTGTCCCAAGTGTGGACATAAGGGACTATGTGTGGAAGTATACGCAGAAAAGGAGGGTGCAAAATAATGGATATGCTGCGCATCACCGATCTGCATAAGCGATTTGGTGATAAAGAAGTTTTATGTGGCCTGAACTTAACTGTGCCGGAACATAGCATATACGGCTTTATTGGCAAAAACGGTGCAGGCAAAACAACCACAATGAAAACGATACTGGGGCTTCTGAAAGCAGATTCCGGTGAAATGATTGTGGGCGGGGAAAAGGTTCTTTACGGACAGACTTCCACCAATCGATATATCGGATACCTCCCCGACGTGCCGGCGTTCTATCCCTTTATGACCGCGCCGGAATACCTTCGTTTTTGCGGGGAGATCACCGGCATGAAAAAAGCAGAGTGCGAGGCCCGCAGCAAGGAGCTGCTGGAGCTTGTGGGACTCGGGGATGAGAAACACCGCATCAAAGGTTTTTCAAGAGGCATGAAGCAGCGCCTGGGCATTGCACAGGCATTGCTTAACAGCCCGAAGCTGCTGATCTGCGATGAGCCCACATCGGCCCTCGATCCTGTCGGCAGGAAGGAAATACTGGATATTCTCTTAACTGTCAGAGAGCAGACAACGGTGCTGTTTTCCACCCATATCCTTTCGGACGTGGAGCGCATCTGTACCGACGTTGCCTTTCTCAATAACGGCACGGCGGAGCTCCGCGGGAAACTCTCGGAGATCAAAACGAAATACCGCAGCGAGGAATATTTGCTTGAAATCGACAGCGAGGCGGATTTGCCGAAGCTTTTGCAGGCGTTTCCCGGCATGGAACAGCGCAGCGGGAAGCATTTGGCGTTTCACGAGGGCGAGCGTTCTGCCTTTGAAGTGCTGCGTTTTCTTTCGGATGAGAAGATCGGCTTGCTGAAGTTTGAGCGGATGGAGCCCACGCTGGAGTCTTTGTTCGTGGAGGTGACGCAAAAATGAGATCCTGGCTTGCTTTTATGAAAAAAGAATGCACCGAGCAGCTCCGCTCCGGCAAGCTGCTGATCCTCGGCCTTGTGTTTCTCCTGTTCGGCGTTATGAACCCCGCCGTGGCAAAGCTTACGCCCTTGCTGCTGGAAGTTATGGAGGAGGCCCTTGCCCAAAGCGGAATGTTCGTAACGGAAGCGAGCGTCAGCGCGATGGATTCGTGGGTGCAGTTCTTTAAGAACATGCCGATGGGGCTGATCGTTTTTGTGCTGCTGGAAAGCAGAATCTTCACGAAGGAATATTCATCCGGAACCCTCGTTCTGTCTTTGACGAAGGGGCTTGAGCGGTTCAAGGTTGTTGCGGCCAAAGCGCTTGTGCTGTCTGTGCTCTGGACGCTTTGTTATTGGCTGTGCTTCGGAATTACCTTCGGAGCCAACGAATACTTTTGGGATAATTCGGCTGCGCAAAACCTCTTCTTTTCTGTAGTGTGCTGGTGGCTGTTCGGTGTGATGCTTGTTGCGCTGATGGTGCTTTTTTCAACGCTTTTCAATTCCAACATCGGTGTGCTTTTGGGAAGCGGAGGCGCAGTGCTGGCGTTTTATCTGATCGGCTTGATCCCCAAATGCGGCAAGTATCTGCCGGTTTATCTGACGGGCGGAAATTCGCTGGTCTACGGCTTGGCAGAGCCCGGGGATTTTGTGCCGGCGTTGCTGATCACGCTGGCAATCAGCGCAGTTTGCTTTGCGCTCAGCTTCCCGGTTTTTAACAAGAAGAAATTATAAGAGAAAAGGCGCCGCTTGAAGCGGCGCCTTTTGCTGTTTTTTTGAACCCCGCCCCAATGCAGGGGCGCCGGTTTCTGCTGCTTTGCGGGAGAAGCGCAGCTTCTGCGGAATGGCGTTTTGGCTGCCGGGAAATCAGTCCGCTTCACCAAGGCTCCGCGCGTACTGTTCCCATTTGGAGAGCTGCGTTTCGTCTGCTGCGTCGAGCACGACGGCCTCCTTTTCCGGGTCGGGGGCAAAGTGCGCGCCGGGGAGGGACAGGCCGTCGGAGAAATCCGCGCCCGCCTCAAACATCAGCTTTTCCGAGAGCAGGCGCATCAGCCTTGCCCGGGAAGTGCAGGGGATTTCGACGCGATAGCCGCCGCGTAGCGATTCTTCCGCTGCCGGTGTGGGTGTGTTCGCCTCGGCGGGCGTGTCGAGCGGCTTGCCGTCCCGGCCGTAGAGCCGGACGCGGCCATCGAGCGCATCGAGATTGCAGCGATAGTAAGCGCGCGGCGTGCCGACATCGCACCAGTAGCCGGACATCGGCAGCGCAACCACTTTCTCTCCCGCGTCGAGCAGGCGCGGGAAGAGATCCCGTGCGAAGTCAAAGGGCTGCTTCGGCGGAACATAGGACATCGCGCGCGCGGAGACGACATAGACGCCGGTGTTGACGCGGTCGGTAACGACCCTGCGCCAGTCCGGCTTTTCGATGAAGCGCCGCACGATGCCCCATTGATCGTGCAGCACGAGTCCGTAGCCCATGGGCACCGCCGCCTCCGTGAGCGCAATGGTGACGGCTGCGCCTGTGCGCCGGTGGCACTCGGCGAGGGCGCGCAGATCGTAGTCACACACCGCATCGCCGCTGAGCACATAGAAGTCTCTGTCTCCGTAAAAATCCGCGCATTCGCGCACGCCGCCGGCGGTGCCGAGGGGCGCGCTCTCCACGCTGTATTGCAAATTCAGGCCAAAGGCGCTGCCGTCGCCAAAATATTCGGTGATCGCTCCGGGCTTGTAACGGAGCGTTGCACGTACGTGCCCCACGCCGTTGTGCTTCACCCAGCCGAGCAGGTACTCCATAACGGGCTTTCCGAGCAGCGGGATCATGGGCTTGGGCTGGTCCGGCCAGATGCTTTTGAGCCGGGTGCCTTCGCCCCCGGCCATCAGAATCGCGTTCAAGATCATTCCTCCTTCAGCGTCCGGGGATGGATTCCCCGGCGCAGGCAGAGCAACAGAATTTCAAGCCGGTTTCGGATTCTGTCGCCCGGCTTTAGTATGGCCGAAAGAGGGAGAATATAGTCGTTTTGTCCTTTTGCAAAAAAAGAAGCCGCGCGGAAAAATCCGCGCGGCTGTGATTTGTTTGCAGAATGTAGCTTAGATGAGGTTGAGAACCAGCGTCAGCAGAACGAAGACGAGCGCAACCCACTTGGTCCACTTGGCGAGCTTGGCGTCAAGAGACTTGGCCTTGGTCTTGGTCATAAAGGTGTCCGCGCCGCCGGCGATGGCGCCGGACAGGCCGCTGCGCTTTCCGGACTGCAGCAGGACGATGGCGATTATAACAAGGCAGGAGATAAGCTGAATAATGGTGATGGCAATCATGTATTTCAATCCTTTCGAATAATCAACAATTACAGATGCGGAGAACATATTACCACATTAAAAACAGTATTTCAAGCCCTAATTTTCATTTTTTCGGCAGAGAATCCCGCCTCCGATGAGGCGAGATCCGTCATAGAGCGCGGCGGCCTGCCCCGGTGCGGGCGCACGTACGGGCTCATCGCATACGATCTGCGCGCTGCCGTCCGGCGCGGGGAAGACGGTGCACTCCGGCATTTCCCACTTCGTATGCCGCACCTTGACGCGCGCGCGCAGCGGCGCGCAGGGCGTGTCGATCAGCCAGTTCATGTCGCGCACGCGCAGCTCCGTCTCAAAAAGATCCTCCCAAAGCGCCGCTTTGATTGCATTTTCTTCGGGCAGGATGCTCTGCACATAGAGCTTGCGCTCCTGATAAAGACCCGGCAGACGCTGCCCGACCGTCCAGCGGTGAAAACCCTCGTGCTGCGCAACAACTTCTCCGCGAAAACGCACTTCCCCTTTTCCGGGTGTTGCACCGCGGCGGGAGAGCCAGCCGATATAATCCTTGTCGGGAATGAAGCAGATCTCCATGCTGTCCGGCTTTTGCGCCGAGACAAGTCCGAGCTCCGCAGCCAGCGCGCGCACCTGCGCCTTTTCCATGTTCCCGAGCGGCGCGACAAGGCGCTCGGCCTGTGACCGCAGCAGGCGGCAGAGCATATAGCTCTGGTCGTTTGCGCTCGGGGCGCGGTAGAGCGCGCCGTTTTCCGTGCGCACATAGTGTCCGGTGGCGATTTTTTCCGCGCCGATGGCGTCGGCGTGCGCGCACAGCGCGCGGAATTTCACCGTCGGGTTGCAGAGGATGCAGGGGTTTGGCGTCTCGCCGCGCAGATAGCTTTCGGCAAAGGGCGCGCAGACCTTCTCCTCCAGCTCCGCGCGGATATCCATCACGGTCAGCGGAACGCCGAGCGCCTGTGCGGCGGCCTCCGCCTCCGCTCTGCCCTCCGGCTGTCCGATGTCCAGATACAGCCCGTGCACCTCATATTCTTTTTTCAGCAGAGCTGCGGAAACGGCGCTGTCCACGCCGCCCGAAAGCCCAAGTACAATCTTTTGCATCCGCAATCCCTTATGTCCTTGTGTTTTTCGGCTTGTCCAGCCAGACCATCAGCGCGGCAATGTCCGCCGGGCTGACGCCGGAAATGCGGCTGGCCTGCCCGAAATTGGCCGGTTGGATTTTTGCGAGCTTTTGCCGTGCCTCCAGCCGGACGCCGGGAATGTCCGAATAATCCGTGTCCGGTGGGATGCGGCGGTTCTCCATGCGGGCGTATTCCTCTGCCTGCCGGAGCTGCCGCTTGATGTAGCCCGCGTATTTGAGCGAAATCTGCACCTGCTCCGTGACGGCTCGGTGCAGCGCGGGACGCGCGGGGTCGATCTCGGCCAGCGCGGCATAGCTAAGCTGCGGACGGCGCAGCAGATCGGCGAGGGAGACGCCGGAGCTTGTCGGCTCCGTGCCGTGCGCTGTAAGAAACGCCGCCAGCTGCGCGCTCGGCGGCAGATGGGTGTGCTCCAGCCGCTCGATCTCCGCGTCCACAAGCGCATATTTTTCCTCCACGCGCCGAAGCTCCTCGGCGCTGACAAGCCCCACGCGCGCGCCGATGGCGCAAAGGCGCTGGTCGGCATTGTCCTGCCGCAGCAGGAGACGGTATTCCGTGCGGGAGGTCATCATGCGGTAGGGCTCGTTTGTGCCCTTGGTGACCAGATCGTCGATGAGCGTGCCGATGTAGCCGTCCGAACGGCGCAGGATGAGCGCTTCGCGCCCCAGCAGCTTCAGCGCTGCATTGATGCCGGCCACGAGTCCCTGTGCAGCGGCCTCCTCGTAGCCGGAGGAACCGTTGAACTGCCCGGCGCCGTAGAGACCGGGCACGTTTTTGCATTCCAGAGTCGGCAGCAGCTCCGTCGGGTCGACGCAGTCGTATTCGATGGCGTAGGCCGGACGCGTCATCTCCGCGTGCTCCAGCCCGGCGATGGTGTGCAGCATTTGAAGCTGCACATCCTCCGGCATGGAGGAGGAGAAGCCCTGCACATAGAGCTCCAGCGTGTTCAGCCCCATCGGCTCGACGAAGAGCTGGTGGCGCGCCTTGTCGGCAAAGCGGACGACCTTGTCTTCGATGGACGGGCAGTACCGCGGCCCCGTGCCCTCTATCACGCCGGAAAACAGGGGTGAGCGATGCAGATTTTCGCGGATGATGCGGTGCGTTTCCGCGTTGGTATAGGTGAGGTAGCAGACGGCGCGGTTTACCGGCGTCTCCTCCGTGCGGAAGGAGAAGGGCTCCATGTCCTCGTCGCCGGGCTGCAGCTCCATTTTGGAAAAGTCCACGCTCCGCGCGTTGATGCGCGGCGGCGTGCCGGTTTTGAAGCGGCGCAGGGAGAGACCCAGCGCGCGCAGACTGTCTGAAAGCGCCGTCGCCGCAGGAAGCCCGTCCGGGCCGGATTCGCGCAGCACCTCGCCCACGATGGTGCGGCCCGCCAGGTGTGTGCCGGTGGCGATGATGGCGGCGCGGCAGGCGTAAGTCGCGCCGGTTCCCGTGCGCACAAAAGCGACCTTGCCCTCGGCGTCCGTGCCGATCTCGGTGACCTCTGCCTGCCGGATGCGCAGATTCTCCTGCGATTCCAGCGTGTATTTCATAATTTCCTGATACCGCCGCCGGTCGGCCTGCGCGCGCAAAGAATGCACCGCCGGCCCTTTGCCGCGGTTGAGCATCCGATACTGGATGCAGGCCGCGTCCGCCGCGCGTGCCATCTCGCCGCCGAGCGCGTCAATCTCGCGCACAAGATGCCCCTTACCCGTGCCGCCGATGGCGGGGTTGCAGGGCATGTTGCCGATCGCGTCCAGGCTGACGGAAAAGCAGATGGTGTCCAGCCCAAGGCGTGCGGCGGCCAGCGCGGCCTCAATGCCCGCGTGTCCCGCGCCGATGACGGCGATATCGCATTTTCCGGCGTCAAATATCATGTGTATGCTCCTTCAGAAATGGATGGGGTGCCCTTGCGCTATTCAGCGGGGGCGATGTGCACGACCTGCCCCTCAACAGTGAGCTGTCCCTGACAGTAAAGCTTGATGGCCTTCGGCAAAATCTCCCACTCGGCTTCCTCCATGATGCGGCGCTGCAAGGTCGCGGGCGTGTCGTCCTCCAGAACGTCGACGCCTTTTTGCAGGATGATGGGGCCGGCGCAGAGTTCCCGCGTGACAAAGTATGCGGTCGCGCCCGAGAGCTTGATGCCGCTCGCGAGCACTGCGCGGTGCACCTGCAGACCGTAGAAGCCCTCCCCGCAGAAGGCGGGGAAGAGGGACGGATGGGTGTTGATGATGCGTCCGCTGAAGGTGTTGACGAAATTCACGTCCAGAATATACGGGAAGCCGGCAAGCACCACGAGCTCGATGTTCAGATCCTGCAGCTTCTCCAGCAGCGCGCGGCAGAAGCTGTATTTGTTGGGAAAGATGCCTGCATCCACCACATAGCTGGGAACCTTGGCCATGCGCGCCCGTTCAAGCGCGTAGGCATCCGGGTTGACGGAGATGACAGCCGTAAGCTCGCAGTTCGGGAGATCCCCGAAGAGATGTGCGTCAAGAATTGCCTGCAAATTCATGCCTCCGCCGGAAACAAGGATCGCCGTTTTGACCATAACAGATCCACTCCTTTTATAAGAAATATAAAGCAAGCCGCCTGCGATTTCAAGTAAAACCGCAGCGCGGAAAAACGATTTGAAAAAGTTTACAGTTTGTGCTTCAAATTGCGTGGCATATATGATAAAATGCTGGGCAAACGGTTGGCAAAGACGCGTTTTTTGCGCCGAAACCCGCGGAAAGAGGGGAAAACAGTTTGGAGGAATTCGATCTCAAGCGCGGCATGCTGCTGGGCAGCACGCTTGGCGGCGTTTGCAGTGACGGTGTCACACCGGGGCATCCCTGGGGGGACTGGGCTGCGCAGCGCCGCGTGCGGGAGACGGATGCCTTCCGGCTGGCAGATCACTGGGAAAAGTGGCGGGAGGACGATGCGCTGCTGCACGGCATGGGTCTTGAGTGCTGCCGCTTTGTCCTTGACTGGGCGCGTATCCAGCCGGAGCAGGACTGGTTTGACGACGAGGCCATCGCGCATGTGCGGGAGGAGATCCTGTATCTGCGGGCGATGGGTGTGCGTGTTACGCTGGTGCTGCAGGAATGCTGTGACCCCGTCTGGTTTCAGAAGCTTGGCGGCTGGGGAAAAGCGGACAATGTGAACTTTTTTCTGCACTATGTGGAGAAGATTGTGCGCACGGTGGGACATCTTGTCGAGGATTATGTCCCTGTCGGGCAGCCGAATCTATATGCCTGGAACGGCTGGTACAGCGGCATGTGGCCGCCGGGGGTGAAATCCCTGTACCGGACGCGCCAGACGATGGGCGGACTTGCTGCCGCGCACATCGCAGGCTACAAGCTGATTCATGAGCTGCGGGACGAATTCGGCCTGCACGGAACGCGCGTGGGCGCGTCGATCCATATGCGCATGCTGCGTACCAAAAATAAAACGCCCCTGGGTCTGGTCGAGACCGGGACGGTGGACAAGCTGTTTCAGATTGCAATGGGCGAAGCGATGACCTGCGGAAAATTTCCCTACCCGCTGCCGAACTATCTGCACGTAAAGAAGGGCGTATACTGCGATTTTCACGATCTGTGCTGCTATTCGCTGCCCTCTGTGCATGCGGGAAGTCCCGTCGCGCTCCGGGAGCCGGATGCAAACGAGCTGCTCTACTGCGCGGCGACCCGCAGCGCCATGCTGCGAAAGCCCATATTTATCACGGAAGGCCCGGGCCTTTCGGCACCGAGCCCTCAGCGAATTTATGAAATTGTCCGCGCCCTCAGCGGAGCGGGGCTGCCGGTGGAGCGCTGGCACGCGCTGCCCTTTGCAGACGGTGCTGCGATCGGCCCGAACGGAGCGCTGCCCGGCCTTGTGGCGATTGATCCGGAGACCGGTGCGCGCAAGCTTCGCCCGGCGGGCGAATTCCTTTCGCGCATGATCCGCAACCGCGGCGTCACGGCAGATATGTGCCGCGACTATGGGGCAACGGAAGAATAAAGTGGCTTATTGTGCCGCGACTTCCTCTTTCTTGCGGTTGCAGGCCATGCGGATGAGCGGGAAAATCACGCCGCCGACGGAGTTGCCGAGCGTCATCACGATGAGGTAGAGGATGGCCTTGCCGCTCCACGCCTTCGCGACGGTGAAGTAGAACATGTTGGCCACGCAGTGCTCGAATCCGCAGAGGATGAAGACCATGATGCCGAAGAAGAGGGCGAGGTACTTGCCGAGCTCATGCTTGCCGTTGTTGAAGCCGTCCACGGCGATGAAGATCAGTATGTTGCAGAACACGGACAGAAGGAAGATGCTCAGAAGTCCGTCACCCAGCTTGGTGGCCACGATTCCGGCGGCCTTTTCCGAGAGACCCGCGCCGACGCGCGTGCAGAGCAGCAGGCTGCCGAAGATCAGGCAGCCGATGAGGTTGCCGAGCCAGATGAACACGAGGTCGAGCGCATAGCTGCCGTCCTTCTCAAAGACGTAGCAGACCTTGCCCGTGAAGAGGTTGAAGCCCTGTGTGACGATGGTGAACAGGCCGACCGTGAACAGCAGCGTGCCGACAATCTTGTTATCCAGGGACAGGAAAATGGCGCCGCCCAAGGAGATGCAGAAGCCGGCCAGGATGCCGTAGACCAGAGTTTTGATGCGTTTCATGCTGTGCCTCCAAATACAGTTTTGACGCGGAAAAAGAGATTCCCCCGCGAATGTTCGTGATTCATTATATAGTACAAAAAACGAAAAAGCAACGGCTATTTTCGCCCCTTTTCAACAGGGCGGAAGAAGCCGGAAACGGAGAGAAAAATGCGTTGGATTGAAGCGTCTGTCCCCGCGGTCGGGGATGCGGAGCTGCTGTGCTTGCAGCTGGAGGAACTGGGCGTCGGCGGCATGGTCGTCGAGGACGAACAGGACTTCCGTCATTTTCTGGAGAACAACAAACAATACTGGGACTATGTGGATGAGGAGCTCGCCGCGCGCTATTCCGGCGTCTCCCGCGTGAAGTTCTATCTCTCGGACGATGCCGACGGCCACGCGCTGCTGCAGGCCGTGCGCACTGCCGGCTTTGACCCGGAGATCACCTTTGTGGAGGACAGCGACTGGGAGAACAACTGGCGCGAATACTATAAGCCCATCGAGATCGGGGAGAAGCTCGCCGTTGTGCCGGAGTGGGAGGATTATCCCGAAAACGGACGCAAGGCGCTGCGGCTCGATCCCGGCCTGATCTTCGGAACCGGCTCGCACGCCACAACGCGGATGTGCCTGCAGGCGGTGAGCGAGCTTGCCCATCCCGGGATGCGTGCGCTCGACCTCGGCTGCGGCAGCGGCATTCTCGGAATCGCCGCGCTGCTGTTCGGGGCGGAGGCTGTCGTCGGCTGCGATGTGGATCCCAAAGCGCCGGATGTGGCGAACGCAAACGCGCTGCTCAACGGTTTTTCCGGTGAGCGCTTCGTGATCTATGCGGGAGACCTGCTTTCGGACATGGGCCTGCGCCGGAGACTTGGCGAGGGCTACGGTCTTGTGCTGGCGAATATCGTTTCGGATGTAATCATCCCGCTTGCCGGCTTCGTGCGGCAGTTTATGGCCAAAGGCGCAAAGTTCGTCTGCTCCGGCATCATTGACGGGCGCGAGGCGGAGGTTGCTGCCGCTTTGGAGAAGAACGGACTTCGCATTCTGGAGCACCGGTGCGAGGAGGAGTGGCACTGCTTTGTCACGGAAGCCGCGGAGGAAACAGCATGAGTGTGACTTTTTGCGTCCCCTGCCTTTTCGGACTGGAGGGTCTCGTCGCGGACGAGCTGCGGCGCATGGGCATGGCGGAGGTGCGCGCGGACAACGGGCGCGTGCGCTTTGACGGCAACGCTGCGTCGATGGCAACGGCGAATATCTCCCTGCGCTGCGGCGAGCGTGTGCTTCTGGAGCTTGGCAGCTTCCGCGCGGAGAGCTTTGACGCCCTTTTTGAGGGGACGCGCGCCCTGCCGTGGGAGCGGTTTATCCCGCGCGAGGGCGTCTTCCCTGTCAAGGGTTACAGTCTGGGCAGCGCCCTGCACTCGATTCCGGACTGCCAGCGAATCATCAAAAAGGCGGTTGCCGCCCGCTTGGGCGCGCAATACGGCGTGGATTGGCTGCCGGAGACGGGGTCCCTTTATCAGATTCAATTTTCCATCATGAAAGACGAGGCGACGCTGTATCTGGACACCAGCGGCGCGCCGCTTTTCAAGCGCGGCTACCGCCCGGAGAGCGTGGCAGCGCCGCTGCGTGAGACGCTTGCAGCGGGGATGGTGAACCTTGCCCGATATCGCGGGAAGGGAGACTTCTGCGATCCGTTCTGCGGCAGCGGCACGATCGCCATCGAGGCGGCGCTCGCGGCCAAAAACCGCGCGCCCGGCGCGGGACGCAGTTTTGCCGCGGAAAAGTGGCCGGCGGTTCCGGCTAAAGTCTGGCGTGCGGCGCGGGAAGTGGCGCGGGAAAAGGAGTTTGACGGCGAGTATCACATCTTCGCTTCGGACATTGACCCCAAGGCCGTTGCCGTGGCAAAGCAGAACGCCTCGCGCGCGGGCGTGGCGGAGCTGATCGAGTTCTCGGTTGCGGATGCGCGGGAATTTTCGCGGGAGACGGAGCGCGGCGTGATCGTGACGAATCCGCCCTACGGCGAGCGTTTGATGGAAAAGCAGGCTTCGGCCGAGCTCTATCGGGATTTCGGTGCCGCATTGCGCGGCCGGGAGAACTGGAAGCTCTATCTGATCTCCTCGCATACGGAATTTGAGCGGAGCTTCGGCGCGGTGGCGGACAAAAAACGCAAGCTGTATAACGGCATGATGAAGTGCGACCTGCATATATACGAGAAGGTCTGAAACGGGGAAGCCCGAATACACAGATGGGGATGAAAACGATGCGGCATTTGTTTATTGTCAATCCGGCGGCGGGTGACGGAAAACATACTGCGGAGCTCAGCGACCGGATTTCTCAGGCGGTTCTGAACTGGGATGCGAATGCGGATTTTGAGATATACCAGACCGAAGCACCGCTGGACGCGATCCGGAAAATTGAGGAAGAAGCCCAAAAACACGCTGCGCTGCGCGTCTATGCCTGCGGTGGGGACGGCACGCTTAACGAGTGCGTCTGCGGCGCGGCGGAGAAGCCGAACGTTGCGGTGACACATTTTCCCTGCGGAACGGGCAACGACTTTATCAAGGCTTTCGGCGAGGAGCGCGAGCGTTTCTTCGCGCTGGAGGAGCTGCTGCGCGGCGAGGAGCGCGCCATCGACGTCATCCGCATCGGCGATCGTTACAGCGTGAACATCTGCTCTGTCGGCATTGATGCGCGCATCGGCTGCAATGTGCATAAATACAGCAAGATCCCGGTCATTGGCGGCGCGGCGGGCTATGTGATCTCCACGGTGGTGGAGCTGATCAAGGGCATCAAACGTCCTATCCGCGCCATTGTAAACGAACAGGTTTTCGAGGGGGATAAGACCCTCATCTGCGTTTGCAACGGTACCAGCTATGGCGGCGTTTTTAACCCCATGCCCGATGCCCAGGTGGACGACGGCCTGCTGGATATTCTCGTGGTCAAAGG
Organism: Oscillospiraceae bacterium; assembly: GCA_017522015.1. Classification (GTDB taxonomy): domain Bacteria; phylum Bacillota; class Clostridia; order Oscillospirales; family Oscillospiraceae; genus SIG483. The sequence continues at coordinate 68,755 of JAFXAW010000017.1, read as the reverse complement.
CGTTTCCCGCCTGGCTTTTGCCAAGCTCGTCGGCCGCTATGCCAAGGGAAGATTCCGCGAGCTGTCAAAGCTGTGCGACTATGTGCGCGTGCAGAGCATCCGCATTGAAGCGCCGGAGGAGCTGCTGGTGAACGTGGACGGCGAGGCGATGCGCGACAGCACGCTGGAGATGACCGTAGTGCCCCGGGGCCTGAACTTTATCTTTCCGGCGAAAATGGCATATTTTAAAAACGAGAGCAAGGAATTCGAAGAAATCAAGAGATAATCAGAGATTACAGCGGCAGAACAAGAGCTAAATTAAGGAAAAACTGATATTTTTCGGAAAATACGGGAAAAACCCCATATTTCCGCCTTGCAGAATGGGTATACTTAGTTTATCATATAGTCGTTAGCACTCAAGGCAAAAGAGTGCTAACGGCTTGAATGTTTATACTAATTTAGGAGGAATACATTTATGACACTGAAGCCTTTGGCAGACCGCGTGGTGCTCAAGCAGTTTGAAGCCGAGGAGAAGACCAAGAGCGGAATTATTCTGTCCTCTGCCGCGCAGGAAAAGCCGGAGATCTACACCGTGATCGTCGCCGGCCCCGGCGGCATCGTGGATGGCAATGAAGTGAAGATGGAAGTCAAGGCCGGAGATAAGGTCATCACCGGTAAGTACGCCGGCACCACCGTGAAAATCGACGGCGAGGAATACAATATTGTGCGTCAGAGCGACATTCTGGCGATCGTGGACTGAGCTTCCCAAGCGGGAAACTGAAATTATTTGGAGGTAAAATAACATGGCAAAGCAGATTATTTACGGCGAGGATGCACGCAGAGCGCTTGAGCGCGGCGTCAATCAGCTTGCCGATACCGTGAAGATCACCCTCGGACCCAAGGGCCGCAACGTCGTTCTGGACAAGAAGTTCGGCTCCCCCCTCATCACCAACGACGGTGTGACCATCGCCAAGGAAATCGAGCTGGACGATCCCTTTGAGAACATGGGCGCACGTCTCATCAAGGAAGTCTCCACCAAGACCAACGACATCGCCGGTGACGGCACCACCTCTGCCACGCTGCTCGCGCAGAACATGATCGCTGAGGGTCTGAAGAACGTCGCGGCCGGCGCCAACCCCATGATCATGAAGCGCGGCATCCAGAAGGCTGCCAACGCTGCGCTGGAAGCCATCCGCGGCATCAGCCAGCCCGTTTCCGGCACGCAGGATATCACCCGCGTCGGCGCCATTTCCTCCGGCGACGAAGTGATCGGCGCTCTGCTGGCCGAGGCGATGGAGAAGGTTTCCCAGAACGGTGTGATTACCGTTGAGGATTCCAAGACCGCCGAGACCTACAGCGAGGTCGTCGAGGGCATGCAGTTCGACCGTGGCTATATCACTCCCTACATGGTCACCGACAGCGAGAAGATGGAAGCCGTCATTGACGACGCCATGATCCTCGTTACCGATAAGAAGATCTCCAACATCCAGGATATCCTGCCGCTGCTCGAGGGCATCGTGCAGGCCGGCCGCAAGCTGGTTATCATCGCAGAGGACGTCGAGGGCGAGGCGCTTGCCACCATCATCCTCAACAAGCTGCGCGGCACCTTCACCTGCGTCTGCGTCAAGGCCCCCGGCTTCGGTGACCGCCGCAAGGAAATGCTGCAGGACATCGCCGTGATCACCGGTGCGCAGGTCGTCTCCAGCGACCTCGGCATGGAGCTCAAGGACGCCGACGTGAGCGTTCTCGGCCGTGCCCGCCAGGTCAAGGTGAACAAGGAGAACACCATCATTGTCGACGGCGCCGGCACCGCGCAGGCGATCGCTGACCGTGTGCATCAGGTCAAGAGCCAGATCGAGACCACCACTTCCGACTATGACCGCGAGAAGCTCAACGAGCGTCTGGCCAAGCTGGCCGGCGGCGTTGCCGTCATCAAGGTCGGCGCAGCGACCGAGGCTGAGATGCGCGAGAAGAAGCTGCGCATTGAGGACGCGCTCAACGCTACCCGCGCTGCTGTCGAGGAAGGCATCGTGGCCGGCGGCGGCACCGCTTATGTCGTGGCCTCCAGAGCTGCGGACAAGATTGCTGCCGAGCTGAGCGGCGACGAGAGAACGGGTGCGCAGATCGTGGCGCGCGCGCTGGAAGCCCCCATCCGTCAGATCGCGGCCAACGCCGGTCTGGAAGGCGCTGTCATCCTCAACAACGTCAAGAGCAGCAAGAAGGCCAACTACGGCTTCGATGCGGCCAAGGAGAAGTATGGCGATATGATCGCTATGGGCATTGTGGATCCGACCAAGGTCTGCCGCAGCGCGCTGGAGAATGCCGCTTCCGTGGCCTCCATGGTGCTGACCACCGAGTCCCTCGTGACCGACCTGCCGGAGAAGAACCCCGCGCCCGCCCCGGCGGCTCCCGACATGGGCGGCATGTATTAAGCAAAACCGCTCCGGAAAAACGGATAAACAGATAAAAAGACCCCTGTGCAGAGGGAAACCCTGCACAGGGGTCTTTTTTGCATGAAAGGAAAACTGAAAATGTTCGCTGCTAACCACAATATATTCGATTATATATCTATACAAGGAGCAGGTGTTGTGGTATAATCTCTGCTTGTAAGGCTTAAGAGGGGGGTGTGGTGCCGTGAACGAGAAGCTGCTTCGTTTTCTGGCGGATCAGGGGCTTTTGTCCCGGGAGCAGACGGATGCGCTGCTGCAGGAGCATCAGGAAACCCGGCGGCCGGTGCGGGAACTTCTCATTGAGCGCGGCATCGTGTCAGAGGAAAAGCTGATTGAAGCGCTCTCTTACGCCTCCGGCATCCCGCAGATCCGGCTCTATGAGAGCCCCATCCCGATGGACGTGCGCCTGCTTGTGCGCCCCGAGCTGTTGCGGGCAAATCTTATCATCCCCTTTGCCTTTGACGAGGCGGACAGCCGGACGGTCTGCGTTGCGATCAACGACCCGACAAACATGAAGGGGCGGGACATTGTCGCAGCCGCCGGAAAATGCCGTGTCAAGCCCTTTCTGGCCACGGCGACGGACATTCTGCTTGCCATCGACCGCTGCTACGGCACGGAGGAGATGCAGGAGGCCGCCGCGCTTTATACACAGACCGGCGAAGCCGACAGGACGGTTGAAGAACAGCTCATGCAGGAGAGCATCAATGCCTCTCCTGTTGTTGTGCTTGTCAAATCTCTGATCGAACAGGCGGTGCACCGGCGCGCTTCGGATATTCATATTGAGGCGGGCTCCGACTGCGTGCGTGTGCGTTTCCGTGTGGACGGTGTGCTGCATCCGGTGATGACCTACGACCTGCTTTTGCTCCCCGCCATTGTTGCCCGCATCAAGATCATCAGCGGGCTGGATATATCCGAAAAAAGAACGCCTCAGGACGGCCGTTTCCCCATCGTGATGGATGGAAACGAATATGAGGTGCGTGTCTCCACGCTGCCCACGGTCTACGGCGAAAAGTGCGTGCTCCGTCTTGCGCAGAAAAAGGCGCTCACCCGAAGCAAGCGGGCCCTGGGCCTGCGGGGAGAGCAGCTTGAAAAGTTTGAGCGCATTTTGAAAATTCCAAACGGCATCGTGCTGGTCACGGGGCCGACGGGCTCGGGAAAATCGACCACGATGTATACCGCGCTGAGCGAGCTCAACAGCGACGAGGTGAACATTGTCACCATCGAGGATCCGGTTGAGGCAAACATCGAGGGCATCAATCAGGTGCAGGTCAACCCGAAGGCCAACATGACCTTTGCCAACGCCCTGCGTTCCATTCTGCGTCAGGATCCGGACATCATTATGATCGGTGAAATCCGCGACGGGGAGACCGCATCCATCGCGGTGCAGGCCTCCATCACCGGACATCTTGTGATGAGCACGCTGCACACGAACGACACGGCCTCCAGCGTCACACGGCTGCTCGATATGGGCGTGGAGAGCTATCTGATCGCGGATGCGACTGTGGGCATCATCGCCCAGCGCCTCGTGCGCTGCCTCTGCCCGAACTGCAAAAGGCTGCGGCCCGTCCTGCGCCATGAGGCCGAATATCTCGGCCTGCCGGCGGAGCGGTGGGAAAGCGTGCATATCGGCGAGCCGGTGGGATGCCAGCGCTGTGACGGCACGGGCTATTATGACCGTATCGGCGTGTATGAGGTTATGGAGATCACGCCAACGCTGCGCGCACTTATTGCGCATCATGCCACGACAGACGAGATCCGCACACTCGCCATCCGGGAAGGGATGAAGACCATGCACGAGAGTGCGCGCGAACTGGTGCTGGAGGGCACCACCTCCATCAGCGAGCTTCAACGCATCAGCGTGGAGAATATACATCAGCAGAATGTAAACGCGGAGGGCTGAGCGGATGCCTGTGTATGAATACACGGCGATGACCGTGACCGGAAAGAAAGTCCGGGAGACCGTTGAGGCCTCCTCCCTCGAAACGGCGAAGGCCTCGCTGCGAAAAACCGGCTATACCGTCCTGGACATCCGGGAACAAAGCATCCTCAGCCGGGAGCTTGACATCCCGTTTCTCGGCAATCCAAAACCGAAGGATATGGCGGTTATGTGCCGCCAGTTTGTTTCCATCCTGCGCGCGGGCGTGCCGGTTTCGGCGGTGCTGGGTATGCTCACGCAGCAGACGGAGAACAAAAAGCTCCGCGCTGCCCTGCGCGAGGCGCAGACAAGCATCGAAAAGGGCCTCCCGCTGGCCGCGTCCATGCGGAGCCATCCGCGTATTTTCAACAACATAATGGTCAACATGGTTGCAGCCGGGGAGGAATCCGGCAATCTGGAGGAATCCTTCCGCCAGATGGAGCTGTACTACGAGAAGGTCAAAAAGAGCCGCTCCGCGGTCGGCCGCGTGATGATTTATCCCTGCATCCTGCTTTTTGTGATGATCGTTGTGCTCATCGTGATGATGACGAAGATTATCCCCGCGTTCACGAAGTCCTTTGCCGAGATGGGCACGCAGCTGCCGAAGCTGACGCAGGGCGTTGTGAATTTCAGCGGCTGGTTCATGCAGTGGTGGTGGCTGGTCGTGATTGTGCTGCTTGGGCTGATCGTTTTCGGCGTGCTGCTTGGCAGGACGGATAAGGGCAGTCGCTTCTATGGCTGGCTTGCGTGCAGGCTGCCCGTGCTTGGCAGGCTGACGGTGCGCAGCGCCTCGGCGGTTTTCTGCCGGACGCTGTCCCTGCTGCTCGGCTCGGGACTCACGCTTCCGCAGGCGCTGGAGCTGACCGCGGGCAGCATGAACAACATCCTGTTCCGGGAGGCTGTGCATGCAATGCGTGGCATGATTACGCAGGGCTGGCCGCTTGCGACAAGTCTGCGCGAAGTGCGCCGCTTTCCGGCGATGGTGGTCAACCTCGTCGGTGTCGGGGAAGAGAGCGGCGATCTGGTGGGGATGCTCGCCAAGGCGGCGGATTTCTACGACGAAGAGGTCGAGGCGGCGACCAAGCGGCTGATGGCGCTGATGGAACCGATCACGATCCTGATTATGACCGTTTTCGTTGTGCTGATTGTGTTTTCCATCTTCCTGCCCATGCTGAGCATGACAAAGGCCTACGACCAGTATCTGCAATAAAATGTGTTTGTCCGTTTCCGCGCCTGCGGGATGATACCGTTGCTGCGGAAATGCAGATAAAAAAAGAAAAGAACAAGAGAGAGGAAAGGTACACGTCCAATGAAGAAGAGAAGCAGGCGCGCAGGTTTTACGCTCGTTGAGCTGATCGTGGTGATCGTTATTCTTGCAATTCTTGCCGCCGTGGCAATCCCGACCTACACCGGCTACATCAGAAAGGCGAATGAGGCCGCCGATTATCAGACGCTCGCCTCTATTGCCACCGCGGCGGCTGCCGTCGCGGCCGGAAACGGAGAGACGGTTGAAAAGATCGTGGTGACCAGAGATCCATATTCGGTCACGGTCAACGGTGCAGCGGTTACAGATCCGCTGTTTGAACAGCTCGTTGGTGATGATATTGAATTCACTGCCGACTGGACGACCGCGACCATGGAAGATGGCGCGTGGACGCTTGCCAAGTAATCTGCAGGCATAAATCCACCCCTTCCTCCGGCGCAGCGAAAGCCGGAGGAAGGGGTATTTTCATTCAGAAAGGACAGACACAATGTTCCGGGTCTTTCCGTATATCCTGCTGACGCTTCTGGGGCTATGCGTGGGCAGCTTTCTCAATGTGCTGATTTTCCGTGTGCCCCGGGGCGAGGAATTTGTGAGCACGCCGTCGCACTGTATGCGCTGTGGGCATCGGCTGAAATGGTATGAGCTGATCCCGATTCTGAGCTTCCTGCTGCAGCGCGGAAAATGCCGCGCCTGTAAAGCGCCTTTGTCCGCGCAGTATCCGTTTGTTGAGGGGCTCAACGGCGCAGCATGGCTGGTAACGGCGTTGCTCCTGCGCGGCGATTTGCTGCGCACGGGGCTGTACTGTGTGCTGTTTTCCGTCCTTCTGGTGCTGGCCTTTATTGACTGGAAAACTTTTGAAATCCCGGAGGGGCTGAATATTGCAATCTTCGTGCTGGGGCTGATCCGGCTCTTTACGGATCTTCAAAACTGGAAAGTCTACCTCATCGGTATGTGCAGCGTCAGCCTCGTTTTCCTGCTGCTCTGGCTTGTGACCGGAGGGCGGGGGCTGGGTCTCGGCGATGTGAAGCTGATGGCGGCGGCCGGATTGCTGCTCGGCTGGCCGCATATATTGCTGGCCACCCTCGTGGGCAGCCTGCTCGGCTGCATCATCCACCTGATCCGTATGCGCTTCGGCGCGGGCAGGAAGCTCGCTTTCGGCCCCTATCTCGCCGCGGGCATCTGGATTTCGGCGCTCTTCGGGGCGCGCATCATCCCGGCATATCTCTCCCTTTTCATCTGACCGTCGGCGACGGCGGAATCATCCGAATATAACGCATTCTTTTGCCCGGCCCGAGGCCGGCAAAGGAATGCAAACCCTCGGTAAGGAGCAAGTCTATGAGCAAACAGAAGCTGTCCGGCCGTGCGCTTGTCGTGCAGATTGACCGTGACAATATCCGTCTTGCGCAGACGACATTGGGTGCGGCCAGGCCGCAGCTCCAGTCCCGCAAGACCATTCCGACGCCTCCGGCGCGGTGGAGGACGGCTGCATCCTCAAGCCGGAGCCGCTGCGGGAGCTGCTGTCGGCTGTGCTGGCAGACCCGGATTACAGGAGAATACGCAAGGTGGTTTTCACGGTTCAGACCACGCGGATCGTTTCGGAAACGGCGCTGGTGCCACCGATGAACGAGCGTGCGCTGGAAAAGATGCTCCGCGCGAATATGGACATCTATTTTCCGGTCAAGTCGCCGGATTACCATCTTGTCTGGACGCTGATCGGTGAGAGGACGCTCGCGCAGGGCGTGGCGCAGCTCGCCGTGCAGATGTGGGCGGTGCCGAATTCTCTCATTGCGCCCTACTATACGCTGGCCAACGCCTGTTCGCTGTCCGTAGCCGGCATAGATTTCTGCGCGTGCAGCGTGGCTGCCGCCGTGGGAGGCAGCTATGCCGACGCCGCGCAGAACCGAAAAAGCGCGCATTCCGCGCGCAAGCCCGTCCGGGCCGGCGCGCACCTTGCGGAGAATGTGCACGCCCGTGCCTCTCTCACCACGGATACGGAAGTTTATATCTCCGGCGAGGAGGAGCATCTTGTGATGACCTTCGTGCAGGGCGGACAGGTTGCGCTGCAGCGTGTGCTTCTGCGCGGGAGCGACGGGGATGAGCTGCGCGAGGCGCAGATGGTGCAGGAATATTTCCGCAGTCTGGACGACAATCGCAGCAGCGCGTTTTCCTATATGGTCTGCGGTTCCGTTGCGGGCGACGGGGATTATCTTGCCCGTCTGTCCGAGACTTTCTCTGCGGATATGCAATGCTGGCGCAGCCCGGTCGATTCGCGGTGGTGTATGTGCCTCGGTGCGGCCAAAATGCGCATCGATTTCGGCAATCCGGAGCTTGACCGCTTATCGGCCAGAGGCCGCCGGCTTGTCTCGCAGCTGTGGCAATATCTGCTCCTGCTCGCCGCCGCTGCGCTGCTGGCGGCAGCGATGGTCTCCGTTTCCGGCGCCAAAAGCGTTTATGACGGTGAGCTCCGGGCGCTGGAGACGCAGCAGCGTGCAATGATGCTGCAGGCGGCGGAGAGTCAGGGGAATGCACAGGCGTATCGGAATTATTCCGAGCTGTACGATGCCTATGTGCGGGACCGGGAAAACCTCCTTGCCGCTGTCCACACCTATAACGACAACCTTGTGCAGATGCTCGATGAGCTGGAGCGGGTCATGCCGCTTGACAGCAGCGTTGTCACGCTCGGCATTGCGGAGGAGGGTATGGGCGTGCAGTTCGCCTGCGGGAGCAAGGAGGACGCCGCCTATCTCATCGCGGCGCTGCGAAATCTGGAATATGCCGAGCTGATTGCGGTCTCCGATCTGTCCGTCGGCCCCTCGGAGGCGACTGGGCCCTCCATGCTGCCCTCTCTGGCGGCAAAGCAGCAGGCCGATGCCGGATACGAGGCGCCGCCCGAAAAGGGCAGCGCCGAAGGGGATGCGCTGCTCAAGCTCTATCTGCAGGCGCAGAAAGAGGACGGCGGGGTGAGCCATGAAGAGCTGGTGCAGGCGGCGCTGGACAGCGGCACCATGACGGAGGCGGAAATTCTGGAGATTTTTGGCAGTCTGCCGGCCGATGACCGATGCGAAATCGAGGACTTCTACACCGTGATGCCGGAAATTCCCGGAATCGAAGAAGCCCTCACGGACGCATTGCCTGCGCAGCGGCAGGCCGCTTTGACGGCTGTGCTGCAGGAGGACGAGATTGCCCTGTACCGTTTCCGTCAGCTGCTGGAGGATTGCAAGTGGATGGACGGCGATGCGAGCCTGCCGATGGACATTTATACTGACCTGATTGAAAATAAGCTGTTATTTAATGCGGTCACGGGCAGCGACCCGGAAGAAGCGCGGGCAGCCCTTCCGAATTTTGTCCGGCTTCTGACGACGGAGCCCCAGCGCGATGAGAACGGAGAAATCGTCTTTGACGAGGACGGTGCGCCCGTCAGAATGCTCTCCGAAAGGCGGCTGGACGCGGTGGAAACGTTCATCCAAAGCCATGATTCCCTCGCTGCACGGTACAGATACTGTCTTGCCGAAGAAATGGAGCTTGCCGACGGGAGTTTTGCGCCCGTTTTCGAAAAGGACAGTCTGCTTTCTGACCTCATTTCCGGCGAGATGAAAGAAACGGTGGACGGGGAGCTTGCGAACCTGCTCTTCGACGGCGTTCGGAAAGCCGCGTTGGAGGCAATCCGGGAGAAGCTGCGGGAGGAAGTCGAATCCGGAAAGGATCCCGACGAGGAATTCAAGGAATGGCTGGAGGATATGATTGAATCCGGCGGACAGGCTCCGACGGACAGCACGATCCGCGACCTTTTGCAGCAGCTTGTGACGGGCGGCAATCATGGCGGCACGGGCACGCAGAACCCGGCGCCGCAGGAGACGCATCCCGACACGCGCATCTTCTTTGCCGCAGCGCTCGGCTATAAGCAGAGCCTTATGGACGCCGAGCTGACGCGCCGAAACCTCGATCGGACCACGACGGTGGAGAAGCTGGAGGCGGCGGAATGAGAAAATACTGGAAAGTTATGCTGGCAGCGCTGCTGCTGATTGCCGCTGCCGTGCTCCGGCTTGGCGTGTACAGCGCGGAAAAGACGAAATATGAACAGGGCGTGCAGAAGACCGGGGCGCTCATCGCCGCGCAGGAGCGCACAATCGAGGAAAACCGGCGCTATGCCGGTGTACGGGAAAAGCTTCCGCAGGCCGAAGCGCAGATTGAAGAGAGCCGCCGGGCGCTCTATGCGCATTTCCCCACAGAGCTCCGGGAAGAGGATCAGATTCTGTATGTGCTCTATCTGGAACAGCTTTTCGGAACGGAGATCGACTTCTCTTTCGGCGAGGTGACGCCGCTGCGCTCGTTCAGCGACGGCTCGGCGCTGTGCGGCCTGACCCTGACGGTCAATTACGAGACGGATTATCAGGGATTCAAGGACATGATTCAATATCTGGCCTCGGACTCCCGCGTGACTTCGATCCGCTATTGCACAATGCAGTATAACGCGGAGAAAAACATCGTTTCCGGCAGCCTGACGCTTTTGTGCTATCTGATGCAGTCGGAGCTGCTGGAGTACAGGGCGCCGGAGATCTCCGCGCCCGATACGGGCAAGGAGAACATCTTTGTGCAGGATACGGACGCGGGGAACATCTCCGGGCAGGAGGCGGCCTCATGAGAAGCGTCAAAAAGGGGAGACAGGGCTTTTCCCTCATTGAGGTCGTGGCGGCCATCACGATTCTCGGCCTCGTCGCCGTGCCGGTGTGCATCAATCTTGTCACGGCGCATCGGGTGAACCAAAAGGCGGCGCGGGATATGCAGGACTGGCTCGTTGCTTCCGCAGCGGCCGAGGTGCTGCTGTCTGCGGGCGTGACAGTGGAATATCAGGAAAGCGCGGGCATTATCACCTTCCGCGACCCGAGCGATGCCGTGACCGCCGACACCGCTGCGGGGCTGCGCGCGCTGGGGCATGAGCTGGACAGCCCGCTGCAAATCTCCGTTTCCGGCCTGCGTCTTGGGGAGGCCTGTCCGGTCAGCGTGCGCTATGGCAGCGCCGTGATCGACACCTATGTGCACGCTTCCTATGCGGAGGTCACGCCATGAAGCGGCGGGAGGACGGCTACGTCCTGATTTATGTGCTCATTGTGATCGTTCTGCTGGCAGCGCTGGCGGCAACGGCGGGCACGGTTGCCGTGCGCAATATCACGGCGCAGCGCGCGGCGGAGGCACGCACGCGCGAAAAGTATGAGGCCGCGGGGATGATCGAGCGGATGCAGACGCATCTGGACGGCTTGACGCTGCCCATCGGCGCTGCGGATGCGTCGGAGGAGATTGGAAACATCGCGCGGGAATATGCGCGTAGCCACTATCCCGATGCTGCATTGGAAGTCGAAACCGTGACGGCGCGCGGCGGAGAATACCGTGTTTCGCTTATCGCAACGAGCGGGGAGATGCAGATCACGGCGGAGATCGTCTTTTCCGTGCACGACGGACAGATCGTGTTTGCACGATATGATGCCTACGAAGTCCATGCGATTGAGGCCGTGTGACGGGAAATGCGCCCGCGGCGGAATGCCCCATGCCCGGCTTGCGCGGCGGCGCGCGACGTTTTATGAGTAAATCGCTTAAGGAGGTGTTCACCGTGAAAAGAAAAGCCGGCTTCACGCTGGTGGAGCTCCTGGTCGTTATACTCTGCTGCGCGATTGTTACGGCAGCGGCCATGACGCTGCTTTTCACGGGCGTGCGGGTTGAAAACGCAGCGGTGGACACTTCGCAGGAGCAGCAAAATGCCCGAATTCTGGTGCGGACGGTCGAAGACCTGTGCAGCAGCGGGAAGATCAACCGGATTGAGCAGAGCTATACCGGCTGGAGTGTCGGCACGGAAGCGCAGGGCGCTTTCTCGCCGCTGCTCACCTATGTTGCCTCTGCGCAGGAGCTGCGGACGGGCGACGGCACGAATCCGGACGCCGTGCTCCTTTCCGGCGTGCGCGCTGCCTCCGTCGGCATGGAGGGAGATCTGCTCACGCTGCACATCCATACGGGCGGACGCGTTCTGACAAGCTCTGTCTTTTGCCGCACACAGGTCAGGGAGACGCTCGGCGAGGGTACGGCGGTCCCGGCGCCGGAGGCGGAGCAGCTGCTTCCGACGCAGCCCGAGCTGCCGGAGGACGTCACGGCGGCTGAAAAGCGGGTGGACTTTCTCTGCGCACTTGCCGCGCAGTACGGCAGCAAAGGGAAAATTCTCGGCAGCGATATGTATTTTTCCCAGTGGTACTGCGGCGGCAGCTTTCCCGAGGGCTGGGATGCGGCGACGCCCTGGTGCGCCTGCTTTGTCTCCTGGGGCATGGCGCAGGTGGACGCTTCCGCCTATGCTTTTGCCGGCGTCGAAGCCGGAAAACGCCATTTTGAGGGCGAGGGGCGCTGGTATGCTTCCGGGGACAGACTGCCGGATCCCGGCGATCTGATCTTCTTTGACTGGGAGGGTGACGGCGCGGCAGATCATGTCGGCGCGGTGCTCTGCGTCAACGACGACCCGGAAAATTTAGGGAAGAAGATTGTCTATACGATCGAGGGCAACTGCTACGGCAAGGTGAGCGTCCGCTGGTTTGCGCAGGAGGATGCGTTCATCCTCGGCTACGTTGACTGGACAAACGTCGGAGAAGCGCAGTAGCCGCGACTTCCGACGTAAAAAGCAGCATATCCATTGCATTTTTCCGTGCATTCGATATAATATCGGCATCAGCATAAAGAGAAACAGGGAAAGGCGGAACCAAACGGATGGAAAATGTTTTGCATATTGATCTGAACAAAGCGATTTCGGAGATTGACGACCGGCTCTACGGCTCCTTTGTTGAGCATCTGGGGCGCGCGGTGTACGGCGGCGTCTATGAGCCGACGCACCCCACCGCGGATGAGGACGGTTTCCGGGGCGACACGGCCGCGCTGGTGCGGGAGCTGGGCGTGCCCGTGATCCGCTATCCGGGCGGCAACTTCGTTTCCGGCTATCGCTGGGAGGACGGCACGGGCGACAAGGCAAAGCGTCCCCGCCGCATGGAACTGGCCTGGCAGACCATCGAGACCAACGAGGTGGGCGTTGACGAGTTCCAGAAATGGACGCGCAAGGTCGGCGCGGAGCTGATGATGGCGGTCAACCTCGGCACGCGCGGCCCGGAGGAGGCGCGCGATCTGGTGGAATACTGCAACGGCACACTGGATACGCATTTTGCCGAGATGCGCCGCAGGAACGGCTTTGAGGAGCCCTTCGGCGTCAAGCTCTGGTGCCTTGGCAACGAAATGGACGGCGAGTGGCAGATCTGCCACAAGGACGCGCGGGAGTATGCCCGCGCGGCACGGGAAGCCGCCAAGATGATGAAGTGGACGGACGACAGCATCGAGCTGGTGGCCTGCGGCAGCTCCCACGCGAACATGCCTACCTTCGGCACATGGGAGGAAACCGTGCTGCGCGAGTGCTATGACGTGGTGGACTACCTCTCTCTGCACAGCTATTACGGCAATCCCGACAACGACACTGCAAAATTCCTTGCCTGCTCCCTCGACATGGATGCTTTCATCAAGCAGGTCGCCGCGATCTGCGACCGCATCCAGGCGGAGCTTGGCCAGGAGAGAAAGATGATGCTCTCCTTTGACGAGTGGAACGTCTGGTTCCACTCCAACGAGCAGGACAAGGAAATTCCCAAGTGGAGCATCGCGCCGCCGCAGCTTGAGGATGTTTACAATCTGGAGGATGCGCTGGTGGTGGGCTGCCTGCTGATGACGCTGATGAAAAACGCTGACCGCGTGAAGATCGGCTGCCTTGCCCAGCTTGTGAACGTGATCGCGCCGATCATGACGGAAAACGGCGGGCGCGTCTGGCGGCAGACGATCTATTATCCCTATCTCCACGCGCTGCAGTACGGTCACGGCGTCGCGCTGGATGTGAAGTGCGACTGCGGCAGCTATGCCGCGGGAGACCACGCGCAGGTGCCCTATATCGAAACGGCCGCTGTGCACAACGCCGAGCGGGGCGAAGTGGTTGTCTTTGCGGTCAACCGCGATCTGGAAAACGCGCTGCCGCTGCGTGTGGAGCTGGAAAACGCTTCCCTCATCGAGCATATTGTGGTCACGGGTGAGCATGTGACGGATATCAACACGGCGGATGAAGAAAAGGTCTTCCCCACGCCGGGTGAGACGGAAAACAGCGTTTCCGTTCTGCCGCCGAAGTCCTGGAACGTGATCCGGTACAAGATCTGAGAAAAAGGAAACAGCGCAGCTGCCTGACGGCGAAAAACAGCGCAGATGCCTGATGGGGCGGCTTGCAATCTTCAAAATAAACCAGCTCCGGGCGGATTTCCGCCCGGAGCTGGTTTTCTTATATCCGTTATGCTGTTTTACTTGTTGATCTCGAGCAGGAACTCTTCCTTTTTGCTCGGCGCCTGCGTCTTCATGTAGACTTCGTCGCCGAAGAAGATCGGGAATCTGCTCTCCGTGGTGTAGGGCTCCCAGGTGGGCATGGGCGTGCCGTCGGCATCCAGCCCGTTGGGATCGCCGGTCTTGGCGAAGTTCGTCCAGTAGTTGCACATCTTCCGCGCGAGGTCGAAATGATGTCCGTCAAAGGGACGCCAGCTCTTCATGAGCGTCTCAAACTCAAACCAGAGGTCGCTGGAGTGGAACGCGCCCGCGTTGTCGCCGGGAATCGTCGGCCCGAAGACATAGTAGTGCAGATCTCTGCCCTGCTCGGCAAGATAGCCCAGCGCGACGCGCGCACCGTATTCAAAACCGCCGACGCTGCAGGCCTTCTGCAGGCTGATGCCCTTGGCCTCCGCCTCTTCCTTGCAGATGGCGAGATATTCCTCCGCCTTGTCGCCGAAGTTCTTCTCGACCCAGGCCTTGACCTCGGTCTCGTCATCAGAGGGCGGCATCACGATGAATTCATCCGTCGTGTTGCCCGTCATAAGCGGGACGGGGGCGAGCATATTGTTCTTGACGCAGTCGTCGTGGGGCGCGACCAGGAACTTGCCGTCGACATAGGGGGTGAACATGATGCCGGAAGCGAGGCACTGCTCCTCGATGAACTTTGCATCGAGCTTGCGCGCCTCGGCAATGGTCTTCACGCCGAGCCACTCTTCCAGGAACTTCGCGCCGCGCGCCTCCGCGTCCTTCATGTCAAGCGCCATTCTGCGGCTTTCGGGATACTTGATGGCGCAGCCGCCCGCGGATTCCACGATCGCCTTCTGGAAATGGCCTCTGGAAAGGGGAGAGGCAAGGTGGTTCCACACGCTGCCGCCGCCGGCGGACTGGCCGAAGATGGTGATGTTCTCGGGGTCGCCGCCGAAGTTTGCGATGTTGCGCTCCACCCATTTCAGACCGGCGAGCTGGTCAAGCATGCCGAAGTTGCAGGGGGCGTCGGGCGCCTCGGCCGTCAGCTCCGGATGCGCCAGGAAGCCGAAAACATTGACGCGATAGGCAACGGATACCAGAATGACGCCGCGGTGCGCAATGCGCTCGCCGTCAAACTCCATCTCCCAGGCGTAGCCCTCGCGGAAGCCGCCGCCAAAGAACCATACCATAACGGGCAGCTTTTCGTCCGTGCGCTTGGCGGGTGTCCAGACGTTGAGGTAAAGGCCGTCCTCACTCATGGGAACCTCGGGATCAACGTGCCATTCCTTGGCGTAGAAGGCATCGGGGTTGATGCCGGGCACTGCCTGCATCGTGATCGGGCCGAATTCATAGCACTCGCGCACGCCCTCCCAGTTCTCGGCGGGCTGCGGCGCTTTCCAGCGGTTTTCGCCCACGGGCGGGGCGGCAAAGGGGATGCCCTTGTAGACGGTGATGCGCGCGTCGGTTCCCGGGAAACCGCGAACGGCGCCGTTTTCGGTTACGGTTTGTCTTAACATGCTTGCGTCCTCCTTATTTCTGATACATTTCCCTGTATGCTTCGCGATTGGCTTTGATGATGTATTCATTCACGGGGCTCAGCGGCTGCCTCTGCATGGCGATCTCGTCGAAGAATTCCATGCAGCGCGGATTTTCGGGCGTGTATGCCTCCCAGGTCGGCATGGGCGTGCCGTCGGCGTCCGGACCGTTCGGATCGCCGGTCTTGGCGAAGTTCGTCCAGTAGTTGCACATCTTCCGCGCAAGATCGTAGTGATGCCCGTCGAAGGGGCGCCAGCATTTCATCAGCGTCTCAAAGCAGAACCAGAGGTCGCTGGAGTGGAACGCGCCGGCGTTGTCACCCGGAATTTCGGGGTCAAAGTTGTAGATATAGACCTTGCGGCCCTGCTCGTTGAAAATTCCCGCCACATTCCGCGCAGCGGTTTCATTGGGATTGACCACGGCGGCTTTGACGAAGTCTCCGCTCTCGCCGGCAGCCTGTCTGACCAGCGCAGCGTATTCCTCCGCCCGGTCGCGCATCTTGCTGCGGGCATATTCCTCCAAAGCTTCCGCCGTGTTCTCCTGCGGGCCGAGCAGCATCTCGTCGCCCGTCCAGCCGACCATCAGCGGCACATCGTGCACTTCGTTGGCGAGCAGATAGGCCTCAATCTCCTTGGTGAGGAACTTGTGGTCGACAACGCTGGAGAACCAGCCGCGCACCTCCAGCGCCTTGTCGCGGACAAATTCCGCGGGCAGCGCACGCGCTTCCGCCAGCGTTTCCACGCCGAGATATTCCCGGAAGAAGCGCACGCCGATTTCCTCGGCCTCCTTCAGCTCACGGTTGTGGCTGAAAACCGTCTGGGGATATACGGGCAGCACGCTGCCGCCGGCGGCGGACATCACGATGGCCTTGTGGAACAGCCCCTTCGTCTGCTCGGAGCACATCTGCGTAAAGACGCTCACGCCGCCGGAGGACTGGCCGAAGATTGTGATGTTGTCGGGATCGCCGCCGAAGTTGGCAATATTGCGGCCGACCCATTCGATGGCCGCTTTCTGATCGAGGAAGCCAAAGTTGCAGGGCGCGTCGGGCGCCTCGGCTGTCAGCTCGGGATGCGCGAGGAAGCCGAAGACGTTGAGGCGGTATGCAACCGTCACCAGCACAACGCCGCGGTGCGCGATGCGCTCGCCGTTAAACTCCATTTCGCAGCAATAGCCCTCCTGCAGACCGCCGCCGAAAATCCACACCATGACGGGCAGCTTCTCGTCCGCGGACTTTGCCGGAGTCCAGATGTTCACGGCCAGACTGCCGTCCTCCGCCATGGGAATTTCGGGGTCAACGTGCCATTCCTTTGAATAAAAGGCGTCGGGATTCGCGCCGGGGATGCCCTGCATGGTGATCGGCGCGAAGTCATAGCAATCGCGCACGCCCTCCCAGCTTGCAGCGGGCTGCGGGGCACGCCAGCGGTTTTCCCCGGAGGGATCGGCGGCAAAGGGAATGCCCTTGAACACCGTGATGCGTGCATCCGTTCCCGGAAAACCCCTGACCATACCGGTCTCTGTTTTTGTCACTCGAAGCATTTGTCTAAAGCACCTCCACCGGTTACTATACTTGTGATTTCATTTTACTTTCATTCCCGCTGCAAATCAACTGTTTTGTTGCCCTAAGTGGGTAAAAACGGCTTTCGGGGTGCTGAAATGTCAGGAAAGAGGAAAGCGATTGTTGACACGGTTTTTCGTTTGTCGTAAAATATACAAATGGAATAAGATGCGGTTTTTTCTTAAACTGAGGCCGTATGCTTCCGCGGAAGAAAGTAGATTGATTTTTATAAAATAAACTAAAAGGAGCAATCTGTATGTATCAGTTCAGCCCGGCAACTGAGCGCATCCTGCGTATGCGCGAGATTATCCGCGAGCGAATCGTGCGTTACGACTCCGAACGTGCGCGGATCGTCACGGAAAGCAACAAGAGAAACGAGCATGTTCCTCCCATGATCAAGCGTGCACGCCTGCTTTATGACCTGTGCGAGCAGATGACCATTCTGGTGGAGGACACGGAGCTCATCGTGGGCAACAAGGGTCCCCATTTCTTCAGCAGCCCCGGCTTCCCCGAGTGGGGCAACACGGACTGGGTTGTGGATGACGTTGTCAACCGGGGTTGGGAACTGCGCGACGGCATTTATTACAACCCCCCCGCCGATGGCATCAAATACTGCATCAGCAAGGAAGACCACGAGTACCTCAGCTCCATCATGCCCTACTGGAAAGAGCGCAAGATGGGCACGATGATCGACGCCTGGAAGCCGGAGGGCTATGAAGAGCTGGCTGCGCTGGAAATCAGCCAGTATGTCCCCAAGGGCGGCATGAGCCTGTTCGGTCTGCCGGCGGGCCACATCATCTGCGGCTATCCGAAGATCATCAACATGGGCTACGGTGCCATCCGCAAGCAGGCGCAGGATTGGATTGACGAGCATCGCGGCAACCTCATGGGCGACGATGTGAACAAGTACATGTTCTATACTGCGGTTGTCATCACCTGTGACGGTGCGTCCCTCCTGGCCAGACGCTATGCGGCAAAGTGCGAAGAGATGGCCGCTGCCTGCACCGAGCCGGGCCGCAAAGCCGAGCTGGAGAAGATGGCAGGCGGCCTTGCCTGGCTTGCCGAGAATCCGGCGCGTGATTTCTGGGAGGCGCTGCAGGGCGTTATGCTCTATCAGGTGCTGCTGCAGATCTTTGAAAAAATCCCCGGCCCCGCCATTGGCCGTTTCGACCAGTATACCTGGCCCTACCTGAAAAAGGATCTGGAAGAGGGCAAGCTCACCATGGAGCAGGCGCAGGAGCTCGTGGACGCGTTCTTCCTGAAGCTCAACTGCTATTACGGCGCGGGCATGCCCAAGCTGGTGGACGTCACCGGCGTCGGCAATACTTATCAGAACACCACCATCGGCGGCGTCGATCCGATCACGGGCGAGGATGCCTCCAACCCGGTTACCTACATGGTGTTCGAAACGGTCGGCCGCCTGAAGATGCACGACCCGACGCTGGTTTTCCGCACCCACAAGGGCACGCCCGACAAGCTGTGGGAATGCGCCATTGCAACCTCCAAGATGGTGGGCGGCCTGCCGCTGTATTATAACGACGATGTGGTCATCCCCTGCATGATGAACGAGGTGGGCTACAGCCTCGAGGATGCCCGTAACTACGGCTGCATCGGCTGCCAGGAGATCGTCGGCAGCGGCAACGACTATCCGATGCCCAACGGCGCCTATCCGCCGCACGCCACGCTCTACTGGGCGGCCATCTTCGATATGGCGATGAACGACGGCCTCAACCCGCTCAACGGCGTTCAGGCCAGCATGCACACCGGCTATCTCTATGAGATGAACTCCATCGAGGAAGTGCGTGCCGCGGTGGAGAAGATGGGCACCTATCTGATGCGCCTGTACATCTCCATCAACAACTATGCCGAGTCGCTCGGACCCTTCTTTGCTCCGGAACCGCTGCTGTCCATGTCCATCGAGGGCTGCATGGAAAGCGGTAAGGACTGCACGGCGGGCGGCGCGAAGTATAACTCCTTCGGCGGCACGGCCACGGGTCTTGCCACGCTGGCAGACTCCCTGGCCACCATCAAGTACATGTGCTTCGACAAGAAGATCTGCACCACGCGCGAGCTGTATGACGCCTACATGGCCAACTGGGAGGGGCATGAGCTGCTCCGCCAGCGCATCCTCAAGGAAGTGCCGCACTTCGGCAACAACGATCCCTATGTGGATGAGGAGATGGCGTGGTGCGTGGATATGTACTACAGAATCTGCAAGCAGCTTTACAGCACCCGATCCAAGGTCTACAAGGCCGGTCTTTACGGCTCTGCCGACCATATCGTGCAGGGACATTACACCTGGGCCACGCCCGACGGGCGCAAGTATCCGGATGCGATCGCGGACGCTGCCTCTCCTGCGCAGAGCCGCGACAAGAAGGGCCCCATTCAGGTCTTCAACAGCTCCAACTGCTACGATCACACGAAGTTCCTCGGCGGCATTGCGCTCAATCTGCGTATGCATCCGTCCGTTCTGAGCAACGACGAGGGTATTGCCAAGCTGCGTGACATGACCAAGGCATACTTCGCCAACGGCGGCATGGAAGTGCAGTACAACGTTGTGGACACCGACACGCTGCGCGCGGCGCAGGCCGATCCGGAACAGTACCGTGATCTGGTCGTCCGCATCGCGGGCTACTCCGCCTATTTCGTGGAGCTTGGCCGTGACCTGCAGGATGACATCATCGCCCGCAACGAGAACCGCATTTAATTCATTCGAAAGGCTGACGCGATATGAGCGAACAAAGCCAGATCAAAGGAAAAATCTACGATATTCAGGGCTTTTCCGTGCATGATGGCCCGGGCATCCGCACAACGGTGTTCCTCAAGGGCTGCCCGCTGCGCTGCCCCTGGTGCCACAGCCCGGAGTCCCAGTCCTTCCTTACGCAGATGAGCTACACGGCAACGCGCTGCATCGGCACGGAGCTGTGCGGGGAGTGCCTGCGCGTCTGCCCAGCACAGGCGGTCGAGCAGGGGAAAGAGGAAGTGAATCCCGCAGACAAATCCGTGCTGCATAAAGCCGTCTGGCATCGGGATCGCTGCCTGCAGTGCGCAGCCTGCACGCAGGTGTGCTTCCCCGAGGCGCTGAGCCTCTGCGGAAAGGACTACACAGTTGACGAGGTGGCGGATATCCTCCGCGCGGACTATGCCTATTTCTCCGGCTCCGACGGCGGCGTGACGGTCTCCGGCGGCGAGCCGCTGAGTCAGATTGACTTCACCGAGGCGCTGCTGAAGGTCGTGCACGGCGAGGGGGTTCACACCGCCGTGGACACAACGGGCTTTGTGCCGCAGGAGGCGATCCGGCGCGTGCTGCCCTATACCGACCTGTTTTTGTACGACCTCAAGCACATGGACAGCGCGGAGCACGAGCGCATCACGGGTGTGCCCAATGAACTGATCCACGAGAACGCGCGCTTTATTGCGCGCAGCGGCGGCAAGATGCAGATCCGCGTGCCGGTGATCCCGACCTACAACGATTCGGAGGAGAATATCCGCCGTGTGGCGGAGTTCTGCGTGGAGCTGGGCGATGCTGTGACGGTTGTGCAGCTTCTGCCCTTCCACCACTTCGGCTCTGCCAAATACGAGCGGATGCAGATGTACGATCCCATCCCCATGACGCTGGAAAGCCCCTCCGACGAGACGATGGAGCGCTATCGGGCGCTGATGGAAAGCTACGGTCTGCCGGCGATCATCCATTAAAGCGGCGCGCGCCGTGTGCATTTGCCTCCGGGCGGGGATTGACGCCGGAGGATTATTCCGAGAAGCAAAGCGGGTCTATTCCGCAATAGCAAGCCATACAGAACATCCGGGAACGGGAGCTGCCAGGCTGCGTTTCCGTCCATGAAATGGAGGAAAAATCAATGTTAACACCCAAGCAGAACATGAGAGAGGCCGTCCGCGGCGGAAACCCGGATCGCTTCGTCAACCAGTATGAGGCGGTGTATATCATGATGCACCCCGCCGCGGTCGCCCGCAAACGCCCGATGCGCGGGCAGGAGAACGTTGTGGACAACTGGGGCGTCACCAACACCTTCCCCGCGGATGTGCCCGGCGCGTTCCCCGTCCATACTCCGGACAAGATCGTTGTCAAGGACATCGAGCGCTGGAGAGACTTTGTCAAAGCGCCGCCGCTGAAGTTCCCGCAGGAGATGTGGGATCAGTTCAAGGCGCAGTACGATGCAGTGGACGGCGAGCAGGTTTACAAGGCCGCTTTCATCGCGCCCGGCCTGTTTGAGCAGTCCCACAACCTGTGCGAGATCTCCCGCGTGCTGACCTATTACCTCATCAATGAGGATGAGATGCACGACATGATCAAGTATCTGACCGACTGGGAGATGGAGCTGGCGGAGGGGATCTGCGCCAACCTGCATCCGGATGCCATCCTTCACCATGATGACTGGGGCGGGATTGACAGCACCTTTATGAGCCCGGCCATGTTTGATGACTTCTTCCTGGATGCCTACAAGCAGATTTACGGCTACTACCACGATCACGGCGTGGAGCTCATCATCCACCATTCCGACAGCTACGCCGCAACGCTCGTGCCCTCCATGATCGAGATGGGCATTGACGTCTGGCAGGGCTGCATGGCCACCAACAATCTGCCGGAGCTGATCAAGAAGTACGGCGATAAGATCGCGTTCATGGGCGGCATCGAAAACCGCGCCGTGGACTTTGAGGGCTGGACGGACGAGAACTGCGAAGCTGTTGTGCGCAAGATGTGCGGCGAGTGCGGCGTCAAGTCCTTCATCCCCTGCATCGCGCAGGGCGGCCCCGGCTCCGTCTATCCGGGCGTGTATGCGTCTCTGAGCAACGCCATCGACAAGCTCAACGAGGAACAGTTCGGCATCAAGGCGTCGGAATCCACCCGTCTGCCCTGGCAGATCATGTTCTGAGCGTTCCAATCGAATAGATTTATGAAAAAGACAGGGCAAAGAATTTGCCCTGTCTTTTTCGGATTTTTCCGGAGATTTCCGGCAAAGAGATGGCGGCGGGACTTGATTTTTTGCGCGTTTTGATATAGTATCATCCTGTATGATTGTATGCTGAGGAGAAGTCGAAATGCGTATTGGCGCGGTGGTTGCGGCGGCGGGTCTGTCCTCCCGGATGGGGGCATTCAAGCCTCTGCTTGATCTGGACGGAGAAACGCTGATCCGGCGCGGCGTGAACACCCTGCTGCGTGTGGGCGTGGAGCCGCTGGTCGTGGTCACGGGCCGCGGCGCGGCGCAGATTGCGGCGCATCTTTCCGATCTGCCCGTGGAGACGGTGCATAACCCCGATTATGCCGAAAGCCAGATGCTCGATTCCATCAAGCTCGGGCTTTCTGCGTTGCGGGACAGGGCGGACCGCGTTCTGATTTTGCCCGGCGATGCGCCGGTTTTCTCCGAGGCGACTGTCCGGCTGCTGCTTGCGCGGGAGGAGGACATGTGCTGTCCGTCCTGCGGCGGGAAAAAGGGACATCCGGTTGCGCTTCGCGCCGGCCTGATTCCGGACATTCTTGCCTATGCGGGGGAGGGTGGCCTCGCGGGTGCGATGGCGTCCCTCGGCACGCTCACGCTTGTGGAGACCGACGATGCGGGAATTCTGCTTGATGCCGACACGCCGGAGGATTATGCGAAGATGCTTGGCTATGTGAGGGAAACAAAATGCGCGCGCTCTACCTGATTCGCCACGGCGAGCCTGCTTTTCCGGACGGGAAGAGCATCTGCCTGGGCCAACTGGACCTTCCGCTCTCGGCGGAGGGTGAGAGGCAGGCGGCGGAGACGGCGCGCTACATAGATCTGTTGCCCCGAACGGCCATCTATACAAGCCCGCTTGCACGCTGTCAGGAGACCGCGTCGCACGTGCAGGCAGAGGCACAGGTTCTGCCCGGTCTGGCGGAGATCGACATGGGCGAATGGGACGGCCTCCCGTTTGATGTGATCCATGCCCGCTGGC
This sequence comes from Oscillospiraceae bacterium, assembly GCA_017522015.1. Lineage (GTDB taxonomy): Bacteria > Bacillota > Clostridia > Oscillospirales > Oscillospiraceae > SIG483. Next base: position 45,782 of record JAFXAW010000017.1, on the reverse strand, counting down.
CGGAGGAATACAGAAAACGCGGAAAAGACCTGTTTGACACCCCCGCGCCGGGGGGAGAGAGCTTCCGTGCCGTCGGCGCGCGTGCGCGTGACGCGCTGCAAAGCATCCAAACGGACGACTCGACGCGGGCCATTGTGCTCATCGCGCACAGCGCCGTGAACCGGGCACTGACCGCGGAGCTCACGGGGATGGCGCCGGAAACGGCGCTCGGATTGCCGCAGCCCTACGGCGGCGTGACGCAGCTTCTCATCAGCCGGGATGCAGTTTGGCTCGGCGCGGCGGGAAAGCTGCCGCAGGATTTGCCGAAGCCGATTCCGGACGAGGCGGATTGCCGCGCGCTGCTGCGCGAGGCGAAAACGCCCGAGAGAGCGGCGGCGCACTGCATCGCCACGGCGGAGCTGGCCCATGAGTTTTGGGAGATTCTCGATCGCCGCGGCGTGAAGCTCAACCGGGAGATGATCGTTGCGGGCGCAATGCTCCACGATATTCTGCGCGCAGAGCCGCGCCATGACCTTGCCGGCGCGCGCTGGCTGACAACACGCGGCTATGCCGCGCTGGGTGCCGTTGTGGGCAATCACATGGTTTTGCAGGACGGCACGGAAACGGCCTGGAACGAGTCGATGGTCGTTTATCTTGCCGACAAGCTGGTGCAGGGAACCCGGCGCGTGAGTCTGGAGGAGCGTTACTTCCCGAGCGACCAGAAGCCGGAGCGAAAGCCCTATGCCGAGCAGTATTACGTCATCGCACGGGCGCTGTATGAGCGCTTTGAACGCGAAAGGGAGTGCGAAGCGTTATGAAACCGCACACCGAAAGCGTTTGCCCCGTCTGTCTGAAGCGCATTCCCGCGCAGCGGACGGAGCAGGACGGAAATATATATCTGGAAAAAACCTGCCCCGAACACGGTTTTTTCCGCACCCTTATCTGGGAGGGGAAGCCCGATTATCAGAGTTGGGGCAAAGCGCCCCGCGCAACCAGAGTGCTCAGCGATGAGCGCGTGCTGCGCGGCTGCCCCTATGATTGCGGCCTCTGCTCGCAGCACCGGCAGCGCAGCTGCTGCGTTTTGCTGGAGGTCACGCAAAGATGCAACCTCGGCTGCCCGGTCTGCTTTGCAGAAGCGGGAGGGGAGATGGCAGACCCCGATCTGCACAGCATTGAGGCCTGGTTTGACAGGCTTTGCGAGCTGGCGCCGAGGGCGAACATCCAGCTCTCTGGCGGCGAGCCGACGGTGCGTGACGATCTGCCGGAGATCATCCGGCTCGGCCGGGAAAAGGGCTTTGAATTTTTTCAGCTCAACACCAACGGCCTGCGCCTTGCGCGCGAGCCGGATTATGCCGCGAAGCTGAAAGAGGCGGGACTCAGCTGCGTCTTTCTGCAATTTGACGGCGTGGATGACGCGCCGTACATCGCGCTGCGGGGCAAGCCGCTGTTTGAGGAAAAGTGCCGCGCGGTGCAAAACTGCGCCGCCGCGCAGCTCGGCGTTGTGCTGACGCCGACGCTGGCCATGGACGTCAATCTCGATCAGGTGGGCAGGATTATCCGCTTTGCGATGGAGCGTTTGCCCGCTGTGCGCGGTGTCCACTTTCAGCCGATGAGCTATTTCGGCCGCTATCCGGGCGCGCCGGAAAAGCGCGTTACGCTCCCGCGGCTTTGCCGCGAGATCGAGGAGCAGACACGCGGCGCATTTCGGCGGAGGACTTCCTCGGCGGAACGGCCGAGCATCCGCTGTGCTCCTTCAGCTGCAACTATCTGCTCCGGCCGGACGGCACGGTGGAGAATGTCAGCCCCCGCTCATCCTGCTGTTGCTGCGGTGAGGACGGGGCAGAGGACGGAAGCGATGCGCTAAGCCCGCGCACGGCGGTGGAAAAGGCGCGGGATACGGTGTCCCGCCGCTGGGGCGGCGCGGTGCCGGAGGCGGAAGCTCCGCCGGACGATCTCGACGGGCTGGACGGGATGCTCTATTTGCTCAAACACAGGCGCTTCTCCCTGTCCGCGATGGCGTTTCAGGACGCCTGGAATCTGGATCTCGAACGGCTGCAAAACTGTTATGTCCATGTGTTATCTCCCGATGGACGGCTGATTCCCTTTTGCGCTTACAACCTGACAAGCGCGGAGGGAAAGGCACTTCATCGGCGTTGAAATAAGAAATTTACGTAAAAGCATATAAGGAGGAAAAGCAATGAATCCAAGCGAAGAAGTCAGAAAGTATGAGCGCATACACCTCATCATCAACGGGGTGGACAGACAGGTGGTCTGTGAGCCTGCAAAGGACAGACTCTCTGATGTTCTGCGTCGTCTGGGCCTGACCGGCACGAAGGTCGGCTGCGCACAGGGCATCTGCGGCGCCTGCTCGGTGGTGCTCAACGGTGAGCTCATCCGCTCCTGCGTCAAGAGAATCAAGGACGTGGAGGAATTCAGCGAGATCACCACGATTGAGGGCATCGGAACGCCTCAGCACCTGCATCCTCTGCAGCAGGCCTGGATCACTTACGGAAGCGCGCAGTGCGGCTTCTGCAGCCCCGGCTTTATCATCTCTTCCTATGCGCTGCTCCTGAAGAACAACAACCCGAGCAGAGAAGAAGTCCGCGACTGGTTCCAGAAGAACCACAACGTCTGCCGCTGCACGGGCTATAAGCCCATCGTGGACGCTGTTATGGCGGCGGCGAAGGTGATGCGCGGCGAAGCCACCATGGCGGACATCACCTATAACGCCGACGAGGAGAAGGACATCTACGGTTCGAAGCGTCCGCGCCCCACGGCTGTTGCGAAGGTCACCGGTCTGATGGACTACGGCGATGACATCGCGATGAAGATGCCCGGCGGAACGGCATATCTGGCCGTCACGCTCGCCGAGCTGCCCCATGCCAACATCAAGGAGATCGACATCTCTGTCGCCGAGAAGATGCCCGGCGTCATCAAGGTCATGACCGCTGCCGACGTCAAGGGCAACAACTGTGTTGACACGCCCCCCATCGTGGCGCGCTGGAAGGGCACCTCTACGCCTCCCTTCCCGGTCATCGCGGACAAGAAGGTCTGCCGCAAGGGCGACGTGGTCGCGCTGGTCGCGGCGGACACCCGCGAGCACGCCAGAGCTGCGGCCGCGGCCGTCAAGCAGATTCTTGAGCCCCTGCCGACTTACTTCACCTTCCCCGAGGCGGTCACGCCCAACGCCATCCAGATGCATGAGACCAGCCCGAACTCCTACATGGAGGCGCCGCTGCTCAAGGGCGAGGATCCCGCGGATGTGTTCGATGAGGCCGCCTATGTGGTCGAGGGTTCCTTCCACTCCCAGCGTGAACCCCACCTGCCCATCGAGCCCGACATCTGCCAGGGTTACTATGACCTGGAAGGCAACGTTGTCATCCAGTGCAAGACCCAGGCCGTCGGCGAGGGCAGAGAGTCCATCGCGCAGGCCTGCGGCATCCCGATCGAGAAGCTGCGTCTGATCTGCAACCCCGTTGGCGGTTCCTTCGGTTACGCCGTTACGGCCAACACCTATGCGCTCACGGCCACGGCTGTGCAGACCCTGGGCATCCCGGTCAGCCTGTCCCTGAGCTATGAGGAGTTCCTGCATGTTTCCGGCAAGCGCTCCGCCACCTTCACCAACGCCAAGCTCGCCTGCGATGAGAACGGCAAGCTCCTCGCGCTGGAATACGATCTGGGTCTCGACCACGGCGCCTACGCCGGCATGGCCAGCAAGATCATGAACAACCTCATCTCCGTGCCCTTCCACGGCTATTCGATCCCCAACGTGAAGGCGCTCGCGCGCGCCGGCGTTTCCGACCACGCCTTCAACGCCGCCTACCGCGGCTTCGGTGCCCCGCAGGTTTACACCTTCTCCGAGGCGCTGATGGATATGCTCGCCGAGAAGGTCGGCATGGATCCCTGGGAGTTCCGTTACAAGAACCTCGCCGAGGAGGGCGACACCACGCTCAACAGCCGTCCCTACAAGCTGCACGTCTATAAGCAGCTGCTGGAGATGCTCAAGCCGCATTATGACGAGTTCAAGGCGGAGGCCGAGAAGGGCAAGGCCGAGGGCCGTCACCTCGGCGTCGGCATCGGCATGGGCGGCTTCCTGTGCACGCTGGGTATGTGGGATCAGGCGGAGAACGCCCTTGAGCTGCTGCCCAACGGTGACATCGCCGTTTACAACACCTGGGAAGACATGGGCCAGGGCGGCGACATCGGCACCCTGACCGTCACGGTCAAGGCGCTTGAGGAGCTCGGCGTGAAGCCCGAGCAGATCCGTCTGGTCATGAACGACTCCCACCGCTGCCCGGACAGCGGCGTCGCCGCGGCGAGCAGAAGCCACATCATGAACGGCCGCGCGGTCAAGGCCGCGGCAGACCTGCTCATCGCCGCCATGAAGAAGGCCGACGGCAGCTTCCGCACCTATGACGAGATGGTCGCCGAGGGCATCCCCACCAAGTACGTCGGCCATGTGGACAACATGGGCAAGGTCGATCCCGGCCTCGATCCGAACACGGGCGAGGGCGACAAGGATGCCGAGTGGATGTACGGCGTCAATGCCTCTCTGGTCGAGGTTGACGTGAACACCGGCAAGACGAAGGTTCTGCGCTATGCCTCCTGCGTTGACATCGGCGTTATCGGCAACCGTCTGGCGGTTGACGGCCAGGCCTACGGCGGCATTTCCCACTCCATCGGCTTCGCGCTGAGCGAGGATTATCAGGACATCAACAAGCACAAGAACATGATCGCCTGCGGCATCCCGCAGATTCAGGACATCCCGGACGACATCCGCGTGGAATATCTGGAGACGCCGCGCGGCGAGTTCGGCGCCTTCGGTTCCTCCGGCTGCACCGAGGTCTTCCAGTCCTCCGGCCACATGGCGGTTATCAACGCCATCAAGGACGCCACGGGCTGCCGCATCTACGAGCTGCCCGCCACGCCCGACAAGGTCAAGGCTGCCTGGGCCGCCAAGCAGGAAGGCAAGGAGCTCAAGCCCGAGAAGTACTACCTCGGCTCTGACCTCGACGACGCGATGGATGAGATCGCCAGCCATCCGCTGTAAGCTTTAAGCAGTCATTTTACAATCCGGTTCAGTCCGAAGGAGGGACAGGTATGGAACAGACGCAGGCAACGGCCTTTGTGGAAAACTGCATACATGACGCGCCGGCGCCCTGCTCCCGCGCCTGTCCCTTTGGACTGGACCTTCGTTCCTTTATGAAAAAGATCGGCCGCGGACGTTTGAGCGCGGCCTATCGGGAGTACCGCGCGGCGGTGGTGTTTCCCACCGTCGCCGCGGCGCTCTGCCCGCGGCCCTGCCGCGAAAGCTGCCAGCGCTGTCTGCTCGGTGACGAGCCGCTGGATCTGGAGCATCTGGAGGAAGCCGTCGTCCGCCTTGCGGGCGGGGAGGCGCCGGATTCGTTCCCCATCCCGGAAAAGCAGGAGCGGGTCGCGGTGATCGGTGCAGGCCCGGCCGGGCTTGCCGCAGCGCTGTGCATGGCGCAGAAGAAGTATCCCGTCACCGTGTTCGAACGCGCGCCCGGCTGGGGCGGACATCTGCGCGAGAGCGCGGATTTTGAGGTGTTTGACAAGGATTTTGCGTTTCAGTTCTCCCGCGAGCAGGTGGAATTTCGCTTCGGCGAGGAGATCTGCTCGCTGGATGCGCTGGGTGATTTCACGGCCGTTTACATCTCGACCGGAGCGGGCGGCGAGGATTTCGGCCTGCTGCCGGGCTGGGACAGCGAGCTGTTCACCGTCGCGCGGGAGAAAACCTTTATGGGCGGCGCGCTGTGCGGCATGCCGCTGATGGAGTCCCTTGCCGCGGGTCCGGAGCTCTCCCGGCTGATGGAGGGCGCGATCCAGACGGGGCGTGCCGTTGGCGGACGCAAAAAGTCCCGCTGCAATTCGGCCAACCTGGTGCCGAAAGGCGCAAAAAATGCCCCTGCTGTCGTCCCGGCGGACGGCATCGGCTACACAAAGGCCGAGGCCAAGCAGGAGGCGGCGCGCTGCTTCCAGTGCAACTGTGCACGCTGCATGGAGGGCTGCGCGCTTCTGGACAAGTATCATAAAGCACCTGAGCAGATGGCGATGGAGATCTTCGCCGATTCAGGCCCGCATTTTCTTTCCGGCCGCACCATGACGCGGGAGACCTATTCCTGCAATCAATGCGGCTGGTGCAAGAGCGCATGCCCGGAGGCGGTGGATCTCGGCGGGCTGTTCCATCTTTCGCGCGTGTCGCGCGTGGAGGAGGGCATTGAACCCGCGGCGCTGCACGATTTCTGGCTGCGCGACCTTGCCTTTGCGTCGGAGGAGGCTTTCCTCGCGGCGTCAAAGGACGGAGAAAGCTGCCGCTATGCCTTCTTCCCGGGCTGCCAGCTTCCCGCGTCGCTTCCTGAACAGACGATCGCGGCCTTTGCTGCGCTGAGCAAGGGGGAGAACACCGGCATCATCCTCGGCTGCTGCGGCGCGAGCGCCTGGTGGGCGGGCGAGCAAAAGCTTTGGGAAGAGAACACCGCGCGTCTGCGTGCGGCATGGGAAAGCCTGGGCAAGCCGGTGCTTGTCACCGCCTGCGCAAGCTGTGCCGATATGCTTTCGCGCTTCACGCCGGAGATTGAGACCGTTTCGGTTTACGAGCTCCTGCTTGGGCAGGACGATCTGAAGCTCACGGCGTCTTTTGAGAGCGCTGCGATCTTTGACCCCTGCTCTGCCCGGCGGGATGACGGACTCCGCCGCGCCGTGCGCGAGCTTGCGCGGCAAAGCGGCACGGAACTTTCCGAGCTGCCGGAGGCGGGACGCTGCTGCGGCTGGGGCGGACATATCCGCACGGCGAACAGCGCGCTTTATGACCATGTGGTGCAGCAGCAGATTGAGCAGACGGATTTGCCGTACATTGTCTACTGCGCGAACTGCCGCGAGGTCTTTCTGGAAAAGGGGAAACCCTGCCGGCACATTCTGGAGACAGCGTTCGGAGACAGCGATGAACGCTTCACAATCAGCGAAAAGAAGGCCAACCGCCTGAAAGTCAAGGCGTCGGCCATGGAGATGATGGGTATGGAATATCCGCGCGTTCCCCACGCGGCGTGGGAGAACATTTCGCTTCTCGTCGATGCCGAGGTTCGGCGTGAGATGGAAAGCCGTTTGATCTCCGATGAGGACGTGAAGGAGTGCATCCATGTATCCGAACAGGAGAACGGACGCTTCACGGACGGCGAGGGGCGCTATCTTGCAAGTTTGACGAAAAAAGTTCTGACCTACTGGGTGGAATACCGGGAGGAGAACGGCGCATACCGGATTCTGGACGCTTATTGCCACCGGATGCGCTTTGGAGAGGAGGCGCAGCCGTGAACGGAGAGCAGAACTGGAAATGCGCGAAGTGCGGCGCAGCGCTGGAAATGAAAAAGGTTGTTTTTTCCTATATGGGACGCTCCTTCGGGCACGAGGTTCCGACCTGCCCGGAATGCGGACGCGTTCTGATTACAAAGGAATTGGCCCTCGGCCGCATGGCTGAGGTAGAAATATTGATGGAGGACAAATAATATGAAACCGAGACCGACAAAAGAGGAAATCACCCAGTTTTTTGCCAACGGAGGAAACTGCTGCCAGTGCACGCTCGCGCGTTTTTCCGAGAAGACCGGCTATGATGTGGACGAGACCAACCGCATCGCGCGCTGCTTTGGCGGCGGCATGATGATGGGCGAGGTTTGCGGCGGCGTGACCGGCGGCCTGATGGCCATCGGCCTGACCGTTGAGGATCCCGCGAAGGCGCATGAGCTGGGCGAACAGTTTGAGGAAGCCTTCCGCGCAAAGTTCGGCACCACCCTGTGCCGTGAGCTGCTCGGCGTGGACGTCGGCACGGACGAGGGTTATGCCGAGGCCAGCGAGAGCGGCAAGCTGCTGGACTTCTGCCCGATTCCCGTTCTCGGCGCGATGGAAATTCTGGAGCAGATGCTCGAGGATTATTGAGGCAGCGCAGAAATGAGTGTTTTAAGGCCCGGCGGGCTTGATCTGACGCGCGACGCGCTGAAAAAGGCGGGCGTTCTGCCCGGCGCGGCGCTGCTCGATGTCGGCTGCGGCGACGGAGAGGCCGCCTTTCTGGCGCAGGAGGAGTTTTCCCTGCGTGTGACCGCGGTGGATACGGATGAAAACGCGGTGGAAAAAGCTTCCGCGCGCGGACTGGATGCCAAAAAGATGGACGCTTCCGCGCTGGAATTTCCCTCCCGGAGCTTTGATGCGGTGCTGATGGAGTGCGTTTTCAGCCTGCTTGACCGGCAGCTGGAATCCATGCACGAGGCCTATTGCATGCTGCGTCCCGGCGGGAAGCTGATTATGACCGATCTGTACCGCCGCGTGCCGGAGCTGGAGCGCTGGCGCGAGGATTATGCAACCGCCATGGATCTCTATCTCAAGCCGCGCTCGGACGGCGACTGCGAAAACGGCAGCAAGCTTCCGTCGCCCTATTGTCAGGACGGCGCGCTGGTGCTGGACGGGCTTGCCCTGCTTCTGGACGAGCTGGAGCTGCAGGTCGTGCATTTTGAGGACCGCACGGAGGACCTCAAAGCCTTTGCAGCGCAGGCGATTTTGGACTGCGGTTCGATTGAAAACTATTTTGCCGAGCACGGCAACTGCCTGCCCGATTGCAAGCTGCCGCCCGATGTGGGCTACTTCCTGCTGATCGCGGAGAAGCGGAATGCTTGATAGCTGGATCGCCGGCGAGATGGGGCTGCCCGTGCTTGAGGCGGACGCCGTTGCCGCCTGGCGCATGGCGCGCCTGCGCGAGGTGATTGACTACGCAAAGAGAAACAGCGTTTTCTATGCCTCTCGGCTTGCCGGCGCGCTGCCGGAGAATATGGCAGATTTTGAGGCGCTGCCGCTGATGACAGCGGACGATCTGCGTGCGCACGGTGGGGAGATGCTCTGCGTTTCCCCGGACGCGGTGGATCGCATCGTCACGCTGCGCACCAGCGGCTCGACGGGTGCAGCGAAGCGGATTTATTTCACGCACGGCGATCAGGCGCGGACGGTGGACTATTTCGCGCACGGTATGGCAGAGTTCATCCAGCCCGGCGAGCGGGTGATGAGTCTGTTTCCGGGCGAAAGCCCCGGCTCACTCAACGATCTGCTCAGCAAAGCGCTTGCGAAACTTGGCTCACCGCTTGCGGTTTTCGGATTTCCGACGCCGGAGCGCTATGACGCGCTGGCGCAGGAGATTTTGCAAAGCGGCACGCAGTGCATTGTCGGCCCCGCGGAGACGTTGGCGGCAGCGGCGGCGCGCTCACGGGAGACGGGCTTCGACGTCGCGCTTGGCGCGCAGCTTCGCAGCGTCCTGCTCGCGGCAGCCTATGTGCCGCAGCGCGCGGTGGATGAGATTGAAAACACCTGGCATTGCCGGGTGAATGAACATTACGGCATGACGGAGACCGCGCTTGGCGGCGCGGTGGGCTGCACGGAGATCGGCGCATACCACGTCTGGGAGTCGGATCTGTACTATGAGATCATCAACCCGGAAACGGGGCGCGTTCTGCCTGCGGGCGAGATGGGGGAAATCGTCGTAACTACCCTCCGGCGGGAGGCGATGCCCTTCATCCGCTATCGCACGGGAGACAGAAGCCGGTTTTTGCCTGGAAACTGCGCGTGCGGAAGCGCGATTCGGCGCCTGGAGCGCGTGCAGGAACGCCCAGTGGGGAAAAAGTTTCTCCGCGAGGGCGAGATTCGGTTTTGAGGAGACAGAAAAGCATGAGAGAGCTTTTCAGAGCGACAGAGAGATGCCTGTCCGAGGGGCGGGACGCGGTTCTGGTGACGGTTGTGGCCAGCGACGGTGCGGTGCCCCGCGGCGCGGGCGCGCGGATGCTCGTCACGGAAAGAGGACGGGAGCACGGCACGATCGGCGGCGGCGCGGTAGAACACCGCTCGGAAGCCCTTGCGGCGCGGACGCTGCAGGAGAAGGGCGCATTTACGGAGAAATTCCGGCTCTATCCGAACGAGGTTGCCGATCTCGGCATGGTCTGCGGCGGAAATGTGGATGTATGCTTTCAGTATGTCCCGGCCGGCGACGCGGAGACGCTTGCGCTGCTGCGGCAGATCGAGGCGCTCTTTGCTGCCGGTGAGCAGTTCTGGCTCATCACCGAGACGGAGAGCGGCAAAATGGGCATCTACGGCGCAAAAAGCGGCGCTTTCGGCATGGAATTGCCGGAGGAAGTGATCGCCGGACTGGGCACAAAGCCCAAACAGCTTGCCCTGGGCGGCAAGAACTATTATTGCGAACTTTTGCTGCGGCCCGGCCGGGTTTACATCTTCGGCGGCGGACACGTGGCGCAGGCGCTTGTGCCGGCGCTGGCCAAAATCGGATTTCGCTGCGTGATTCTGGAGGACAGACCGGAATTCGCGCGGCGGGAGCTTTTCCCGGGCGTTGACGAAACGCGCATTGTGGACATGAACGACTTGACGCAGCTTGCCGGGGAAATCGGCGCGGCGGATTACATCTGCATCATGACGCGCGGGCATCAGAGCGATTTTGACGTGCAAAAGCAGCTGATGCACACCGGCGCGCGGTATATCGGCGTCATCGGTTCGGAGCGGAAGCAGCGCACGGTGAAGGAAAAGCTGCTCGAGCTCGGCTTTGATGAGGCGGATTTTGAAAATGTCGTTTCCCCCATTGGCCTGAAGATCGGCGCGCAGACGCCGGAGGAGATCGCCGTGAGCATCGCGGCGCAGCTCATTCAGGTTCGCGCGGGTTTATAAAATGTGCTTATTCCCGTTTGAACCGGGCAAAAGAATCCGAAGCTGTTTTGCGAACGCTTGCGTCGGCAAAGGCGGCAATTTCGGGATTTGTGGGGTTTGGACGGGACGCTAAAAAACCAATATTCAGGAGGTAGTTATCATGGTTCAGACTTACAGCGGTTGGCCCGGCAAAATTGTGACCGGCGAGGGCGCCCTCAACACGCTTGGCGCGGAAGTCAAGGCATTCGGCGGAAAGCGCGCGGTTGTTTTTTCGGACGAGTACATCCTGCAGATCCCTGTGTTTGCAGAGGCGATTGAGCAGATGAAGCGCGACGGCATTGAGCTGGCGATCTTCACGCGCCTCGGCGCCAATCCGACCGATGAGATGGTCATGGACGGCGTTGAGGAGATGAACAAGTTCAAGCCCGACGTCATGATCGCGATCGGCGGCGGCTCCCCGATGGACTGCGCAAAGGCGGCCAACGTGGTCTACACCCACGGCGGCACCGTCGAGGACTATAACGTCAACACCGGCGGCGCGGAGCGCATTGAAAACAAGCTTCTGCCCTTTATCGCCGTTCCCACGACCGCGGGCACCGGCTCCGAGGTTACGAATGTCAGCGTCATCACCGGCGTGCGCCGTCACATCAAGTTCGGCGTTCTCAGCCCGTACCTCGTGCCGAACACGGCGGTTCTCGACCCGCTGGCTACGGTCAGCCTGCCGGCGAACATCACCGCCGCAACGGGCGCGGATGCGCTGACCCACTGCATCGAGGCCTATGCCTCCTTCGTCGATTTCTGCATCGGCAACGCCGAGGCGCTCGGCGGCATCCGCATGGTCGTGAAGTATCTGCCGATCGCCTATGCCGACGGCTCGAACCTGGAGGCGAGAGAGCAGATGGCGCTTGCAGCCATGATGGCCGGTGCTGCCTTCAACATCAACAACCTCGGCCTCTGCCATCAGATGGCGCATCAGCTCAGCGCCTACTTTGGCGTGCCGCACGGTGTGGCAAACGCCGTTCTGCTGCCCGAGGTTATGCGCTTTAACATGCGCGCCATCCCCGAGAAGTATGCTGACGTGGCCGAGGCCATGGGCTGCGACATTCGCGGCCTGAGCGCCGAGGAAGCTGCCATCAAGGGCATCGAGGCGGTTGAGGCCTTCTTCCGCAGCATCGGCATTCCGAAGTATCTGGAGGATGTCGGCGTGGATAAGGCGCGCGTGCCGGATATGGCGATCACGGCGCTGGAGGACGGCGTCGGCGCGACGAATCCGATCGCGACGACTGTGGAAGAGTGCGAGCAGGTCTATTACCGCTGCTTCCGCGACTGAGCGGGAGTCTGAAAACGGCGGAGTCCTGTTTCATGCGCTTGCGGACGGAATGCAAAACATCAAGCCCGTTCGCGGGATCATTCTAACGAAAAAGAAACCCGGCAGGCCGATATGGCCTGCCGGGTTTTCTGTATTCAAGGAGTAGTGCGCGGGTTTTTGTGCTGCGTGCCGGATAGCGGAATTGGGAATCCGACGCGTACTTTCCGGCTGTGGACAAACCGTCACGCAAGGCGAAGCCGAATATCTCCCGTGTCGGTGGTGATTTCGCACCTGCCGCCGGTTATGGTTTTTGGAACATCGACATCGCCGGTGTCGGTTCGCGTGAGAAACACCTTGTCCGAAAGCAGCGTGCCCGAAACATCGCCTGTATCCGTTGTCACGAAAATCTCAGCGGCGTCGCAGGCGTCAAACGCCACGTCGCCGGTGCTGCGCTCAATGGAAAACGTTTCGGTGGCAAGCACGTTCTTCATAAAAATGTCGCCCGTATTTCCACTCGTGATCACATTTTTGCATGCAAGGTCCGTCAGATTTACTTTGCCCGTTGTCACATGAACGCGCACATCGCCCTCGCAGCTTGCGGCCGAAACCGTCACCGCGCCTGTGGAGGCCGTAAGGTCGAGTTCGCCGGCGGACAGGTTTTGCGCGTGAATCTGTCCGGTGCTGGTTCTGATTTTCAGCAGCCCGGAAGCGGATGCCCCAAAATCAACATCACCCGTGCTCAAAGAAATATCGACATCTTTGAATGAGAAATCTGCAGGCATTTCGATATATCCGGTGCTCTCGCGGATGAGAAGCGAAGCATATTCCGTTTTCGGCAGATAAACCGTGATCCGGGATGAGCCGACGTTGATTCCGATATGCCGGACATAATCGAAACCAGAACGCGCATCGATCAGCTCAATGGTGAGCGTGCCGTCTTCCACGGAAACGGAATGCCTGAGGTTTTCCTCATCGAAACACACCACTTCGCATTTTCCGCTTTCGGAAAGCACAAACTCGATGTCTGCGGTGTCGGAATTTATGGAGATGCAGTCAAACGCTTCGCTGATTTCATGCGTATTTGTTTCGTACCGGACCGTTGCCAGCTTTGTGAAATCCCATTTGAGCAATGCAGCCACGCCTGCAAAGAGGACGCAGCCGATCAGCACAAGTGCAGCGGCTGTGATAAGCCACACTTTCGTTGCCTTTTTCATTATGCTTCCTCCTTTCTGATAAAGAGGCTTTTGATCCATATTGCCATCTTCTTCGTGAGAACCAGAGAGCCTTTCGTAACGGCCTTGCAGCCGTAGAACATAAAGATGGCGAGGCCTGCGCAAATAAGGCCAGCCGCGAGCATGGCAAGCCCCGTAGCGCCGTTACCGCCTGCTGCGAAAATGACGCAGGCCAGAACCCCGGCAAGCGCGCATGCGGCAAGCGACACAAAAACTGCCCACAGGGAAACAATCACAGCCCACAGCGAAACGTAAAGCGAGAAAATGACAGCCGCGGCGGCGATTGCGAGGGAGCCCCATATGGGAGAGCCGACAACCAAAAGCACGGTCGTGCCGGCGCTTCTCCGCTTCTTCGGCCGGATTCTTGCCTTTGCGATTTTCACCAGAGGAATTTCTGCAAGTACCTGTTCGACGATTTCATCAACAGAACCTACTGCCGAAACCGCATCCTCCTCCGTAAGACCCTCTTCCATCCGGTCGTCAATCATTTCGCCGTAAAACGTCAGGCGTTCTTCGATCTCATCCTGCGGCAATCCGGATAAAGCTTTGCGCAGCTGCGCAAGAAATTCCTGTTTACGCATGGCTGTCCTCATCCCCCTTTGTTACAAATTGATAGATAGACAAAATCTCTTTCCACTCAGTTTTGAAATCCTCTATGCGCTGCAGGCCGTCTTCGGTGATGTGATAATACTTCCGAAGTCTGCCGCCGTGCTCGGCGGTGCGAACCGTCAGCATATTGGCCGTTTCCAGGCGCTTGAGAATGGTATATAAAGTCGATTCGGAAAGTTCAATATACGGCTTCATGTCTTTTATGATCTTATAGCCGTATGAATCTTCGCTTTTGATCGCGGCCAGAACGCAGACGTCCAAAAGGCCACGCTTCAACTGAATATCCACGCTATACCTCCTTTCGTGGAATACATCGTAACACGAGGTATATGGATTGTCAAGTGTTTTTGGAAAAATTATGGCGGCGGGGGAGAGACGGCAGGGGAGAGACGACGGGAAGATGGTAGGGAGAGGTGGTAGGGAATGGAAGCGGGGAACGGACAGTGGGGAACGGACAGTGGGGAACGGACAGTGGGGAACGGGGACGGGGCTGTGTTCTGAAAAATCTCATAAAAAAGACAGCGCAGCTTCAAGCTGCGCTGTCTTTATATTTGCACGGTTTGCGAAAAGATCCCTTTGGGAGGTCGGATTTTCGCATGGGGGTGCGTAAATCGCCGGTATTTAGCGATCCATGCCGCAGGCGGTGGCCTGCTCGACCAGGCGCTGGTCGTTCTTCACCGCGGCATAGAAGCGATAGCCGCCGGCAAAGTTATAGCAGTCAAAGCCATGGCCGCGGAGGATGCGCGTGGCGATATAGCTGCGGATGCCGCTCTGGCACATCACATAGACCGGCTTGCCGGGCTCGAGCTCGCCGATGCGCTCGCGCAGCTCGTCCACCGGGATGTTGATCAGATCGGGCGCGTGGCCGGCTTCGTACTCTTCCACGGTGCGGGTGTCCAGCAGCGTGACGCTGCCGTCGCGCGGAAGCGTATCCACGTCTTCCACGTACCACTGCTTGACAACGCCGGTGGCGAGGTTGTCGATGATATAGCCCGCCATGTTGACCGGATCCTTGGCCGAGGAATAGGGCGGGGCATAGGCGAGATCCAGATCCTGCAGCTCCGTCGCCTTCATGCCGGCGCGGATGGCCGTGGCCAAAACGTCGATGCGCTTGTCCACGCCCTCATAGCCGATGATCTGCGCGCCGAGCAGCCGATAGGTCTCCTTCTCAAAGACCACCTTCATGGTCATGGTCTTTGCACCCGGATAGTAGCCCGCGTGGCTGCCGGGGGAGAGAATGACCTTATCCGTCTGCAGGCCTGCGGCTTTCGCGGTTCTCTCGTTGATGCCGGTGCTGGCTGCCGTCAGGTCAAAAATCCGGATGACGGAGCTGCCCTGCGCGCCGGTGAAGCGTCTGTCTCCGCCGCAGATGTTGTCCGCGGCGATGCGCCCCTGCTTGTTCGCCGGACCTGCCAGCGAAATCGGCGCGAGCGCGCCGGTGACGAAATGCTGCACCTGCACGGCGTCGCCCACGGCATAGATGTCCGGAATGGAGGTCTCCATGCGGTCGTTGACCACGATGCTGCCCTTGACGCCGCACTCGAGGCCCGTCTGCTTGGCAAGCGCGGTGTCCGGCGTTACGCCGATGGCGAGGATGACCATGTCCGCATGCACGGACGGCGCGTCCTGCAGCAGCACATCGACGCCGTCCTCCGTCTCCTGGAAGCCCGCGACCATGCGGCCCAGAACCATGCCGACGCCCTGCGCGCGCACTTCCGCGTGGATAAAGGCCGCCATGTCCGCATCAAAGGGCGCCATGAGCTGATTGAGCCCCTCAATGATCGTGACCTCCATGCCGAGCCCGCGCAGGTTTTCCGCGATCTCCAGCCCGATGAAGCCACCGCCCGCGATGGCGGCGGAACGGGGATGATTTTCGTCAATATAGGCCTTGATGCGCATCGTGTCTTCCACCGTGCGCAGGGTGAAAAGCTTTTCAGACTCGATGCCGGGGAGCGGCGGCTGCGTCGGCTTTGCGCCGGGGGAGAGAAGCAGCTTGTCATAGCTCTCCTCAAAAACTTCGCCCGTTTCGAGGTTTTTAACCGTCACGCGCTTGGTTTCCGGGCAGATCGCCGTCACCTCATGATGCACGCGCATGTCCACGTGGAAACGGGAATAAAAGCTCTCGGGCGTCTGCAGCGTCAGCTCTTCCTCGTCGTCGATCACGCCGCCGATGTAGTACGGCAGACCGCAGTTGGCATAGGAAATAAAGCCGGAACGCTCAAAGACGATGATCTCGGCCTGTTCGTCCAGTCGACGTATTCTGGCAGCAGCAGTCGCGCCGCCCGCAACGCCGCCAACGATAATAACTTTCATGTTGTATTCCTCCTCTGTATGAATGGAATCGCTAAGGACAGTATAACGGGAATTTCACCAAAAGTAAAGGCTTGGCGGCACGAATCCGGCGCGGCTTTGAAATTCGCGCCCGTTTGGACGCAAATAAACCCCACATTTTTCGGATAAACGCAGAAATTTAAGGAGAACGATCCGGTGAAAAAAGAACTCTCATCGGAATGGCGTTTGTAATATTTGTTTTGGTGTTTGTCTTCTCCGGCTATAAGATCATTTCCGTCCTCGTTGAGTACCGGGAGGGCGGAAAGGCGAATGGTCTTGCGGGATGTGGATCGAGGTAGATGATTATTTTATTTTGATATAGAAATTTGATAATATTGCTGATATAATAAAAATAAGTTGTATGGACTTAATATCCGGAAAGATTAAAACACCTGACCGGACGCCCGTCGCCCGGTGTGTGGGAAAGAGAGGAAATAATGGACAATCAACGATTTGCGGACATTGTTAGAGAGGTTTTTGACGGTTTGGAAAACCAGACCCATCTCCCTGAGGAAAATGTGACCTTGCCGATTCTGGATGCGCCCATCTACGGATTCGCGGCTGCGGACGATCCGATCTTCGAGACCTTCCGGGATCCTGAAGTGATCGGTGAACACTTCATGTGCCCCAAAGATTGGATGCCTGAGGCGAAAACAGTCGTAGTGTTTTATTTTTCCTTCTCAGAGGAAGTCAGAAAAAGACACCGCGCTTCCACGGCGCTCGTGAGCGAGGCGTGGACCTGCGGTTATGGGGATCACGCGAAAGTCGTGGTGCCTTTTGCGCGCGAAATGATTGCTGCGCTGGAAAAGGAAGGCATCAAGGTGTTCAATCCCACCTGGAATATGGACCACCCCGGCGCGACGATCCCGGTGGAAAACGGCGAAGAAGATCTGCACTGGTCCGTGGCATGGTCGACCAGACACGTGGCTTACGCTGCCGGTCTGGGCACCTTCGGCGTCCATCGCCATATCATCACGGAGAAGGGCTGCTGCGGCGCCATGGTCACCTTGCTGCTGGATTGCGAGATGGAGCCGACCAAGAGAACATATACAGATCCTTATGAGTATTGCACCCAGTGCGGCGCCTGCACCGGCCGGTGCCCCATGGAGGCCATTACGCTGGAGCACAAACGCAACCTGAAAAAGTGCAACGACCACACCAGGGAGCTGATGCAGGAGTTTAAGAAGGGCAACTGCGCAAAGTGCATGGTTGGCATCCCCTGCGAGGATAAAATCCCGAATAAAAAATGAGCATAAGGCGGCTTTGCGCCCCGTAAAGGCCGGGACAAGGGAAAATGCCATGGACGGCCACCGTGTTTGATAAAAAGAAAGCACTACTCCGAGACGCGGAGTAGTGCTTTTTTGAATGTTTACTTTTCCGTTCCCTCATATACCGAAGGTATATATCATCTCCCTAAGAGAGATATCATATCGAAGATGTATCACCCGTTCCGCAAGGAACGCATCACGCAACAAAAACCTCTTTTGCCGGCGAACAAAAGAGGTTTCTTGTGTGTCTATGGGCTACAAAAAAGACATTTTTGGCAGTTTTGCGTATGAATTCGAACGCTCACACGGTGCCTGCGCTTATTTTTTCGCAACCACAATCGGCTGATAGAAGTCTGTCTCCTCCGGGAACAGCCATTTCACCTCGCTGCACCCGTTGGCAAGCAGCAAGTCGGTGATTTCCGCTCTGCGGGTTGCTCTGTATTCACATGCAAACTTGCTGGCCTCCAGCGTTTTTCCGTCGTCGATGATGTACTGAATCAGCGTGTAATGATCGCCCTCCCAGGTCCAGGTCTGGAAAGAGACCCGCTGACCGTCCGCGGTCTTGTGAATATAGGGCGCGGAATAGGGCGGCTTCTCCGTCAGCAGCGCGTCATAATCCCGGATGCTGGCAACAAATATGCCGCCTTTCCTCATTCTGTCCGTAATGCTTGTAATTGCGGATTCCAAAGCGGCGTGGGACAGCATATGAGGCAGGGCATTGTCCATGCAGATGATGATATCAAAAGTGTCGGAGAATGTATCGGACAAGGCGCAGAAATCTGCGTGTTCGAAGCGGATATCCACATGGTTGTCCGCCGCGCGTTTTGCGGCCTCGGCAAGCTCGCTGTCGCTGATGTCGGATGCCGTCACGGCGTAACCGAGGGCGGCCAGCCCGACGGCTTGGGTTCCGATCCCGCAGGCGCAGTCCAAAACCGAGGCGGACGCATCAAAGCCCATGCTGCGGAAGATTCTATCCAGAATCACCGCCTGCTCATGCGTTGCAGCCTGCCAATCGAGAAACAGCTTGTCGTATTGGGAAGCCATATTGTCATAAAAATTCTGTGTGATGTTGCCCATACATTTATCTCCCGCTGTCGCTTATTCGTCTTCCTCCGGGTCTTCCCCGTCTTCTGCGATGCCGAACAGTTCGGTCAGCTTATGGGCGGAGGATTACTGCCTGGATTCCAGCGCTGCGTCGATTTTGTCCATCAATTCTTTGGAAACTATAACCATGGATTCGATATGTACTTTTCCGTCCCCTACAAACAGCGTCAGGGAATCCGGATTTACTTTTAAGTCTTGGATGTCCGAAAACTTATATGTGGTTTTCTTTCCTAAGAATGTTGAATATACAAAAGTGTCTTCGTCTATGATGTGAATCGTCTGGTTTTTCCAGCAGAGGTATGCTGCAGCACCAAGTAAGCCCGAGATCAAAAATCCAATCAGCAAGCCCCATATTTGCGTTACAAACGCCGCTACGAGAAAAGCGACGGCAACCGCATCCAAAAAGAAACCGAACCCATTTATCCCGTTGGGCAGGAACATATCCGCTCTCGGCTTGCTCTCGCTGCCTTTTGATTCAAAAACCGTCATAAAAAGCTCCTTTCAGATGTAAATTTGGGATTCCGTAACGATTATAGCATAAAAAGAAAACAACCGCAACTTGTATCAAAGTTGCGGTTGTTTCGTGCGAAAGCGCGACCAAAAGTAGTATAAGCGGGGTAAGAACGACAAAAAGTAGTGTAACTACTTCAAATCTTCGCTATATATAAATTGCGTGTTGATAGGAATTTTGAAGAAGTCATTATCTCCATTGTCAACCAAAACCAAAGTATTAGAATCCGCTATGTTAAAAACAAATGTTGCAATCTGTGTTGTCGCAACCAAAGTGTCCTCCTCAATAGTAAAAGAACCATTTGCCGCAAAAGAAACAAGACTACCCGCCCCCATGCTAAAAGTATTATCATCAAGAGATAGAGACACATATGGGGTTAATCCTTCTTCAAAATCACCCTTGACATAATAATTGCCGGAAAGAACAGGGGTTGTATCGGAATTACATCCCACGAACGAAAACAACATTAACAAACAAATCAAGCAACAGAGTATTCGTTTCATTTCGCACCTTCCCTTAAAGTTTTGCAAGAGGCGATCAGCATCCGTCTAATTCGGCCACAAAGATTTCTGTGGTTTTTGTAGGTTGTTTCATCGATGCCTTTTGTGTTATATAGCAACTGCAACCAACCTTCGGTTTCGCTACATTCCTTAAGAGCAATTTCAAATTTTGAAAGCATATCTGCTTTGCTCTGCCCATAATTGGCTTCACGAATGTTTGCATAAACGCTGCTTGAGCTTTTACGGATTTGAAAAAGAGTGTTTGACGGTGCCTTGATATTCTGGCAAAGCATTTCTATTTCTGTTGCAAGCTGCTCAGAATATGTCAGCAAATAATTTTTCGACATATAACCACTCCTTTCAAGAGAATAATACTGCTTTTACGTAAACAAATCAAGGCGAAGCCTTGTATATCATCAATTCCGAAGGAATTGCATCTCATCAACACGCAGTGTTGTATATCATCAAGCCGCAGGATGATCCACGCTGATGCGTGATGAGATACAAGGTCGGCTTGCCGACCTTGATGATATGCACCGCACTTTGTGCGGTGATGATATGCCAAGCCTGCGGCTTGGATAAAAAAAGAAGTAACTTTTGGTAGACAAAAGTTACTTCTTTTTTGGTGGAGACGGAGGGATTCGAACCCTTGACCTTACGGATGCGAACCGTACGCTCTCCCAACTGAGCTACGCCCCCATATTGGATGCGGGCCGTTTTGCCCACGTGCCAATATAGTATAGCACAGATTTTGGATTTGTAAAGTTTTTTATTTCAAATCCGGAAAAAATATTTTGTGCCCTGTGCGGCGTTTGCTATGCGCCTGCCACGCAGAAGATACTTGACAGCGCGGAGGGGGAGGTCTATGATAAAAATACCCCCCGGGGGTATACTGAGCGCGGAGGTTTGAGATGGAAGAGACGAATTGCTGCTGCAGCGGAAAGATGACGCAGCGCACGCCGGAGGAGCGGCGCGCACTGCTCAACCGGCTCAGCCGGATTGAGGGACAGATCCGCGGCCTGCGCGGGATGGTGGAGCAGGATGCCTACTGTGCGGACATTCTGGTGCAGTCGGCAGCCGCCGGCGCGGCGGTGAACGCCTTTAACCGCGCGCTGCTGGCCAGCCATGTGCGCGGCTGCGTCGCGCGCGACATCCGGGACGGCCGCGACGAGGTCATTGACGAACTGATTGCAACGCTGCAGACTTTGATGAAATAGAGGCGCGATATGGAGCAATATGTGGTAACGGGTATGCACTGCGCTGCGTGCAGTGCAGCGGTTGAGAAAGCGGTACGCGCGGTGCCGGGTGTGACAGACTGCGCGGTGAATCTGCTGATGAACTCCATGGGCGTGGAGGGCACGGCTTCTTCTGAAGCGGTTATCGCCGCGGTGGAGAAGGCGGGCTACGGTGCCTCGCGTCGCGACGGAAGCGAAAAAGCGCGCGCAGACACATCCGATGCAGCGCTGGAGGACAGGGAGACGCCGAAGCTGCGAAAGCGGCTGATCGCCTCGCTGGTTTTTCTGCTGCTGCTGATGTATGTCGCCATGGGGCATGGTATGTGGGGCTGGCCTCTGCCGCGTTTCTGGGCGGGTAATCCCATCGCGCTCGGCCTGACGCAGCTTCTTCTGGCCGCGATCGTGATGGTCATCAATCAGCACTTTTTTGTCAGCGGATTTCTTGGGCTTTTGCGCCGTGCGCCGAATATGGACACGCTTGTGGCGCTTGGCAGCGGCGCGGCCTTTGTCTACAGCGTATGTGCGCTGTTTATGATGGCAGCTCCCGGCGCGGATGCAGAGCATTGGCTGCATGAGATGTATTTTGAATCCTCGGCGATGATTCTCACGCTCATCACCGTCGGCAAGCTGCTCGAAGCGGGCAGCAAGGGGAAGACGACAGATGCGCTAAAAAGTCTTTTGCGGCTGACACCGCAGACGGCGACGGTGCTGCGTGACGGGAAAGAGGAGACAATCCCGGTCGATGAACTGCGCGTTGGGGACGTGTTCCTTGTGCGTCCGGGCGAGAGTGTTCCGGTGGACGGAACTGTGCTGGAGGGAGAGAGCGCCGTTAACGAGGCGGCGCTGACCGGCGAGAGCATCCCGGTGGACAAGGGCGTGGGTGACCGCGTCAGCGCAGCGACGCTCAATCAGTCCGGTTTTCTGAAATGCGCGGCCGCGCGCGTGGGCGAGGACACAACCTTCAGCCAGATCGTGCGCATGGTGCGCGATGCGGCGGCGACGAAGGCGCCCATCGCAAAAACGGCGGACAAGGTCTCCGGCGTCTTCGTTCCGGCCGTGTGCGGCATCGCGCTTGTGACGATCATTATTTGGCTGCTGCTTGGGCGCGAGATCGGCTTTGCGCTCGCGCGCGGCATCTCCGTTCTGGTGATCAGCTGCCCCTGCGCTTTGGGACTTGCAACGCCTGTGGCCATTGTGGTCGGCAGCGGACTCGGCGCGAAGAACGGCCTGCTGTTCAAGACGGCGGCGTCGCTGGAGGCGGCGGACAAGGTGACGACCGTCGTGCTGGACAAGACCGGCACGCTCACAACCGGCCATCCGGCGGTTACGGACCTTTTGCCCGCAGAGGGTGTTGCGGAGGAAGAGCTGCTGCGCTTTGCCGCGGCGCTGGAGAAAAACAGCGAGCATCCGCTCGCGGGCGCGGTGCTGCGCCATGCGGAGGAAAGGTGCATCCTGCCGGAGGAGGTCACGGCCTTCCGCGCCTGGCCCGGCAACGGCGTGACGGCGGAGCTGGGCGGAGATTTGCTCTGCGGCGGCAGCCTGCGCTTTCTGGAGGGACGGGGTGAAGTGCCCGCGTCGCTGCGCGAGCGGGCAGATGCGCTGGCGGCGCAGGGGAAGACCCCGCTGCTGTTTATGCGCGGAGAGCAGATGCTCGGCGTGATTGCGGTAGCGGACGTTCTCAAAGAGGACGCCGTGCAGACTGTCGGCGAGCTTCAGAATATGGGCATCCGCGTTGTGATGCTCACAGGAGACAATGAGCGGACTGCGCGCGCCATCGGCGCGGACGCCGGCGTGGACGAGGTGATCGCGGGCGTATTGCCGGACGGCAAGGCCCTTGCGGTCAGAAAGCTGCAGCGTCTCGGCCCCGTGGCCATGGTGGGTGACGGAATCAACGACGCGCCTGCGCTCAAGAGTGCGGACGTTGGCATCGCCATCGGCGCGGGGGCGGATGTGGCGATTGACGCAGCGGAGGTCGTTTTGGTCAAAAACCGCCTGCGCGACGTGCCGGCAGCCATCCGCCTCAGCCGTGCGACGCTGCGGAATATCCGCGAAAACCTTTTCTGGGCGTTTTTCTATAACTGCGTCTGCATCCCGCTGGCAGCGGGCGCGTTCATCCCGCTCGGCATCACACTCAGCCCGATGATCGGCGCGGCGGCCATGAGCCTGTCCAGCTTCTGCGTTGTGACAAACGCGCTGCGGCTGAACCTGTTTTCTCTGTACAGAACGGACCGGGATCATCCCCGCCGTCCGCTTCGAAATAACAAAAATTCTGAAAAGGAGATCAAAACCATGACAAAGACCATGAAAATCGAGGGCATGATGTGTGGGCATTGCGAAAACCGCGTGCGTAAGGTGCTGGAGGCTCTGCCGCAGGTGGAATCGGCGCTGGTTAGCCACGAAAAGGGTGAGGCTGTCGTCACGCTGCGCGAGAACGTGGACAACGAAGTGCTCAAGCAGACCGTTGAGGCGCAGGATTACAAGGTTCTGTCCGTCGAATAATCCTTGTCTGCGCATATAAATTGAATACCTCTTGTTCCTGAATATAAAATGTGCTAAGATATGGAAAAGGAATTTGGTATGAAAAGGGGGGAGTGCCCGTGAGAATCGGCATATTCGATTCCGGTATCGGAGGGCTGACGGTGCTGCACCGTGCCATCCGCCGTTGCCCGGGCGCGGAATACCTCTATTATGCCGATTGTGCGCACGTGCCCTACGGGGAGCGGACGGCGGAGGAGATCTGTGCTTTCGTCCGGGAGATCGTGGAGTTTCTTCTGGACGAGGGCGCACAGGCGATCGTGATTGCCTGCAACACCGCCACAAGCGTGGCCGTTCGGGAGCTGCGCAGGACCTTTTCCGTTCCCATCATCGGCATGGAGCCGGCGGTGAAGCTGGCGCTTGACCGCTGCGCACAGGGGCGCATCCTTGCCGCGGCGACGCCGGTTACCGTGCGCGGCGATAAGCTGCACTCGTTGCTGGAAAAGTGGGACGAACATCACAGGGCCGATTTGCTCGCTCTGCCGGAACTGGTGCGCTTTGCCGAGCGCGGCGAGTTTGAGGGCGAGACGGTGACGGCATATCTGCGCGACGCGCTTTCCGCCTTCCGGCTGGAGGATTACAGCGCGTTTGTGCTCGGCTGCACACACTTCAACTTTTTCAAGGACAGCTTCCGTGCGCTGCTGCCGGAGCGGGTGCGCCTGCTCGACGGGGCGGACGGCGTTGTCAGCCGGCTCATGTCCTGCGTGGAGATTCCGGCGGAGCCGTCCGGCGTGCCGGTGCGGTTTTTCGATTCGGGCGAGTGCGTGGAAAGCGCGCGTCTTGCGCAGCTTGAAGCCTGTATGCGCCGCTTGGACCTTATGGAGCGGATTGAGTAGGAGTGAAACCGCAGGACTTGAAACGGAGTCCTGCCCACATTAGATTCAGGAGGGATCAGCCATGTTTTGCCCGAATTGCGGAAGCCAAATGATGGACGGCACCATCTTCTGCACAAACTGCGGAAGTCCTATGACGCCGCGCAGCGTGATCGTGAGAGGAGAGCGCGTGATTGCAGCGCTCCGGGATCCAATATTTTTGGTCATTTGCATCCTGTGGAGCCTCTCCGCGGTTATGACGCTGTTTATTGCCGGATTTCCCGATGTGATCACCGTGCTCCTCACCATCTTCTTTTGGCTCACCTTCGCAAAGGCGAGGCGTGGGGAAACGCCGCAGAATCAGCTGCGCTGTATCAGCGGCGTGGTTTATGCGCAGTACATCATCGGTTTTGTGGCTTCCGGCGTGTTTTTCCTGCTTGGTGTGCTGATGATCGTTTTCGGCGTGGCAACCAAGGGGCAGCTGCCGGAACTGGACAGCTTCCCGTGGGAGTATTTCCCGAACCTGTTCTTGGATTTGGGATCTGCAGTTTTCACCGTGTTTTTTGTGATTATGGGATTTGCGATGTTTTTTGGCGGCGGAGTGAGTCTCGTGATCAATCTTTTGGGTACCCGGCGCATTCACCGCTTCGCCAAAAGCGTTTATCAGAATGCCTATGAGGATGCGCCGCTTCCGGAGGCCAAGGCGGCGCACATCTGGCTGATGATTTTGGGTATCATCAGCGCTGTAGGAGTGCCGAATTCTCTTATGGCACTCATAATCAGCGGCAGCAACTTTGGGGGAGCATCGGCCGAGGTCCTTGTTTCTGTGCTTTCAATGGCCTGCAGCGCGGCTGTGTCGATCCTTGCGAGCGTTCTGGTTAAAAAATATTACTGCAAGGCCACGACTGTACCCGGCATACCTGAAGAAATTTAAGGGAGTCCGATCATCATGCAGGAATTCGAAACAAAAGGAAAAATGCTCAGCCGGGAGGCTGTTGGGATCATCGCGGCGCTTGCCATGCTGCTTCACCATATTGAGGACATCTTCATGCCGGAGATGGACGCCTTGCTTTCAACGGTCTTTTCCAATCTGGGCTGCTTTGCCGTGCTGCTTCTGTGCTATCTGACGGCGGAGGCCTATTGGGAGTCGGAAAGCAAGGGCCGCTTTGCCGGGAGGCTGGCGCTCTTCGCCATCATCGCGGGCGTGCCGTATTATCTCGCTTTCGCGCCGGCGGGCATGATCTATATTGAGCAGAACTTCCTGTTCTCTCTGCTGATCTGCGTCGGCATTTTGATCGCGCGCGAGAAGATCCCCGGGCAGGGTTCGAGGCTGATTGCCATTGCCGTGCTGATCGCGATTTCCTATCTCACGGACTGGCCCTTGCTGGGGCCGGTGTTTGTGCTGGTCCTCTCGTGGATGCGGGATTCCCGGAAAAAGCAGATCGCGGCCTTCGTGGTGGCGGCGCTGCTGGCGGGCGGACAGAGCTACTCGCAGGACAAGTGGCTGAACCTGCCGTTTGCCACGATGCTGCAGAACATCGCGGGAGCTGTGATTGCCGTCTTGCTGGCCGCCGTGCTGCTCCTCGTCTTTTATAGGGGCAGACAGGCGGGAAAGAACGGCCGCTTCTCCAAGTGGTTTATCCTGATTTTTTATCCCGCGCATCTGCTCATTTTATGGCTGCTGCGCATCCTGATAGTATGAGATGAAATGAAAAACGGGCGGACACCGCGGTGTCCGCCCGTTTTTCTGTATTCGCGCTCAGATTGCCGGGAACTTGAGCTCTTTGTACTTCTTGTATTTCTCCTGCACCTCACCCTGGCGCTGGAAGAACTCGATGCGCGTTTTGATGATCTCGTTGAGATGCTCAGCGCGCGCCTCGTTGATGTTGCGGTCACGGATCAAGCCGTTCTCCGCCAGAACGAACTTATAGGTGCCATCCTCGCACTTGACCAGGTCGCCGCCCGCGCCGCAGACTGCGCACTCGAAGGGGAACTGGATGCCATCCCAATGCTCGTCACCGGGATAGACGAGGGAGGAGTGGCAGCGGGGGCACACGCCCATGTCGGGCTCGCCCAGCCAGCCGCGATCTTCAACAGGCGTCTGGATGGCCTGGATGATGTGCTCGCCGAGCTGATGCGCACGCTCGATCTGCTCGTCGCGCAGCAGGACGTTGCCGGGGCGGCCGTTGCGGGTGGAGAGCATCATGTCCACAACCTGCAGGGACTGGGTGAACATGGTGGCGCTGACGGATTCGAGCGCCAGCGTCTGCCAGTCGTGGCAGGAGCCGCCGACGGAGATCAGGCCGGCGACCGTGTGCGGATCCTCTGCGACATCGCCGATCTCAAGACGGAAAGCCAGCTCGTAGGCGAGGAAACGCTGGGCAAACTTCATATACAGGGAGCTGGGGCACAGGTCATAGGTGGGCACGCCGAAGATGACGCCGTTGCAGGTTTGCATCTCGTTGACGATCTTCTCCATGTCGTCCTTCTCCTTGAGGACGCAGCCCTTGTACTTCTTCGTGGGATCCATGGCGATCTCGCCCATCTGCATGGTGCAGCTTTCGCAGCCGATGCAGTGCTCGATGTGGTAGTCAAAGAGATTGATCATCTTGACCTCCGCGCCGGCCTCCTGGCAGGCAAGGAGCGCTTCCTTGACGAGAATTTCGCTGTTGCCGTTGTGACGGCCGGCGACGATACCGAGAACTTTCATGATTTTCCTCCTGTTTGATGTTTTCGTTACGTAATTTGCGTGGGTAGAGAGTGGCGGCCTTGCCGTTTTGCCGACCGGCTTAAGGGCGATGAACGCCGATCTGTGCCGGCACGGCGGCAGGGGTAGCCGCCCGCGGGAGTTTTATGCGTCATTTCGCCTTGCCGGGAAATGAAATTGTTTTCGACATCCTTGATAGTATCATTAAAGGGCGGGAATGTCATTAGATATTTTGAAATATTCTTGGCTTGTCAAATTGTGCAGTTCATACTATACTCAGAGGCATAGACTGGGTTCTTTTGCCCGGTCGGGGGTGGAGGAAGGCCTCTTTTATAATTGGAAGCAGCATCGGTGACGGGACTGCCCGGAGGCGAGATTCTGCGCACGCTGTGCAGGCAGGACAGAGTCAACAGCGGCGGCTGCCGCTGCGTAGCCGGATCGCTTTTGAAAGGGGAAGGACAGGATATGGAGGAGCACGTGGCGTTCAGCCCGGCGCAGCTTCAGGAAATTTCGGACTATCTTGCCTCCGGCATGAGCTGGAGCGTGCTGGCCAAGCTGCTGCGGCGCAAGTGGGATATGGAGCTTACGGCCGAGACCCTGCAAAGGCGCTATCGCGCGGCGCGGGATGCGCAGCTGAGCGCCCGGCTGCACAGCGTGGAATACTATATTGCGGCATTGGAAGACTAAGGGAATATTCCCGGAGGCGCGAAAAGCCTCCGGCAGAAGGAGAAGAAAATATGGGACGTATTTACCCCTCGGTGGAGGCGCTCATCGGCGCGACGCCGCTTTTGGAGCTGACACATATCGAAAAGGAAAAAGCGCTTTGCGCGCGTCTGTGCGGAAAACTGGAGGCGTGGAACCCCGCGGGCTCTGCCAAGGATCGCGTGGCGCGCGCCATGCTGGATGACGCGGAGCAGCGGGGCTTGATCGGCCCCGGCGCCGTCATCATCGAGCCGACCAGCGGCAACACCGGTATCGGTCTTGCCTCCGTCGGCGCGGCGCGGGGCTACCGCGTGATCATCGTCATGCCGGATTCGATGAGCGAGGAGCGCCGCGCGCTCATGCGCGCCTTTGGCGCGGAGCTGGTGCTCACCCCCGGCACGGAGGGCATGACCGGCGCGATTCAAAAGGCGGAGGAGCTTGCCGCCGGCATCCCCGGCAGCTTCATCCCGGGCCAGTTTGAAAACCCCGCAAACGCGCTGGCGCACTATCAGACGACGGGGCCGGAGATCTGGGCGGATACGGACGGACAGGTGGATGTTTTCGTCGCCTGCGTCGGAACGGGCGGCACCATCACGGGCACGGCGCGTTATCTGAAAGAGAAAAACCCGGCGCTGCACGTCGTTGCGGTCGAACCGGCGAGCTCTCCGCTGCTGAGCAAAGGATATTCCGGCGCGCACGGCATTCAGGGCATCGGTGCCAATTTCGTTCCGGAGGTGCTGGACAAAACGGTGTATGACGAGATCATCACCGTGACGGATGAAGATGCCTTCGCTGCGGCGCGGCTGATGGGCAGCGCGGAGGGCGTTCTGGTCGGCATCTCCTCGGGCGCGGCGCTTGTCGCAGCGATGGAGCTTGCCGCGCGGGAGGAAAACGCGGGTAAGACCGTGGTGGCGGTGCTGACCGATTCCGGCGAGCGCTATATTTCCTCCGGACTTTATTGAGAATTATCTGTTCTGACAAAGAAAAATACTTGACACGTGCGACGCGGAAGCGTATAATAACGAAGCTGTCAAGGAAAAAACTTTGTCAGGAGGGCCGAAAAATGTACGAAAGTACCGTGGAGCGCACCATGCTCTTTGATTTTTACGGCGAACTGCTGACGGAGAAGCAGCGGCAATACTACGACCTGCACTACAATGCCGACCTGTCTCTGGCGGAGATCGCGGAGCAGGAGGGCATCTCCCGCCAGGGCGTGTGGGACATTATCCGCCGCGCAGAAGCGGCGCTGCGGCACACGGAGGCCTGCACCGGGCTGGTGCGCCGGTATCAGGAGATCCAGCATACGGTTGCGAAGCTGGAGAGCAGCGTGAATGCGCTTCTGCCGCTGACAGAGGGACGTGCAAGGGAGCTCGTCGGGGAAATTGCCGAAGAGCTTCGGGAACTGAAAGGATAGCCTATGGCTTTTGAGTCTTTATCGGATAAACTCTCCGCCGCATTCAGAAAGCTGCGCGGAAAGGGACGGCTGACCGCCTCCGACATCAAGGAAGCCATGCGCGAGGTGCGCCTGGCGCTGCTGGAGGCCGACGTCAGCTATAAGGTCGTCAAGGATTTCGTTGCGAAGGTGTCCGAACGCGCCGTCGGCGCGGACGTGCTGGAGAGTTTGACTCCGGCGCAGATGGTCATCAAGATCGTCAACGAAGAGCTGACCGCCCTCATGGGCAGCGAGAATCAGAAACTGAATATCGGCTCCAAATCGCCGAGCGTCTGCATGCTGGTCGGCCTGCAGGGCGCGGGTAAGACCACGAACGGCGCAAAGCTCGCCGCGATGATGCGCAAGCAGGGCAAACGCCCGCTGCTGGTCGCCTGTGACGTGTACCGCCCCGCTGCGATCAAGCAGCTGGAGACTGTCGGCGCGCAGCTTGATCTGCCGGTGTTCCAGATGGGACAGATTGACCCCGTGGCGATCGCCAAGGCGGGCATTGAACACGCAAGAAAACACGGCAACGACCTTGTTTTTCTCGATACGGCGGGACGGCTGCACATTGATGAAGAGCTGATGGACGAGCTCAAGGCCATCAAAGCGGAGACGGAGCCGGCAGAGATTCTGCTGGTTGTGGACGCGATGACCGGTCAGGATGCCGTCAATGCGGCCTCCGCCTTCGACGCGGCGCTCGGCATCACGGGCGTGATGCTCACGAAGCTGGACGGTGACGCCCGCGGCGGCGCGGCGCTGTCCGTGCGCGCGGTGACGGGCAAGCCCATCAAGTATGCGGGCATCGGGGAAAAGCTCGATCAGATCGAGGCTTTCCATCCGGACCGTATGGCCGGCCGCATCCTGGGCATGGGCGATGTGCTCACGCTGATTGAAAAGGCGGAGCAGAGCTTTGACCAGAAAAAGGCCGAGGAGCTGGCGGAGCGGCTGCGCAAAAACAAATTTACGCTTGCCGATTATTACGATCAGCTTGTCCAGCTGCGCGGCATGGGCTCGCTGCAGGACATTGTGGGCATGCTTCCCGGCGTGGACGCCAAGGCGCTCGCCGGCGCGAGCATCGACGAAAAGGCGCTCTCGCGCACCGAAGCGATCATCCTGTCCATGACGCCCTTTGAGCGGGAAAATCCGTCCGCGCTCAACTCCAGCCGCAAAAAGCGCATCGCCGCCGGCAGCGGCACAAGCGTTGTGGATGTCAACCGGCTGCTCAAGCAGTACGACATGATGCAGCAGATGACCAAACAGATGACCGGCAAGGGCAAACGCAAGGCGTTTGGCAAGAACAAGTTCCCCTTTGGTTTCTAAGCGAAATGTAAAACAATTCTCGGCCTCCCATGTCGGGTGTCGATGATTGATAAATTAAGATTTCTTATGGAGGTGAAAATAGAATGGTTAAGATCAGACTGCGCAGAATGGGTGCGAAGAAGAGCCCTTATTACCGCATCGTGGTGGCGGATTCCCGCTTCCCGCGTGACGGCCGTTTCATCGAGGAGATCGGCACTTATGACCCGCTGGCGGAGCCCTCTGCCGTTAAGGTGGACAGCGAGCGCGCGAAGTACTGGATCGCGAGCGGCGCCCAGCCGACCGATACTGTCAGAAAACTGCTGCATAAAGCAGAGATCCTGTAAGGAGCTGTGACATGAAAGAACTCCTCACCTACATTGCGAGGAGCCTCGTGGATCATCCCGACGAGGTTTCGGTGACCGAACGGACGCAGGACGCGGAAACCGTGTTCGAAGTTCGGGTCGCCGAGGGCGACATGGGCAAGATCATCGGCCGGCAGGGCCGCATCGTCAAGGAGATCCGTGTCCTGATGAAGACCGTTGCGCAGCGCCAAGGCAAAAAAGTATCCGTCGAGGTCCTCGACTAAAGCAAAGCAAGCGCCACCGTTTCAGGTGGCGCCTTTGCTATCCGGCAAACATTTTAGACTGAAAACTCCCTCTGAAAGAGGAGGTAAATGATATGAAAAA
Organism: Oscillospiraceae bacterium; assembly: GCA_017522015.1. Lineage (GTDB taxonomy): Bacteria > Bacillota > Clostridia > Oscillospirales > Oscillospiraceae > SIG483. The sequence goes on along the minus strand of JAFXAW010000017.1, from coordinate 14,827 downwards.
AGAATTTCTGGAAGTCGGCGAGATTGTGGGCACCCACGGCGTCCGGGGCGAAATGAAGCTGCGCGTTTGGGCGGACAGCCCCGATTTTGTGCGCCGCTTCAAAACGCTCTATCTCGGCGGTGAAGCCAAACGCGTGCGCGCAGCGCGCGTGCATAAGGATATGGTCATCCTCGCGCTGGAAGGCGTGGAGGATGTCAACGCTGCCATGGCGCTCAAGGGCAAGGTGCTGTGCATCCGGCGCGAGGATGCCAAGCTCCCGAAAGGGGATTTCTTCGTGCAGGACATTCTCGGCGCGGACGTTGTGGATGAGCAGGGGAACAAGCTGGGGCAGCTTGCCGACACACTCGACCTGCCGCAGGGGCGGATCTACGTCGTGCGCGGCGAGCGCGAGATCCTGATTCCCGCCGTGCCTGCCTTCATTCTGCATACGGATGTGGACGAAGGCGTTATCACCGTGCGCCTCATCGAGGGAATGTGACATGAAAATCGACATTATGACGCTCTTTCCCGACGCGGTGGACGCCATGCTCCACGAGAGCATCCTCGGCCGCGCGGAGAAAAAGGGCATTTTAGATATTCAATCTGTCCAGATCCGGGATTTCACGGAGAACCGGCAGATGCAGGTGGACGACTATCCCTACGGCGGCGGCTGGGGCTGCGTGATGATGGCGCAGCCGCTCAAAAGCTGCCTGGAACATCTGATCGCCGCTGCGCCGGACAAGCGGCGGCGCGTGATCTATATGTCTCCACAGGGCAAGCCCTTCACGCAGGCGGACGCGCGCCGGCTTCGGGACGAATATGACCACCTGATTCTGGTCTGCGGGCATTACGAGGGCGTGGACGAGCGCTTTATCGAGGCCTGCGTGGACGAGGAAATCTCGCTTGGCGACTTTGTGCTCACCGGTGGCGAGATCGCTGCGATGGCGGTCTGTGACGCGGTGTGCCGCCTCGTGCCGGGCGTGCTGTCCGACGAGGCCTGCTACACCGGCGAGAGTCATTGGGATGGGCTTCTGGAATATCCGCAGTACACCCGCCCGGAGGTCTGGGAAGGCCGCGCGGTGCCCAAGGCGCTGCTGACCGGCAACCACGCCGACGTCGAGCGCTGGCGGCGCAGAGAGCAGCTTCGCCGCACGCGGGAGCGCCGCGCAGACCTGTTTGAGAAATTCACGCCCCGGACGAAGGAGGACGCGGTGCTCCTGCGCGAGCTGGAAAAGGAGCGTACGCGCACACCGCTGACGGAGCCTGTCTTTTGCCGCGCCGCGGTGGAAGAGGATGTGCCGCGGATCATGGAGATCGTCGCGCAGGCGAAAAAGCTTTTGGCGTCGCGTAAAATTGACCAGTGGCAGAGCGACGATTACCCCGTGGCCGAGACCTTTTTGGAGGACATTGCGTGCGACCGCTGCTATGTGCTGACGCACGCCGGCGTGATCGGCGCGTTCTTCGTCCTGTCTGTCGAGCACGAGAGCAATTACGACGCCATTACGGACGGAAAGTGGAGCAGCGAAGAGCCCTACGCCGTTGTGCATCGCTGCGCCGTGGAGAAAGCCTTTCGCGGCATGGGGATGTCCGATCTCATTTTTGAAGAGGCCGAGCGCCTCACGCGCGAAATGGGGCGGAGCTGGCTGCGTGTTGACACGCATAAGCGCAACAAGAATATGCAGAACCTCCTGCGGCGGCACGGCTTTCGCTACCGCGGTAACGTGCTCGTAACCGAGCGGCCGGGGCATGATCCGCGCAGACTGGCTTTTGAAAAGAAACTCAAAACGCCGAAGGGGATGCAGGCATGAATCTGACGGATATACGCGAGATTGAGGCGCTGCTGACCCGACACGGCTTTCATTTTTCCAAGACCCTGGGACAGAATTTCCTCATTGCGCCCTGGGTGCCGGAGCGGATTGCGCGCGCTGCTGTTCCCGATGGGGAAACGCAGGTCGGAGTCGTGGAAATCGGCCCCGGTGTGGGCTGCCTGACAGAGCAGCTTGCGCTGCGCGCGGAAAAGGTGCTCTCGCTGGAGCTGGATGAGACGCTTCGGCCCGTGCTGGCGGAAACGCTCTCCGAACAGGACAATGTCGAGATCGTCTTTGGCGATGCGCGCAAAGTCGATTTTTCCGCGATCGTGGAGGAAAAACAGCCGGGACTGCGGCACGTTTTCTGCGCAAACTTGCCCTATAATGTCACAACACCGATTTTGACCGCGCTGGTCGAGTCCGGGGGCTTTGAGAAAATCGTCGTGATGATTCAAAAGGAGGCCGCAAGGCGGCTTTGTGCTGCGGCAGGCACGGAGGATTACAGCGTGCTGAGCGTGCTTGCGCAGTGGCGCGCGGAATTGCAGGTGCTTTTCGACGTGCCGGCGGACTGTTTCCTGCCGAGACCGAAGGTGACGAGCAGCGTGATCGAGCTGCGGCGCCGCGCTGTGCCGCTTGTGGCGGATACGGACGAAAAGCTGCTCTTTCGCGTGGTGCGCGCCGCGTTTGCCCAGCGGAGAAAAACGCTTTCCAACGCGCTGTCCTCAACGTTCGGCACCGCGGGCAGGGAAGCGGTGGCGGAGGCGCTTGACGCCTTCGGCATGGATGCGCGAACGCGGGGCGAAGCGCTGGAGGCCGGGCAATTTGCTCTTTTGACAAAAGCGCTTGCAGAGCGGCTCTGACATAAAACATATATGGTAGCTTGGGGCGGATGACGCAGGACTGCGTTGCCGCCCCTTGTTCTGCATACGGAGAAGCGGTATCCCTCCGTTTTGCCTTGCTTTCGCCGTTGTTTTCATTGTTTTGGCGGATATTGAGGATGAAAAGGAAGAACCGGCGCGACAGAAGCAAAAAAGGCCTTGCCTTTTTCGCGCGCCGCCTATAGAATGAAGGATAGCACAAAATGTATTTTGGCCACGGGAGGAACCGAACTATGGCGTTGACAACGAATACACACGTTTTGGAATGGGTTTCCGAGATGGCGGCGCTGACGCAGCCGGATCAGATTGTCTGGATCGACGGCAGCGAGGCACAGCTGGATATGCTGCGCGCGGAAGCCATGGAAACCGGAGAGCTCATTCGTCTGAATGAGGAGAAGCTGCCCGGCTGCGTGCTGCACCGCTCCGATCCCAACGACGTTGCGCGTGTCGAGAGCAGAACCTTCATTTGCTGCGAAAAGGAAGAGGATGCCGGGCCGACCAACAACTGGATGGCGCCGGATGAGATGTATGCCAAGCTCCGGGAAATTTATGCCGGCTGCATGGCGGGGCGCACGATGTACGTCATCCCTTACTCCATGAGCGTCGTCGGTTCCCCCTTTGCAAAGTACGGCGTGGAGCTGACCGACAGCATCTACGTCGTGGTCAGCATGGCGATCATGACGCGCATGGGCAAAGAAGTTTTTGCCGCACTTGGCGACAGCCCGGACTTCATCAAGGGCCTGCATTCCAAGGCGCAGCTTGACCCCGAGAAGCGCTATATCGTCCACTTCCCGCAGGACAACACCATCATGTCCGTCAACTCCGGTTACGGCGGAAACGTCCTGCTCGGCAAAAAGTGCTTCGCGCTGCGCATTGCCTCCTGCCTCGGCCGGGACGAGGGCTGGATGGCCGAACATATGCTCATTCTCGGCATCGAGAACCCGCAGGGCGAGGTGCGCTATCTCGCGGCGGCGTTCCCGAGCGCCTGCGGCAAGACCAATCTTGCCATGCTCATTCCGCCCGAGCATTATCGCCGCAAGGGATGGAAGGTCTGGTGCGTCGGCGACGATATCGCGTGGCTGCGCCCCGGCCCGGACGGACGCCTTTGGGCGGTTAACCCGGAGAACGGCTTCTTCGGCGTTGCCCCCGGCACCAGCGCAAAGTCCAATCCCAACGCGCTTGCCGCAACGATGAAGAACACGATCTTCACGAATGTCGTGCTCAAGGCGGACGGCACCGTCTGGTGGGAGGGAATGGACAAGAATCCGCCCGAGGGCGCCATCAACTGGCTGGGCGAGCCCTGGGATCCCGCGGACGGCAGCAAGGGCGCGCATCCCAACTCCCGCTTCACAGCTCCGGCGATCAACTGCCCCTGCATCAGCCCCGAATTTGAGAATCCGCAGGGCGTGCCGATCTCCGCGATCGTCTTTGGCGGCAGACGCGCCAAAACTGCGCCGCTGGTATACCAGAGCCGCGACTGGGCGCACGGCGTCTTTGTCGGCTCCATCATGGCCAGCGAGACCACCGCGGCGGCAACCGGCGCTGTCGGCGTTGTGCGCCGTGACCCCATGGCGATGCTGCCGTTTTGCGGCTACAATATGGGCGATTACTGGCAGCACTGGCTTGACATGGCCGGGCGCGTGGAGAAACTGCCCAAGATTTTCAACGTCAACTGGTTCCGCCTGGACGAGGAAGGCAACTTCATCTGGCCGGGCTTTGGAGACAACATGCGCGTGCTCGAGTGGATCATGGGCCGCTGCTTCGACGAAGCGGAGGCCGAGGAAAGCCCCATCGGCTATCTGCCGAAGGTGGAGGACATTGACCTTGAGGAATCCGGCGTGGATGCGCAAACGCTCCGCGAGCTGCTCAATGTGGACAGAGAGCTCTGGAAGCAGGAAGTGGAGGGCATCGAGGAGTTCTATGCCATGTTCGGCGAAAAGCTTCCCGAAACGCTCCGTGCAGAGCTGGAAAAGCTCAAAAAGAATCTCGAATAAAAGCAAAGCGGCGCTTCCCGGGTGGAAGCGCCGCTTTTTTATATTGCAGGAAAACGGGCGGGTCATTTTGACCCGCCCGTTTCGTCTTCAATATGCGTTTTGCTATTCTTATTTGAACAGACCGTTGACGACGGAGCGCAGACGCAGATGCGTATACTCCTCCATGTTCGGCATGATCTGATGCATGTAGACGATGGAGGTCTTCTCGTCCGGATCGACGGACAGATAGGTGCCCATCATGCCGCACCAGCCAAACTCGCCGACAGAGCCGTTGCTGCCGCCCAGGGCGGGGTCGAGCATCGTGCGCACGCCCATGCCGTAGCCGTAGCCCTTGAGGTAGTTCGAGCCGGTGAAGAGGCTGCGGTTGTGCATGTCGAAGAGCTGCTGATCGCTGAGCTGGTTGCGGCGCAGCAGGTCAATGCTCTTGCGGCCGACGATGCGCACATCGCCCAGTCTGCCGCCGTTGGCAAGCATCTTGGCAAACTTTGTGTAATCGGGAAGCGTGGACAGCACACCCGTGGAGGCACACTGATAGATGAAATCGGGCTGATAGGAGCGGTCCTCCATGAAGTCCGCAACGAGCTTTTCGGCCTTGCCGTCCGCGTTGCGCTGGGTGCAATCCACGAGACGGTCGGCCATGTCGCCCTTGAAATGATAGCCGGAGTCCTTCATCCCGAGCGGATCAAAGATCTCTTTCTGCATGAAATCGGCAAGCTTCATGCCGGAGGTCACCTCGACCACCGCGGTCATCAGCTCAAGACCCACGCTGTACTGCCAGCTTGTGCCCGGCTCCCAGAGCATCGGGATCTCGGCCATCGCGCGGACCTCGGTGAGATGATCGTAGGCGTTGAGGATCTTGTTGCCGCCGAGCTTCTCGTGCACTTCCCGGTAACGCTGACCGGTGAGCGTGTCGGGCGCGCCCATCATGCCGACGCTCATGGAGAAGGCGTGACGCAGGGTGATGGGGGTTTTGCTCTCCACCGTGTCAAAGCTGCCATCCTCGCGCTGCACCTGCACCTGCATGTGCTTGTATTCGGGCAGATAGGCGGAAACCGGGTCGTTGAGCAGGAACGCGCCGCGCTCGAGCTGGATGAGACCGCAGACGGCGGCGAGCACCTTCGTCATGGAGTACTGACGGAAAACGTGCTCGGGAGCCAGCGGCGTTGTGCCGGCAACATCGGCAGTGCCGAAATACTTTTCATAGATCGTATCCTCGCCCTGCGTGACGGCAAGGCAGCAGCCGACGGGGCCCACTTCGAGGAAGTGCTCCATAAGTCTGTCTACATCGCGGAAAGTTGACATGATTTTCACCTCAAAAAGAATTTTATTTCAGAGTCGGCCGCACGGATGCAAGCACCGACATATTCTGTCTATACGCCCAGGAGCAGCTTGGCCACTGCGAAATATACGAGCAGCGCCACAGCGTCCACGATGGTTGTGATGAGCGGACTGGCCATCACGGCGGGGTCGAAGCCGAGCCGCTGCGCGAGCATCGGCAGCGTGCAGCCGACGAATTTGGCGCACAGCACGGTGATCACGAGGGTGAGCGTGACCGTCAGAGCGACGAAAACGGTGATCGAGTCGTTGCCGAGAAGCAACCGGTCCACGAGCAGGATCTTGCCGAAGCTCACAACGGCGAGCACGACGCCGCACAGCAGCGCCACGCGAATCTCTTTCCAGATGACGCGAAGTACGTCCCGGAACTCCACGTCGCCCAGAGAGAGCGCACGGATGATGGTGACGCTGGCCTGACTGCCGGTGTTTCCGCCGGTGTCCATCAGCATCGGGATGAAGGCCGTCAGCGCGACCTGCGCGGCGAGGGCGCTTTCAAACGATGTGATGATCATGCCGGTGAAGGTTGCGGAGATCATCAGCAGCAGCAGCCAGGGGATTCGGTTTTTCCAAAGCTCCCAAACGCTTGATCGCATATAGGGGCGGTCCGAGGGCAGGATGGCGGCCATCTTTTCGATGTCCTCGGTGGCCTCCTGCTCCAGAACGTCGATGACGTCATCGACGGTGACGATGCCGACAAGCCGGCTTTCCATGTCCACGATGGGCACGACGAGCATGTCGTAATCCGAGATGAGTGCAGAGACCTCCTCCTGGTCATCCGTTGTCTTTGCGCAGATCACCCGGGTGTCCATGATGTCCTCAATAATGGACTCATCGTCGCTCAGCAGCAGGTCCTTGACCGTGACGATGCCCTCCAGCTTCCGGTCGGCGCTGGTGACGAAGCAGGTGTAAATCGTCTCCTTGTCCTCGCCGATGCGGCGGATGCGCGCGATGGACTCGCGCACGTTCATATATTTTTTCAGATCCACGAACTCGGCGGTCATAATGCTGCCGGCGGAGTTCTCGGGATACTTCAGGAACTGGTTGATGAGGTTTCGCGTTTCCGGCGTTGCCGTGCGCATGACGCGCTTGACGACGTTTGCCGGCAGCTCCTCCATCATGTCAACCGCGTCGTCAACGTACAGTTCTTCGATGATGCTGCCGAGCTCGGCGTCGGTGACGGAGTTGATGATGCACTCCTGCTCCTGCACCTCCAGATTGGCAAAAACCTCCGCCGCCTGCTCTTTGGAGAGCATACGGAAGACCATGGCAAGCTGAGAGGGGTCCAGCTCCTCGAAAAACGCAGCGATATCATACTCGTTCATATCACATAGTGTGAGCTTCAGACTTCGGTATTGCTTATTCTCCAGCTTGGAAAACAGTTCGTCTCTGCGATCTTCAAAGTCTAAATTTTCCATGACCTCACCGCCTTGTGACAGATTTTACGGGAAAGTTCAGATGCCCAGATAGGCTTTTTGCTCCGGGCTGAGCACGTCGAATTCCAGCCCCATCGCGTGCAGCTTACGCGCAGCGACGGCCTTGTCCGTCTCCTCCGGGACGGGGATGACGTCCGGCACGAGCGAGTCGCGATGCTCGACGAGATAGAGCGCGCTCATCGCCTGAATGGCAAAGCTCATGTCCATGATCTCCGCGGGATGCCCGTCACCGGAGGCGAGATTCACAAGCCGTCCCTCCGCCAGCACGAAGAGCCGCCGCCCGTCGGGCAGCACATAGCCGCGGATGTTTTCGCGCGCGGTATATTCCTCCTGCGCGGCGGCTTCCAGCGCGGGGAGATCGATTTCCACGTTGAAATGACCGGCGTTGCAGAGGATCGCGCCGTCGTGCATCTTTTCCATGTGTTCGGCGCGGATCACGTCCCGGCAGCCGGTTACGGTGATGAACAGATCGCCGATTTCGGCAGCCTCCGCCATGGGCATGACGGCAAAGCCGTCCATAACCGCCTCAATCGCGCGCACGGGGTTGATCTCTGTGACGACAACGCGCGCGCCCATGCCCTTTGCGCGCATGGCCACGCCCTTGCCGCACCAGCCGTAGCCCGCCACGACGACGGTTTTGCCCGCTACGATCAGGTTGGTCGTGCGCATAATGCCGTCCCAAACGCTCTGGCCGGTGCCGTAGCGGTTGTCAAACAGATGCTTGCAGTCCGCGTCGTTGACCAGCACCATGGGGAAACGGAGCGTGCCTGCATTTGCCATCTGACGCAGGCGGTGGATGCCGGTTGTGGTTTCCTCGCAGCCGCCGATCACATTCGGGATAAGGTGCGTATACTTCGTGTGCATGAGATTTACAAGGTCGCCGCCGTCATCAATGATGATGTTCGGCCCACAGGCCAGCACCGCGCAGAGATGCTCGGTGTATTCCTCCTCCGTTGCCCCGTGCCAGGCGTGTACGTCGATGCCCCCGGCTGCGACAGCCGCGGCAACGTCATCCTGCGTGGAGAGCGGGTTGCAGCCCGTGACGTGCATCTCCGCACCGCCGGCGGCCAGAACGCGGCAGAGATAGGCGGTTTTGGCCTCCATATGGACGCTCAGCGCAATTTTCAGTCCCGCAAAGGGCTTCGTTTTGGAAAACTCTTCCTCGATGCCGCGCAGCAGCGGCATGTACTGCCGCACCCAGGCGATTTTTCTTTCGCCGGAGGGGGCGAGCGTGATATCCCGAATTTCTGACATATTCTTTCTCCTCACATTCCAAGGCGCGCACAGGCAGCGCGTGCCTCAAAGAAAACTTCTTCCATATCCACTTTCGTGCTGCGGCCGTCCGCCCAGACGATCTCGCCGCCCACGAGCACGGTGCGTGCGCGCAGGGAGCTGCCGGCATAGGACAGCGCCGCAACCGGATCGCCCAGCGGCACAAGGCCGGGGATGTTCGTATCAAACAGGGCAAGGTCGGCCGCTGCGCCGACGGCGATCTCCCCGCCGGGCAGACCAAGCGCGCGGCTTCCCGCGGCGGTGGCCATGTGGAAGCCCTCCCGCGCGGTGATGCAGCGGGGATCGCCTGTGCGCCCCTTGTGAATCAGCGTCACGAGCGAAAGCTCGCGCAAGATGCTCAAACTGTTATTGGAGGCGGCGCTGTCCGTGCCGAGGCAGACGTTGACGCCCTTTTTCAGCAGCTCCGGCACGGGGGAGAAGCCGTTTGCAAGCTTCAGGTTGCTCGCAGGATTGGCCGCGACGCTCACGCCGCGCGCGGCGAGCAGCTCCATGTCCGCTTCCGTCAGATGCACGCAGTGCGCCGCGACGGTGCGCTCCGAGAGCAGGCCGCAGCGGTCAAAGAGCGCGATGGGTGTGCAGCCGTACTGCTGCAGCGTCGATTCGACCTCATTTTGCGTTTCGCTCAGATGTGTGTGAATGCCAAGGTCGAGCTTCTGCGCCTCCTGCGCGATATCGCGCAGATAATCCTCTGAGCAGGTATAGGGCGCGTGCGGCGCGAGCATGAAGCGCAGCCGATCTTCGCCGCCAAACTGCTCGAATTCTTCCTTTGCCTCCCGCAGACGGCGCGCGCCGCCCGCGACATCGTCACCGCCGCCGGAAAGTCCACGGCTGATGACGGCGCGCATGCCGCTTTTCAGCACGGCGCGGGGTGCGGCGCCGGGGAACATATGCATATCCAAAAAGGCGGTCACGCCGCCCGAGAGCATTTCCAGACAGGCCAGCAGAGAGAACCAGTAGGCATCCTGCGGGGTAAGCGCGTCCTCCTTGGGCATGACGCGGCCAAACAGCCAGTCGTCAAAGCTCAGGTCGTCCGCCCAGCAGCGCATTCCGGTCATGTAGGCATGGGTGTGCGCGTTGACCAGACCCGGGGTGAGCAGCCCGCCATGTGCGTCGATTGTCTCAGCCGCCGGCAGGGAAGCATCTGCGGGCAGAATGGCGCGGATGCAGCCGTCCTTCACCGCGATGCTGCAGCTTTTTCCCTCCGCACCGCTTTCGCCGGGCAGGATGGCGGTTGCATTGCGAATCAGAATATCGTCCATAGTATTCTCCAAACTGACATAATCTTTTATGAATAAAATATTTTACCACCTTTACCTGCCTGTGACAAGTAAAAAATCCCGCTTTCCCCGCTTTCGGGCTTGGAGCATCCGGAATGCGGGGAAAAGGAAAACAAAAAGAGGAGAGGCCGAAAAAACCTCTCCTCTTGAAGATCGTTTTGTGAAGCTGCGGCTTTTGCAGCGCTCAGATACCCGCCTTGCCGAACGGAGGGGGATCCCCGTCCTTGAGGCTGTTGATTTTTTTGATGATGGAGATGCAAAGGGGAAGCGCGATGCACACGGCAGAGAGCAGGTCGGAAACAGCCTGGCAGGCGGCAAGGCCGGTCGAACCGAAGAAATGGGGCAGAGTCAGCAGCAGCGGGATCAGCAACAGCAGCTGACGGGACATGCTCAGCACCAGGTTGCCGATGGGACGGCCGAGGGACTGGAAAAGGTTGCTGGTGACCATGACGAAAACGTGCGGAATGAAGACAATGCAAAGCATGCGGATCTTGAGAACGCCGATGGAGAGCATCTCTTCGTTGCCGCTGGAGTTGAAGATGCTGATGAGCGGACGCGCAAAGATGAACATCAGAAGGCCCAGCACAAAGGCACCGACAAAGCCAATCATCAGCGTAGTCGTATAGGATTCCTTGGCGCGCTTATATTTCCGGGCGCCCCAGCAGAAGCCGCAGACCGGGTTGAAGCCCTGCGCAAAGCCCATGATAACCGAGCCGATCAGGCGGTAGAGCTTGTTGGCAACGGCGATGCCGGCGAGGATGGAGGTGCCGAAGCCCTTGGCAACGTTGTTGGAGACGATGCCGCCGAAGGACATCAGACTCATACGGAGGAACACGGGAATGCCCATGCGGGCAACTTCGAGCATGTTCTTTTTGTCGATGTAGAGATGCTTGGGGCTGAGCTCCAGCATGGCGGTTTTGCGGATGTATGGAATGGCCAAAACACTGCAGCTGAACACCTTGGAAAGCGCCGTTGCCGCAGCAGCACCGCCGACGCCCCACTGGAACACATTGATAAACAGGGGGTCGAGCAGGCAGTTGAGAATGCAGCCGGAGCACATGCCGACCATGGCAATTTTCGTGCTGCCCTCACTGCGCAAAAGCTGGTTCATGATGACGTTCGCCGTTGTGAAGGGCGCGGCGAGCAGAATCCATGTTGCGTAGTCAACGGAATGCTGATGCGCCTCGGCCGTGCTGCCGAGCAGATCGACGAGCCAGCCGCGGAATGCAAAGCAAATCAGGCCGACAATTAAAGAGAAGGCGGAGCCGAGCGCCAGTGTGGTGGTCGCGACGTTGCAGGCTTGTTTGTCCTTCTTCGCACCCATCAAACGGGATATGTAGCTTGCAGCGCCCATTGCAAAGCCCATTGCGATCGCGCGCAGGACGTTCATCAGCGAGTCGTTAATTGCAACTGCGGCGGTTGCCGCTTCACCGAGACCGCTGACAAAAAAAGTGTCTGCAAGGTTATAGATGGAGTCAATAACGGCCGAGATGATCATGGGGATGGCGATTGCCGGAATAACACGGATCATGGGGTCTTCCAGCATCATTTGTTGCCTTCGTGCCCGAGCTAAGGTTTTCGCATCTTCCATACGCAAGGTTCCTTTCCAAAATCATAATATTAAAATCCAGTATAACACAGGAAAATCGAGAACACAAGCATACTAATGGAATAAAAAATATGGAAGGAAACCGGCGCTTGGGGAATGGTGCGGACGAAGTCCGTACGGTTTCGTGCCGCGTTTGAAACAAAAAACCGGCAGAAATTAAAAAGCGGGAACCCGATTCGGGTTCCCGCGCAAAAGAATAAGCTTATTTTTTCAGCAGACCGCCAAGTGCGCCCAGCTTACCGCCGATGTCGTCCAGATTGACCTTGGCCTTGACTGCACTGACCACGGATTCAATTTCATCCTTAGGAAGCTTCACGCCCAGGAGCTCTTCCACCGCGGCGGTGGGGTCTTTCGCGAACTTTTCGGCAAAGTTCTTGTCGCTTTTTACTTTGTCAACGATTTCATTGATTTTGGCTTTGATATCCATCGTATAGTTTCCCCCTTTCGTATCCGTTTTTGCGTGAATAGTCTGTTCGGCAGAAAAGATTTGCTTATGCCTTCTCAAAGGCGTCCTTGCCCAGACCGCAGACGGGGCAAACCCAATCCTCGGGAACGTTCTCCCAGGCCGTGCCGGGGGCGATGCCGTTGTCGGGATCACCGACGGCGGGATCATACTCGTAGCCGCAGGGGCAAATATACTTGTCCATAGTGCTCCTCCTTTCAAAAGTTGTCACGATCAATCATACATATTATGAAAAGCTGTGCCGCGAATTTCGGATTTCAGCTCCCTGACCATCAGCATTTCAATCGCCGTGGAAACATCAACCCGCCCGGACACAACCGCGTCAACGGTCTCTACTATGGGCATTTCTACGTTATATTTCCCGGCAAGGCGCATGGCTGCGGGCAAAGCGTTAAGCCCTTCAACAACCATTCCCACCTGCCTGATGGCATCCTCAACCGGAACGCCCTGGCCGATCAGCATTCCGCAGCGATTGTTTCGGCTGTGCATACTGGTGGCGGTCACGATCAGATCGCCGATGCCTGCCAAACCGACAAATGTCTGTTCCTTGCAGCCCATGGCAATTCCCAGTCTGCAAATTTCGGCAATTCCTCTTGTGATCAGCGCGGCTTTTGCGTTGTCTCCGCAGCCAAGCCCGGTGGCAATGCCGGATGCCAATGCAATTACATTCTTCAGCGCTCCGCACAGCTCCACGCCGTGGATGTCATCATTTGTGTATGCCCGCATACGGCCTGTGGTAAACACCTTTTGCACCGTTTCCGCCGCGGCGACATCGTCGCTTGCCGATATAATGGCTGTGGGAAGGTCCTTTACCACTTCCTCTGCGTGCGTCGGGCCGGAAAGCGCCACCAATCTGACAGTCGGATTTTGAATCTCATCCGCAATGATTTCCGTCATGGTGTATAGCGTTTCTGCTTCAATTCCCTTGGCAACGTCCACGATGATCTGGCCGTCGGCAATATAAGGCGCTGCTTTTTCGGCGGTGGATCTGATATACACCGACGGAGTCGCGAATACCAAAATATCCATTCCCGTGCACGCGTCGGATATATCCTTCGTATAGCGCAACTGATCGGGCAGCTCGACGCCCGGGAGGTTCGGATGCCTTCGTGTGGAGGAGAGAGAATCGACCTCCGCCTCGATTGCCGACCAAACCGTTACATCGTGTCCTGCATTACAAAGCATTCTTGCAAGTGCAATGCCCCAGGTGCCTGCGCCCAGAATGCCGATTTTCATTTTGTTTGCCATTTGTTTTTCATCTTTCCCTGTGCATGTTTTGCGCGTCGTTCTCCTGCGAAGGGGACTTTTTTCCCGCCGCCGCAAATTCAGTATACCAAATAAATTCCGTTTTTCAATCAGGGTATCCCGGAATTTACAAAATCGTTATAAAGAGAGCGGAGGTTTTGCCCTCCGCTTTTTTATATGTTTTTATGGATTACCTGTTGCCGAAATGTCTTTCCGGCAGGCCCTGCAGCGCCTTGCCATGGCGGGCCTCGTCTATTTCGCCTTATAATCCTCAATAAGCAAAAGCAAATGCGCTACAAAATTTGGAGATAGGCCTTCAACGCTTATTCTGGGAGCCGCATCAAGGCCTAACAAATAATCCGTGGACACCCCAAGGAGCATTGATATGCGAATCAGCATCTCAATGGATGGTTGGATATTATCATTTTCCCAATTCGATACGGTTTGCTTTGCTACGCCCAAGCGTTTTGCCAACTCTACCTGACTCCAGCCTAAAGAGGTTCTCATAGAGCATATTCTTTCTCCTAACATAGTGGCCTCCTAAAACGTCAAACTTTACAATACTATTGTCAGTATTCTCTTGACGATTTAGAAATACTATGGTATTTTGATATTGGACTTTGGCGTTCGAATAATGAATTGGGAGAGAAATGCATGAAAAAACAGGGAATATTTGCTGTTGTTGCAGCAACCATTATGCTGGTCGGTATTATCCTCGCGTACGTATGTGAGCTTAATACAACTACAATTTATGATCCAAGTGAAGGCGCTGTTACGGCAGGAATCGGAACACATGTGCTTGTTATTATGCTGTTTGTGATCGTTTCCGCAGTATTTCTTTTGCTGACCTGCAAGTATGCTGCAGACAATAATGCCCTTGCCGGAAAGCACTATATATTTGCTGGCGCATATACTCTGTCCGGACTGTTCTTTTCGCTGGCGACCGGTTTTGGCGTCAGATCAAACATTTTGCGCGATTACTATCTCCGCACAAATTCTGCCCCTGGTTGGTATTCTGGGGATGTAATGGATAGCCGATGGTTTGACGATCTTCCCCAAACGGCCAATCGCTTTTCGAACAACGCAAAACTTTGGTATGTGATTATGGCTGTTGCAATTATAATCACAATCGTTCTTGGCGTTCGCGCTTTCTTGAAAAAAGCCAAGTAATAATGATGGGAGCAGAAAAACCGCTCCCATTTTTCTATATTACTTGAAGTAACGTTCCAGCAGGCCTTCCAGCGCCTTGCCGTGACGGGCCTCATCGCGGGCCATCTCATGGACGGTGTCGTGGATAGCATCCAGACCGTTCTTCTTGGCGACGGTGGCCAGCTCGGTCTTGCCGGCGGTCGCGCCGTACTCGCAGTCCACACGCCAGGCGAGGTTCTTCTTGGTGCAGTCGGTCATGTTGGGCTCCAGCTCGCTGCCGAGAAGCTCAGCAAACTTCGCTGCGTGCTCCGCCTCTTCGTAAGCGGCCTTCTCCCAGTAGAGACCGATCTCGGGATAGCCCTCG
>JAFXAW010000016.1 GCA_017522015.1 Oscillospiraceae bacterium | reverse complement strand
ATCGCCGCCGGGGTTCTTCTCCTTATGGGCGCGACGGGTTTTCTGCTGCGCGGCAATATGCGCAAGCGGGTTTTCCTCGCGGCCTGCTTTGCCGCGCTCGGCCACCACACGCTATGACGAGGAGATCTGGTCCTACACCTCCAGGGGTGTTTTCCTGACCGGAACCCTTCGCGGCGCGCCGGAAGTGGCCGGACAGTGGAAATGGCGGATTCTGTACTTTCCCAAACAGCTGGGCAAGCTGCTGAAGGAGCAGGTGCAGCGTTTCTTCCCCGAGGACGTCGCGCCGCTGATGTGCGCCCTGCTCACGGGCGATAAAACGGCGCTTTACCGGGATACGCAGCTTTGCGTCTCCATGCAGGAGGCGGGGCTGATGCATATCGTGGCCGTATCCGGTATGCACATTGCCTTCCTTGTCAGCTTCATAAGGCTGCTGACGGGCAACGGGAAACCCGCCGCCATCGTCTGCATTCCGGTGATTGGGCTCTTCATCGCCATGACCGGCGGCAGTCCATCGGTTGTCCGCGCCGGATTCATGCAGATCTTTCTTCTGTTCTCCGCCATTCTGCGTGAGGAGAACGATGACATCACCTCTATATGCACTGTGCTCGCGCTGCTGCTTTTGTGCAATCCGCAGAGCGCACGCAGCACCTCCCTGCAGTTGAGCTTTGCCGCAATCGCGGGCATCATGCTCTTTTCCGGGCGCATCTTTCAGTCGCTGCACGACTGGGCAAAGAGGCGGCTTCACATTAAGCGCAAATCTCCGCTCTCCCTGCTTTTGCGTTTTCTGTTTTCCTCTCTGTCCTCCACGCTCGGTGCGCTTTCCATTTCGACGCCCATCATTGCCCTCACGTTCGGGAACGTCTCTCTGGTCTCTCCCCTGACCAATCTGCTCACGCTTGGCGTGATCTCCATCTGCTTTTCCGGCGGCTTGCTCTGCTGCATCATCGGCGCGGTTTTCCCCTTTCTCGGAACGGCGCTCGGCTGGCTGATCGCCTGGGGGCTGCGCTATGTGGAGTTCATCGTGCAGGGGCTGGGCAGCGCACGCTTCGCCTGTGTTTACACCGAAAACCCGCTCGTTGCCATTTGGCTCGCGCTGGTTTATGTCATACTCGCCCTGTGCTGGCTTTTCCGCGGAAAACGCGGTTTTCGTCCGACTGTTCCGGTCTGCGCATCACTGTGTCTGCTGCTGGCGGCGGTTTTGTTCACGCGCCTGCCCGACAACCGGGACGCCCTGCGCTTCACGGCGCTTGACGTCGGGCAGGGGCAGAGCCTTGTGATGCAGAGTGCGGGCGAAGCCGTCGTGATCGACTGCGGCGGACCGGAGAGCGAGGGCGCGGGCGAAACGGCTGCGAATTATCTGGAGAGCCGTTTTCTGCATGGCGTGGCCGCGCTGATCCTCACGCATGTACACACCGATCATGCCAATGGCGCATCCGAGCTGCTCTGGCGCGTGCCGGTCGGCACGCTCATCCTCCCCGCGGACGAACAGGTTGAAAGCGCCCTGCTCGATGAAATCCTCTCAGCCGCGGCAGCCCGGGGCACGGAGGTCGTGTATCTGGAGCGGGACAGTCTGCTCACCGTGGGCGAGCTGGAACTGACGCTGTTCGCGCCGTTGGATGGCGACCGGACAAATGAGCGTGGCATCGCTATTCTCGGCAAATGCGGAGATTTTGACTTTCTGGTCACGGGCGATATGGGCACAGAGAGCGAGTTGCGGCTGCTGTCGCATACAGCGCTCCCGCACACGGAGCTGTTGGTTGTCGGACATCACGGGAGCCGATATTCCACCGGGGATACACTACTGCGGCAGCTCCGCCCCGAGACGGCGATTATTTCCGTCGGCAACAATAACAACGGGCATCCGCACCCGGAAACGCTTGCAAGGCTCTTTGCAAGCGGTGCGAAGGTTTATCGCACGGATCGCAGCGGCAGCATCACGCTGCGCGTTGCACGATAAGGAGAAGGCAATGGCAAAAAAGGAAAAAACCGATTATACCGCGCTGACGCGGCGGCTGCACACGGAAGGCCCCGGCAAGCTCTATCTGCTCTGGGGCGAGGAGACCTATCTGCGCGAGCAGTTTGCCTCCGAGCTGCGCCGTGCCTGCCTCGGGGACGCGCCCGACGATTTTGACTACAAACGCTTTGACGGCGAGAGCATCGACCTCCGGCTTCTCCGGGAGGCCGTGGACGCCATGCCTTTTTTCGCGGAGCGGGTATATATTGAGCTGCGCGGCTTTGATTTGAATAAATGCAAAGCAGAGGACACCGAAACGCTCAAGGAGCTTTTCTCCACGCTGCCGGATTCCTGCACGCTGGCCATCCAGCTCCCCACCGCCGGCGAGCCGGACGGCAGGCTGAGCCTTTATAAAACCCTGCGCAAGCACGGAGAAATCATCGAATTCACACCGCAGCCGCACTCCCAGCTCGTGCGCTGGATTCAGCGCAGGGCGAAGGCGGGCGGAAAAGTGATCTCCCCTGCCGACGCGGAGTATCTGATGTTCAACTGCGGCGAGCTGATGAGCCATCTCGGAAACGAGATCGCCAAGCTCACGCACTATTGCAAGGGCGAGGCGATCACCCGCGCGGATATTGACGCCGTGACTGACCGCAGTCTGGAGGCCACCGTCTTTCAGATGACCGACGCGCTCGCCGCGCGCGATTACAACGCCGCAAGCGCATCTTTGGCCGAACTGCTTGAAAAGCAGGAGAGTCCCATCATGCTCCTGGCCATGATCGGCCGACAGTTCCGGCAGCTGCTCATCGCGCGCGTGGCGCTCGACCAGCGGCTTGGACGGGACTATCTCGCTTCCGTCTGCGGCACGCAGTCAGAATTTGTGCTGCGCAAACTCAGCAGCGCAGCGCGCGGATTCACGGATAGCCAGCTGCGCCGCGCCGTGCGGCTTTGCGCCGAGACGGACTATGCCATGAAGCGCAGCAGCGCGGAGGACGAGACGCTGCTTTGCGACCTGCTGCTGAAGCTCGCGCTGGGAGGCGCCGCATGATCCGGATTCGGGAAGTCATCGTGGTGGAGGGGCGTTACGACCGCAATGCGCTCAGTCAGGTCGTCGACGCCGTCATTTTGGAGACAAGCGGCTTTGGCATTTTCAACGACAGGGAAAAGCTTTCGCTCCTGCGGCGGATCGCCGACGAGCGGGGGCTGATTATCCTCACGGACAGCGACGGCGCCGGTTTTGTCATCCGGCGCTATCTGAAGGGCGCTTTGGATCCCGCGAAGGTCAAGCACGCCTACATTCCGGACATTACCGGCAAAGAAAAACGAAAAAGCTCCCCCTCGAAGGAGGGGAAGCTCGGTGTTGAAGGGATGCGCCCGGAGGTGCTTTTGGATGCGCTGCGCCGCGCGGGCGCGACCTTCTGTGACGAAGCCGCGCCGCAAAAAGAGCCCATCACGAAAGCGGACCTCTATGCCGCCGGACTCAGCGGCGGGGCAAACAGCGCAGAAAAGCGCAAAGCGCTTCTGAAAAAGCTCGACCTGCCGGAAAAGCTCTCGTCCAACGCCCTGCTCGACGTGCTGAACGTCCTTTGGGGGCGGGAGACCTTTTTAGCGGAGATGCTCGTCGACGAAGGCGGAGGCGAGCGTGGCGCATAACAGCAGCGCCGCAGGGAAACTCGCATAGACCTCCGCGCCGCGCCAGATCGGCAGCGTTTGAATCGTCGGCGCACCCAGCTCGATCATAATCACAAAGGCGCAAAAGACCATTACGCAGGAGAGCCGCAGTGTGCCAAGGAGCAATCCCCACGCTTCCTCCCGCATGGAAAGTATGTACTCTATCGTTTTTTTGATGTTCCCTTTCATGCCTGCATCATAGCCGATTCCGGAGCTGAAAACAAGCTGCAAAAGCTGGAAAAAAAGCGTGCAGCAAAAAAAGCGTGACAAAATATGGTAACGTATGCTATAATTATGTAAACACATCCCAATATATTGAAAACAAAGGAGTGCTTCCCATGAAGTGTCCGTTTTGCGGTTATTCCGAAAGTAAGGTTATCGACTCGCGTCCCGCTGAAGAGGGCGCGACCATCCGCCGCCGCAGAGAATGTCTTGCCTGCCAGAAGCGGTTTACCACCTATGAGTTTATGGAGCGTCTGCCGCTCGTCGTCGTCAAGCGGGACGGTTCCAGGCAGACCTTTGACCGCATGAAGCTCCTCAACGGCATGATCCGCGCCTGCGAGAAGCGGCCGGTTCCCATGTCCACGCTGGAGGCCGCGGCTGACAGCATCGAGCAGGAGCTGCAGAACACCCTCGAGCGCGAGATCAGCACGACCGAGGTCGGTGAGATCGTCATGTCACGCCTGAAGTCGATCGATGAGGTCGCCTATGTCCGCTTCGCCTCCGTTTACCGGCAGTTTAAGGACATCCACACCTTTATGGAAGAATTAACCAAACTCCTGAGCGAGAAGAAATAAACCCCTGCATATCGCACACCCGGCCCCCGACGGCGCTTGCCGTCGGGGGCTATTTCGTTTTCCGGCCGTTTTGCGGATGTTTTGCAATTTTCAAAAATCCTCCGACGGCTTCGATGATTCAAAACACGCTGCCCAAGGTAATATGCTCAATGCCGGACAGCGACAGGAGGTGTTCCCGCAGCTTGCGGTGCGCGCCCTGCGCCTCGTATACGTTGCCGGCATACAGCTCGCCGAGCAGGTCGCACAGGGCGTCCGTCGTCGCGTCGATCTCCGGATGCCGGATGAAGATATGCGTATAACCGTCCAGCTCCGCCCAGTAATTTGCCGCATTCTCCGCTTTCTGCACCGCTGCGGAAAAATCTCCCGCGCGGGCAAAATCCATCGCCTCGTCCGCGATGGAAAGCATTTCCTCCGTGACGCTGTCCAGGTACCGGATGTTGACAAGGCTCCCCACTAACAGCAGGAGCAAGATCACAATGGCCGCAATTTCCTGTTTCATCATCATCGCTGCTTTGCCGCAAAATAGACCTGCCCGGCGCGGTTGAGCGTGAGCAGATACACCTCGGACGCTGTGGCCGCGCCGTGCGAGCGCAGCTCCTTTTGCAGCCATCGCTCGTCGCGTCCCATCCTCCGCAGGTTATCCGAGAGCACCCGTCCGTCGTTGATGAGGATGGTCGGATAGCCGGGATCGTCCACGGTGAGGTGCAGCTGCGCCGGCGTAACCGGCTGCTCCGCCGGGTAGAGAATGGTGTTGAGCTTTCCGTCCGTTTCCAGAATGGCAAACTGGATCTTGCTGATGTCCGTGATGCTCTGGTTGCGCAGCTCCTCCGCCAGCTCATCAAGCGTAAAGCGGTTTTTGCGCATCTCGCGCTGATCCACCTCGCCATAGGAAATGAGTATACTCGGCTTGCCGCACAAAAGGCTGCGAAAACGCAGGCTTTTCAGAATCAGACAGGAGATCAGCATCTCGCAGCACAGCAGCGTAATGAGCGGCAAAAGCCCGTTCAGGAGCGGGATGCCGATGTCCTGCAGCGGATTTGACGCAAGATCCGCAACCACCACGGTCACCACGAATTCACTCAGCTCCAGCTCGCCGAGCTGCCGTTTGCCCATCAGTCGCAGCGAGACGACCAGCACGACATAGATGATGATCGTGCGCAGGAAAACAATCGCCACAGTCCAGCCTCCTTTTATTCTTGTGCGTTTTCCTATTTTCTCCCGCCGAGGCCGTTTTTATGAACAGCGCGCAAATGCAAAGCCATATCTCGCAAAAAACAACAGAGCCGCGAAGAAACCTGCGGCAGCAAATCGGCCCCGTCGGGCAGGTTTGTTGCATTCCGGATAAGCCCTGTGCTGCAAGCGCAGCGCAGGGCGCGTTTCAAAAGGCACGCTTACACGCAACAGAAAAAGCGGCATGATGTTTCATGCCGCTTTTCTGCGTTTTTGATTCCATTATCCAAGCTTTGCAAGGCTCTCTTTCAGGTTGCCGATCAGCGCTTCCAGCTTTGCCTTTTTCTCGCGCTCGGCGTTGACCACGTTCTCCGGCGCGCGGGAGACAAACTTTTCGTTGGCAAGCTTGGCATCCTGCCCGGCGAGGTCCTTTTCTGCCTTGGCAAGCTCCTTTTCCAGACGCGCGCGTTCCTTTTCCAGATCAACCAGCTCGGCCATCGGCATGAACATGCGCGCCTCGTCGGTCACGACAGACACCATGCCGTCCGTGTTCTCCGGCGCGTCTGCGCGCAGCTCGACCGCCTCTGCATAGGCAAGACGGCGCAGATAGGCTTCACCCGCGCGGAAGGCATCCGCCTTGTCCGTGACGATAATCAGGTGCGCCTTCTTGGACGGCGGCACGTTCATCTCCGCGCGGCGGCTGCGCACCGCCTTGATGGCGTTCATCACCGTCTCAAAGTTGGCCTCATCCTCCGGGAAGCACAGGCTCTCGTCATACTTCGGATAGCTCTGCAGCATCAGATAGTCGCCCTCGTGCGGGAGCGCCTGCCAGATTTCCTCGGTAATGAAGGGCATAAAGGGATGCAGCAGCTTGAGGATCTCGGTGAGCACCCAGAGCAGCACCTGCTGCGCGCCGCGTTTGGCTGCCTCGTCCTCCCCGTTGAGGCGGGTCTTGGTCAGCTCGATATACCAGTCGCAGTAGCAGTCCCAGATGAAGTCATAGATCTTGCCGGCCGCAACGCCAAGCTCAAACTTATCCAGATTCTCGCAGACCTCGCCGGCGAGCGTGTTGAGCTTGGAGAGGATCCACTTATCCTCCAGCTCCAGCTTTTCCGGCAGCGCGTTCTGCTCAACGGTCAGGTTCATCATCACGAAGCGGCTGGCGTTCCAGAGCTTGTTGGCAAAGTTGCGCATGGCCTCGGTCTTCTCCACATAGAAGCGCATGTCGTTGCCGGGGCTGTTGCCGGTGATGAGGTTGAAGCGCAGCGCGTCCGCGCCGTACTTTTCCGCCATCTCCAGCGGGTCAATGCCGTTGCCGAGGGACTTGGACATCTTGCGTCCCTTGTCGTCGCGCACCAGACCGTGGATGAAAACCGTGTCAAAGGGATGCTCCTTCATCTGCTCCATGCCGGAGAAGATCATGCGCGCAACCCAGAAGAAGATGATGTCATAGCCCGTGACGAGCACGCTGGTGGGATACCAGTAATCCAGCTCCGCCGTCTTCTCCGGCCAGCCCAGCGTGGAGAAGGGCCACAGACCGCTGGAAAACCAGGTGTCCAGCACGTCCTCATCCCGATGGATGTGCTTGCTGTGGCACTTCTCGCATTCTTCGGCATCTGTGCGGCTGACGGTGATGTGGCCGCAGTCGTCACAGTACCACGCGGGGATCTGATGTCCCCACCAAAGCTGGCGGGAGATGCACCAGTCATGTACATTCTCCATCCAGTTCATATAGGTCTTTGTGAAGCGCTCGGGAACGAACTTCACCTCGCCATCCTTCACCGTGCGGATGGCTTCCTTGGCCAGCGGCGCCATCTTCACGAACCACTGGGGGCTCGTGACCGGCTCCACCGTTGTGCCGCAGCGGTAGCAGGTGCCGACGTTGTGGCTGTGCGGCTCCACGCGCACGAGATAGCCCTGTTCCTCCAGATCCGCGACGATGGCTTTGCGCGCCTCGTAGCGATCCATGCCGTTGTATTTGCCGCCGTTGATGACCTTTGCGTCCTCATCCAGCACCAGAATCTGCTCCAGACCGTGCCGCTGTCCGCATTCGTAGTCGTTCGGGTCATGGCAGGGCGTCAGCTTCACGGCGCCGGTGCCGAAGCCGAGCTCAACGAAATCATCCGCCACGATGGGCAGTTCGCGCCCGACCAGCGGCAGAATGGCCGTTTTGCCCACAAGATGGGCATACTGCTCATCCTCCGGATGCACCGCAATGCCGCTGTCGCCGAGCATCGTCTCCGGCCGTGTGGTCGCGATGGTCAGATATTCATCGCTGTCCTTGATGGGATAGCGGATATACCAGAAATTGCCGGGCTGATCTTCATATTCCACCTCTGCATCCGAGAGGGCAGTGCGGCAGTGCGGGCACCAGTTGATGATGCGGCTGCCCTTGTAGATCAGGCCCTTTTCATAAAGGCTGCAAAAGGCCTCGCGCACGGCCTTGGCGCAGACCTCGTCCATCGTGAAGCGGCTGCGATTCCAGTCGCAGGATGCGCCCAGCGTTTCCTGCTGCTCCACGATGCGGTGACCGTATTTATTCTTCCAGTCCCAGACGCGCTCGAGGAACTTCTCGCGGCCAAGGTCATAGCGGGTGAGCCCCTCCTCAACGCGCAGGTTCTCCTCCACTTTGATCTGCGTGGCGATGCCGGCATGATCCGTGCCGGGCAGCCAAAGCGCCGCATAGCCCTGCATGCGCTTATAGCGCGTGAGAATGTCCTGCAGGGTGCAGTCCAGCGCATGGCCCATGTGGAGCTGACCGGTCACGTTCGGGGGCGGCATGACGATGGAAAAGGGCTTCTTATCCGGGTCAAGATCACCGCGGAAGCAGTCACCTTCCTTCCACATCTCGTAAATTTTCTTTTCAACCTGCTTCGGGTCGTAGATTTTCGGCAGTTCTTTCATCTTTTCCGTTCTCCTTTTCGGCCTCCCGGCTTCAGGCCGGGGCTGTAATCCGAATCTGCTTTTTCGGGAATATACCCTGTGTTTTTCTGGGTTCTTTCAGCTTTTGCATTCAGGGAAAAAGAAAAACGCCCCGAAGCAAAATGCTTCAGGACGCACAATGCGCGGTACCACCTGAATTCCCCTTCCGGGGCACTCAACTCCCTTAACGCGGGAAACGACGGCCTTACTTCTTCTTTCAGCGCCGCGGCTCCAAAGCGACCTTCAACGCCCGCCTCACGGAAAGCTCGCAGCCAAATGCTTTCCTCTCTGCGATCGGCAAAGACGTTTACTCCTCTTCTTCTCAGCCTGTTTTTTGAATTATAGACAAAAGCCGCGCTTTTGTCAAGCGGAGAACTCCGCTTTGCCGCCCATTGCCAACATAAAAACACAAAATTTCAGTTGACAAGGCGGCCTGCATCAACTATAATACTACAGCGGCATTGCATAGCGCGGCAGCAAACAAAGGCATTATCGGTCGATGCAGGAGGGTCAAATGAAGCTGAATCTGCGTGAGATCATTGAAGTTCCCGGCGCATCGCTCCCCTTTTCCTGCGAGCCGGATACGGATCGGCTCGATTTTCCTTTTATCGTGCGTTATCTGTCTGCGCCCCGCGCAAGCGGCGTCGTGAAGAACACGGCCGGCCTGCTCACGCTGAAGGGTGAATTGCAGGCGGACATGGTCTGTGTCTGCGACCGCTGCATGGGTGAATACGAATGCAGCAAGGTTTTGCCGCTGGACGTCACACTCGCCGCGGATCTGGAAGACGACGAGAGTGCGGACGTTTTTCCGCTTGATGCGGACGAGCTGGACTTGAGCGACCTTTTGGAGACCTGCTTCATCCTCGACATGGAGGCGAAGCACCTCTGCCGGGAGGATTGCAAAGGTCTGTGCGAGCGCTGCGGCGCAAATTTGAACCTCGGCCCCTGTGGCTGCGGAAAAGAAACGGATCCAAGATTGGCTGTACTTGAACAGCTTTTGGATAAATGAAGACTCTCAAATGCTGTTCATGTCAGCAATGAGTAGGAGGTGTCACAATGGCAGTCCCGAAGAGAAAGGTATCTAAGGCCAGGAGAGATAAGCGGCGTAATTCCCACTGGAAGCTGGAGACGCCCGGCATTGTTGCCTGCCCCAACTGCGGCGCATATCACCTGCCCCACCGTGCCTGCAAGGCCTGCGGCAAGTACAATGGCCGCGAAGTCCTGCGCGTTGAAGAGGCGAAGTGAAGTTAAAAACGCGGTGGTTTTAGTACCGCCGCGTTTTTAATATCTTTCGGACAAAATTCTCCCGCTATGCCGCGCGCAGAACCGGCACGCAGGGAGAACACGGAGAAAGCGCATGAGCAACAAAATCATCTCCATTGATGGGGACAGTCCCGTCAAAAACAAGGTCCGCACGGGTGATACGCTGCTTGCCGTCAACGGCAAGGAGATCACCGATGTGCTGGACTACAAGTTCTTCACCTATGACCGGCGCCTGAAGCTGACGCTGCGCGGGGAGGACGGGAAAACCCGTCACGTCACCGTGCGCAAGCCGGAGGGTGTCGAGCTTGGCTTAAATTTTGAAAGCTATCTTATGGACAGCTTCCGCGCTTGCCGGAACCGCTGTCTGTTCTGCTTTGTCGACCAGCTCCCGCGCGGGATGCGCAAAACGCTCTATTTCAAGGACGATGACACGCGGCTGAGTTTTTTGACGGGCAGCTATATCACGCTGACCAATCTCTCCGAGCGGGAGCTGCAGCGGATTGCGGACTTGCGCATCAGCCCGATCCGCGTATCCGTTCACGCAACGGAACCGGAGCTCCGCGCAAAGCTGATCGGAAATCCCGAGGCCGCGCGCGGCTATGAACTGATGCAGCGCCTTGCGCGCAGCGGGATCGAGATGGAATGTCAGATCGTCTGCTGCCCCGGCCTGAACGACGGTGAGGCGCTCTCCCGCAGCATGCGGGATCTTTCTGCCCTTTTCCCGCAGGTGCACAGCGTTTCCATCGTGCCCGTGGGGCTCACAAAGCACCGCGCGGGCCTGCCCGAGCTGGAGGGTTTTGACCGGGAACGCGCGGCCGAAACGATCCGTCTGGTCACCGAATTTGGCGACCGCTGCCTGGAGGAAACCGGCAGCCGCATCTTCTTCTGCTCGGACGAGCTGTATCTGAAGGCGGGGCTTCCCCTGCCGCCGGACGAATGGTACGAAGGCTATCCGCAGCTGGAAAACGGCGTGGGCTTGCTGCGGCTGCTGGAAACCGAATTCGCCGAGGCGCTGGAACACACGCCTTCGGGCGACGGTGTCCCCTTCTCCATCGCTACCGGCGTGGCTGCCGCGCCGTTTTTGAAAAATCTTTTGCTGACAGCGCAGGAAAAGTGTGGTACAATAAACGGTAACGTATTCGCCGTGGAAAATGACTTTTTCGGGCACAGCATTGATGTGGCGGGCCTTGTGACAGGCGGCGATCTCATCGCGCAGCTCAAAGGCCGCGCGCTTGGCGAGCGGCTGCTGCTGCCGATCAACATGCTGCGTCACGGCGAAGGCGTCTTTTTGGACGATGTGACGCTTGCGGACGTGGAAGAAGCCCTCGGCGTGCGCGTGCGCGTCGTCCGGCAGGACGGACACGATCTGCTGGACGCCATGCTCGGGCGCTGATTTTCATCGCCCCTGATTTTAGTAAGGAGACCCCTGAGTATGAGACCTCTTGTCGCCATCGTAGGGCGCCCGAACGTGGGCAAGTCCCTGCTTTTCAACCGGCTGGCCGGGAAACGTCTGTCCATCGTGGAGGACACGCCCGGCGTCACGCGCGACCGTCTGTACGCCGAGTGCGAGTGGAACGGCCGGAAATTTGACATTGTGGATACAGGCGGTATTGAGCCGCGCTCGGACAGCGAGATCCTGCTGTTCATGCGCGAGCAGGCGCAGATCGCCATCGACGCGGCGACGGTTATCGTCCTGGTGACGGAGATCGGCACCGGCGTCACCGCGGCGGACGAGGAAGTTGCCGCCATGCTGCTGCGCTCCGGAAAGCCCGTGGTGCTCACCGTCAACAAGATGGACTCCATCGGCCCTGTCGATGCTGACATCTATGAGTTTTACAAGCTCGGTCTGGGTGATCCCATCGCCCTTTCCGCTGTGCACGGACACGGCACCGGCGACATGCTCGATGCCTGTGTTGCCCACTTCCCGCCCCCGGACGAAGAGGACGAGGAGGATGACCGGATCAAGGTCGCCGTCATCGGCAAGCCGAACGTCGGCAAGTCCTCCCTCATCAACCTCATTCTCGGGGAAAAGCGCGTGATCGTCAGCAACGTCGCCGGCACAACGCGCGACGCGGTGGACTCCAAGCTGGACAATAAGCACGGCAAATATCTGTTTATCGACACCGCGGGCATCCGCCGCAGGAGCAAGGTGGACGACCGCATCGAGAAATTCTCCGTCATGCGCGCGCAAATGGCCATTGAGCGCGCAGACGTCTGCCTCATTATGATCGACGCGCGCGAGGGCGTCACGGAGCAGGACACCAAGATCGCGGGACTTGCTCATGAGGCCGGCAAGGCCAGCGTCGTGCTCGTGAACAAGTGGGATCTGATCGAAAAGGAAACCAACACGATGGATCACATGCGCAAAGACGTGCTGCGCGACCTGAGCTTCATGTCTTACGCGCCCGTGCTGTTCATCTCCGCACTCACGGGGCAGCGCGCCGACCGCATCTTCGAGCTTATCAACTTTGTCAATGACCAGAGCGCCATGCGTATCACGACGGGTATGCTCAACAACGTTCTGGCCGACGCGCAGGCGCGCATGCAGCCGCCGAGCGACAAGGGTCGTCGCCTGAAGATCTACTATATGACCCAAACGGGCATCAAGCCGCCGCATTTCGTGACCTTTGTCAACGACGCGGAGCTCTTCCACTTCTCCTATCAGCGCTATCTTGAAAATCAAATTCGCAGCGTCTTCGGGCTGGAAGGCACGCCAATCCGCATGAGCATCCGGCAAAAGGGTGACAAAGAAAACTGATTTCATTCGCAAACTTTCTGTTTATTTTTCGTGGTTCTATGTGAATCGAGGAGAACATTATGAACACTTTTCTGCTGATTATCATCGCCCTCATCTCCTACGGGCTCGGCGGCTTCAACGGTGCGATTCTCGCCTCAAGGCTGGTGCACAACTCCGACGTGCGTGAACACGGCAGTCACAACGCCGGCCTGACGAATTATCTGCGCACTTACGGCTATATTGGCTGCGTGGTCGTCATCCTCACCGACGTACTCAAAACGGTCATCGCCATGCTCATCGGCGGCTGGCTGCTGGGGCTGCGCGGTTATCCGCTGACGGGCCGTATTTTCGCCTGCTTCTGCGTGATGCTCGGTCACATCTGGCCGGCGATTTACCGCTTCAAGGGCGGAAAAGGCGTGCTCTGCGCAGGAACGGCCACCTTTTTGATCGACTGGCGCGTGGGTCTGATCTGCTGGACCGTGTTCCTGCTGCTCGTGCTGTTCACCCGCTATGTCTCGCTCGGCAGTGTTTGCAGCTGCGCAAGCTTTCCGATTCTTCTGCTGATCTTCGGCCACACCGGCATTGACGTCTGGCTGGGTCTTTTCTGCGCGCTGCTGAGTATCTTCAAGCATATTCCGAACATCCGCCGCCTCATCGCAGGCAAGGAGTCGAAGCTCCGCTTCGGCAAAAAGGACAATCCTTTCGCTTAGTATACCTGCGCGGCTGCGCCGCGCCTACGATATACCTTTAAGGAGGATCATTATGGAATACCGCAACTATCGCAACACCGACCTGAAAACCTCTCTTCTCGGCTTTGGCTGCATGCGCTTCCCAAAAGTGGAGGGTGGAGACGGAAAAACCTCCGATCTGGCGCTTTCCGAGCGCATGGTCGACCTCGCCTATGCGCAGGGCGTGAACTATTTTGACACCGCCTACGTCTATGGCGATTCTGAGCGCACCATCGGTGAAATCCTCAAGAAATATCCCCGCGAGAGCTTTTATCTCACCAGCAAGATGCCCAACTTCATGTGCAAGACCAAGGAGGACGTCCAGCGCATTTTCCAGGAGTCTCTGGACAACTGCGGCGTGGAATACTTCGATTTCTATCTCTGCCACAACATCAATGGCAACAACATTGATCTCTACACCGGGGAAAATGACATCATCCCCTTCCTGGAGCAGATGAAGGCAGAGGGTAAAATCCGTTATCTGGGCTTCTCCAGCCACGGTACGCCGGAGCAGCTGCAGCGCGCTGTGAACATACGCGATTGGGATTTTGCGCAGATTCAGCTCAACTACCTTGACTGGACCTATCAGGACGCCGAGGCGCAGTATAAGATCCTCGAAGAGGCCGGTCTGCCCATCATCGTCATGGAGCCCGTCCGCGGCGGCCGCCTTGCCTCTCTCGGCGAGCTGGGCAAGAAGCTGGAAGCCTACGCGCCCGGAAAGAGCGCTGCAAGCTGGGCGCTGCGCTGGGCGGCAAGCCATCCCGCCGTGCAGGTTGTCCTCAGCGGCATGAGCACCATGGAGCAGGTGGAGGATAACCTCGCCACCTTCTCGAACTTCGTTCCCGTCAACGAGGAAGAAAAGGCTCTGCTGGCGGAGACCGCGCAGGCGATCATCAACGACGCACTCATCCCCTGCACCGGTTGCCGTTACTGCTCGGATTGCCCGCAGGAGCTGGATATTCCGAAGCTGCTGAACATTTACGGCGACTATCTGCTCTCCCGCACGCCCTTCTCCCTCGCGCCCGTCGGCCAGCTTCCCGATGAGAAGAAGCCGGGCGCCTGCATCGGCTGCGGTGCCTGCATGCAGCGCTGCCCGCAGAACATCGAGATCCCGAAGCTGCTCACCGAGCTGGCCGAACTCACGGCCAAGCCCGCCGGCAAATAAGAATTTTCGCAGATGAAAGAGTTTTCCGTCGGTCCAAACGACGCAGGGCAGCGGCTTGACCGTTTTGTCGGCAAGACCGTTCCCCTGCTTCCGGAATCCCTGCTGCAAAAGTACATCCGCATCAAACGCATCAAGGTTTGCGGCAAGGGCGCGAAGCGCGACACGCGGCTGCAGCTTGGCGACACGGTGCAGATGTATATTGTCGATGCGTTTTTTGAAAAGCCGACGGATGAGAACGCCTACCTGAAGATCTCAGCGCCGAAGCTCAACATTGTTTACGAGGACGAGCACATCCTGCTCGTGAGCAAGCCCGCGGGGGTGCTGTGTCACAGTGCGGGCGAGTGGAGCGCCGATACGCTTGTGGCCAACATTCATGCCTATGCGCTGCAGCGCGGGGACTGGAACCCGAAAGCTGAAAACAGCTTCGCCCCCGCGCTTTGCAACCGCATCGACCGTAACACAAGCGGCATCGTCATCGCGGCGAAGACAGCGGAAGCGCTGCGCATCATGAATGAAAAGATCCGCGCGCGCGAGGTGGATAAATATTACCTCTGCATCGCGCAGGGACGCCCCAAGCCGGCTTCCGGCATGCTGGAGGGCTACATTTTCAAGGACGCGAAGAAAAACCAGGTCTACGTCCGCAAGACGCCGGAGCCCGGCGCAAAGACCGCCGTCACGGAATACCGGACGCTGGAAACCCGGAACGGCCTCTCGCTTCTGGAATGCCGCCTGCACACCGGACGCACACATCAGATTCGCGCGCAGCTCGCCGCCGCGGGCTGGCCGCTGCTCGGCGACGGCAAATACGGGCAGGAAAAAAGCAACCGGCGCTACGGCGAAAAGAAGCAGGCGCTGTGCAGCTACAAACTGTGCTTCAGCTTCACGACGGACGCGGGCGCGCTCGCCTATCTCAACGGAAAGCAATTTCTCCTGAAGGAAGTCGATTTTGTCGAAAAATACTTCCCGGGCGTGAATTTTGATTGACTTTCCCGTAATATATCTATATAGTGGTGGCAGAAGGAATAAACAGGCCGCCGAAGCCTCAGACGGCTTCGGCGGCCTGTTCGGTTTTCTTTCGGATTTCGTTGTAAATGGGGGAGGATAAATGTCCAAAGAGCTCATTCGCCTGGTCGACTGCGTCATGGCGTTTGACGAGGAGGTCGTTCTTAACGACATCAATCTTTGCATCAATGATCGAGAGTTCCTCACGCTGTTAGGCCCATCAGGCTGCGGGAAGACAACAACGCTGCGGCTGATCGGCGGTTTTCAAAAACCGACATCCGGCGATGTTCTGTTTAACGGCGTGAGGGTTAATGATGTCCCTCCGCACAAGCGGGAAGTCAACACCGTGTTTCAGAAATATGCCCTGTTTCCGCACCTGAATGTGTACGAAAACGTGGCATTTGGCCTGCGCATCCCAAAGAAAGGCGAGCACGGCAAGAAAATCAAGCTTTCGGAACAGGAGATCGACGCACGCGTGACGGAAATGCTCCGTGTTGTGAACCTCACGGGCTTTGAAAAACGCTCTGTTTCTGCGCTCTCCGGCGGGCAGCAGCAGCGCGTGGCAATCGCGCGCGCGCTGGTCAACCGCCCCAAAGTTCTGCTTCTGGACGAACCGCTTGGCGCGCTGGATCTGCGTCTTCGCAAGGACATGCAGATCGAGCTTAAGCGCATTCAGCAGGAGACGGGCATCACATTTATATATGTCACCCACGATCAGGAGGAGGCGCTGGCCATGAGCGACACGATTGTCGTCATGGACGCCGGGCGCATCCTGCAGATCGGCACGCCCACGGACATCTATAACGAGCCGGAAAACGCCTTTGTGGCGGACTTCATCGGCGAGAGCAACATCATCGACGGCATCATGCGCGAGGACGGCGTTGTGGAGATCTTCAACCGCCGCTTCAAGTGCCTGGACAGCGGCTTTGACAAGGACGAGCCGGTGGACGTCGTGATTCGCCCCGAGGATGTGGACATCGTCGCGGAGGATCAGGGACAGCTCAAGGGAACCGTCACGAATGTCACGTTCAAGGGAATGCAGTATGACATCATCGTGGATTTCTACGGCTTCAAGTGGCTGATCCAAACCACGGATCTCTCTCCCGTCGGCTCCCGAATCGGCATCAAGATCGATCCGGACGGCTTCCACGTGATGAAAAAAAGCGAATATTCCGGCATGTTCGGCGACTATTCCTCCTATTCCGAGGAATATGACGAGATCGGCGACGCCAGCCTTGAGCTGGTGGAGGAGGATGCCGGGGATGAAGAATAAACTTTCCCGTTTTGCCGTCCCCTATGTGATCTGGATGGCCATCTTTGTCGTTGCCCCCATCATCCTGATGGTCATCTACGCGTTCTCTGCCGCGGACGGCAGCTTTACGCTCTCCAACTTCAGCAAAATGACCACCTATGCCGTCGTTTTTGGCCGCTCTTTCAAGCTTGCCATTATTGCAACCGTCATCTGTCTGCTCATCGGCTATCCGATTTCCTATCTGATGGCGCGGGAGGGCGCGCGTTTCCAGAAAGTTGCCATGGTGCTCATCATGCTGCCCATGTGGATGAACTTTCTGCTGCGCACCTACTCCTGGATGACGATTCTGGAGAACAACGGCCTGCTCAATCAGTTCTTTCAGTCCATCGGTCTCATTGATCTTTACAACAACATTTTCGGAACGGAAATTGAATACTTCACCATGATGAACACGCAGGGCGCTGTCGTTCTCGGCATGGTTTATAACTACCTGCCCTTTATGATTCTGCCCATCTATTCCGTCATTGTGAAGCTGGACCATTCGCTCGTGGAAGCAGCTCGCGACCTCGGCGCAGACAATATGCGCGTGTTCCGCCGCGTCACGCTGCCGCTGTCCCTGCCGGGCGTGCTTTCCGGCATCACGATGGTGTTCGTGCCGAGCGTTTCCACTTTTGCGATCTCTCAGATGCTCGGCGGCGGCACCTATCTGCTGCTCGGCGACCTGATTGAGCGCCAGTTCCTCGGCGGAGCGTATAACCCGCAGCTCGGCGCGGCCATCTCGCTGGTGATGATGGTCATCGTCGTGGTGTGCATGCTGGTGATGAATCGCTTCGGTGAGGGCGAGGAACAGGCGGTGATGCTGTGAAAAAGCAGAGACATTTCAAAAGCCGTCTTTTTATGGCGCTGGTCTTTCTGTTCCTCTATGCGCCGATCTTTATTCTGATCTTTTTCTCCTTCAATTCGGGCACAAGCTCCATGGTCTTCCAGGGCTTTTCTCTGCACTGGTATTCCGAGCTGCTGCACAACCGCATCATCATGCAGAGCGTCTACACGACGCTGCTGGTCTCAATTCTTGCGACCATCATTTCCACCGTCGCGGGCACCTTTGCCGCCGTCGGCTTTCACGCGCTGCGCAAGCGCCCGCGCGAGGTGCTCACAACCGTCAACAACATCCCCATGATGAATGCAGACATCGTCACGGGCGTGAGCCTGTGCCTGCTGTTCGTCGTGCTGTTCGGTTTCTATGAAAGCTTTGCCGCGTGGTTCAACGGTGTTCAGGGTCTCATCACGCTCCCCAAGCAGCTGAACATGGGCTTTGGCACGCTGCTGATCGCGCACATCTGCTTCAACATCCCCTATGTCATCCTGTCTGTCGGCCCCAAGCTGCGGCAGATGGACAAGAACCTCATCGACGCTGCGCAGGATCTCGGCTGCACCTGGATGCAGGCCTTTGTCAAGGTCGTCATTCCGGAAATCAAACCCGGCATCATCTCCGGCGCGCTGATCGCCTTCACCATGTCGGTCGATGACTTTGTTATCTCCTACTTCACCGCCGGCTCCTCTGCCTCCACGCTGGCCATGACCATCTACGGCATGACGAAAAAGCGCGTCAGTCCGCAGATCAACGCGGTGTCCACGCTGCTGTTCGTGACCGTTCTGATTCTGCTGGTGATCGTCAACCTGCGCGAGGCATCCGAGGAAAAATCTGCCAAGCGCCGCACCGCGGCGAAGATCTACGCCCATCGGAGCGAAAGCCGCAACCGCCGCATCGCGCCGGTACTCCAGCGCGTCGGCGCCGCTGTGCTCATCTGCGCGATTATCGCCGGCACCGTCTTTGCCGGCCACGTCGGAAAAAGCGAACGCGTCGTGAACGTCTGCTCCTGGGGTGAGTATATCGACGAAGATCTGATCGACGAGTTTGAGGCGCAAACCGGCATCACCGTCAACTATCAGACCGCGGAGAGCAACGAGGCGCTCTATTCACTCATCGAGATGGGCGGCGCGGATTTTGACGTGATCGTCCCCTCCGACTATATGATCGAGCGGCTCATCGCGGAGGATCTGCTTGCGGAGCTGGATTACTCCAACATTCCCAATTTCGAGCTGATCGATCCGCGCTTCAAGAACCTCGCCTACGACCCGGAAAATCTCTACACGGTACCCTACACCTGGAGTACGCTCGGCATCATCTACAACACAGCCATGGTCGACGAGCCCATCACGAGTTGGGACGCCATGTTTGACCCCAAATATGCCGGGCAGGTTCTGATGATCAATAACTCGCGCGATGCTTTGGCTGCGGCGCTGTTCTCTCTCGGCTACGACATCAACACGACCGACGAGGCGAAACTGCGCGAGGCCAGTGCGCTTCTTGCCGAGGCCAAAAGCGCGGGGGTATATCAGGCCTTCGTCATGGATCAGGTGTATCAGAAAATGGAGGGCGGCAACGCCGCCATCGCCGTGTACTACGCCGGCGACTATCTGACCATGCTGGAGAACAACGAGGATCTGGCCTACGTCATCCCGGATGAGGGCTCCAACTGGTTTGTGGACGCCATGTGTGTGCTCAAGAGCGCGCAGCATAAGGAAGAGGCCGAGGCCTGGATCAATTTCATCGCATCCACCGAATCCAACCTTGCCAATATGGATTATATCTGGTACGGCTCGCCCAACATAGAGGCGATGGAGCAGTATCCGGATTACTATTATGAGCTCTACGAAGAGGAGATTGACCAGGAGACACTGGACATCATTATCACCCCGGCGGACACGCTGGAGCGCTGCCAGATGTACCGGAATCTTCCTGCAAAGACACTCGCACTCTACAACGAGCTATGGACGGATCTGGGCGTATAATTACGCCCAGATCAAGCATTTTTCTGTGAGGATCCCAACATGACCGCTTCTCTCCCCCCACTTAAACGCATCCTCGCCATACACGACCTGTCCGGCGTCGGAAAATGCTCTCTGACGGTTGCGCTGCCAGTCATCTCCGCTGCAGGCGTGGAATGCTCCTGCCTGCCGACAGCCTTGCTGTCCACACATTCCGGGGATTTTTATGGCTTCACCAAGCGCGATCTCTCCGACGAGCTGCTCCCCATCGCGCAGCACTGGAAGCGCGAGGGCGTTCACTTTGACGGCATCTACACCGGCTATCTGGCCTCTGCGCAGCAGGTGGAGCTGATTGAGCAGATTTTGGACCTGCTCGCCACACCGGAGACGATGCTGATTGTCGATCCGGTCATGGCGGAAAACGGCAAATATTATGCCGGCTTTGACGGGGAAATGTGTGCGGCCTTCCGCCGCCTATGCGCGCGCGCGGACGTCATCACCCCGAACATGACGGAGGCCGCCTTCCTCACAGGGCGCGCCTATCATCCCGGCACCGTGACGGAAAGTGAGGTCGAGTCGCTGCTAAACGCACTTTGTGCGCTGGGCACCGGCGTCGCCGCGATCACCGGGGTGCTGTTGGAAAACGGCGAAATCGGCAACGCCGTCCGGGATGCGAAAAGCGGCAAAATCTGCTTCTCCACGCGGAAAATGCACGGCGGCGTCTTTTACGGTACGGGCGATATCTTTGCATCCGCGCTCTCCGCGCTGCTCGTGCGCGGCGCGCCGATCGAATCGGCGCTGGAACTCGCCACCGCGCTGGTGGAGGGCAGCATCGCGCGCAGTGTCCTGCGCGGCGGGGACCGTCGCTTTGGCGTTGACTTTGAGGGCGCGCTGCCGGAATTCCTCCGCAGTGTGCAGACTCTGTTTGAATGAGAATGGAATATAAATAACAACGAAAGGGGCCAGCCATATGAAGACCATCATCACCAAACCGGGCGAAATCATTGATTTTGAAACCGTGTTCGTCGAGAACCCGGCAATCTCCGGAAATCCTGCTCCCAAGCGCGTCGGCCGCGTCGAGCGCGTCGATTACACGACCGATGTATACGAGGACGGCGTGACCTATCCGAAATATTGTAACGTCTATCTGCCCTACTGCTATGATCCCGAGGATAAGAGCCGCAAGTACAACGTGCTTTACTACCAGCACGGCAATACCTGCGACCCCGAAATCTTCACCGGCGAGGAGCAGAAGAAGTTTGATGCGCTCTTTGACTCCGGCGAGATTGACCCCTGCATCATCGTGTCCATCACTTATTACTTTGACGTCACCAAGGACGTGGAAGAGCGCAGAGCAACCGGTGCCGTGCCCGCCGGCGACGGACATTATCCGGGCATCAAGGGCAACTACTATCGCGAAGTCATTGAGGACATCATCCCCGCCGTTGAGATGAAGTACAACACCTATCTGACCGGCACAAGCAAAGAGGAGATCATCGCCGCGCGCGATCACCGCGCATTCACCGGCTATTCCCGCGGCTGCGTCTGCACCTGGTATATGTTCCACAACGCGCTGCCCTACTTCCGCTGGTACTCCCCGATGAGCTGCCATGTGACGGTTGGCCGCAGCGTCCATGCCGATGTTACGCAGGAAGAGGTTATGGATTACATCCTCAAGCCCATCCACGAGAACCCCGATTATCCTTTCTACATCTACGCCGCAACCGGCGGCCCCGAGGATGTGGGTGCCAGACGGCAGTATCCGCAGATGAAGTTCATCACCAAGGCCGAGCCCTTCTCCTACGGCACGGACACGAAGAAGAACAACATCTATTTCTCTGTCGCCGAGTTCGACCACACGGATCTGCTCGTCCCCTATTACTATTACAACTCGCTGCAGGTCCTTTTCAAGCTGTAAAAGGCCCGCAGCGCGCAAAACAAGAAATCAGGCCCAGCCCCAACATCGGGGCCGGGCCTTTTGTTTTCCCGCCATTTGCTGCTATAATAAAAACGCAAATTTCCTGTAACGAAATCGGTGTTCGCGCGTCATAAATGCAAAGGAGGTGATCAAGTGACGGATTTTCAGGAAGTGTATAGGCTGTATTTCCGGGATGTGTACCGATACGCTTTATCGCTGTGCCGGAACGAATCGCTGGCAGAGGAAATCACGCAGGAAAGCTTCTATAAGGCTCTGAGATCACTGGACAGCTTTGACGGCAAGTGTAAATTGTCCGTTTGGCTGTGCCAGATTGCCAAGAACACCTACATATCCATGTGCCGAAAGAACAAGCATCTGGCTCCGGATGCCGAAGCGGATTTGCTTGCATGTGCCGGGAATATGGAAGACCGCTTCTCCGACCGGGAAGCAGCCTTTGCAATTCACAGGGTGCTCCACGCTTTGGAGGAACCGTATAAGGAGGTCTTCTCCCTCCGGGCATTCGGGGAGCTGTCGTTTAAGCAGATCGCCGAGCTTTTTGGCAGAACGGAGACCTGGGCCAGAGTCACTTATCACCGGGCGAGGCTGAAAATCAAGGAGGAACTACGATGAAATTACCCTGCAAAGTCATTGAAGATATGCTGCCCATATACTATGACGGCATCTGCTCTAACGAAAGCGCGGCGCTGGTTGAGGAACACCTGCAGGAATGCCCCGATTGCAGCCGTCTGCTCTCAGATCTTCAATCCGAAATGGCGTCTCCCGAAAAGCCTGTGGACGATATGAAACCGCTGGAAGAGATCCAAAAGAAGTGGAAGAAAGAAAAACGCCATTCAGCAAAAAAGGGCGTCTGTATCACGCTGGCGATCATCGCCGCGGTTCTGATCGTTTGGACCTGTATATGGTATTTCGGCTACGCAATCCACTATGACAAACTCGCCGGGAAGCTGGAGAACATCAAGGGCGACCCGGCCGCCATGACGACCGCAAGCCACACTTTGGAATATGATGACTATCGGATCGTTCTGAAAAAGCCGGGCTTTCTCGGCGAGGGCGGATTCATCCATATTGGCGACAAAGAGGGCATGGTGATCTTCCTCGACGAGGGCTGGAACGAGATCGGCTACAACAGGGAAATGTACCTCGATCTGTTCTTCTATCCGGAATTCGGCGGCGGCTACCGAAGCGCCATCGTCTTTTGTGACGGTGAGCACACTTGGTGGGTATGGCTTGCCCCGGGATTGACATACAATTACGAGCTCTATAACTCTGCCAACCGCCCTGCGGAAGAGATCGCTTTTCTTGAACAGCTGCTCGCGGACTATCGGGAGGAAATCAGCGCGCTTACGGACGTGGCAAAGGATGTGTGGAACATCGACCTGCAAAAATAAATAGCTCAACAAATGCGAAAAGGTGCCGAAACCGGCACCTTTTCGCATTCTGAAGATATCCTGTACGCACACTTTCTGCTTGGGCGAACTCTGCAAGGACTTCTTACAGTCCTGATTTACTTATCCCTAATCCCGCAGCAGGAGCGATTGAAGCTCCCCCACGGTGCCGACAACGAACTCCGCATCGCGCAGCTCGTCCGCCTCGCCGTAGCCGTAGAGCACCGCAACGCAGGGCAAGCCGATATTGTGCGCGCCCTCAATGTCGTATTTGCGGTCACCGACCATGACCATGTCCGCTTTATCGCCATCCTTTGCATCCAAACGGCGCATCAATTCCTCCAGCACCAGCGTTTTCGTTCCGAAGCGTCCGTCCAGCTCGCAGCCGACGACCTGCTCGAAGTAATCCAGCACGCCGTAAGAAGCCAGAATCTCCTCTACAAATACGCGCGGTTTGGAGCTGGCGATGCACAGCCGCTTTCCGGCATCCCGCAGCGTACGCAGCATTTCCGGCACGCCCGGATAGGACTCATGCTCATGGATGCCCTTCTCCGCATAACGCGCGCGGAAAAGGCGCACGCCCTCCTGCACCTGCTGCTCCGTCATGTCATTATTGTCGCGAAAAGACGATTCCAGCGGCGGCCCGATAAAATAGCGCAGCGTATCCAGCTCCCCAACCGGAAAACCGAGCGCTTTGAGCGCGTGGGCTGCGCAGCGCGTGATACCCAGGCCGCTGTCGCAGAGCGTGCCGTCAAAATCAAACAAAATCACATTCCATCCCATAACCGTTGTACCTCGTGACCTCCAAAGATTTATGCAATTATATATCTCAAAACGGTCAATGTCAATCAATCCCCGGCGCGCATAGTCTGGAATGAATGATCCATGCGGCGCATTGCCGCCGCGGAAAGGTTGCATGGACTATGGAGAAAGGAAAGGCTTTTCCCTTTTTTCTCGGCGCGAACACGCCGAACGGTTTTTATTCCCTGTACGATCAATTTGTCAGCACGCAGGACGGGGATTTCCTATACGTAATCAAGGGTGGACCGGGCTGCGGCAAATCCAGCTTCATGCGGCGCATCGCTGAGGCCGCGCTGGATTCAGGACTGGATGTGGAATACATCCTGTGCTCCGGTGATCCGGACTCCCTTGACGGCGTCTACATCCCGGAAAAGCGCATCGCCTATGTTGACGGCACAGCACCGCACATCCTTGAGCCGGACTGCTGCGGCGCTACTGGTGCCTATCTGGATCTGAGCCAACATCTCGACACCGCGGCTCTGCATAAAAATCTGCCCGCACTGCTCGACCTGCAGCGGCGCTACAAGGCGCAATATGCGCACGCTTATGCGCTTTTGCGTGCCGTTCCCTCATTCTGCCCGGAGAAGCTTGACGGTCTGCTCACGCCGGAGGACTATGCCGCCGTCAGGCACAGAGCCACAAGCGCAGCAAACCGAATGCCCCGTGCGAAAAACACGCACGCCGGCAAGACGCGCGCGCGTTTTCTCCGCGCATTTTCCGCCAAAGGCGAATCGTTCTGTGCCGAAACGGTCCGCACCCTTTGTGACAAGGTTTATCTGCTCGATGACCGGCTCGGGCTGGCGGATACCTATCTCAGGGCACTTGTGCACGCGGCAGAGAAGCGCGGCCATGCGCTGATCCCCTGTCCGGATCCGCTTGCGCCCGAGCGTCTGGAGGCCGTGCTGCTGCCGGAGCTTGAGCTCGGCTTCATCGCCGATCACGGAGTCCGGCTTGATGGATTCCCCTCCCGGCGTATTCGGCTTGACAAGATCCCCGACGAGGTGCGCACGCGCGCATTCCGCGCGCGGCTGCGCGCGCTGGCGAAGCTGCGCAACGATTTGCTCTGCCAGGCTCAGACTTCCCTCGCGCAGGCAAAAGCGCTGCACGATGCCTTGGAGGCGCAGTATAATCCCCATGTGAATTTTGCCGGCGTGTTTGCGGAGGCGGAAAAGCACATCCGGCAGCTTATCAACTGATCGTTCCCAATGGAAAAAGCGCCGAAAGCAATGCTTTCGGCGCTTTTGATAATTTGCGAATTGGTATTATCTCAGGCGATTACTCGTTGATGCCGATGACAACACCGGAGCCGACGGTACGGCCGCCCTCGCGGATAGCGAAGCGGAGGCCGGGCTCGATGGCGATGGGGGTGATCAGCTCGACGTCCATGTCGACGTTATCGCCAGGCATGCACATCTCGACGCCCTCGGGCAGGTTGATGACGCCGGTAACGTCCGTGGTACGGAAGTAGAACTGCGGACGATAGTTGTTGAAGAACGGAGTGTGACGGCCGCCCTCTTCCTTGGACAGGACGTAAACCTGGCCCTTGAACTTGGTGTGGGGGTGAATGCTCTTGGGCTGAGCCAGAACCTGGCCACGCTCAACGGACTTCTTGTCGATACCACGCAGCAGGCAGCCGACGTTGTCGCCAGCCTCGGCGTACTCGAGGGTCTTGTGGAACATCTCGGTGCCGGTGACAGTGGTCTCAACGCTCTCGTCCTTCAGGCCAACGATCTCAACCTTGTCGCCGATCTTGACGCGGCCGCGCTCGACACGACCGGTCACGACGGTGCCGCGGCCAGAGATGGTGAAGACGTCCTCGATGGGCATCAGGAAGGGCAGATCGGCCTTGCGGTCGGGGGTCTTGATCCAGGTGTCAACAGCCTCCATGAGGTTCCAGATGCACTGGTACTCAGGAGCGTTGGGATCGGTGGACTCGGAAGCCAGAGCGTTCAGAGCGGAACCCTTGATGATGGGGGTGTCGTCGCCGGGGAAGCCGTAGAAGGACAGAGTCTCACGGATTTCCATCTCAACCAGCTCCAGCAGCTCTTCGTCGTCAACCAGGTCAGCCTTGTTCATGAAAACAACGATGGAGGGCACGCCAACCTGACGAGCCAGCAGCAGGTGCTCCTTGGTCTGAGCCATGGGGCCGTCGGTGGAAGCGATAACCAGGATAGCGCCGTCCATCTGAGCAGCACCGGT
>JAFXAW010000015.1 GCA_017522015.1 Oscillospiraceae bacterium | reverse complement strand
GATCAGGCCCCAGGGCTCGATGTCGATCTTCAGGACAACAGCAGTGCCGGTGTAAGCGTCGATGGGCATCTCGTCGGAATAACGAGCGCGACGGCCGTCGAACTCATACTCCATGACGTGACGGGGAGCGTCGCAGTGCGTGCCGGTGTGCATGGTGCAGGTGATGCGCTGCGTCAGCACGCCGCCCTTAGCCATGGAATGAGCGCCAACGATCTCGGGCTTATCGAAATAAGGCCAACGCGGGATCTCAGCACCAAAGGGATGAGTCAGGTCAACAAATACGGTCTTACCCATTGTAAAATTACCTCCAAATAATAATTTATATTAGTCTTTCTTCTGCTTGGCAATATAATCGATCAGATATTCGCGCAGGCCGGTATTGGAAGCCTGCATCTCCTCGGCGGTCCACTCCTGCCAGCCCTTGCCGGTCTTGAAGCCGTTGTCGCCGCGCTCAAGCATCTCAGCCAGGCACTTGGACGGCTCGTGGTTATCGGCCAGATAGGGCAGGATATAGTCGTGGATGTTCTTGCTCAGCTCGATGCTGACGAGGTCGGAGTTCTCCATCGGACCCATGACGGGCCAGCGCAGGCCGGGGCCGTACTTGCAGGCATCGTCCACGGTCTTGGCATCGGCGATGCCGTTCTCGACCATGTAGAAAGCCTCACGCCACAGGGCGTGCTGCAGACGGTTGGCGACGAAGCCGGGAACGTCCTTCTTGCAGTAGACGGGCTTCTTGCCGCAGCTGGTCATCAGCTCCATGGTCTCCTCGATGACCCACTCCTCGGTGGCGTCGGACTTGATGACCTCAACCAGCGGGATCAGGTGACCGGGATTCCAGAAATGGGCACCGACAACGCGCTCGGGATGGGCGCACTTGGAGCCGATTTCGGTGGAGCTCATAACAGAGGAGTTCGTGGCAAGGATGCACTTATCGGAGCAGTACTGCTCGATCTCGCAGAAGAGCTGCTGCTTGGTCTCCATGACCTCGGGATAGCACTCGATGACGAAGTCCGCATCGGCGTAAGCTTCGGCCATGTCGGTGACGAAGTTGATACGGCTGAGGATAGCCTTCTTCTCTTCCTCGGTGGCGGCGCCGCGGGCGATCATGATGTCGAGGTTGTTCTCGATGGGCTCCCAGCGGTCCGGCTTGAGGCTACGGGTCTTGAGTTTGACGTTCAGCTCGGGGTTGGACGCAAAAACCTGCGCCAGGGCGTTGCCCATCATGCCGGCGCCGACGACGACCACGTTCTTAATGTTCATTTCGGTTTACTTCCTTTCAGCAGAAATACTTCTCGGAAAGATTACACAACCAGGTAACCGCCGGAGCAGTCGCAGTTCGCGCCGGTGATGAAGTCGGAAGCGGCGGAGCTGAGGAACAGAGCATAGCCGACGAAGTCGGACGGCTCACCCAGACGGCCGATCGGCTCACGGGCGAGGAAGTTCTTGTACACGGCGGAATCGGGATCGAACATCCACTCGGTCAGGTCACTGCGGAAGACAGTGGGGCAGATGGAGTTGACGTTGATGCCGTACTGAGCGGTCAGGTCGCAGGCCAGGCAGTTGACCATCAGGTCAGCGCCGCCCTTGGAGGTGCAGTAACCGGTGTAGCCGGCCATGCCGCGCTTGGAACGCTGAGAGGTGGTGATGACCATCTTGCCGCCCTTGCCCTGCGCGACCATCTGGTGCGCAACGTACTTGGCAACGATGTAAACGCTCTTGCAGTCGGCGTCCATGATGTACTGCCAATCCTCAACACTCTGATCCAGGACGTTCGCGGGCTTGTTGAAGCCGTGCGCAACAGCCAGGATGTTGATCTCGCCGTACTTGGCGACAACAGCCTTGATGAGCGCGTCCACATCCTCTTCCTTGGCGGGATCCGCGGCGAAGTAGGCGCAGTCGATGCCTTCGGCCTTGAACTCTTCTTCCAGAGACTGCAGCTTCTTGGCGTTACGCGCGGTCATGAAGACCTTGCAGCCGGCGTAGCCGTAGCCCTTTGCCAGAACGCAGCCCAGAGCGCCGGTCACGCCGGTCACGAGAACCACTTTGCCCTCGACGGAGAACATGTTCTTGACAAAATCTTTTTCAATTGCTACCATTTCTAAAAACCTCCTAAAGTGTTTTAAAATTAGGCATTTTGTTGCAATATCTATGATAAGACAAGCGCGCTTTATATGCAATACAAACAATTTTGTAAGTAACTTACTTTTTTGTAAGTGAATTGTTGGATTTTTCAAATTTATATAGTATAATATGGTTGTTTTTAACAGGAGAAGCGGCTTTTCGGCCTTGTCAAAGGGGGATACAGCTTGGAATACGTCAATCCATATCACTATGTGCGAAAGTGTCTGCTCGGAAAGTGGAAGATGACGATTCTAAACCACATTCATCACTACGGATGCATTCGCTTCAACGAGACGCGCAAGACGCTGCCGATCAGCGAAAAAGTGCTGGCCGAGCAGCTGCGTGAGCTCGCGCTGGACGGCCTTGTGGAACGCATTCAGTACAACACCATTCCGCTGAAAGTTGAATATGTCCTCACCAGGCAGGGTCGGGAATTGATGCCCATACTTGACAGCCTGTACATTTGGAGCATCCGCCGGATGCACGAGCTTGGCATCAGCATTGATCCCGATGCCTTTGTCGTGCACACCGGAGATGCTTTCTCCGAAGCGCTTGGAGACATCATGGCAGATCTCGGCTATGATGAAGACGGGCTGCCGGTTGAAAAAGAAACAACGGAGGAATCTGAACATGAATAAGATCACACTCGGCGTCTCCGGGCTTGTTGTCTCCAAGCCCGGCTTCGGCGCGCTGCCGATCCAGCGTGCGGACAGAGAAACCGCTTCGCGCATACTCCGCGCTGCGCTGGATGGCGGCATCAACTATTTTGACACTGCCAATGGCTACAGCGACAGCGAGGAGAAGCTGGGCGAAGCCTTTGCGGGCATTCCGCGCGAGAATTATATCATTTCCACCAAGAGCGGCGGAAAAACACGCGAGGATGTGGCAACGCACATCGACCTGAGCCTGAAGCGCCTGCAAAGTGACTACATCGACCTCTTCCAGTTCCACTTTGTCAAGGAAATGCCCAGCGAGGGAATGCTGGAAGCCGCATATGCCGCGAAGGCTGCGGGCAAGGTCCTGCACATCGGCGTCACGACGCACGATATCGAGCTGGCATTCGATCTTGTGAACTCCGGCCTGTTTGAAACGATGCAGTTCCCCTTCAGCTATCTGAGCGGCGAGCGCGAGCATGAGCTGGTGGCGCTTTGCGCGGAGAAGAACGTCGGCTTTATCGCGATGAAGGGTCTGGCCGGCGGACTGCTGACCAATGCGCGGGCCTGCCACGCGTTCATGAAAACCAAACCGAACGTTGTGCCCATCTGGGGCATTCAGCATATGCACGAGCTGGAAGAGTGGCTCGCGCTGGCAGAGGAAGATCCCGACCTTGACGAAGAGCTGATCGCCGCAATCGAGGCAGACCGTGCTTCCCTTGCCGGCAGCTTCTGCCGCGGCTGCGGCTATTGTGAGCCCTGCCCTGCCGGGATTGAAATTCACACCTGCGCGCGCATGAACATGCTTCTGCGCCGCTCCCCCTGGCGTCCGCTGCTTGGCGCCGACACGCAGGCGAAGATGGAGCAGATCAAAAACTGCATCCACTGCGGCCAGTGCGCGAAGAAATGCCCCTACGGGCTGAACGCTGCCGAGCTGATGCCGTTCATGCTGGAGGATTATCATGCCTTCTACGAGGAACACAAGGCACTTCTGTAGTCTGCTGATCTCTTTTGCACTGCTGCTTGGCCTTTGTGCCTGTTCCCTGCCGCCGGATAAAAGCTCCTGCACTCTTTTTGCGATGGACACCTACATGTCCCTGACTGCCTACGGCGAGAATGCCGAGGCCGGACTTGAGGCCGCGGCGGATGCGCTCCGCTCGCTGGACAAGCTGCTCGACCCGGAAACAGAGGGCAGCGCCGTCTATCGGCTCAACCACGGCGAGACCGTGCAGGACGAGGCGGTGCTGTCCATGCTCCACACCTGCGAAGCGGTGTATGAGGCCTCCGGCGGCGCTTTCGACCCGACTGTCTATCCGCTTGTAAAGGCTTGGGGTTTTGTCGATGCGCAGTACCATGTGCCGACAGAAGCGGAAATCCAAACTCTGCTCGAATGCGTGGATTTCGCACAGGTAACCGTGACGAATACGGGCGCCGGCCTTCCGGATGGAATGGCGCTGAACTTTGGCGCCGTTGCCAAGGGCTATGCCGCACAGCACGCGGCGGACGCAATGCGCGCAGCGGGCGTAGAAAGCGGCATCCTCTCGCTCGGCGGGAACGTGCAGAC
This sequence comes from Oscillospiraceae bacterium, assembly GCA_017522015.1. GTDB lineage: Bacteria > Bacillota > Clostridia > Oscillospirales > Oscillospiraceae > SIG483. Next base: position 30,585 of record JAFXAW010000015.1, on the reverse strand, counting down.
GCTCGGAGAGAAGCCGGGCGGCGGTCTGTGGGAGATCGCTGTGCAGGATCCGTTTGACGAGAGCGTCTCCGTCGGCACACTCTCTGTCGGCGGCGGCACGGCCGTCATCACGAGCGGCAGCTATCGGCGCTTTTTCGAGCAGGACGGAAAAACCTATCACCACATCTTCGACCCGCGCAGCGGCTATCCCTGCGACAGTGATCTGCGCAGCGTGACCGTTGTTTGTCAGGATGGTGCGCTGGCCGATGCGCTTTCCACCGCGCTCTTTGTTTTGGGCGAGGAAGCTGCACTTCGGCTGCAGGCAGAGCTTGACACTTTTGAACTCCTGCTCATCACGGAGGACGGAAGAATTGTGCTCACAGGCGGACTGTCCGACGTTTTCACCCCTCGCAAAGATTCTCCCTATGTCCTTTCTTATCCTCAGTAAACCAAGAGGTTTTGTACTATGAAAATTCAAGTCTCTCTTGCAATTCTCGCCTGTCGGATGACGCGGTTTGCCCTAAGAATGCTAAAACGCGGCGGAACGGCGCTGCCCGGCAAGGTCGCGCTTAAAATCTGCCCCGATCTCATCGCGGTTCTGGCAAAAGATGCGCACATCATTGCCGTCACCGGCACGAACGGAAAAACCACAAGCTCGCGCATTATGGAGCAGGCGCTCGCCGACGCCGGGCTGAACTACTTTGCCAATCGCTCCGGCTCCAATCTCATTCAGGGCATCACCGCCGATTTTGCCGACAACGCAACGCTCGGCGGCAAGCTGAAAAGGGACTGGGCCGTGATCGAATGCGACGAGGCCGCGACGAAAAAGGTCTTTGCCCTGATGCAGCCAGAGGTCATTCTTGTGACGAATGTGTTTCGGGATCAGGTTGACCGTTTCAGCGATGTCACCGTCACGCTTGAGAGCATCCGCACAGGTCTGCTCGGCGCACCGAACGCCACGGTCTGCCTGAATGCGGACTGCTCGCTGACCTCCTCCCTCGCCGATGACATACCGAACAAGGTCGTCTTCTACGGCGTGGATGCCGAGCTCTACAAAACACGGGTTGCGGAACAGTCCGACGCCCCCTGCTGCCTGCGCTGCGGCGCGGCGTATCAATACGGGCACAAGACCTACGGCCATCTTGGCGACTGGTCCTGTCCGGATTGCGGCGCAAAGCGCCCGGCGCCGGCCTTTTCCGTCACGCAGCTTTTGCAGAGCAATGCGGACGGCTCGCTCGTCTCGCTGCGCGTCGACGCCGAAGATCACGAGTGCTATGTCAATCTCCCGGGCGGCTACAACGTCTACAACGCCATCGGCGCTGTTGCTGCCGTCACCACAGCGGGCATTCCGCTTGATGCATCGCTGCGTGCCTGCCGCGATTTCCGCTGCGGCTTTGGCCGCATGGAGCGCTTCACGCTCGGCAACACGCCGGTACGCATGATTCTCATCAAAAACACCGCAGGCTGCAACCAGGTGCTCAATTTCCTTGCCAATCTGGAGAGCCCGGCGCGTTTTGTCATCTGCCTCAACAACAACATTGCCGACGGCACAGACATCTCCTGGATTCAGGATGTGGACTTTGAGATGCTCGTCGGCATGGGCGATATGCTTGAAAGCGTCACGGTTGCCGGTACGCGTGCGCAGGATATGGCGCAGCGCCTGCAGGAAGCCGGAATTGCCGAGGACAAGCTCTGCGTCTGCACGGATTACGGCGAGCTGCTGGATGCCGTCGCCGCGGCGGAGACGCCTGTTTTCATCATGCCCACCTACACAGCCATGCTGGAGCTTCGTGAGCGCATCAGCCACATCACCGACTGCGGCGACTTCTGGGAATAAAGCCCAAAACCGGTCAAATCATTTGCCGTTTACACAATACGAAAAGAGGAACAAACCATGAATCAGAACATGCTCAACAGATGGATCTCCATCACCAAGGAAAACCCGCAGCGCATCGCTTTCCCGGAGGCCACCGAGGAGAAGATCCTCAAGGCCGCCCGCGGCGCGCAGGATGTGGGTGCCATCATCCCCGTTTACGTCGGCGTTGAGGCGGATATCCGTGCAGCCGCTGAGCAGTACGGCGTCTCCCTCGAGGGCGCAGAGATCATCGAGAACACCGAAGAACTGCGCGCCAGTGTCGCTTCCCGCTACGTCGAGCAGCATCCCGAAGCCGGGCTGAGCGAGAAGGCCGTCAACCGCAAGGGTAAGGACCCCATGTATTTCGCCTACGCCCTGCAGGCCCTCAACGAAGTGGACAGCGTTTTCGCCGGTCTTTCGCACGCCACGGGCGAAGTGATCCTGGCCGCCTCCACGATGATCGGTCTCGCGCCGGGGATCAGCACGGTCTCCAGCATGGGAATTATGGACGCGCCCTACTTCACGGGCAGCGAGGGCAACCTTGTTGCGCACGGCGACGGTGCCGTTTGCGTTGATCCGACGCCCGAGCAGCACGCGGACATCGCCATCTCCGCCTGTGAGACGGTCAAGGCTCTGTTTGACTGGGAGCCGCGCTGCGCCATGCTCTCCTTCTCCACGGACGGCAGCGCCGAGCATGAAATGGTCAGTCGCGTGCGCGAGGCCGTGCGCATTGCCAACGAGAAGCGCCCCGACCTGAAGATCGACGGCGAATTCCAGCTGGACGCCGCACTCAGCCCCGAGGTGGCCGCCAAAAAGGTCAAGCGTGAGAGCGCCGTTGCGGGCAAGGCCAACATCCTCATCTATCCCAACGTCAGCGCCGGCAACATCGCAATCAAGATGTGCCAGTTGGTCGGCAAGTGCGACGACTACGGCCCGATTCTGATGGGTTTTGCGCAGCCGACAAGCGACTGCTCCCGCAGCTCCCCGGTCTCCGAGCTTACCGGCAACATCATCATGCTGGCTGTGCGCAGCGTAAGGCGTTAAGTCTATGCGTCCGACGAATTTTCCTGAATGCGGAAACGCATGCTATACGGCCTTTGAAGTTCTGCCGGGTGTCTTTCACATCCGCAGCAACTACGGCGAGCTGGTGTTCATGACGCTGCTGGTCGGCACAGAGCGCGCGCTGCTGATCGACACCGGGTTTGGCTACGGCGACCTTGCCGGCTTCATCCGCTCGCTCACAGAGCTCCCGCTGACGGTGGTGTGCTCACACGGACACGTCGATCACAACGGCGGCAACTGGCAGTTTCCCGAGGTGTGGCAGTCCCATCTCGACCTGGGCGTAACGGACTGGTCACGCTGCGACGAGAGCAACGACAATGTCATTGACTTTGCGCCCGCTCCCGAGCACGGCGGCTTTGACGCCGAGGCCTTTCTCCGCTACGATCCGGCGACCACGCTGCCGCTGGAGAACGGACAGGTCTTCGATCTGGGCGGGGCGACTGTGCGCACAATTCTCGTGGGCAACCACAGCCCCGGCTCCTGCGTTTTCTTCTGTCCCGAGCGCCGTTTCCTCGTCGGCGGAGATGCCATTGGCCCGGCAATTTCGCTGGCCAATCCCGAGTCCTGCTCCGTCGAAAAGCACCTCACGCTGCTGCGCGAGCTGCGGGAGCTGCCCTTTGACCATCTTGTCTCGGGACACAGCGAGCGGCTGGTGCCGAAGGCGGAGGTGCAGTGCTATATTGATGTGGCCGAGCATCTGAGCGAGGCGTCACATTGCAGCTATCGCAGCACCATTCTGCCGAGCTATCGCAACCGGATGTACTTTTACACCAACGAACAGGGCGACGCCGGCGTGCTGATCCTGCCGGTGCCCAAAGGCGCAAAACGATAAAACAAGCAAGCAGCCGTGCAAAAGCACGGCTGCTCTTTGTTATTTGATTCTGTTACAGGAAATGCCGATAACGCTTCTCTGCATTGGCTGTTTGTCATCCCACGTTCTATGAACGCATTTCACTATTGTATACCTCTGTCAAAATGCTCTGCAGTTCGCCAAGCGCATAAATGCCGCCGTTTTCAAGACCTAACAAATCAGAGCGCGTCGGATAGGTGATGATCACATCCTCACTTTCACACCGTACCCAAACAAAAACAGTACCCAGCCTCTGATCATAGGTAATGATATAATCTTCATACGCAATCCCGGCCAAGGCATCCTGTATGATTTCATGCGTCAAACCGGAAAAGCCGGAAGGCACGGAAGAATCCTCAGGAGGATATGCTGAACAGCCCCATTCTATTTCACCGTTTTCGTTCACTACATAAAAGGAGTAGGCCATATCATCGGCTGTACCAGGCTCCCCTCCAGGAGCAACATAGACGATTTCGGTTGTAACTGCTTGACTGAAATCAGTCAGGGCATCGGATAAGAACCAGGCATTCGTGCGCATAATATACGCCTTTTTCACTTCGGTCATATTGCCAAACTGTTCTGAAACCGAGTTTTCAGTCTCCGACGAGAAATCCTCTCTATGGGGCGCAAAGACGGTGTCATCACCATTCCCGAAAGGGCCGGAATTGCTGATCGCATTTTGATCCGGCATTGGGTTGCTACACCCGACCAGACACAACACACAAACAAGCGCCAAAGCCAAGGCTATGGTTTTTTTCACGAGGCTACCTCCTCAAAATTCGTTTTCTATATATATAGACGAAAAAACCGGCAAAAAGTTCCCGATTCACTTCACTTTCTTTAATTGCGCAAAAATACGGACCACTTCAGCCGAAAGCCCTCCGTTCATCACGCTTTGCTGTGAACGGAGGGCTCGTCATCTTTTTCGGAAAAACGATATTCAGCGGTTTCTGTTCTCGGTAATTACCTTTAGAATCCCCGCTTTTTTAAGCACGGAATACAGCAGCGAAGCGGCAATCAAACCGATGGCACCCTGTATTGCGTTAAAGGGCGCGTTTGCAATCGCGCCGAAGCCATATCCGAGAACAAGCGCCTCATAGGCAAAATATCCCACAATCATCATAACTTCTGCGCAGGCCCCCGGGATAATCACAGAAAGCAGATTATCCTTCTTGAACACAAATTTTCTCATCAGCAGAATGACAAGCACCATAAGTGCCTTGATCACCAGCGTGCCGGGCGCATAAATGGCATAAGCGCTTGCCAAATCACAAAGTGCAGCGCCTAAAGCAGCGGCCGCAACCGCATACGGGCCGCCCAAAATGCAGGCGCAGAGGATCACCATACAGTCGCCCATGTTCACATTGCCAATGGCGGGCGCAGGAAATGACACCCACGTCAAAGTAAATACCAAAGCGCAGAATACAGAGGCCAATACCAATTTGTAAATCTTGTTGTTCATCTTCGTGTTTTCTTTCCAAAAAAGCTACCTGCAGTAGGTTTGCATTCTGTTTCACGGCCCGTCGTTACAAAAGCGCGACGCCCGCCTCGCGGCAGACGCGGAGCGTCTCCGCATCCCAAACGGAGGCCTGCACCTCACCGATGTGTGCCTTGCCGAGCAGAATCATGCTCAGCCGGGACTGTCCGATACCGCCGCCGATGGTCTGCGGCAGCAGCCCGTCAAGCAGCATCTTATGATAAAGCAGCTCGCGCCGATCCTCACAGTCTGCCAGGCACAACTGCCTGTCCAGTGTTTCCGGATCCACACGCACGCCCATGGAGCTGATCTCAAAGCTGCAGCCAAGCAGACTGTTCCACAGCAGGATGTCTCCGTTCATGCTCCAGTCGTCATAGTCCGGGCTGCGGCCGTCATGCTTTTCACCCGAGCGCAGCGTTCCGCCGATGCCGATCAGGAACACGGTGCCGTACTCCTCCGTGATGAGGTTCTCCCGCTCCCGCGGCGTTTTATCCGGCCAGCGATCCTCCAACTCCTGCGTGGTGATGAACTTCACGCTGCGGTTGATCTTCGGCACCTGCAGGAGCTTGGGATAGATCACCTGCAGGGTGTCCTGCGTATCACAGATCGCGCGGACGATGTCAATCACCGTGCTTTTGAGATAGTCCAGCGTACGGTCCCGCTCGGTGATAACCTTCTCCCAGTCCCACTGGTCCACGTAAATAGAATGCAGATTGTCCGGCGTCTCGTCCCGCCGGATCGCGTTCATATCCGTATAAAGGCCCTTGCCGGGATAGAATTTATAGCGGTAAAGCGCCATGCGCTTCCACTTTGCCAAAGAGTGCACGACCTGTGCCTCTGTCCCCGTGGCGGGGATCCGGAATTCCACAGGATGCTCCACGCCGGTGAGATTGTCGTTGAGGCCGGTGCTTCCGTCCACAAACAGCGGCGCGGACACGCGCGAGAGGTTCAGCGCAGCGGCGAGATTATCCTCAAACAGCCGATGCAGCAAACCGATCGCCATCTGCGTGTCATAAATACCCAAGGGACTCCTGTAGCCTTCCGGGATTACGATGCTCATAGTCATTTACTCCTATTCTTCCGAAAGAATCTCCACAACACGGTTATAGAAAGCTTCCGCCTCTGCGTGGAACTTCTCTTCCATCTTTTTTGCCTGTTCCTCGCCGGCCGCCAGCAGGCGCAGGGAAATCACTTCGCCGATACCGTCGCCCATACTGAGCTCCACCATGCATCCGCCCTCCGGCAGACTCTCGTGCGAAGCGCGGATCATGGAATTGCGATTCATCGCGCGTACAACGGGCACGATCGCCTTGTCCACCTTCATGCGCATCGTATACGGCAGGCTGCTCTCCACGGCGGCACAATTCTTCCTGCCCTTTTCCGTTGTACGGAATGCGCTGCCCTTGCGCTCGACGTGCTCCGAATCCTGCAGTTCGGCAAGGCACTGTGTAAAATCAAAATAACCCACGCCCTCGTCCAGCAGCACCAGCTCGGAAAGCTCTTCCCTGTCGATGAAATCCGGAAGGCGGGACAAAACGTAGAGGATCAGGATCTTCAGATCCAGCTTATCATGGATCAGGCCAAAACGCTCCATATACACCTCTCCTTTACTATTTTAACAGCATACCATGGATCCCGAAAAAAAGAAACCTCTTTCGCATAAAAATTCTGTGCAGTAAAGCACCAAACCGCGCGCCGGAAGACAGGTGCAGGACTTTTCCGCTCTGATGCGCACAAAAACGATTTTCCGTCCCATCTTCTTCACACGGCGGCAAGCTCCGCATAAACTGTACTGAGCCCGCAAAAATACTTCAAATTTTCTGCATTGGGAGGTACTTATATGGCTGATAAGGTCTTGCCCGGCCCCGTCGACAGCGAAGCCTGCATCCGGGAAGCCGTCTGCGTACAAACGCGAAAGATATTCGACAGTTGCCGCGATTCCGACTGTATTGAAGATCTGCCGGTGTTTCCGACAACGGATTCTCTGCCCGCGCTGCTCTCCGCATCCAGCATCCGCCCGCGCGCTTCGGAGCTGCTGCACGTTGGGCTGCACGTGGAGGAGATCAGCTTCAACCGCGGTTTCTATACGGTCGACGTCCGGTATTACTACAAAATCCGCGGCGAAGCCTATCCCTCCTCGCTTCCGGTTGAGGGGCTGGCCGTGTTTGACAAGCGCGTGATCCTTTTCGGCAGCGAAGGCAGCGCAAAGCAGTTTTCCTCTGCGGGCACCGGCAGCGGCAGCGCAAACGGTCTGCCCATCGCCGTTGTGGACGCGGTTGATCCCATTGCGCTGCGCATGGGGCTCTGTGACGCGCCGCTGCCCCATCTCACGCCTGAGGATGTTCCGTCGGAAATTCCGGAGATTATAGCCGCTGCCTTCTCCAGCCCCATCGAGACCTCCGGGCTCACGCGCGCCTGGCTCGTCTCGCTCGGTCAGTTCTCCATCGTGCGTCTGGAACGCGATGTGCAGCTGCTCATGCCCAGCTATGATTACTGCATGCCCGAAAAGGAATGCGTCGGCTCGCCGGAAGACGATCCGTGCACGCTGTTCGGCCGCATCCGCTTCCCTGTCGAGGAGTTCTATCCGCCGGATGACTGCCCTCCCTGCGATGTCGGCAGTTATCGGGAGGTCACACAGGCACTCAACTGAGCCACGAAAATAAAGCGCGTACACGGCAGAAAGGGACGGAAGACACCATGTGTTCTTCCGCCCCTTCTTTTGACTCTTACTACTTCATCCGCGCTACGCGAGCCGAAACAAAATCCGGCTATACCGGTTCGTCACCGGCTTGCTGCGCATAGGCAATGTCAAATTCCTCGCCCATGATGCTGTGGATCACGCCCAAGCCCGCGAGCATATCTTCATACATATCCTCTGTCAGATATTCCGATCTGCCGCTCTCATACGCCGTAAGCTCCTTATGCAGATCAAGCAGCCGATATTTCCATCCGGCATCCGTCACATCGTAGTCGTGCAGGTTCATCATATACATCGGCACATAATGGACGCTCTTGATGCAGGTTTCTCCGCTGGCACGATCCTTTTCAAGGTCAATGTTAACCACCGCCGTCAGGTTCGTATTGACGTCATACTGGCAGGACACCAGATTGCCGAGGCAATAACAGATGTAGCCGGTCTTCTCTTTCCCGTCCGGACCCGTCACACGGCGCAGCTCCATAGGCTGCGGAACGTGCGTGTGCCCGCCGAGGATCAGATCCGCTCCCTGCGCAAACAGGAAATCCGCCAGCTCGTTCTGCTCGCCGTTCGGCTCTGTCTGATACTCCTTCCCCCAGTGCATGAACACGGCGATGAGGTCCACATCCAGCTCCCGGGCAGCCTCCATATCCGCCTTGATCCGGTCATAATCAATCCCGGCATCCGGATCGTTATCCCTGTAAATCAGATTCACCGCGTAGGGTCGATCCACCGGGATGCCGTTTGTCCCGTAGGAATAGGAGAGAAACGCAATATGGATGCCGTCTGCATCCATCACCGTGATGCCACTGTTGAGATTGCGCTCCTCTTCAGAGCGGTAGGTGCCGACATGGGCAAGGCCGTTTTCCTCCAGCTTATCGATCGTGCGGACAAGCCCGCCGTTGTAGCCGTCCATGCAGTGATTGCTTGCCGTGTTGATCAGGTCAAAACCAAGGCTTCGCAGGTTCGCCGCCAGCTCCACCGGGGATTTGAAAACCGGATAACCCGTGTACTGGGCCGTGTCCGAAAATGTCGTCTCCAGCGTGCCGACGGCAAGATCCGCTCTCCGGATATACGGTGCTGCGCCGGCAAAAATCGGCGTGTAATCATAGCCGCTGTCCGTCTTCGCCTCGCTGTTGAGGCCGTCGTGGATAACCATATCTCCCGCAACGAGAAGCCGCGCCTCAAGGGTCTCCTCGGGCTGCTCCCCCATCTCCGGCGTTTCCTCTGTATCGGGGCGCTGATGCAGACTCCTGCTTATCACCAGCCCAAGCAGCCCGGCGACCACGAGGACAAGCAAAACCGTCAGCAAACCTGTATTCTTACGTCTCATAAAATAAGTACTCCCGGATGTTATTTCACATCTGTCGTGACACATTTCGACTTATATTGCCATTGTAGCATATTTTTCCAAAAAATAAAGTGAAAATTCAACGGGTTTGTGTTAGTATGGAGATATGGAACAAGAGAACATGATCTTACTAAAAAATCAATGCTATACGGTCCGCATCGAAAGCTGGGGCTCGGACGGCTCCGGCGTGTGCCGGATCGGCGGCCGTGCGGTCTTTGTGTCGGGCGCAATCCCCGGTGAACGCTGGGAAATCAAGCTCGTCAAAGTGACGGCCTCTGCCGTGTGGGCGCGCGGGATGCAGCTTCTGGAGGCTTCACCGGAGCGGTGCGAGCCCCCCTGCCCGCTTTACGGCAAATGCGGCGGCTGCGCGCTGCTGCATCTGTGCTACGAAGCAGAGCTTTCCTTCAAATTGGAGCGCGTCAACGAGGCGCTGCGGCGCATCGGCGGCACAGATTTCCGCATATCGGAGATTCTCGGTGCGGAAAAGACGGAGGGCTACCGCAACAAGTCCATCCTCGCGGTTGCGCAGGGGGCGGATGGCCCCGTCGCGGGCTTCTACCGTGCGCGCAGCCATGATGTCATTCCCGCAGAGCACTGCCTGCTCCAGTCTGCTCTTTCCGCCGCTGCAGCGCAGGCCGTGCTGCGCTGGATGCGTGATTGTGACATCAAGCCCTATAGCGAAGCGGACGGCAAGGGGCAGGTTCGCCACATCTTCACCCGAAATGCATTCCGCACGGGTGAGGCGATGACCTGCGTCGTCACGGCACGCGGCTTCGGCAGCGCGAAGACCGCGCTGCTCGTGGAAGAGCTGCGCAGTGCATGTCCCGAACTGACGAGCATTGTCCTGTGTGTCAACAAAACGCGGGGCAACACGGTACTCGGCGGCGAATTCCACACGCTCTGGGGCAGCAGCACAATTACAGAGGAGCTCTGCGACCTGCGCTTTGAACTCTCGCCGCGCTCTTTCTTCCAGATCAACCCGCCGCAGGCGGAAAAACTCTACGCCCGGGCGCTGGAATATGCATCCCCCGACGGGGCGGGCACGGTGCTGGATCTCTACTGCGGCACCGGTACAATCAGCCTGTGCCTCGCGCGCGGGGCAACACAGGTCATCGGCGCGGAGATCGTTCCCGAGGCCGTCGAGGACGCGAAGCGTAATGCCGAACGCAACGGCATCCGGAATGTTCGCTTTCTCTGCGCGGACGCATCGGAAGCCGCGGCAGAGTTGGCACGCGAGGGAACGCAGCCGGATGCGGTCGTGGTCGATCCGCCGCGCAAGGGGCTGAGCCCCGATGTGATCGCCTCGATTGCGGATATGTCGCCGCAGCGCGTGGTCTACGTCTCCTGCGATCCGGCTACGCTGGCGCGGGACATCGGACGCTTCGCTGCTTTTGGCTACGCCCCCACCGCCGGCTGCGCCGTGGATATGTTCACCCACACCGCACATGTGGAGACTGTTGTTTGTTTGAGTAGGGAAAAGGCCGACGAGAGCGAGAAGGAGTCAAATATGATTTCCGATGAAAGAAGCAAATATAAGTCTTGGAGTAATCTTAAAAAACAGATGAATAATTTGCTTTGTGATTCTCTCAAAGATAAAATAACTTATTTCTATACCAGTTATCACAAGGTGAATAATGCCTACGGCAGAGCAACTATTAACTGCAACAAAAAAGAGTTGGTTGCTTTTTCGTGGGATATTGGGTACGCCAAATGGGACGACGAATACACTGTGCTTAACGAAACCAATGTGAACATACAAACATTGGGAAGTTTTCAGGCGGTATGGGATGAGCAAAAACGAGTTCAAGAAGAGTTGAACAAAAGCAAATGGATGCCAGAAGGTAAATTGTGCGAAACAGATTTCATCAATGCCGTTACCAATTACCTTAAAACAGACATCACAACATCGCTCCGCTCCGATAATTATCTACTTCGTATCTTTGCCTATATGGACAGAAGAGTTGGCAAGAGAACACTTGTAAAGATTCAGGATGAGGTAGAAAAACTACCCGATTGGGTAAAGCAATTCTATCAAATCCGCTGTGAAGCAGACGGCATTGTTTTCCCACCTAAACGAATGGCAGACGAGACGCTTGTTCTTTTAAGCAGGGAAGATAGCCATGAGCGAATCAAGTTTGATGTAAATACAGAGGACCTGATAAAATAGTTTTAACAGATGAAACCATGAATGAAGAAAAGATAGCAAAACTTTGCATAGACTGCTTCGAAGAGGAACCCAGGGACATAGCCCGCTGTACAGTTGGACAGGGTAATTATGTATATATCGCAGAATTTGCAAACCGAAAAGCAGTGGTTCGATGCAGCAAAGAAGCGGGCGCTTATAAGGACACGGTTTACTGGCTGGAGCGTTTGGCAGGGCTTGATATTCCGGTGCCTCGAATACTGGGAAAAGGCATTTTCGAGGAATTTGAATATCTTATTCTGTCATACCTGGAGGGGCAGGATATCGGGATCGTATATCAGGACTTAACGGCAGCGGAAAAGCTGGAGATCGCCCGGGAAGTCGTGGATATTCAAAACAAAGTATCTGCCCTGCCGATGGAAAACATTCCCGAAGACTGGAGCTGGAAAACCGCCTTTGTGGAGGACATTCTTCTTCGGGCCAAAGACCGCATCCGCAGCAACGGATGCCATTTTGATCCCGAAAAAGCAGAGCGCCTTCTCAAAGAAGCCGAAAAGTTCGAGGACTATTTCACCCGCATTCAGCCCATCGCTTATCTGGACGATATCAGCACCAAGAATTTGCTGATTCACGAGGGCCGGCTCAGCGGCGTCATTGATATAGACTGGATGGGCGTCGGGGATAAACTGACCTATGTGGCAATGACGCATATGGCGCTTTTGAACATGGGGTATGATACGGACTACGTGAGCTTTCTTTTGAACGAAATGCATCTGTCAGAGGCAGAGAAAAGGGCCTTCCATTTCTACTCTCTCGTGTATTGTGTGGACTTCATGGGCGAGCGGGGCATGCGTTTTATGGACAAACAGGTGCCCGTGAGCTCCGCGATCGTGGCGCAGATGAACGAAATTTACGAAAAGCTGTGGCGGGAGTATGCGTCCATGAATCACGAATTGGATTTCAGGCTTGCACACCGGGAAGACGCCGCGGACATTCTGTCCCTTTACAAAAACGCCATAGGCAGCGCGTTCTGCGTGTGGAACGATTACTATCCCGGTGAGGCGGAAATTGCGCACGATCTGGAAACCGCAAATTTATATGTGCTGACGAGCGCAGATGAAATTGTCGGCGCGCTCTCCGTTGTGCCGGAAAATGAGCTGGACGCCCTCCCCTGCTGGTCGCAGACAGACCAAGCACGGGAAATCGCCAGAGTTGTGATTACCAAAGCACACCGGGGCAAGGGTCTGGCTTATGAAATGGTGCAGAGAATCACGCCCATCCTGCGCGAAGCGGGCTGCTCTGCAATTCATTTGTCCGCTGTAAAATCCAACATTCCCGCCTGCAGGACCTATCAGAAGGCAGGTTTTCAAACGGTCGGAGAGACGGAGATGTACGGCAACAGCTTCTATCTCATGGAGAAAGTCATCTCCGCCTATTCGGAAAAGTCCGAATAGGCTCGCAAAGACTGCTATAAACGAACAGACCGGAGGCTTTCGCCTCCGGTCTGTTTACTTCCGGGTTATCCGATTTTTATTGCGCTTGTGTTCCGTTGATTTCTCTCACACAAGCTGTCCCGGCAATTTCAGCTTCTCCTTATACGGGAAGGCCTTGTCAAACTCTTCCGCTTCCTTTTCATCGACGAAGTATCCCTGCGGCGGCGTGTACACGCCGGTCACGTCATCCAGGTATCCCGGAATCAACTCCTGACACAGAAAAAACGATGCCTCCACACCTTCCGGCATCCCATGGTAGCGGATGCCGAACTTGCTTGCATAATCAAAGCCGCATTTGCCGTAGAAGCGAATGTTTCCCTCAAAGCACAGCGCGCCGCAGCCGAGTTCCCGGGCTTTTTCCAAAGAGTAGTCCAGCAGGATTTTTCCGTAGCCCTTCCTTTGCAATTCCGGCGTGATGCAGATCGGCCCCATCGTCATGATCGGAATGTCTCTTCCGTCATCCGCTTTGATCTCAGCATGCATAAACATATTCTGCCCGATGATCTCACCGTTTTGCTCCATCACAAAATCAAGCTCCGGCACAAAGGCCGCGTCATTGCGAAGCTGATTGATTACATAGTGTTCGAGGCAACCCGGACGGTAGACATTCCAGAATGACTCCCGGATAAGCCACTCCACTTTGCGGTGATCTTCCTCCCGCTCGTGGCGAATGCAATAGTTCTTTTGCGTCATTGTATTTATCCTCGCTTGCCAGATTTGTTGTCCGCGCCATTATACACCAAACTCAACAGAAAGAAAAGCGTCCGCTGCGGGAAATTCTCAAATTCCGCGGCAAACGGACATAAGGAATCTTTTGTAATTGATAGTGGAAATATCCGGCGAGATCATGCTATAATAAAAGACAAAAGAGCTTTCCGCCCTATGCGGGAAGTTAAATCACAACATGGATTACCGATCAATGAGGTTGTGGAAATGAAACATGGATTTTTGAAAGTCGCAGCGGCGAGCCCTGCCGTTCGCGTTGGAGACCTTGCGTTCAACACAGACAGCGCCGCGCGCTGCATTGCGCGTGCGGAGGCAGAGGGAATCGCCCTGCTCGTTCTGCCGGAGCTGCACCTGACCGCCTACACCTGCGGCGATCTGTTCTTTACGGACACGCTGCTCACAGCAGCAGAGGCTTCCCTGCTGCGGCTGTGTGACGACACGGCCGGAAAGCGCTGTGTTGTCGTGGTGGGTGTTCCGCTGCGCACAGACGGCAAGCTCTATAACTGCGCTGCCGTTTTGCACGACGGTGCGATTCTGGGAATCGTGCCGAAGTCCGTCCTGCCAAATCACGGTGGCTTCAACGAAGCGCGCCGGTTTACATCGGGCGAGGATTATTCAGGCGCCGGACAGATCACGCTGCGCGGAAGAACCGTTCCTTTCGGGCTTGATCTGCTTTTCCGCTGTGAAGAGCTGCCCTCGTTCGTATTGGGTGTGGAGGTCTGTGAGGATCTGTGGGCGCCCGAAACGCGCTCGACGAAGCTCTGTCTTGCCGGCGCAACGGTAATTGCGAATCCCTCCGCCTCCGACGAGCTGGTTGGAAAGGACGAATACCGCCGCCTGCTCGTCAATGCCACGTCTGCAAGGCTTCTCTGCGGCTATGTCTGTGCCAACGCCGGTCACGGCGAATCCACGCAGGGTATGGTGTTCTCCGGTCACAGTCTGATCTGCGAAAACGGCGTCCTGCTTGCGGAAAAACGGCCGTTTGCCGACAGCGACATGGTCAGCACCGAGCTGGATCTGCAGCGCCTTTGCTTCGAGCGCCGCAGCAATTCTGCTTTCCGGCCGAACGGAAGCTTTCGCGCAATCCCCTTCCACCTGCCGCTGCGTGAAACTGTGCTGACGCGTCCGATCGACCCGCAGCCCTTTGTGCCTGCGGATGAGTCCGTGCGCCGGGAACGCGCGAAAGCCATTATGCGCATGCAGTCCGACGGCCTGAAAAAGCGCATTGAGCACATCGGCTGTCAAAAAATCGTCGTCGGCATCTCCGGCGGACTTGACAGCACCCTCGCACTGCTCGTCATGGTTCACGCGATGGATCAGCTCCGCCGCCCGCGGACCGATATCCTCGCGATCTCCATGCCCTGCTTCGGCACGACCGCTCGCACAAAAAACAATGCCGAAAAGCTCTGCGCGCAGCTTGGCGTCAGCTTCAAAACCGTTGACATCAGCCAATCCGTTCTGCAACATTTCGCCGACATCGGGCACGATCCCACACGCACAGACCTGACCTTTGAAAACAGTCAGGCAAGAGAGCGCACGCAGGTTTTGATGGACGTGGCCAATCAATGCGGAGGAATTGTTGTCGGCACGGGCGATCTCTCCGAACTGGCGCTCGGTTGGGCAACCTATAACGGCGATCAGATGTCAATGTACGGCGTCAATGCATCCGTACCCAAGACGCTGATCCGCCATATACTTGAGCAGGAGATGCAAAACTTCTCAGCGGATACCGCCGCTGTCCTGCGCGACATTTTGGAAACGCCGATTTCGCCGGAGCTGCTGCCCGCGGAAAACGGACAGATCGTGCAAAAAACAGAAGATCTCGTCGGCCCCTATGCGCTGCACGACTTCTTCCTCTATCATCTGCTGCGCACCGGTGCCGGACCGGAGCGGATCTTCCGTCTGGCAAAACATGCCTTTGCCGGCACCTACGACGCAAACACAATCCTGCATTGGCTCAAAACCTTTCTGCGGCGCTTCTTTACACAGCAGTTCAAGCGCTCCTGCCTCCCGGACGGTCCGAAGGTCGGCACGGTCTCGCTCTCGCCGAGAGGCGACTGGGATATGCCCTCCGATGCTTCCGCCGCGCTTTGGCTGCAGGAGGCCGAAGCATTGACGAATAACTGACCGGTCTTCCCTCGCGGACAACTCTATACAATAAACATCATGTAACACAATGGTGACTCCGAAGCTTTCGGAGTCACCATTGTAATTTTTTACAATATTTATCATCTGTTACAGCACAGCGCAATTATAACACTTGTGTTATGCCAAATTGAAAAAAACATAAATTAAGCATAGTTTACACTTGAATAATGGGTAATAGTGTGATAATATTTCATATGGAAAGCTATGCTGGAAGAACAAGCCAATATCGTTCTTATTTTTCTTTGGCATTTCCTACAATGATTTTCTCCTGCGAAACACGAGGCTCGAGCCCCGGAATCCAGCGGCTATGCACAAGCACCTGGCCCGGCGCTCTCACCCCTTGTAAGCGGGATCTGCCCGTGGGCGGCATAGAGTTTCCGCAATCCGGCCATGCTAAGCCGGAACATCCCCTGCATCCAAGTATTCTTTTTGGAAGGAGCAAACAACATGTGCCTTGCAACCGTGTATTTCGTTGACAGCACCGGTGAGCGCGCCAAGGTGGCCGACAGCATCACAGAGGTCGCCGTGGACGGGCTTCAGATCACGATCACCGACCTTCTGGGCGGCACCACCGTCCTGAACGGATCGATCCAGAGCGTTGACCTGGTGGGCAATTCCCTTGTTGTGGTGGGTGCGTAACGGCCTGACACTTTCAGTGACAGCCGCGGCGCATGCCGCAAAGCGTATTGATCAAAATCAGCATTGAACATCCAACACAAGCGGCCTTCCCTTTCCGTTTTGGGACAGGCCGCAACGATTGATTTACGAAGTTTGGAAGGAGCGTTTAGCTTTGGAGAGATGGGACCACTTCACAACAGTTGAGCAGATGGAAGAGGTGTCCGTCAAGCTGAAAGAGCAGGCCTGTGCAGTCTGTGCAGATACCTGGGAGAGCAGAAGCAAGAACCAGACTCCCCATTGCAAGCTTGGCGACAGCGGAATTTGCTGCCGTATTTGTTCCATGGGACCGTGCCGGATCACGCCCAAGTCCCCCCGCGGGATTTGCGGTGCGGACGCCGGGGCGATCGCCGGACGCAACTATCTGCGGATGGTGGCGGGCGGTTGCTCTGCACATTCCGATCACGGCCGCGAAATTGCGCACACACTCTATAGCGCATCTGCTGACGGAAACTATAAAGTAACCGACGAGAAGAAGCTTCTGGATCTCGCCGCCGAATGGGGCATCGAGACCGAGGGGCGCGACCTGTACGACATCGCGCACGACTGCGCATACAAGGGTCTTTTGGAGTACGGCAAACCCTTTGGCAATCTTCTCTTCCTCGAGCGTGCCACCGAGGAGCGCCAGCAGGTCTGGCAGCGTGAGGGCATCGCCCCCCGGGCTGTCGACCGCGAGGTGACGACTGCCATGCACATGACCCACATGGGCAACACCGCGCTGCCTGAGGCGCTTGTGCGCCAGAGCCTCCGCAGCGGACTGGCTGACGGTTGGGGCGGCTCCATGATGGGAACGGAATTCACCGACATTCTGTTCGGCACCCCCAAGCCCACCAACACCGAGGCCGGTCTGGGCTGCCTGGACAAGGAAATGGTCAACATCATCATTCACGGCCATGACCCCGCAATGAGCGAGATGCTGGTTGTGGCGGCCGAGGATCGGGATATGCTCGAATACGCCCGCAGCAAGGGCGCGAAGGGCATCAACATCTGCGGCCTGTGCTGCACCGCCAATGAGGTGGCGATGCGTCACGGCATCCGGATGGCCGGCAACTTCCTGCAGCAGGAAAACGCCATTCTCACCGGCGTGGTCGAGATGATCGCGGTGGACGTGCAGTGCATCTTCCCCTCTCTTGGGCCGCTGAGCAAGTGCTTCCACACCAAGTTTGTCACCACCTCCCCCATCGCCCGCATTCCGGACGCGATCCACATGCAGTTCACGCAGGAAACCGCCCGTGAGCAGGCGCGCGAGATGGTCCGTATGGCCATTGACAACTTTGAGAACCGCGATCCTTCGAAGGTCTTTGTTCCCGAGAATATGCGGCAGAAAGCCACCGTGGGCTATTCCTGCGAGGGCATTATTGAGACGCTTGACACGGTCACGAACAGTCACGTTGACCTGCGCAGCACCTACAAGCCCCTGATCGAGTGCATGGAATCCGGCGTTCTGCGCGGTGCCGTGGCCATCGTGGGCTGCAACAACCCGAAGGTGCGGCCGGACTATTCCCACATTGAGATCATGAAAGAGCTGCTGAAAAACGACATTCTGGTCGTGACGACCGGATGCTCCGCACAGGCCGGCGCCAAGGCCGGCCTCATGTCCAAGGAAGCCAAAGAGCTCTGCGGCGAAGGCCTCAAGCGTGTCTGCACGCTTGCCGACATTCCGCCCGTGCTGCACATGGGCTCCTGCGTGGACATCAGCCGCATGATGCTCCTCGTCACCGGCATTGCGAAGGACTGGGGCATTGATGTGACACAGCTCCCCGTTGTCGGCTGCGCGCCGGAATGGATGAGCGAAAAGGCCGTCTCCATCGCCAACTATGTTGTGGCAACCGGCATTGATACATACCTCGGCATCGAGCCGCAGGTAACCGGCAGCGAGGAAATGATGGAGCTCATCACGAACGGAACGCGCGAGATGGTCGGCGCGGGCTACATCATCAATATGGATCCGAAAGAGCTGGTCAAGGCCATGATTGACGGCATTGAAGCCAAGCGCGCTGCGATCGGAATCTGATTTTCGGGAAGGGATACTGTGAAGATAGCTGTTACCGGAAAGGGCGGCGTGGGCAAGACCACCTTATCCGCCATACTCGCAAGGCTCTACGCGCAGCAGGGCAAGGGTGTGCTCACCGCCGACGTGGATCCGGACGCCAATCTTGGCGCCGCGCTGGGATTCACGCAGGAGGAAATCGACTCCATCACGCCCATTTCCAGGATGACTGAGCTGATCGCCGAACGGACAG
Organism: Oscillospiraceae bacterium; assembly: GCA_017522015.1. Lineage (GTDB taxonomy): Bacteria > Bacillota > Clostridia > Oscillospirales > Oscillospiraceae > SIG483. The sequence continues at coordinate 11,888 of JAFXAW010000015.1, read as the reverse complement.
GCGCCACGAAGGAGACTTTCGGAAAGTTTTTCCGCATCAATCCCCGCGTAGACGACATCCCGGATCGCTTCTCGCTGGAAAAGCACGGTGTGAAGCTTTTGGTCATGGGCACGGTTGATAACGCAGGGAGCGGCTGTGTCTGCCCCGAGAATGTGATGATCAAGCGCATCCTCAGCCATCTTGTGCTTCGCCAGGACGAAGTGGTCATTATGGACATGGAGGCCGGACTGGAACACCTGGCACGCGGCACCACCGATTTTGTGGACAGGTTTATCGTCGTGATCGAGCCGGGCGAGCGCAGCATCCAGACCTACAGGAAGGTCAAGTCCCTGGCGCAGGAGCTGGGCGTAAACCGGGTCAGCGTGGTCGCGAACAAAATCCGCAGCGAAGCAGACCGGGAGTTTATTGCGCAGCGCATACCGGAATCCGAGCTGCTGGGCTTTATCAGCTACAATGATGACACCGCCGAGGCCGACAGATGCGGCCTCTCCCCCTTTGACCGCAGTCCGAAGACTGTGGAGGAGATCCGACAGATTCAGGCACGGCTTGAAGAAGAGAAATAACGGAGTGAAAGGATATACAGACAATGGGACTGTTTGACAGAGTTTTCCGCGGTTCAGATGAGATGTACGCGATCGCGCGCAAGGAACTGGATGCCATTACGGCCGAAATGGGGCCGGATACTCCCATCGCCATGCCGGACACCGCTTACAACCTCGCCTGCTCGCTGGCGTATGCGGGTAAGAAGATCACAAATCTGGCCGATATGAACGATGCACTTGATCACATCAAGGGCATGATGACCCACAATCCGCGCACCACGGACGTGTTCATGAGCGGCATCGGCACCGCCATGGCCGCGGAGATCATTGAGGCCTGCAAGTACGTAAAGACCCCCACCCCCTATGCGGGAACGAAATATCACGGTCACTTCTCCGATGCAGAAGTCCGTGAGCTGGGCGTGCCGCTGGTTACGGACGACATCCCCGGCTTTGTCGTGATTATCGACCCCGCCCCCTCCGACGAGGAGGCTGCAGCGCTCATCAAGGGCTATCAGAGCAAGGGCATTTTCGTTTTCCTGATCGGCGACATCATCGATCAGGCAGAGCGCATGAACATCAGCATGGGCTTCCCGGTGCGTGTCGTTCCCGTGACGAAAGAAATCTGGGGTGTTGGACACATCATCTCCCTCGTCGTACGTGCCGCCATGATCTTTGGCGCGATCCAGCCCGGCGATTTTGACGGTTTTCAGGACTACACTTTCCACCGCATCCACGCTTTTGTCAACGCCTTCGCGCCCCTGCGCGACATCGTTGTCGGCTGCGGCGGCGGCGCCATTGCGCTGGGCTTCCCTGTCATCACCAATGAGACAGAGAACATATGGCGCGTGCCCAAGAGCCTGATTGTCCAGCCGAACAGCGCGGATTTCATTGAAACCTCCCTCGAGGCCAGAGACATCAAGATCAAGGTCACGAACATTGATATTCCGGTTGCGTTCTCCCCCGCTTTTGAGGGCGAGATCATCCGCAAGAAGGATACGCAGATCGACATCAACGGCTCGGTCTATGACTGCTTTGAGCTGGTGCGCACCCGCGAACTGCACGAGATCGAGGATCACAAGATCATCCTCAAGGGTCCCGACTTTGATGAGTTTGAGCAGGGTCACAGCATGGGCCTTGGCATGCTGGTCGAAGTGGCCGGCAAGAGCATGCAGCCGGACTTTGAGCCTGTCATTGAGCGTAAGTTCCACAACTTCCTCAACTGCATCGAGGGCATCATGCACACCGGTCAGCGTGACGTCAACCGCATCCGTGTCAGCGTCGGCGCTTACGAGGCCGGCTTCAGAGCGCGCCATCTCGGCGAGGTTCTGTATGCCAAGATCAAAAACGAATACGAGAGTGTCGTCGACAAGTGCCAGGTGACCATCTTCACGATCCCTGAAGAACTGCACGAGATGCGCGCGCTCGCCAACAGCTTCTATGACAAGCGCGATGAGCGTCTGCGCACGCTCACCGATGAGAGCGTCAATGTGTTCTACACCTGCACGCTTTGCCAGAGCTTCTCCCCCTCCCATGTATGCGTTGTCACGCCCGAGCGTCTCGGCCTGTGCGGCGCGGTCAGCTGGCTGGATGCCAAGGCCACAAATGAGCTCGATCCCAACGGTCCCTGCCAGGTCGTGACCAAGGAAAAGGTCGTTGACGAGCACATCGGCATCTGGGAAGATGTTGACGAAGCTGTTTACAAATACAGCCACGGCGCGCTGGAGCACGTGACGCTGTACTCCATCCTGCAGGATCCCATGACAAGCTGCGGCTGCTTCGAGTGCATCTGCGGCATCGAGTATTGCTCCAACGGCTTTGTGATCGTCAACCGCGAGCATTTCGGCATGACACCGCTCGGCATGACCTTCTCGGAGATGGCTTCCATGACCGGAGGTGGCGTGCAGACGCCCGGTTTCATGGGCCACGGCAAGCACTTCATCTCCTCCAAAAAATTCCTCAAGGCAGAAGGCGGCCTCGGACGCATCGTCTGGATGCCCAAGGCACTCAAGGAGCTTGTCCGCGAAAAGCTCAACGCGGCGGCGCAGGAGCTCTACGGCGTGGAGAATTTCACAGATATGATTGCCGATGAGACCATCTGTGAAGACGAAGAGAGCCTCATGAACTATCTTGCCGAGGTTGGGCATCCCGTGCTGGAGATGGAGCCCCTCCTCTAAGCGATTTTTACTTAAAAGGTAAAATCCCCCGAATCTGCTGTTATGTCAGATTCGGGGGATTGCTTTTTGATTTGCTGCATTTCTCTATCTTACATGGACGCTGAAGCGAAGTCTGAATTCTGCGCTGCAAAGATTGGCGGGAGATTCCGGGCAGCCCGCCTTCCCTCCGGAGAGAAGTTTATATTGCCGCAGAAACAGAGGCATGATATAATAGTCAAAGAAATCCTTTCTGCGTAAGGACCCGGGCCGTCGCTTAAGCTGTTATTGCGGCATCCGCGGCCTTACAACCTTTCCCCTGTGCACACATTTGCGTTTTTCGTATAATCCAATCCATACATAACTTAAAGAGGAGACTGCAAGATGAGCGAATTTAGAAAAGTAATCGGAAAACCCGGCGAGATCATCGATTTTGAGACGGTTTTTGAGGAGCATCCCGGCCTGCGCACGGCAGTTGCCGCCAAGCGCGGCACCTCCGAGATTGTGGAGTATGACACCGCAGTATATGAAAACGGCATCACCTATCACAAATACTGCTATGTCTATCTCCCCTACGGTTACAACCCCGAGGACAAGTCCAAGCGTTACAATGTGCTCTATTACCAGCACGGCAACACCTGTGAGCCGTCCATTTTGTCCCGTGGCGGAAACGAACCCATGCTCGACATGCTTTTCGAAAGCGGCGAGATCGAGCCTTGCATCATTGTATCGACCACCTACTATATGAATCCGATCCGTGACACCGCCGAGCGCATGAAATCGGGCATGGTTGAGGCCGGAGACGGCTTCTGGAAGGCCCTGCCGCCTTATTTCTACCGCGAAGTGGTTGAGAGCATCATCCCCGCCGTGGAGACCCGCTACAACACATATCTTGAATCCGCCACCGAAGAAGGAATCAAGGCCTCGCGCGATCACCGCGCATTCTCCGGCTATTCCCGCGGCGGCGCGATGACCTGGCGCATGATTCATCACAGCTTTGATTATTTCAGATGGTATGTGCCCATCAGCTGTGACGTCTTTGTGGACAACATCAGCAAAGCAGACCGGACGGATCAGAACGTCATTGACTACGTCACTGCGCCCATCAAGGCCAATCCCGAGCTGCCCTTCTTCATCTATGCCTGCAACGGCGGCCAGCGGGACATTGTTGAGATGACGCGGGAGATGGGATTCCTGACGAAGGAGCCCTGCTTCTCCTACGGTGATGATCCCACCGCCAACAACATCTATTTCTGTGTCTCTGATTACTATCATACCGACTACCTGGTTCCCTACTATTACTGGAACGCGCTGAAGGTCCTTTTTAAGGGCGTGTGATTGTTTCTCCCACCACACACGGATTTCTCCGTAACATCGCGTCAGCGCAGCTTAAAACGTGCACAGCACAGAGAATAAGTGCACAGTAATGCAAATAAAAATCCCCCGGAAAACATTGTATTTCCGGGGGATTTCTTTATTTCATTTGCTTTAGCTATTCATTTACAGCGCCGTTGGCACAGCGTCGGGAGGAATGGGGCAGTCGTAACCGCCTGCGGCTTTCACCGTTTTCTCAAATTCCGCTCTCGGCGCATCCAGCAGCGACGGGTCTTCCAGAATGTCCGCTGCAAGGAAGGCAAGCGCTTTGGCTGCATACAGCATGCCTTTATAGCCGATGCTGCTCCTTCCGCAGGACACGTTCTGCCACGAATGTCCGGGAGAACCGTTCGGCTGGCAAGCCGCATCGATCTGCACGGTTGGCGTTTGCCAGCTCACATCGCCAACGTCCGTCGAGCCCATTTCCACCGTTTTGGAGAATTTGTAGGGCATCAGGAAATTGTTGATGACTTTCTTTCCGCCGTCGGTTTTCTCATTGATCAAGGCGATCTCATTGTCACCAAACTCGTTGGCATAAATCTGCGCAAGCGGTCTCGGCGGGCCGGACTCATAGGATTTGACCAGTGCCTCAGCATAGTCAAGCTCTTCCGCCGTGTATTCCGGCACGGGTACTTCCGCAATATTCCTGTACATCAGTTCCTCAAGCGCCTTGTTGGCAAGCGTATTCGCGCATCCGTCAATAAAGCGCACAGAGACCTCCGTCTCCGTCATCATGGCGGCAGCTTTCGCAATCTTGTCCACACGTTTTTCAAGTTTCAGCGCTTCGCCGACCAGATGATCGCGGACCATATAGAGCACGCTCGCCGTCGGCTGCACGACGTTCGGCGACAGGCCGCCGCCGTCCGTAATGGCGTAATGCACACGCGCGGTTTGCGGCATATGCTCGCGCAGATACTGCACCCCGATGTTGAGCAGCTCAACCGCGTCCAGTGCGCTGCGTCCGCGCTCCGGGTCTCCTGCAGCGTGGGAAGCAATCCCGCGGAAAGTATACTCCTTTTGAATGCAGGAAAGGCAGGAGCCGGAAACCACACGGTTGACATCAGCAGGATGCCATGTGATCGCCACATCCAGCTTTTTCCACGCACCTTCGCGCGCCATAAAGGCTTTGCCGGCGCCGCCCTCCTCTCCAGGGCAGCCAAAATAGATAACCGTTCCGGACTTCCCTGTTTTTTCGAGATAATCCTTAACCGCAAAAGCCGCCGCGAGCGAGCCTGCGCCGAGCAGATTGTGCCCGCATCCGTGTCCGCCACCGCCGGGCAGGAACTGCATCTTCTCTGCCACACCGCCGGTCTGGTTCAAGCCGGAAAGCGCATCAAACTCGCCCAAAATGCCGATCACGGGCTTTCCCGAACCGAAGCTGCCAGAAAACGCCGTCGGCACGCCGCAAAGCCCTTCTTCCACCGTGAATCCGTTCTTGCGCAAAACCTCGCAGTACAGCGCAGCGGATTTGAATTCTTTTAAGGAAAGCTCCGCATATTCCCATATTGCATCGCTCACGCCGATGAAATCATTGGCGTGAGCGTCGATATAATCCAGTATCTGTTTTTTGAATTCGCTCATAACAGCACCTTGCTCAAAAAGTCATGAAGTCTTGGATTCTTCGGATTGTTGAAAACCTCATCCGGTGTACCCTCTTCCATGAGTTTGCCCTCGCAAAGGAAGAAAGTTCGGTTGCCAACCTCGCGTGCAAAGCCCATTTCGTGCGTGACGACCACCATGGTCATGCCGCTTTCCGCCAGCTCCTTCATAACCTCCAGAACCTCGCCGACCATCTCGGGGTCCAGCGCGCTCGTCGGTTCGTCAAAAAGCATGACTTCCGGCTCCATCATCAACGCGCGAACAATTGCAACACGCTGTTTCTGTCCGCCGGAGAGCTGGATGGGATAGGCGGTTGCGCGATCCCCAAGCCCGACACGCTCCAGCAGAGCGATTGCTTTATCTTCCGCTTCGATTTTGTTCATGCCCTTGACCTTGACCGGCGCGAGCGTCATATTGTCCAGAATCGAAAGATGCGGGAAAAGGTTGAAGTGCTGGAATACCATGCCCATCTTTTCGCGGTGCTTATTCAGATCCAGCCTCACCATTTTCCCCTCGGAATTGAGCTCTTTCTTCTTGGTGATGTCCACGCCGTTAAAGATGATGCTGCCCTCAGTCGGCACTTCCAAAAGGTTCAGAGAGCGCAGGAAAGTTGACTTGCCGCCGCCGGAAGGGCCGATCACTGTGATCACGTCGCCCTTGTTGATGTCGGCATCAATGCCGTCAAGCGCCTTGATCGCGCCCTGATTGTAGTACTTTTTCAGGCCACGGACACGGATCAATATATCTGTCACAGCTGGTTCCTCCTTTTCGCAAGCGCGGCCGCAGCCTTTTTGGCCTTCCTTCCGCCGCCGTTTCGCTTATCACCGGCACCCATACGCTTTTCAAAGTACGCGATGATCTTGCTGGTCGGGAAGGTCAGGCAGAAGTAAATCGCCGTTGCGATGATGAGCGGCTCCGCGATGCGGAACGTCGCGCCACGAATCGACGTAACCGCCGACATGATCTCCTGCACGCCGATGGTGTAGCAGATGGCAGACTCTTTGATGATCGTGACAAACTCGTTTGCGATCGCAGGCAAGATGTTCTTGATGGCCTGCGGCAGCACGATGTGGCGCATGTTCTGCATCTGCGACATGCCGAGGCTTCTTGCCGCCTCGGTCTGACCGCCGTCGATGGACTGGATGCCGGCTCGGATAATCTCCGACAGATAAGCGCCGGAGTTCATGCTCAGCGCGATAACGCCGGGGATAAAGCGGTTAAAGCGGATCATGCCAAACAGCTTGAACGTCGGAAGCGGCAAATCCGCCAGCACAACGTAATAAACGATGAAGATCTGCACGAGCAGAGGCGTCGCGCGGAAAACCTCAACGTAGACCGAGGCAACAAAGCTGATCGGATTAAACTTGCTCAGCCGGAAGAGGAAGCCCTGCTCACGCAGATGCCCCTCCCTGTCCGTTCTGAGAAAAGCAAACGGACAAATGTTCGAAAGCCTCATCAGCGCAAGAACGAGCGCCAATATAAAGCCAAAAATGACCGTAAAGGCCGAGAGCATGACGGTGCAGACCAGTCCCTGCTCAAAAAGTGTCATGTATTCAAACGCGCGCTTGAATCCTGCAGCAGTGAACAAGGCATTACACTCCTTCAAATAACGTGATAACAATCCCTCTCCACCATGCGGCGGAGAGGGACTGAAAAGAACAGCTCAAATCAGGTATGTAAATCAGCCTTCGGACTCGAGCAGGCCTTCGTAGATTTCGCCGGCGGCGAGCTCGTTGGCCTCAGCCACGAACTTATCCATGCTGCCGTCGGACAGAGCCTTGTTGATCGCCTCATTGACAGCCTTCAGGAGCGCTTCGTTGCCCTTGTTGACGCCAACGACACTGCCTTCTGCATCATAAGGCACATCGAGAACCACGCAGAGATCCGGATAGTTCACGGCATAGGTCTTGGCAACAGCAGTCTCAATGTAGCCGCCGTCCAGCTTACCGTCGAGAATCTCGGCGATGATGTCCGTAACCTTAACCAGCTCAACGATGTCCGCATCCGCAGAGAATTCATTCGCCAGGTCAACCTGGATGGAACCAACCTGCGCACCAACGGAGAGATCCGCATTGTTGAGGTCTTCCAGGCTCTTGAACTTATCCTCGTTGCCCTTCAGGCAGACAAAGGACTGACCGCCGGTGTAGAAGACATCAGAGAAGTCCATGATCTCTTCACGCTCGGGCTTGGGAGAGTAACCGGCCATGCCGAGGTCAACAGAACCCTTCTGCAGCTCCGCGAGGGTACCGTCAAAGTCCATCGGGATGATTTCCAGCTTCAGACCGCAGTAATCCGCGATGTACTGTGCAAGCGCGACTTCGAAGCCGGCGAGAACAGCGTTGCCATCCTCGTCCAGAGCATAGAACTCATAGGGGGCAAAGTCCGGAGAAGTGGCAACCGTCAGCGTGCCGGGAATCAGCGTGGTGATTTCATTGGTGTTGGCAGATTCGTTGTTGGCCTCATTCTCGGGTTCCTTCTCGGGTTCGGTATTGCCGCATGCGCACATGGCAAAAACCATGACGAGCGCGAGCAGCAAAGCAATCAGCTTTTTCATTTTTGGATGATCTCCTTTATAATTAAATTACAGGTCTAATATAATGCATATATATTGAATAATCAAGTCCTATTTTCATAATTTTATGAATATTTTTAATATTCTTGTATTTTGGTTGAAGCTGCGCAAAACAAGGCACCTTTTTCGCAATACGCTGTGCATTTTGCGCATAAAGCAATGTAACGCCTGTAATTCCGGCCATCATTTCCAAGTTTCATACGGATCATCCGTCTTAGTGTTCGCTCCCTTTTCCGCGCCGCTTTTGAATAAATTCACTCACAAAATGTATTGCAAACAGAATAAGCATTTCTGCCACTACGTATATCGGGGTAATCAAATAGCTTATCGGCGCATATACAGGGTCGATTATTCCAAAAAGCGCTGCAATCGCAAGGATACCGGCTGCAAGAGATACTGCATATATAAGCTTCGATCTCATCGGAATCCGGCATCTCCACGCTGCACACAGGATCAGGAGCGATAAGAAACCGACAAATGCAACGGTCAGAATTACACCGTCCACAGTCTTCCAGGCCGTGCTTAAGCGAACGTGGGTCTCAAGGAGTATCTTCTCCCCTGCCGAAACCAATCCCGGTTGTATTGCATAAAACCGGTTGGCGCTCCAAAGGAAGGCAGAGCTCATTACCGTCAAGAGCGTTATGATCCCATGGAGAAATATTGAAACCCGTTTGAGAATCCGCATGGATTTCAGCGCACGATCCTGCCCGTAAACGATGCCGTCAATATCCGTTTCATAGACTTCGCTCAAGCGCACAAGCATGTCGATATCCGGGCGTGTTCGTCCGGACTCATAGCTGGAAAGCGCCTGACGTGTAAGCCCGATCTTTTCCGCGACCTGTTCCTGCGTCATGCCGGAATTCAAACGGAGTTGGCGTAAGTTATTCGAAATAGACATTCATCATCACCTCGCCTCGATCATAGAAAGAAATGCATGAATAAGTCAAGCAATGATTTGTTGCGCAGGGATTTTCAAGATAAACATCCTTGCGCAGCAGCATGGATGACATACTCCGTGCCACAATCACACAAAGCGCCCGGCAAGTTAACTCACCGGGCGCTCTTATGTTGGATTCTTTCGCAGAAAACACTTTTACCGCTCCGCTTCCAAATCCAGGCATCCGGTGACTGCATCCCAGTCAAGGGCAGAGCGCAGATAGTAGTATTCGGTTTTGCCGCCATTATGATAATGATACACTTCGATAAACCGATCATGGAAGATCAGCTGCATTGTTCCGTGTTTATCGAGCACCACGGAAACCCGTTGTCCACCGAGATCATGGATCTCATTTGCGCTGCTGAGTTTTTCCACTTCAAGGGATGTAAGATAGGAAAACAGCGCCTCGCTCTCCCAGGCATGCACTTCGCTAAGCCGGGTTTCTCCCTCCGGCTGATAGAAGACCGACCGAACATCCGCAGCCGTGCGGTATTCCGTAATCAGCTCTGCTACCGTTCCTCTATCGTTACTGACAGCAACCGTGCCGTAGGCCATCACGCAAAGGAACATGGCGACAGACAGCAGCACCGTTCCCGGCCAACGCTTTCGAACGGTCACAACATTTTTCAGCCGATAGCGCATGGTTTCAGCCGCTGCGGACAGGCAGGTGGTAAAGCCTCCGGAGCGACCGGCGGTGTCCAGAAGCAGCGCTGCGTACTGTCTGCGCATATGTTCATCCATTTCCTCCAGAACGATCTCGTCACAGGAAAGCTCAAGATCATCGCTGGCCTTACGGGTGGCGATCCAAATCAAGGGATTAAACCAACAGAGTGCCTGACAGAAAGCAAAGAACACCTTATTGCTGACGTCACCTCTCTGGAGATGGTGAATCTCATGCCGAAAAACGAAGCGCAGCTCCTGCTGCGTGAACTCCCGGTTTGGCAGGACAGTCACACGGCTTCGTTTCGTTCTGCCCATAGAGAGTGGCACAGTCACTGCAGAACTTATCACCAGCCGGACGGGACGGTAGTATTCCAGCCGCTCCAATTCCTGCGCAAAGAGTTCAAGTGTTTCCGGGTCTTTGACCGGTGTGGAGGCGGACATCACGCTGTGACGGAATATATAATGGGAGATATACTTGCCTGCAAACACAACAACGAAACCGGCGGCCCATATCAGAAACAGGACTTCAAGTACATTCGAGGGAATGTAGATCACAATCGACGGAACCGGTGCATTCCGAAGCAGAATATGTGCCTGCCAAAACATAAACACGGGCAATATCCACATGGTGGCGCAGGCGCGCGCAGAAAAATATTTGCGGAAAACCGGAAGCAGCACGATGAGCAGCAGAAAATATACGCTGATCACAAACATAACGTCCAATGACAGGGACAAAAAGCGTTCCACGCCGTCTCTGCCATCCATAGCGCCAAGCAAAACCAGAATGAGCAGCAGAATAACGGGAAGAAACGACGGGTCCAGCCAAACCGCAGTATCTTTTGTCCTCGGCTTATCATCACCGAAGATCGTCTCCGGCAGGGGCGCGCCGTGTTCCCATTTCCACGAGCGATGGAAGCCATAGGCGACACAGCCCGCAAGGAAAAGTGCCCAAAACGCGCGGATCAGGATCATAGCGTTCCCCTTTCCAGCATTTCGCGAAGCTGCGCCAGTTCCTCCCTCGTCAAACCGCTGTTGCACAGAGCGGCGGCAAATGTGGATATGTTGCCTCTGCAGAGTTTGTCAACAAAACGCCTGCTCTGTGCAGAAAGGTAATCTTCCTGACTCACAAGCGGAGTATACCGCGAACTTCGACCAATCTTCTCAATCCGGACAAATCCTTTCTCCGCCAAACGGGTTAAAAGCGTCAATAAGGTAGTCAAAGCCATCGGATGTGTCTTGAACAGGATTTCTTCAATTTCAGCCCTTGCAACCGGCGCCTCACAGGCCCAGATCGCCTGCATAACTTCCAGCTCCGCATCCGGCAGGCGCCGCATCGCATCACGCATCAAATCACTCCCTCTACAATTGTAGTGTAATTATATTCTACAAGTGTAGAGCTTATTTGTCAAGATGGATTTTCACCCGATCTCAGCGCCCTCAAAATGCACGGAGCGCCCGACAAATCACATCGCCGAGCGCCCTTTTGAGTAGCTAAAGAAAAACCCCGGAATTGCGATAATTCCGGGTTATTTTGTGTAAAAAAGAGCCACCCCAAATTGGGTGGCTCTTTGAATAGAAGAAATAATTTCCAGCGTTTAGCGCTTGGAGAACTGGGGAGCGCGACGGGCGGCCTTGAGACCGTACTACTTCTTCTCGCAAACCCGAAAACCCTTGTGTATCAAGGGTTTTCGGCATCGCTCTCCTAATTTAACCCCTAATTTAACCCATTACAAACCCAGTCAAACTTGGTTAGGCTGGTTGACCGAACGCCGTATTCACAACAGCCAAAAGCTGTTCGGGTTTATTATACTTAACCTTGGCGTAGATGTCCATCGTAATTTTGCTGTTCTCGTGACCTGCGAGGTACTGAACAGTTTTGGGATCGACAGAGGCATATATCAGATTGGTGATATATGTGTGGCGAAGCTGACTGCTTACTATTGTGGTATTGTTCATAGGCGGTACGATGTTGGAGCAGAGAATATAAGCTTGTTCTAAATGGCTTATTCGCATTGTCTATACACCTTTTTTGACAAAAAGCGCCTCGGCAT
>JAFXAW010000014.1 GCA_017522015.1 Oscillospiraceae bacterium | reverse complement strand
GGTTTGGCGAGCTGTTGCGTTGCTCCACCAAAGGCCCCCTTATGCAAAGGGGGCTGTCAAGAATCTGTGATTCTTGACTGGGGGATTGTCAAAAACCTGTTACTTTACAACCCCTCCGTCTGAAATCAAAGATTTCAGACACCTCCCCTTACACAGGGGAGGCTTTAGATTGGGTGCGAGCCCCCCCGGCGAGTGCGATGCAGCGCGGTGCAATCCCCTTGGGAAACGAAAGCCCTTTGGCTTTCGTTCCCAGAGAATCCCCGTCATCCCATCTTATTCAATTGCCGCGAGGATGTCCTTTGCCGTGATGCCGTAATCGCCGAGGCCCTTTCGCGCCATGTCCGGCGGGAACTTGCGCACGGCGCGGTAGAGCGCGTCGTCCGCGCGGATATAAATATGGATCGAGGTCTCGTACATCTGCTGCGCGGGGCAATAGAGGCTTGCGTAGCTGCCGATTTTCAGCGGCTTTTCCCCGCCCATCAGCAGATGAAAATCCCCGCTCTGCGGGTAGGCGTTGATGCCCCGGCTTTGCAGGAAGTCCGCCACGCGGCGGAAGGTGTCCTGCCCGAAGGACGAGGGAACGCGCTCCACGCGCCAGATGGCGAGGTCGCCCTCCAAAATGAGATCGCACATATCCGCGTGATAATCGCTGTGGAAAACGGGGAAGTCGTAGCCCGCGTTGAAGGCGTCGCCCCGCCCGCAGCCGAGCCATTTGCGCTCCGCGATGTTCACAACGCAGCCGTTCTCGCGCGCTTCGTGCAGACGCTGTACCTCCGCAAAGGCCTCGCGCGCGGGCAGAATTTTGGCTTCGCGCAGAGAGCGCGCGTTTGCGCCCTTTGTTACCTTGTTTTCGTTCATGCTGTACCTCCCTGACTGAGATATGCCGTGCCGGAAAAGGCGTCCGTTCCGATGCTGATGCCCTCCGGCAGCACGGCGGTGGCGAGATTCGTCGCGCCGTAGAAGGCGTTGTTGCCGATGTGCGTGACCTCGCTTGTGACGTGCAGAGATGTGATTTGCAGGCGGTTAGCGTACCACGGGGCGTTCGAGCTTGTGCCGTTGCAGGCGGTTGTGAGCGTGTAGTCCGCCATCGCGCCGCTGCCGGAAATCACCATCGCGCCGTTGGAGTAGAGCGTGTAGCGCAGGTTGTCGTCCTCGGCGCCGCAGTTGCCCTGCTGGACGATGACGGTGTCGTCCACGTCCTCGCCCGCGCCGATGTAGCGCACGTAAAGCCAGGTGTTCCACTCGCGGCTTTCGCACCATTCCACGCGGTAGCCGCTGAAATCCACGGCGCAGAGCGCGCCCGCCGCGCTCGGGTCGGCGGCTGTGAAGATGCCGAGCATGTTGTCCTTGTCCAGCGGGGGATACTGCGTGTAGCCGCGCAGATGCAGCACGTGATAGAGCAGATAGCCGCTGCCGTCGGGATGCTCAATGCGCACGAATTCGCCGCTGAGATCGGAAACCGGGCAGTTTTCGGCGGCGGCGGAGTCAATCCAGATGTGGCTGTCCAGCTCCGTGCCGAAGGTCTTGCCAAGGTCGCTAAAGCGCAGCAGACGGTAGCCCTCCGGCGGCGCTGCGGGCAAATCCGGCGCGGGCGCGGCGGGCACGCAGAGCCTGAACCAGCCGTAGCCGCCGCTTGTAAGGGCGGGCGCTTCCTCGCGAACGCGCCTTTGCCATGCGTAGCTCATGCCTCCACCTCCGCGCAGAGGTAGTAGTCGCCGCTTGTGAGGTCGTCCGTGGCTTCGCCGGTGTAGAGATAGATTTTGCCTGCCAGAGCCGCGTCCGGCGCGGGGAGGACGGCGGAGGCAATCGGCTCGCCGCTCGGCGGGACGGAAACCGTGACGTGGCCAAGGCCGTCGTAGCCGACATCGGCGGCGTAAATGCCGTTTTGGGTGACGCGGATGTCCTGCAGCGCGGGGGGCGCCGTCTCAATGGAAACCGTCACGCGCCCGAGGCCGTCGTAGCCCTCTTCGGCGGCGTAGACGCCGTTTGCGGAGACCTCGATGTCCTGCAGCGCGGGAGGCGGCGTCTCGACGGCGACCGTCACGCGCCCAAGGCCGTCGTAGCCGGCTTCGGCTGCGTAAACGCCGTTTTCGGAAACCTCGATGTCCTGCAGCGCCGCCTCTTTTTCAATCAGCTTTGTGCCGCCGAGCGCGGCGCGCAGCGTGTCGGCAGCGCGGATGCGCATGCGGATGCTGTCCATATCAGATTACCTCCGTGCTCTCCGCGTCGACGACGGCGATGCCGAGCTTTTTCTCCACGCCGATGACGTCTCCGCCGGGGAATTTGACGCGGAAATCCAGCCAGACCGTCTCGCCGGCGGGCCATGCGAAGGATTCCTCCTGCGTGACCGGCACGTGAAAGCTCTCGTCCTCGGGGCTGTATTGCACCTCGCCGGGGAAGAGCTTGCGGTGGCCGCCGAGCATGAATTCCACGGTTTCGACGATGTCCGGCGTGAGGACAACGCCGCCCATTTCGATGGCGACCGGCAGATTGTAGCGGTCGCCCTGCTTGATTTTGATAGCCATTGAATACTCCTTTCTTTTTGCTGGGATGAAAGGCAGAGCCTTTCATTCCCAAAGGGGTAAGCACCACGCTGCAGCGCACTCGCTAAAGCTCGCACCCAATCTTAAGCCTCCCCTGTGTAAGGGGAGGTGCCCCGCAGGGGCGGAGGGGTTGACGCTCCGCCGTCAGACGAAGCGACGGGCAACAAGCACAATCCCTCAGTCAGCCTTACGGCTGCCAGCTCCCTTTACACAAGGGAGCCTCTGGGCTGCGCAGTCGGTCTGCGGCAAAAAAGCTTCTCCCCCGTCCTTCCGCACCAGCGGCGGCCACGAAGTCCGCCGCGGCACTTTCGCGCGTCAGCGCGCCTGCCAACATACAGCGCGAAGCGCGCTTTTTTAACCCCGCGCCCGCAGGCGCATTTTCTCTTTCCCCTGTTTCTCTTTTTCAAAAAGAGAAATGGGGCCGCCGGAGGCATGGAATGCCTCGATGCGCTGCCGCAGTTGCGGCGTTGCCCTCTCAGTCGCCTGACGGCGCCAGCTCTCCCATAGGGAGAGCCAAGGGGGATGGCGTGGCCTCCGGCTTTCATCCCAGATTTCTTTATTTCCCATATCCCGTGGCGCGCACGCGCAGATCCGCGGACACCACCGTGGCGGTGCTGTCGGATGTGTTGCTCGAGAGGATCAGCTTATAGTGCGTAAACTTCTTCGCCTTGAGCTTGATGCGGTGCATCGTCGGCACGGCGTGCGCGTCGTCCGTGCGGAAGGAATACACGGCAAAGTCGCGCTTGCGGTCGGTCTCCGCGCTGACCTCCAGATAGCCCTTTTCCTCCGGCTTGATGCCCACCCAGAGCATCGCGGAATACTTGCGCATGAAGTCGCGCGCGAAGGGCATCGCGCCGCTCTCCCAATAGCAGTCGATGGCGCGGCCGTCGTCGGAATAGCAGTCCTCGCGCATGTGCATCAGCCAGCCGGTGGAGGTGCCGAAATACAGCTCGTCCTTGTAGCGGATGAGGCAGCGCGCGTCAAAATCCGTGTAGATATACCATGCGTCGCAGTCCACGCCGTGCACGAGCGTGAGCCCTGTGTCGCCGATGACGTAATACTCATGGCTGTGCTTGTCGTAAAAAGTGCGCGCCTTGCGCAGATCAAAGCCCCGGATGGTTCTGTCCACGCGCTGGGAGATGCGCTGCGCGCTGCGTTCGTCGCCGGTGAGGCTTGCTGTGCCCGCCTGCCAGGAGATGACGCTGCGCGCGTCGAGCGTGCGCGGGGCGTTCTCCACGAGCAGCGCCTGCCCGGGCGCGCAGTTGCCGATGGAGCGGTGCACGGGCGTGACGTAAAAGCCCGCGGTGACGCTGCCGTCAGCGAGGGTGAGCGTGTCGTAGCGGATGCTCCAGGCGCTGTCCTCCTTGAAGGCGAGGAGCTTGTTGTAGTGCCGGATCATGGCGGTGATGGGCGTGTTCGCGTCGCCCACGGCGCAGACGTTCAGATCGGGGAAGTAGTCCGCGCGGGCGCGGCCATTTGCGTCAATGCCCGAATAGAGCGCCGTGGCGCTGCCGTCACCGTAGAGGAAAACCCTTGTGTCCTGCGCGCCGTTATAAAGCTCGGCAAAGCGCATTTTGCGCACGGAAGCAGCGTCGTTTTCGGAAACCGTGTAGCCGACGTCGAGCGTGTTCACGCCCTCCGGCGGTGCCGCGGTGAAGCGGATGACGCCGCCATCGTAGCTGTAATCCGTGCCGTTTATGTAGTCCGTGCCCGTGGACAGGTCACGCACGAAGTCGAGCGAAGAAATGTTCCCCTCCGGCAGATGAAAGTCCTTTGCGCTGCCGTCGGGGGAGTAGTGGCATCTCCGCGCGCCGCTGAGTTTATTCACCTGCTCAAGCGTCTGCCCCGCGCCGTCGGCGCTCACCGACACGAGCACCAGCGGCCGATAGCCGCCGACGGAGGCAAAGCCCGCGCCGTCCCACACCTTGTAGTCCTGCCCGTCGAGCACATAGAGCTTCTTGTCAAAGCCGAACATCGTCACATTTCCGCTCGTGTCAATCGCGCCGATGTTCGTTTTGCTCCAATGCCCCTCGTCCGAGCGCTGCATCTGGCAGAGATAGCCGTTGCAGGCCGCGCAGAGCACCTCGCTTTCCCCGACGTAGCCGCTCCAGAGCGCGCGCACCTCGGTGTCCTCCGCGTCCGTCGCCACGGCGGTGACGGGGTGGAAATACCATTTCGTCACGTCCGCGGAGACGGTGATGGGATAGCCCCACCAGGAGTAGTTGCGCACGCGGTGCTCCTGCGGCCTGTCGGGGTCGGGACAGAAGGCGTAATAGGCCGTGCCGTCGCGCATGACGGTGTAGCCGCCGTATTCGGCTTCAAAGATGAGGCCGAGATCCGCCTGCGGACGCTCGCCCACGCGCACGAGCGGCGTTGCGAGCACTTTTGTGCCGATGGTATAGCTGTTTTCGCCGGTTTTGGTGCAGGCATATTTCAGATGCCAGCGCAGCGTCATGTCGACCTCGAGCTTCGTGCCGTAAAAGGCATAGAGCGCGCCGGAGCGGAGAAGCACAAAGCCGCCGGCGTTTTCTTCCGTCCAGCCCTCGGCCTCGCCTGCGGGCTTTTCATATGTTCGCCCCTCGCCCGAGAGGGTGACTTCGCCCTTCGGCAGACTGAGCACGGGGAAAACCTCCACGCGCTGCGTGCCGGAGACGATGTTTTTGCCCGAGAGGTCTGATTCCTGCCCCTGCGCCAAGCGCACGAGCTTGCCTTTGGCGTAAGCGCCGCCGGGGATGCGCGTGTCACCCGTGCCGGGGGTGCGCGAAAAGCCGCAGAACTCCCCGGCCTTGCCGCCGGGAAAGGCGAAATAGCCGCCCTGGGAAAGCTCGTCGTTTCGCATATAGCTTTCGTGGTTGTCCGGCGTGACGAGGGTGGCTTCGCCGTCCGGCACGATGTTGCCGACGCTGTCGGTCGTGACGCTGCGGTACATCTCGGGCCAGGCGTCGGGCAGACCGATGTCCGTGCGCGTGAGCGTGCCTTCGCTGTCCGTCACGGGCACATAGCGCTGCGTCAGACCCGCAACCTTTTCGCTGCCGCCGCGCTTTTTCAGCGCGCCGCCGGAGGTGATGCGGAAGTTTCGCATCACGGCGGCCTCGCCGACGCGCAGCCGCGCCTGACCCTCCTGCGCTTCGTTCACGCCGAGCCAGCCCGTCACGCTGAACACCTGTTCATTTGTCTGGGTTGAAATTCTGGCCATGTTGCCGCTCCTTTTTTCTTAGTTCCAGCGGGAGAATTTCCCGTGCTCGTTTCGCATGCCGTAAACATCCGTGATGCTGCCGGCCTCGGCGGGGCGGCTGCGCAGATAGAGGATGCGAAATTCCTCGTATTTCTGATGGAAGAAGCTGGCCGCGGCGGGGTATTCGTCCACGAGCAGCTTGGCCGCCAGCCCGTAGCCCATCGCGCCGAGGGTGTAAGTCGTGTCCGCGAGGGGGATGGGGTCGTCCATACGCTCCACGGGCAGCCAGGGCGAAGCGTCGCCCAGCAGCACCTTCAGCTCCGCGACCATCGTGTTCACGATCGCGGGCGTGCGGAAAGCGTATTCCGCGGTGTCTGCGGTGCGGGCCTCGCCCGCGGCGGACAGCTCATCCATGATGGCCATCGCCTGATTGAAAACATCCAGAACATCCAATGTGAATCACTCCTTTATTCAAACTGGCGCAAAAGGCAAAGCCTTTTGCTGCCAAGGGGATTGCGCCGCGCTCACGGCGCGATGCGTTCTTGGCTCTCCCTCTGGGAGAGCTGGCGCCGTTAGGCGCCGGAGCGGGCCACGCCGCACCCCAGCAGAGCCGACCGGCTCGGCGGTGGAGGCGACGCGCCTCCGGCGGCCCCATTTCTCTTTGCGAAAGAGAAATAGGGGAAAGAGAAAACGCGCCTGCGGGCGCAGGATTAAAAAGCGCGCTTCGCGCT
>JAFXAW010000013.1 GCA_017522015.1 Oscillospiraceae bacterium | reverse complement strand
GACGGGCTTGATGATCGTTTCCACCACGGCCTCGCGCAGATCCTTCAGCGCGATGTCCGGGTCATGCTGCGTGGAGACCACGATGGCCGGGCAGCGCAGGACGCTGCCGTCCTCGCCGTATTCCACCGTGACCTGGCTCTTGCCGTCGGGGCGCAGCCAGGGCAGCTCGCCGGACTTGCGGCAGGCCGCCAGACGGCGGGAGAGCTTGTGCGCCATGGAGATGGCCGCGGGCATGAGCTCCTCGGTCTCATCGCAGGCGAAGCCGAACATCATGCCCTGGTCGCCGGCGCCGACGAGCGCGACCTCGTCCACATCGCCGTTCTGCGCTTCGAAGGACTGGTTCACGCCCATGGCGATATCCGGGCTCTGCTCGTCAATGGCGGTCATAACGGCCATGGCACGGGCGTCAAAACCGTATTCGGGATTGTTGTAGCCGATGCGCTCGACGGTGCGGCGCGCGATGGCGGGAATGTCCGTATAATGCGAGGTGGTGATCTCGCCCATCACAACGACCATGCCGGTCGTCGTAAAGGTTTCACAGGCGACGTGCGCCGTGGGGTCGGCGGCGAGAATATCGTCCAGCACAGCGTCCGAGATCTGGTCGCAGATCTTATCCGGATGGCCTTCCGTGACGGACTCGGAGGTGAAAACGCGGTTCGTGTATTGAATCATAGTCATTTGCCTTCCTTATCTTCGGGGTTTTTCCCCGTTCATTTATTTTATCATACCTGTTTCGGCAGGAAAAGAGCGAATTGCACATTTTTCGCCCCTTGTGATGAATAAAAACACCTCTTTGCATACATGGCAAAGAGGCGGCCTACGCGCTGTTCATCTGCACACACCCCTTTATCAAATCAGCAGGGCCACCTTGTCCCGGCGATGGGGAGCCGGGCAGGTTGGCACGAGGTCACAGAGCTGATCCTCTCACTCGTTCTTGATAAATGATAAATTACGGATTTCGGCGCATTCTGCGCCCGTTCCAATTTATTATATAGAAGACCCATGCGCTTGTCAACGCGCTTTCCCCGCCCAATTTGTGAATTTTTTGCTTCATCGGTAGACTTCGGGCCGAATTGCGGGTATAATGCAGCTATAAATGGAAAAAATGACTGCGTTTTCCGGGGAGAGCGCTGCGTGAAAGTTTGGAAAGGAGCAGATAATGAAGGGAATTCTGCGCGCGGTGGACAAGTTCTGCTATCGGCATCCGCGCTTCGGCATACCGAGGCTGATGCTCTATATCATTTTCGGCAATATTGCGGTGTTTGTGCTCTCCATGATCGACACCACCGGCCTGTTTACCTACATGCTGGTGTTCTCCGCAGAGCGCATCCTGCAAGGAGAAGTCTGGCGGCTGATCACCTTTGTGTTCGTGCCGGAGGCGGGGAACGTCATACTCCTTGCGATCTCGCTGTATTTCTATTATTTCGTCGGCACCTCGCTCGAGCGGGAGTGGGGCAAGGCGAAGTTCACGATTTATTACATCTGCGGCATGCTGTTTCTGATCGTGTTCGGGCTTTTGGCCTATCTGCTGTTCAAGGCGGACGTGATCTTCACCGGCTATTATCTCAATTTGGGCATGTTCTTCGTCTTTGCGACCTTCTATCCGGATCTGCGGGTGCTGCTGTTTTTCTTCATCCCGATCAAGGTCAAGTGGCTGGCACTGATTGACCTTGCCTATTTCGTGATCGAGCTGATCACCGTGCGTTTTCCGCAGAATCTCGTTCCGGTCGTGGTGCTGCTGCACTATCTTGTGTTCTGCGGCGGCTGGCTGTTTGACTATGTGCGTCCGCAGCGGATGCGGCAGCGGGCGAAGACCGTGAGCTTCCGGCAGGAAGCCGAGCGCATCCGGCGCGAGCAGGAGAAGAAACCCTATAACCGCCGCTGCGACGTCTGTGGCCGGACGGATGTGTCGAATCCGGAGCTGGAATTCCGCTACTGCTCGCGCTGCAGCGGCTACCATTGCTTCTGCGAGGAGCACATCAACAGCCACGTGCATTTTACTGAAGAATAGATAACAGCATCCCCCGCCCGGGCAGGGCGGGGGATGTTTTCTGTTTTTTGGCGGGTGGGGGCGCGCTGCAGCGCGAAAGGAACAAAAACGCGTTCGCTGCGCTCCGGCATCGACAAAAAAGCAAAAAGGCAGCTGCGCGCAAAAGCGCGCAGCTGCCTTTTGTTATGCAAAGCGGTTTTTACTTCATGAAAATGCTGTCCAGGAAAGCGAAGCGGCGCTCGGAGCTCTCCGGCGTGCTGTAAGCCGGGTCGCCGTGGAGGCAGCCCTCCATAACGGTCAGCGTGGCGCGGCCCTCACCGCAGACGGAATTGATCTTTTCCACCAGCGCGGGGGAAGCCTCGTAAGGCACGATCTGATCGGCGGTGCCGCCCTCGATGAGCATGGGCGGGCAATTCTTCGTGACGTAGCTGCCCGGCCAGGTGAGCGAAATGAGACCCGGGCACTCGCGGCAATTCGTGCCGATGAACTGATCGGTGAAGTTGGGGAGCTTGCCGTTGGTCAGCGGGGGGCTGTTCTCGGTGAACTCGCTCTGCATGACATGGTCATACACGCCGAAAAGACCGATGACCGCCTGCACGGAGCTGTCCGCCTCCGCGCTGCCCATGCTCAGATCCTCGAAAGCGGGGATGCCGGCGGTGGTGCCGACGAGCGTGGCAAAATACGCACCCGCGGAAGCGCCGGAGATGGCAAAACGCTCGGGATCCAGGTTGTACTTCGCGGCGTTGGCGCGCAGGTAGCGCACGGCGGCCTTGATGTCATAAACCTGCTCGGGGAAGATGGCCTCGTCCATCAGACGGTGGTTCAGGCTCGCCACCGCATAGCCGCGGCGGATGCCGTCAATGAAAAAGAGGAACTGGAAGTCCCGCTTCTCGCCGCCCAAAAAGGCGCCGCCGTGGACAAAAATGATCAGCGGGAAGGGACCCTCGCCCTCATCGGGCAGATAGAGATCCAGCGTCTGACTCTTGCGCGTGGAGCCCTCCACATAGGGCAGGTCCAAAAACTTGCGCTTGATGCCGCTGACATCAATTCTTTCCATGGGGTACTTCTCAGAGGGATCCGGTTCAATGCGCTTGATAACGTCCATTCAAAATTCCTCCTGTTGTGTTTGGTTTGGATGCGCTCAGTATAGCACAGCGGGAGGCGTTTGTCAAAAATTGCCTGCGGGAAAAGGGGCGGATTTTCGCTGCGCGGTGTTCCCGCATTTCCCGTGCTTTCCCACGGAAAAATCCCGAGATCGGACAACAGCGTTTGACGGCATTTTTTGGATAACATAATTATAATTTATGTCATCTTGTGAGGCCGTCTGCACGGCTGCCGGGGATGAGGCGGCGCAGCGCCGCGGGCAGAACCTGTGCAGGGAGGCACTCGATCGGAAGGGGTTTGATCAATATGACAGTCAAAGAACGCAGCGCGGAGATTTGTCTTGCGCTGCGGAAGATGGTGGCGGAAAACCGGGAGAAGCTTCTGCGTGTCGCCGGGTACGTGCTGGGGCTTGTGCTGGGCTTCACGATGGCCTCGGCGCGGGTGTTCGGGGTTTGCGGACCCTTCGGCATCGCCATCGTGGCGGAGGCGAGCACGGCGGCGGGCGGGGCGTTCTGTCTCGTGGGCGCGGCGGTGGGCTATCTGCTCACGGGGGGCTTCGACTGGGGGCTGCGCTATGTGGCGACCTGTCTGCTGGTTTTCACGCTGGGCTTTATTTTCCGGGACAAGCGCATCATGCAGAAAAAATGGTTCATGCCGCTGGGCGCGGCGACGATCACGGCGATGACGACTTATCTGGACAGCCTGACGCTTTACACAGGCTCGGTTCCGGCGGTGATCCGTATGCTTGGCGAGGTGATTCTGGCGGGCGGATGCACCTGGTTTTTCTCTGTTGCGCTCTCACCCGCGCCGCGGGAGACGGAGACGGAGGAGACGCGCTATGCCGCCGCGGTGCTGGTGCTGCTTGCCTGCGCGCTGATGGCGCTCAGCCGCGTGATGCTCTTCGGGGCGGTGTCGGTCGGGCGGGTGCTGGCGGTGCTTGTCCTTTTGACGGCCGCGCGCTGCGGCGGCATCACGGCGGGGCCGGCCGCGGGCGCGGCGCTCGGCCTGGCGATGGATATGGCCTACGGCGGCACGCCCTGCTTTGCGATGAGCTATGCGATCTGCGGCCTTGTCTGCGGCGTGTTCCGAAAGCACGGAAAGCTGGTTTTCGCGCTGGCGTACATACTCGCCAACGCCGCGTCCCTGCTCTGGACCTGGGGCAGCGGACTGCGCATCGAGGCGTTTTTTGAGGCCTTCACGGCTTCCGTACTGTTTCTGCTGCTGCCCGCGGGTCTCGTGCGCAGCGCGGGGGCGGTCTTTGCGCCGGTTGCGCCCGGCGCGGGGGAGAGCGCGCTGCGGCGCTATGCCTCCGAGCGTCTGCAAAAGCTCAGCGACGCGCTGCGCGAGCTGTTTGACACGGTGCACGGCACGCTGGAAAAGCGCAGCAACGACAACGACATCGCCTCGGTCTTCGACCGCGCGGCGGACGAGGTGTGCATCCGCTGCCGCAACCGGGATCTGTGCTGGCAGAGCGGCTATGCCGACACGCTGGACATTCTAAACGGCATCACGGGCGTGATGCTCTCGCGGGGCAGAGTCACCCGGGCGGATCTGCCGGATCGCTTCCGCGATCAGTGCATCACGCCGGAGGCCTTTGTAACGGCGCTCAACGGCGAACTGCGCGCGATGATGTTCCGCAAGCAGTTCCGGGCGCGGCTTGGAGAAAACCGGGCGGCGGCCTACGGCCAGTATGCGGACATGTCCAAAATCATGGAAACGGCGGCAAAGGAGCTGGCGGCGGCTGAGGGGACAGACCCGCTGGCGGAACGGAGACTGCTGCGTTTCCTGCACGGGATGGATGTGAATGCCAAGGCATCGGTCTTTCGGGACGCCCGGGGCCGTCTGCACGCGACGGTGGAGAGCGGCTCGCTCGGAACGCTGACGAAGGATCCGGCCTATCTGGACAAGCTGTCCGGCGTATTGGGCGTGCGGCTGTGCCGCCCGGCGGTGGATGGCGCGGAGGAGGAGAAAATGCGGCTTCTGCAGGCGGAACCGCTGGCGGTGTCCGTCGGCATCGCGGCGATGAAGAAAAAGGGGGAGCCGGTCAGCGGTGACCGGGGAACTTACTTCAAAACGGACAGCGGCGTGCTGTGCGTGATTTTGTCCGACGGCATGGGCTCCGGCCTCGGTGCGGCGAAGGACAGCGTTGCGGCGGTGCGCGTACTGGAGCGCTTCCTGCGCGCGGGCGTCGAGCCCGTGACAGCGATGAAGATTCTCAATTCCGTTTTGCTCCTGCGAAACGGTGAGGACTGGGGCTACACAACCGTCGATCTCGTGTGCATTGACCTGTTCACGGGGGAGACCTGCTTTTACAAATACGGCGCGGCGCCCAGCTATGTACGCAGCGGAAAGCTTGTGCGGCGGGTGCGCGGCGTGAGCATGGCCGCGGGGATGCTCTCCGGCGAGGGCGCGGCGCCGGATGTGGTGCGTATGCGTCTCAAGCCCGGGAGCGTCGCGCTCATCGCCAGCGACGGCGTTCTGGCCGAGGAGGACGACAGCTGGCTGCGGCAGATGCTGCTTTCCGCGCCGCCGGAGCAGGACATGAAGCAGCTTGCGCAGGAGGCGCTGCAGGGCGCCGTGCGGCAATACGGCTGCGAGGACGACATGACGGTGCTTGCCGTGCGGGTGGACAGGAGGGCCTGACATGCCGCGGATCAAACAGAGGTTTTTTCGTCTCCGCCGCCGGCGCGCGAATAAACTGCCGCCGCTTGGGTTACACTGCAAATACAGGAATGATTTGGAGCAGGGAGGCGGCGCAAAAGTGGTAAAAGGCACGACAAGGCGCGTGGTCGTTGTGAAATCACCCGACCCGAAGATCTTTGAACAGGCGATTTTTATTCTTCGGGAGGACATCTTCTCCGACGGCGGCGTGAGCGCCGACCGGCTCATGGAGGAGGCGCGGGAGATCGCAGCGGGCTACACGGGGCACGGACGCGGGCTGCGCCGGCATTTTTCGCGCCTGCCCACCATTGCCGTGGCCGCGCTTGGCGCGGCGCTGACGGGGCTCGTGTGGCTGGCGGTGTATCTGCTGGTCTGAGTGCGCAAGCACAGGCTTATATCGTTTGCGAGGCTTTTTGAACAAAAATGACACCCGCAGCCAGTATAACAGGCTGCGGGTGTGTGTTTTGTCGAATTTCGTTCGGTTTGGAGCGATTGCGCGTTTACTTTGTGAAATACACGGCTGTGCCGCTTGCGCAGGGCTTGTTCTCATTGTCCTGCCAAAGCGATGCGCGCATCCGGCAGAGGGTGGAACCCTGCGCGATGCACTCCACACGAACCAGAACAGGCGCGTCCAGCCGCACGGGGCGGATGAAATCCACCTGCATATTCACCGTCGGCGTCATCTTCCGGGCGAGAGTGCCGCTCACGGAGCCCATGGCGTTATCCAGCATGGTGCAGACCACGCCGCCGTGCATCACATTGCTGGGGTTTCGCATCCAGCGCTCGGGTGTGAAGCGAAACAGGACGCTTGTGTCCTCACAGACCTCCAGAAATTCCATCGGCAGGGCGGTGATGCTGTCGGCAAGCGATTCGCGGATTGCGCCGCGGCGGCTGAGAAAAACCTCCGCCAAAGCGGCTCTGTCAAGTCCTTCTATCATCGGGCCTACCTTATTTCTGGCAGATTACGGTGATTCTGTTGCCGTAAAATCCGGGGTAGAGCTGGGCGGGGTTTGCGCGCATATCGTTGTAGCCCCAGGTGCCCTGATACTTCCAGAGCATGAGATAATCCTCCCGGGTTCCGTCCGTATCCCGGACGGAGGGCTCGCCGGCAAACCAGGCCAGGTAGGTGAGCTCCTCACCGTCGGACGTGCGCCATACGCCGTTTGCATCGCGCTTGGCGTCCAGCCAGACGTAGCTTGCGCCGCTTTCATTGGCCGCGTTGATGAGCTTGGTCAGATCCTCGTCGCTGCGCACAATGGGCAGATGTCCGCCCTGCTGCTCGCAGAGATCACGCGCCTGCTCCCAGGAATAGCTGCCCTTTCCGAGCGTCTCGATGTCAAAGCGGTGCAGCAGCTCGGGCGGCATCGTCTCGGGCACGTCGGGCGTGGGCTCCGGCGTCGGCGTCGGGGTGGGCACAGGCGTCGGTGTCGGTGTCGGGTCGGAGGAGACGGTGGGCGTCGGCGTCGGCTCCGGATCGGTGATATCGCAGCTGCCCAGGAAGTAAATCACGCCCAGGAAAATCGCCACCAGCGCGACGATCGTGATCACAACCGGGAGGGCAGTGCGCTTTTTCTTCTTCTTTTTCTCGTTGAACACGTCGTAGACCGGGCGGGGATAGTTCCCCGGCGCCGCGGAATCCTTCTTCGGCTTCGCCGCGGACTTCTGCATCGCAGCGGCGGCTGCGTCCCGCTTCGCCTCGGCCTGCTGTGCCGCGGCGATTTTTTCCGCCTCGGCCTGCTTGGCGGCTTCCTTCTCCGCGCGGGCCTGCTGCTTCCGCTGCGCCCGGTCGGGCTTCTTTTCCGGCGCGGGTTCGGCGTCGGCGGCGTTTTTCGTTCCCGACTCGATGGGCTGCGGCACTTCGACATCCGGCGCGGTCTCCGCGCCCGCTGCAGCCGCCGCGACGGCCGCGCCAAGCACGGCACCCACGCCGACGGGCGTATCCTCCGCATCGGCGGAGGCAAATTCACTGCAGTCCTCCAGCGCGGCGCACAGCGATTCCACATCGGGCCAGCGCTCCTCTTCGCGGTAGGCTACGGCGCGCAGGATGACCTGCGAGAGCTCGTCCCCCGCCTCTTTCGGCTGGCGGATCTGCTCGCCCTTCAAACGCCGGGTGGCCGCTTCCGCGCGCGTCTCCGTCGAGGGGTCGCTGCCCTCGCCCGTGAAGACGGTCCGTCCGCCCGAACAGGCGGTGTAAAGCAGAAGACCGACGGAATAAACATCCGTCGCCGGGCCGCCGTTACCGCTCCAGAACAGCTCGGGCGGCAGATATTCCAGCTCCTTCGCGCTGTACGCACTGCCCGCCACGAGCGGCTCGCCGATGCGCACCTGCCCCCCGGAGTAGCCGAGGTTCTGCGGATAGAGCGCGCCGTGCCAGCCGCGCTCGGAGGGGTGTTCCGCAAGCGCCCGGCAGAGCGCCGCGCCGAATTGCGCTGCCTGTGCCGGCGTCATAGATTCCAGTTTCGGCGAGAAGAAGCCGAGTTCGATTTCAAATCCGTCAGCCATGTGAGCTCCTTTCTGTCTGCAAGAGCCGCGGGAAACCGCGCAGTATGCAAAAAACGGACAATTCCTGCTCAGACCGGGCGACTCTGCAGCCCGGTCTGCACCATTTTATCATGCCCGAACAGGAGCGTCAATCGGCACATTGTGCAAAAAAATGCGATTTACATAACATGGAACGACAAGATTCGACGCATCGGCTTGAAAGCATGGTGCAAATATGATACAATGCTGCAGAAATATGTTATTTGTGAAAAAATCGGCTGCTTTTCGCGGCCGTAACCGGAGGGTTTGCATGAAAAACAAACGCGCAATTTCTGCGATTTTGCTTGCGGCGCTGCTGCTTTGCCTTGCCGCCTGCGGGGAGAACATTCTGCCGCCCAAAGAGGGGCTGGAGAGCACGCCCGCGCCGATGCCGACGCCTGCGCCGACGCCGATGCCGACGCCCTTTTCCGGCGCGATCGTTGCGGTGGAGTTTTCCCAGAATCCCGGCGCCGCTGCCGGGGATGACGCCGGCGCTGCGCATGGAGCGCACATCCCGGTGACAAGTCTTGCCGCGGGGCGGGACACGGCGGTGCATGTGCGCCTGAGCGAAGCGCTCGGTCATGCGCCGGATGAGAACGTCTATCTGGAAGTGTACCGCGGGGAGGAAAAGCTCGGCGTCTGGACGCCCGAGGCGCAGAGCGCGGACGACTGTCTGTGCTACACGCTGGCAAATGACGGGGAGTTTTCGCTCACCGCCGGGGAATACACCGTGCGCGCGGTTGTGGACGACATGACCACCGTGCAGAACTTTAGCGTGCAGGAAACGCGCGATGTGCGCGTTCTGCTGCTGCCGCTGCGCGGCAACTTCGACGGCGAGGCGGTTTATGTCGCGGAGGACGGACAGAGCGTCTTTGATCTTCTGCAGCAGAGTCTGCCTGTCCGCAACGACGGCATCGCGGTTGTCCGCGCGCCGGGCATGGATCTCTCCGCGGAGGAATATGATCTGCGCACCGGACGCGGCATGTGGATGGCGTGGGAGGCAATCGCCGCGCGCGCCGGCACGATCGGAAGCTATGATCTGGTCGTCGGCCTTGTCAGCGGGGCAATGGGCGCGCAGGCGGATTGCGATTCCTTCGGCCTTGACGGGGTCTGCCTGCTCGATGTGACGGGCGAGGACCCGGATGCAGCGCTCGCCCGCTGCGCTGCAGAGGTCTTTGGCCTGTCTGCGGAAATCGGCAGCGCGGAAAGCTGGGAAAAGCTGCTTGGTGCGCTGGCGGAGGAAGAGGCGCCTGCAGACATTCCCACGGAGAAAACCGGTCTGCTGCGCGTGACCGGGCTGCTGGGTGAGGACGGATTCTTCTCGCTGCGCAGCGCCGTGCCCGCGCAGGAGGGCACCGCGAGCGTCACGGAGCTGACAGAGGAGGGCAGCTTTATTCTGCGCTTCACCGATGCATCCGGCGCGCTGCTGCAGGAGGCGTTTATCGCGCCGGACTTCAGTGCGGCGGGATATTCGGACGAGATGAAGGGCTTCGCGCCGCTTGATCTGACGGTTTCTGTGCCCGAGGGCGCGGCGAAGCTGGAGCTGTTTGCAGCGGCAGAGCAGCCTGCGGAAGGCGAGGACGCCGCCGAGGCGATCTGGACGCTGGACCTGACGATGGCGGAGGTGGTGACCTCTTTCACCGAGCTGCCGGAGGGCGAGGCGCTGCTCGGCATCGCGCGCGTCGAGTGGGAGAGCGAGACCGTCGCGGAGCAGACGCAGCCGGAGGAAACGGACGATGAGGACGAGGAGAAGCCGGAGAAAGTGCCGACGCCGGATCCGGAGTATGAACTCTATATGTGCTATGACGGCCTGCGGCTGCTGGTCTATCGCGGCCGGATGAACTATGCGGAGCTGGATATGCCCTCGCTGCCGAAGCCGGAGGAATTCAGCTTCCTGCTGCTGACAAACGGCGGCACATGGGCAAAGGCCGCGGCGAGCCCGGTCTGCAGTCTCGCGCAGGAATAGGCGCGGCTACGGCATAGAAAAAGAAACGCCTTGCGGCGTTCCCATATCCCGGGAGAGCAAACGCACAAGCTGCCTTTGCGTCGGGACAAAAAACCTGCTGCGGCACAATGCCGCAGCAGGTTTTTGCTTTGGGGGGCGGGGGGCTTGCCCGCATGGGGTTTTGTCGCGCAGGGCGCTTGCTTTGGGGGCCGAAAACTTACAAGCAGCCGGTTTTGGGTTGGGGGGGATGCAAGGAATTTTCGGGAGCATGGCGTTGCCGCGACGGGGGGCCTTATCCGTATGGACGGGCTTGCCGGGGGCAGGTCAGGTTCGCCGCAGGTTGCTTGGCGGGCTGTCGCGCGGCGTCCGCGGCTGCTTGTCACGCGCCGGCGGAGGGCTCGTCTCCCTCCTCCCGCAGGATGAACATCGCCTCGGCCATCTGCTGGCTGAGCAAAAGCTTTTGCCGCAGCTGCTCAAGGCGCTGCGCCGTGTCGGAGAGGGTGTTGAAAAGCAGCAGGTATTCTTTGGACAGTGCGTTCATGGGGTTCTTTTCCTTTCTTTTCGCGCGCCGGGCGAGGGAATCCGAAAAGAGGCGGTTCGTGTCGCCGGGCAGGGCCGTTTTATACAAGATGTGGTGGATTTCTTCCTTACAAGGACAAGATACGGCAGTTTCCGCGCAAAGTCTGTTGCTTTTTGTCGAAGCAAAAAAGTTTTGTCGAAGCTTACGCGAAAAGGCGGAAAAGCGCAAAACGCGCGCGGGGAGCGTCGGGCGGGGCTTGGGCAGAAAGAAAGCGGCGGAGGCATGGCCTCCGCCGCTTTGAAGCTTGCGTTTTAATTCTTTTCGGGAGTTAGCACTTTTCCCAGATGGTGGCAACGCCCATACCGCCGCCGATGCACAGGGTGGCAAGACCCTTCTTGGCATCCTCACGCTTCATCATCTCATGCAGCAGCGTGACGATGATGCGCGCGCCGGAGGCGCCGACGGGGTGGCCGAGGGCGATTGCGCCGCCGTTGACGTTGACCTTCGCCATATCGAAGCCCAGCTCGCGGGCAACGGCGATGGACTGCGCGGCAAAAGCCTCGTTGGCTTCGACCAGGTCGATGTCCTCAATGGCGAGGCCGGCCTTGGACAGAGCCTGGCGGGAGGCGGGCACGGGGCCAACGCCCATGATCTTCGGATCCACGCCGCCCTGACCCCAGCTGACGAGCTTGGCCATGGGCTTGAGGCCGTACTTCTCAACGGCTTCCGCGGAGGCGAGGATGATGGCGGCAGCGCCGTCATTGATGCCGGAGGCGTTGCCGGCGGTGACGCGCGGCTGGCCGAAGTCGGCCTGCACTTCCTTGCGGCCGGTGGCCTCGAAGGTCTCCACGATCTTCTCGGGGCAGTTGTCCGCAGAGGTGACGAAAGCGCCCTTGAGCTTGCCGAGGGTCTCGACAGTGGTGCCGGCGCGCGGGAACTCGTCCTTCGCGAAATCGACGATCTGCTTCTTAACCTTCACCGGAACGGGAACGATCTCAGCGTCGAACTTGCCGGCGGCCTGCGCGGCCTCGCACTTCTGCTGGGAGGAGGCGCCGAACGCGTCCAGCTCCTCACGGGTGATGCCCCAGATGTCGCAGATGTTCTCGGCGGTGGTGCCCATGTGATAGTTGTTGTAAGCATCCCACAGACCGTCGTTGACCATGGTGTCGACGATCTTGTTGTTGCCCATGCGGGCGCCCCAGCGGGCGGCGGGCACGGCATAGGGAGCAGCGCTCATGTTCTCGGTGCCGCCGGCGACGACGATCTCCGCATCACCAGCGCCGATGGCGCGAGCCGCCTCGATGACGGACTTCATGCCGGAGCCGCAGACCATGCCAATGGTGTAGGCGGGAACCTGCTCGGGGATTCCGGCGCCCAGAGCAGCCTGACGCGCGACGTTCTGGCCGAGGCCGGCGGTCAGGATGCAGCCAAACATAACCTCATCCACGTTCTCGGGCGCAATGCCGGCGCGGTTGAGGGCTTCCTTGATGACGATGGAGCCCAGCTTCGCGGAGGGAACGTCCTTGAGCGCGCCGCCGAAGGAGCCGATGGCGGTACGGCAGCAGTTGACAACATAAATGTCTCTCATGTAAAAAACCTCCAAAATTTCCAATTTTTTCTGCATGAAAAAATATAGATTCTATGGTTCAGTATAGCACCCTGTGCGGAAAAATCAAGAGCGGCGCGGGAATTTTTTCGCTTCGGCGGGAAAAGCGGCGCAGACTCTGTTGTTTTCGGGATTTTTGTGATAGAATAGGAGCGTGACCGGGTGGAGTTGCGTTCGTTTGTGCGCGGGCGGCGGACAGCACGCACGCGCTTGCATCGCGCACAGGGGCAAAGAGAAGCCTTGTCCTGCCCGGGAAAAGGAGAGAGACAAAATGGCATTTTCGGAAAAGACGATTGATTTTCTTTTTGAAAACCGCGTGATGGACAGCAAGCTCTGGTTCGAGGAGCACAGGGGCGATTATGAAAATCTGGTGCTTGAGCCGCTGCGCGATTTGGTGCGCGATCTTACGCCCGTGATGCTGGAGATTGACGGGCTGCTCTGCTGCGAGCCGAAGGTGGGCAAGTGCATCTCGCGCATCTTCCGCGACACGCGCTTTAGCCGCGACAAGCACTTTTTCCGCGACGTGATGTGGGTCAGCTTCTGCCGCCGGCGGCAGCTCTGGCGCGGCTTGCCGAGCTTTTTCTTTGAGCTTTCCCCGCGCGGCCTTGCCTGGGGCTGCGGCTACTATCAGGCGGCGCCGGAACTGATGGAGACGCTGCGCGAAATGATCCTTGCGCAGGATGCGGACTTCCTCGCAGCGGAGAAAATGCTCTCCGCGCGGCCGGATTTTGTCTTGGAGAGCGAGCGCTACAAGCGCAGCAAGCATCCCACGGCGCCGGAAGAACTCCGCCGCTGGCTGGATTTGAAAAACGTGTGCATCATCAAGCGCAGCGACGATCTCTCCATGCTGGAGGACGAGAATCTCGCTTCGCTGCTGGGTGCGGATTTCCGCTCGATGAAGCCGCTTTACGACCTGCTCATCAAGGCGGAGCTGCGCGTGCCGAAAAAGGACGCGGGGGTGCTGGGAAGATGACGCGCACGAATGTGATGCGCCTGCTGGATGCAGCGGGAATCGCCTATGAAACGCGGGAATATCCCTGGCAGGAGGACGACCTCTCCGGCACGCACGCGGCGCAGGAGCTGGGCATGCCGCCGGAGCAGGTTTTCAAAACGCTTGTAGCGCGCGGAGACAAAACGGGGCCGCTGGTGTTCTGCATCCCGGTGGAGGAAAACCTCGACCTGCGCAAGGCGGCCTCGGCCTCCGGCAACAAGCGGGTGGAGATGCTGCCGCTGCGGGAGCTGACCGCCCTGACGGGCTATCAGCGCGGCGGCTGCTCGCCCATCGGCATGAAGAAAAAATTTCCCACCTGCATCGACGAAACCGCCATCCTCTTTGACACCATCGGCGTCAGCGCCGGGATGCGCGGAGCGCAGATTCTGCTCTCGCCGCAGGCACTTGCCGACTACATCGGCGCGCAGTTTGCCGAGCTGACGGTCTGATAAATCGGGGCGCGGCGCTGTCCGAACTGCGCTATGCATTTTGCGCAGACATAAGCCGCGAGGCGAAAATATCTCCCGCGCGGCGGATTAGATGGCTTTGTCCGGCATAGAATAGGGAACAGGGCTTCTGCCCAAAACCGAAAACGAAGGAGCCGTTTTCCCGATGTCTGTGAAAATCAAAGCTTTGCTTGTCAATCTGGCGATTCCGCTGGCCGTCGGCGGGGCATCTGCGCTGCTCACGCATGAGTCCATGGAGTTTTACGAGACGGTGGATAAGCCCGCGTTCGCGCCGCCGGGCACGGTGTTTCCGATAGTCTGGACGATTCTGTTTCTGCTGATGGGCGTTTCCGCCTATCTCGTCTGGACACAGTACCGCGCGCCGCTGCGGCGGCAGGCGCTTTGGGTGTATGCGGTGCAGCTGGCTGTGAACTTCGTGTGGCCGCTGCTGTTTTTCCGCGCGCGCGCTTTTTTACCCGCGTTCGTGTGGCTGCTGGCGCTGCTCGTGCTCATCGCTGTGATGATCGGTCTGTTTTGCCGCGTCCGGCGCGCGGCCGGGCTGCTGCAGATTCCCTATCTGCTCTGGAGCATTTTCGCCGCTGCGCTGAATTTCGGCGTGTGGCTGCTCAACCGATGAAAAAACGGGCGCAGTCCGTCAAGGCCGGGAGCGGTTTTTGCGGGCTGCGCCATGTGGCAGCGGGGGAGAAACGCGAGGACAAAAGGCGCGCAGCGCAATTTCGGCGCGGCGGAGAAAGAGGCTTTGCTGCGCGGAATGTGCAGCGGGTTTTTCAACACTTAAGATACAAAACGGATACGGAGGAAGTTACATATGGAGATCAAGCCCGGGCGCTACCGCCACTTCAAGGGGAACGAATATGAGGTTTTGTGCGTTGCCAGACACTCCGAAACGCTGGAGGAGATGGTTGTTTACCGCGCGCTCTACGGGGAGGGAGGCGTTTGGGTGCGCCCCGCCGGAATGTGGAACGAAACCGTGGAGCGGGACGGGGAGACTTTTCCCCGCTTTCTCTACATCGGGGATTGAGGAAAGCAAAAAAGCAGCGCGGAGAAAAAATCTCTGCGCTGCTTTTTCATAGCCTCGCGGTTTTGGCGAAACGGATTTTTCGGTGTTGCACGGGGGACTGCACCGGATTTTTGGTTTGCCGAACCGGGCCGGCCTTGCAGTTTCGGTGCTTCGGGTTTCGGCTTTTGCCGAATCGGGCCTTACAGCTCCGGCGTTCCGCCCACGGGGGAGATGATGGGCTTGCCCTCGCGGTCAAGCAGCGGCGTCACACCGCCGCCGTAGCCCTCCGATGCGAAAAGATACTGCACGCCGGTTTTCTTGTCCACAAAAATTTTGTAGCTGCCCATGCCCTGTTTGTAAATCACTTCAAAGCGTTTTTCTTTCATGCTGTACACTCCTTATTGGAAATTATCTTTGGCTGCGACCTGCATCGGGCGCTGCGCTTGGTGAAAATTTGCGTTTGTCGGCCTATCTCTGCTCGCGGTCGTCGCCGCTGCCTCTGCCGCGGCCGAGCCGGCTGCCGAGGAAGAGTCTCGACAGGAAGCCGTCCCGATTTCCGCCTCTGCCCCTGCCGCCGAGCGCGCGGGAGAGCACAAACGCAACGACCACCGCCACGATCAGCCACCACGAGGAGTTCTCCCGCACGGCGCCGGTGCTGGAGTTCTGCGAGATGTTGGTGCCGTACAGGCCGTCGTACCATTCCAGAACGGCCGCCATCACCGTGGACACAGCCGTGTCATAGTCGCCGGTGGAAAAGGCGGACTGGAATTCCTCCCCGAGCAGCCTGTCCATGAAGGGGTCAAAGCTGTCGCGAATCCCCTCGCCGCTTAAAAGGCAATAGCTTTTTTCCTCCACGGCAAGCAGCAGCAAAACGCCGTTTTTGTTCTTCTCGTCGCCGATTTCCCACTCGCGGAGCACCTGCGCGGCGTAATCCTCAATCTCCATGCCGTCCAAATCCTCAACGGTCAGCACGACGAACTGCGCACCGCGGCAGCTCCATTCCAGCAGGTCGTTGTTTTCGCAGATGCGCTGCTTGAGCTCCGGGGAGAGCACGTTTGCGTAATCGGCAAAGTAAAAATCCCCCGTCGGCTGTTTGACGGCGAAGGCGCTTGTGCCGAGCGAAAGCAGCAGCAGCGCGGCGGCAAGCAGGGTCAGCAGTCGTTTTTTCATAATCCTCCGTAAGCTGCGCGCAAAGCGGCAGCGTTTCCTTTGTGAAGTGGATGGTTTTGGGCTTGCCTGTCCCGCTGCGCGGGCGGGGAAAAGCCTGCGCTGATATTATATTTCCATCACCGCCGCGCGTCAAGGGCAACTGCGGCGGAGACGACGGCACACGGGCGCGGAAAGGGTGAATGCATGCGCGCGGGAGATGCTTCTCCCCGGCGCAAAGAGGATGGATGCGGCGCGCGGAGAGCGGTTCGCGTTGGTGCAAAAGGGCGTATGCGGGCGCGCGAAAGGCTATGGGCGCGGCGCTGATCAGGCTGTGTGCGGGGAGGGGGAAAAGCGGCCTGCCTTGGCGGCGGAAAACGGTGCGCTTCGCGGTGGGAATGCCGTGTGTGCACTGCGCCGTGGCGGCTGCGGGGCCGCGTGGAAATGCCCCGCGTCTGTGCCGCGGCGGGATTGACGCGGGGGAAAATCCGGGTTATAATATCTTGTTCAAAGCGTAAAGCTGTTTGGCGCGCGCTGCGGGGCCGCAAAAGCTGCGGCCCCTGTATATAAAAGCAGCCCCGCGCGCAAGGACTGCTGCCGCATTATCCTATGCGCAGGAAAAGCGGCGTGTTCCCGCAAAGGGGCTGACTTCCCTTGGAGGTATAGGACTTATGATTCGGATTTCTCCTTCCATTCTTGCAGCGGACTTTGCAAACCTCAAACCGGACGTGGACGATGTGCGCGCGGGTGGCGCGGACTGGCTGCACGTGGACGTGATGGACGGCCTGTTTGTGCCGAACATCTCCATCGGCATTCCGGTGGTGAAGTCGCTGCGCAAGGCCACGGATATGTTCCTGGATGTGCATCTGATGATCGACCGGCCGCACCGCTACGTCGGTGAGTTCTGCGACGCGGGGGCGGATATGGTGGTGTTCCATGTCGAGGCCGATCAGCCGCAGGATCTGTTCGCGGCGATTGAAGAGGTCAAGGCCAAGGGCAAGATGGTTGGCCTTTCCGTCAAGCCGAAGACGCCGGCGGAGGTGCTCGTGCCCTATCTGCCGCTGCTGGACATGGTTTTGGTGATGACGGTGGAGCCCGGCTTCGGCGGCCAGCGCTTCATGCACGATCAGCTGCCGAAGATCAAGACCATTGCCGGGATGATTGCGGCCGTGAAGCCCGAGTGTCTGCTGGAGGTGGACGGCGGCATTGACCCCACGACGTCGCCGCTGGTTAAGGAAGCGGGGGCGAACGTGCTCGTCACGGGCAGCGCCGTGTTCGGCAAGGCGGACCGCGCCGCGGCGATTGACGCCATCCGCAAGGCATAAGGAGCGCGCCATGAATTCGTTTTTCCCGCCGTCTCTGGAAAATCTGATTGACAGCTTCGCTGCGCTGCCGGGCATCGGCAAGAAAAGCGCGCAGCGTCTGGCTTTCCATGTGCTGTCCATGCCCGAGGGCGGCGCGGAGAGCTTTGCCCGCGCGATTCTGGACGCGCGGGAGAACGTGCACACCTGTCCGGTGTGTCAGAACCTGACGGACAGCGAGCTCTGCCCCATCTGCGCGGGTGACCGGCGGGACAAGAGCGTGATCTGCGTCGTGGCCGAGCCGCGCGATGTGCTGTCCATCGAGCGCAGCCGGGAGTATAACGGCGTGTATCATGTGCTGCACGGCGTGCTCTCGCCCATGAACCGCATCGGCCCGGATGATCTGCGCATTTCCGAGCTGCTCAGCCGCTTGCAGGACGGCAGCGTAAAGGAGATCATCATGGCCACCAACCCCGACACGGAGGGTGACGCGACCGCCATGTACATCTCGCGTCTGCTCAAGCCCTTCGGGGTGAAGGTCACGCGCCTGGCCTACGGCATCCCCGTGGGCAGCAATCTTGAATTTGCCGACGAGGCAACGCTTCTGCGCGCCCTCGAGGGGAGAAGAGAGATTTAATACCGAAGCATCCATAATTATAATAAGGTCGGTTGGGGGCAACGGACGCAAGCGCGTTTCTGTCATCTGCCCTTATGCAGCACGGCAGCGGAAAAAACTGCCCTGTCTGCCGCCGCGCGCTGTGCCGGCATTTCGGTGTTCTGCCTGCCATCGCGCGCCGCGGCGTTTTGCCGCTTTGGCTTGCGACAAAACCCCGACGCCTTTGTTTTTCGCTTTTGATGGATGCTTGGTATGGGGCGAAGGGCGGGAAAATCCCCTTCGCTTTTTTCCGGACGCTGTGCGTTTAGCAAAGCCTGAGGATGGAAATACTTTTCCTGTGCGTCCGGCTACATACACCGATTTTTTACGATATAAGGAGAACACTTTTTATGGCATCCAAACTGAAAATTTACGCGCTTGGCGGTCTCAACGAGATCGGCAAGAATTTGTATTGTTACGAATACGGCAACGACATTCTGATCGTCGACTGCGGCATGGGCTTTCCGGACGATGAGATGTACGGCATCGACTCCGTCATCCCGGATGTGAGCTGGCTGGCGAGCAACCGCAAAAAGCTGCGCGCGATCGTGCTCACGCACGGACACGAGGATCACATCGGCGCGCTGCCCTATGTGCTCGAGGCGCTGGATTGCAAGGTGCCGGTTTATGCAACGCGCCTGACGGTTGCGCTTGCGGAGCTGAAGCTTGCCGAGCACAAGCTGCTGGAAAAGAGCACGCTCATCACGCTGGAGGCGGGCGAGCATTTCCGCGCCGGCTGCTTCGATGTGGAGCTCATCCACGTCAACCACTCCATCCCCGACGCGGTTGCGCTCGCGATCACGACGCCGCTGGGCGTCGTCATCCAGACGGGCGACTTCAAAATCGACGTCACGCCCATTCAGGGCGAGATGATTGACCTTGCGCGCCTCGGCGCGCTGGGTAAGCAGGGCGTTCTGGCGCTTCTGGCGGACTCCACGAACGTCGAGCGCCCCGGCCACAGCGACAGCGAGAGCGTCGTCGGCGACCGCTTTGACCAGCTTTTCAAGGGCTGCGACAAGCGCATCATCGTCACGACCTTCGCCTCCAACGTCCACCGCATTCAGCAGATCATCAACTGCGCCGCGCGCTACAAGCGCAAGGTCGGCATCACCGGGCGCAGCATGGAAAACGTCATCCGCGTTTCGCGGGAGCTGGGCTATCTGGACATTCCGGACGGCGTGCTTATGGACATGAATCAGATCAAGGGGCAGCCGAAAAAGGACGTCGTGATCATCACCACCGGCTCGCAGGGCGAGAATATGTCCGCGCTCTACCGCATGGCCTTTTCCGGCCACCGGCAGGTGGAGATCGACACGGGCGACCGCGTGATTATCTCCGCAAGCGCCATCCCCGGCAACGAAACCACGATCAGCCGCGTCATCAACGAGCTGTTCTTCAAGGGCGCGGAGGTCATCTATGACCGGCTGAGCAATCTGCACGTTTCCGGCCACGCCTGTCAGGAAGAACTGAAAATGATGCTCGCGCTGACCAAGCCGAAGTATTTTATCCCCGTGCACGGCGAGCAGCGGCATCTGCAGCGCCACGCGGAGCTGGCCAAGAGCATGGGCGTTGCGCCGCGCAACGTCGTTGTCACGGAGACGGGCCGCGTTGTGGAGATCAGCGCAAAGAGCATCAAGCTCGGCGCGCGCGTGCCCTGCGGACAGATTCTTGTGGACGGCTCCGGCGTGGGCGAGGTGGGCAGCGTTGTGCTGCGCGACCGGCAGCACCTGGCCGACGAGGGCATGATCGTTGTGGTCATGGCGCTCTCGAGCGAGGACGGCAGCCTCATCTCCGCCCCGGACATTATCACGCGCGGGTTTGTTTACGTGAAGGAATCCGAAGATTTGCTGGCGGAGATGCGCCGCGTCGTGATGGAGACCATCGACGGCTGCCGCAATCACCGCATCACGGACTGGGCAAGCATCAAGGGCAAGGTCAAGTCGAACCTCTCCGGCTATATCTACCGCACGACGAAGCGCAGCCCGATGATTCTGCCCGTCATCACGGAGATCTGAGCGGACTGAGAAAGGATAAAGGGCGATGAACATTCAGATTTTCGGCAAAAGCAAGTGCTTTGACACGAAAAAGGCCGAGCGTTACTTCAAGGAACGCCGCATCAAATATCAGTATATCGACCTCGTGCGCTACGGCATGAGCCGCGGCGAGCTCACGAGCGTGAAAAACGCGGTGGGGCTCTCTGCGCTGATCGACGAGCTGGCGCCCGGCGCGGAGGTGCTGGCCTATCTCGCCTACGACGCGGATAAGTTAGATAAGCTCTTTGAGGACCCGCGGCTGCTGAAAACGCCCATCGTGCGCAACGGCAGGCAGGCCACCGTCGGCTACGCGCCGGAGGTTTGGAAAAGCTGGGAATAAAATAGCGGCAAACGCGGAGTTTTGAAAAGCCCGGCGGCAAAATCCGCCCGGGAACAAAAAATCCGCTCCGGCACATGGAAACCGGAAACGGGAACACATCCATATTAAATAGTAAAAAACCGACCTGTGCTTTGCGCACGGGTCGGTTTTTGCTGTTATATGGCAGGGGCTTTGCCGCTTGCGGCGGAAGGTGTCCGCATTTGCGTCGGGAACGGGCTTCGCCATCGCGCAGGAGATTGGGGAGCGGCTTGCAGCGGGGGATTTGGCTGGGGATTTGCGGGCCCTTTGGGAGCGGCGGCGCGTTATTCCGCCACAATATATTTTTCCAAAATCGCCTCGGCGCAGCGGATGCCGTCCACCGCGGCGGAGGTGATGCCGCCGGCATAGCCCGCACCCTCGCCGCAGGGATACAGTCCGCGCAGCGCGGACTGGCGCGTCTCATCGCGGCAGATGCGCACGGGGGAGGACGAGCGCGTCTCGGGCGCTGTGAGCACCGCATCCGGCGCGTCAAAGCCGCGCAGCTTCCTGCCAAGCTCCGGCAGCGCGCGTTCAAGTACGCCCGTGAGCTTTTCCGGCAGCACCTCATGCAGATCGCACCAGATAACGCCGGGGCGGTAGCTCGGCAGGACGCTGCCCGGACCCGTGCTGCTGCGCCCGGCAAGGAAATCGCCCACCGTCTGCGCGGGGGCAAGATAATTCCCGCCGCCGCAGGCGAAGCAGCGCTGCTCAATCTCGCGCTGCCAGTACATGCCCGCGAGCGTGCCCTTGCCGGGGAAATCCTCCGGATACAGGGTGACCAGAACAGCGGCGTTGGCGTTTTCCCCGTCGCGCCGCGACTCGCTCATGCCGTTGGTGACAAGGCCGCCCGCCTCGCTCGCCGCGGCCACGACCGTGCCGCCCGGACACATGCAGAAGGTGTAGGCGCTTTCGCCGTCCGGCAGGCGGCAGTTGAGTTTATAATCCGCGGGCGGGAGGTTTACATAACTTTCTCCATACTGCGCTTCACCGATGCTTTTTTGCAGATGCTCAATGCGCACGCCCATGGAAAAGGGCTTTTGCTCCATCGGCACGCCGCTTTGCAGCAGCATTTCAAAGGTGTCGCGCGCGGAGTGCCCGGGCGCGAGCAGCAGCTCCGAGCAGGGCAGGAGATATTCGCCCTCCGGCGCGGAGACGACGGCGCCCGTCAGGCGTCCGTTTTCGCTTTGCAGCCCCGTGAGCTGATGGCAAAAGCGCAGCTCGCCGCCGAGTGCGAGCACCTCGCGGCGCAGATTTTTCACCACATCGGCGAGCACATCCGTGCCGACGTGGGGTTTGGCATCGTAAGTGACGGCCTCCGGCGCGCCGAACGCGTGAAACTGCTTGAGCACCCAGGCGATGCGCACATCGTGCGTGCCGGTGTTGAGCTTGCCGTCGGAAAAAGTGCCCGCGCCGCCCTCGCCGAACTGGACGTTGGAGCGCTCGTCAAGCGCTCCGCCGGCCCAGAAGCGGCGGACATCCGCCGTGCGCGTGTCCACATCGCGGCCGCGCTCGAGCACGATGGGGCGAAGCCCCGCCTTTGCCAGCACGAGCGAGGCGAACATCCCCGCCGGGCCGAAGCCGACCACCACGGGGCGGCTTTCCGCGCGGCAGCGCGGGATGGTATAGACGGGAGGAAGGTAAGCATCCGCGTTTTTATTTTTGGCACGCAACAGGACTTTGTCCTCGTTTTCCACCGAGACGGCGACGGTATAGATCCAATGGATGTCCGTCTTGCGCCGCGCGTCGAGGGATTTGCGCAGGATTTTGATTTCCTCAATCGTCTCGGACTTGATGCCGAGCTCGCGCGCGGCAAGGGAATAAAGCTTCGTTTCGTCCTCTCCGGGCGCCAGCCGGAGGTCACGCAGGCGGATCACAGCAGCCTCCCGGCGAGGCGTCCGCTCGCCCAGGCCCATTGGAGGTTATAGCCGCCGCAGTCGCCGTCCACATCCAAAACCTCTCCCGCGGCGTAGAGCCCGGGCACGAGGCGGCTTTCCAGCGTTTCGGGCTTGAATTCAGCCGTGGAGATGCCGCCGCAGGTGACCTGCGCGCTGTCAAAGCCCAGCGTGCCCAAAACGGGCAGCGTAAAGCACTTGACGGTGCGGGCGATGTCGCGCAGCGCGGGTTCGCCAAGCGCGCAGAGCGCTTCGTTCAGAGAGACGCCCGCCGCGCGGATCACGGTGCGGCCGAGGCGGTTATGCAAAATGCCCGTGAGCAGGTCGTCCGTGGTCAAATCCGGAAAATCGCGGCAGCGCGCGCGGAGCAGCGCCGCGAGATCGCTTTCCGAAACGCCGCGCAGCAGATCCAGCTGCAAAAGCAGCTCCTTGCCGCCGCGCACGGAGGCCTCGCGCGAGATCTCAAAGATCGCGGGGCCGGAGGCGCCGTAGTCCGTGAACTGTACCTCGCCCGCGCTGCGCGCGACGGCTTTGCCGCTTTGCAGCAGCGTCACCTCCGCGTCGGCCCGCACGCCCTTGAGCGAACGGACGAAGGTGTTTTCCGTTTTCAGCTGCACGAGGGAGGGGAAGAGCTTTGTGCGGCTGTGGCCGAGCGAAGCGAGCAGCGTGTAGCCGCTTTTCGTCCCGCCGAGCTTTTCCCCCGCCAGTCCGCCGC
This sequence comes from Oscillospiraceae bacterium, assembly GCA_017522015.1. Taxonomy (GTDB): domain Bacteria; phylum Bacillota; class Clostridia; order Oscillospirales; family Oscillospiraceae; genus SIG483. Next base: position 6,544 of record JAFXAW010000013.1, on the reverse strand, counting down.
AGCAGACGATCACGCGGTCAAAATATTCTTTGCCCGCCGCGGTTTCCACAAGAAAGCCACCGCCCTGCCGGTGCAGAGAGAGCACTTCCTCGCCCGCGCGCGTCTGTGCGCCCGACGCCTGCACGGCAAAGCGCAGCACATCCACAACACTGCCCGCCTGGTCGGAGCGCGGATAGACGCGCCCGGAGGGCTCCGTCACCGTCAAAAGACCCAGCGAGCGGAAGAAATCCAGCGTTTCGGTTACGGGAAAAGCCTCCAGCGCGGGCAGGACAAAGTCCGGCTGCGCGCCGTGATAGTTCTCTTTGCCCAAGCCGGTGTTGGAAAGGTTGCAGCGGCCGTTGCCGGTGGCGAGAAGCTTGCGCCCCACGCGGGCCTGCCGCTCATAGAGCGTCACGGCATGTCCGCCCCGCGCGGCCGTGAGCGCCGCCATCAGGCCGGAGGCGCCGCCGCCGATCACTGCAATTTGCATGGAATATCACCCCGATATTGCGGATAAAATCATATGTATGCAGTATACCAGCATTCTGTCCGACATAGCAAGCGGATTTGGCAAAAAAGTCCTTGACAGGACGGAGACGATCTGCTATAGTATCTACGCTTAAGAAAACAAAGAAGAACGGATGGCATCCGTCCTCACCGGACCGCTTCGGGCGCGTCCCGGTTGATACAGACCTGTTCTCACCCCGTTTCCGGGGCGGGTTTCTGTGCGCGGATGCTGTCGGCATTCGCGTTTTTTGATTATTTTGAGGAGGTGTTTCGGCAATCGCAAACATGGATCATCAGATCAACGAGGAGATCCGCGATGCGGAGGTGCGCCTGATCAGTGAGACGGGCGAGCAGCTTGGCATCATGTCGACCGAAGCTGCGATGGACATCGCGGTGGAGAGAGACCTTGACCTCGTGAAGATCGCGCCCAATTCCAAGCCGCCTGTGTGCAAGCTCATGGATTACGGCAAGTATCGCTTTGAGCAGTCCAAGCGGGAGAAGGAAGCCAAAAAGAATCAGCATGTTGTGGAGATCAAGGAAATCCGCATGTCGCCCGGTATCGGCGACAATGACTTCAACACCAAGCTGCGCAGCGGTGTGAAGTTTCTGCAGGACGGCGATCGGCTGAAGGTCACCGTGCGTTTCCGCGGCCGTCAGATGGCGCACACGCGCCTTGGCGAAGAGCTGCTCACCCGCTTTGCGGAGGGCTGCGCGGAGGTTGCCACGATGGACAAAAACCCCAAGCTGGAGGGGCGCAACATGGCCATGTTCCTCTCGCCGAAGACCCAGGCCAAATAATTTATGCATGTGATGCGCTCAATGCGCGCATGTAAATACGAAACGAAGAAGCGGCTGCAAAAGCGCAAGCGCGCGGCGGCTGCAGCACATCGGAAGGAGTAAACGATCATGCCCAAACTCAAGACGCACAGCGGTGCGAAGAAGAGGTTCAACCTCACAAAGAGCGGCAAGGTAAAGCGTGCCCACGCTTTTAAGAGCCATTTGCTCAACGGTCACGGCAAAACCACCAAGCGCAAGAGAGGCCACCGTCAGACGGCCTATGCGGACAAGACCAACGAGTCCGCAGTCAAGCGCATGATCCCGTACAAATAAGGAGGGCTTTGAGAAATGGCAAGAGTTAAAGGCGCGATGATGACGCGCAAGAGAAGAAATAAGGTTCTTGGCCTGGCCAAGGGCTATTGGGGCGCCAAGAGCAAGCACTTCAAGATGGCCAACGAGCAGCTCATGAAGTCCGGCCGTTATGCCTATGTCGGCCGTAAGCGCAAAAAGCGCGACTTCCGCCAGCTGTGGATCACCCGTATCAGCGCCGCCTGCAAGCTCAACGGCATCAACTATTCCACGTTTATGCACGGTCTGAAGCTCGCCGGTGTTGAGATGAACCGCAAGATGCTCAGCGAGACCGCCATCCACGAGCCCGCCGCTTTCGCCGCGCTCGTCGAGACGGCCAAGGCCGCTCTGGCAAAGTAAATGAACCGTTAAAAGGGGCGCAATCGCGCCCCTTTTTCGCTGATCGGGAAGTTTTTCGCGCGGGAAGCGGAGAGATGATGCGGGAAGTGTTTTTCGTCCGCGCGGAAGCGGGAGCGAAAGAACGGCGCGGTTTTTTCGCTGAAAAGCACATTTTCTTTTCCCGGACTTGGGAGCGAAGCGCCGCGGGAACGCCGCACGGAGCGAAGCGGACGCGGGAGAAAAGCGCAAGTGCCGCGCGGGTGAAAGAGCGGCGCGCATTTTGACGCCGTGCGCGGGAGAAAAGATGCGGGGTGCATTTTGACGCCGCGCGGGAAAAAAGCGCATGGACAGAAAAGGCGCGGCCTTTATGCCGGATTGACAGGGAGGGGATCGCGATGATCCACGGAATTGGAACGGATATTTTGAAGCTCGAACGCTTCGGCACGCCGGATGCGGACGATGTTTTTGTGCGCAAATGCTTCACGGAAAAGGAGCGCGCGCAGGTTTTTGCGCAGGAAAAGCCGCACTGCCGCCTCGCGGCGCGCTTTGCCGGCAAGGAGGCCGTGTTCAAGGCGCTGCGCATGGACCCCGACCGGGCGCGGCTGGATGAGATCGAGATCCTTTCAAACGAATTCGGCGCGCCGTGCGTGACGCTGCACGGGCGCATGGCGGATTATGCCGAAAGCGTGAAAGTGCAGCGCGTGCATCTCTCGCTGAGCTGGGAGGCCGACTGCGCCATTGCCTTCGCCGTTGCGGAACGCGCGGAGGACAGCAGCGAAGCATCCGACAAAGAATAAAATATCACGCATCAAGCGGCCCCCGAATGTGCATACTGCACTTTGGGGGTGTTTTTATGTCCAAAGAGCTTGGAGAGCTGGTGGATGAGCTCTACCAGAAAGAACAGATCACCGACATGGGCAGCATGACTGCGCGTTCGGAAATGGGAACCATCCACTGCCTGACCGTGATCGGGCAGATCGAGGGGCATCAGCTTCTGCCCGAGACGAGCAAGACGACCAAATATGAGCACGTGATGCCGCTGCTGGCGGCTGTGGAGGAGTCCGACGAGATCGAGGGGCTGCTCATCCTGCTCAACACCGTCGGCGGCGACATTGAAGCGGGGCTCGGCATCGCGGAGCTCATTGCGGGGATGAAAAAGCCGACGGCCAGCCTCGTGCTCGGCGGCGGACACAGCATCGGTGTGCCGCTGGCGGTGTCCGCGCGCCGCAGTTTCATCGCGCCGAGCGCCTCGATGACCATCCATCCCGTGCGTCTGACGGGCGTTGTGATCGGCGTGCAGCAGACCTATAACTACTTTGCGCGCATTCAGGAGCGCATCGTGCAGTTCGTCACCGCCAATTCCCGCATCAGCGCCGAGCAGTTCACGGCCTACATGACCCGCACGGGGGAGCTGGCCAACGACGTCGGCAGCGTGGTCTACGGGGAGGAGGCGGTCGCCTCCGGCCTGATCGATCAGCTCGGCGGGCTTTCCGACGCACTGGCGTATCTCCACGGCGAGATCGACCGCGCCAAGGCGGAAAAACAGGCGGAACACGAGGCGGCGCTGGGCGGGGAGTGAGGCGTCTGCGGGCTTTCCCGCATCCCGGTTCCGGCGCACCGGCGCGCCGCTTTCGCAATAGGCGCGCGGGATGCAAAAGCCTGCGCCGCAGCGCGCGCAGCGACGGCGGCGTTATGGGTAGCGCGCAATTCTTTCTTGAAATTTGGGTTTTCCCGGCGTATAATGTACAAAAAAATCCCCGATATGCGGAAACACGGAGAGAACCAAGATGAAAAAATTTCTGATTACGACGGATTCGGGCTGCGATCTTCCGCGCAGCGAGGTGGATAAGAGAGGGATTATCCCCTTCCTGATGCAGTATGAGATCGACGGTGAGGTTTTCACGGACACGATGCTGCCGGAGGATCTCCATGCGTTTTATGAGAAGATGCGCGCGGGCGCTGCGCCGCGCACCAGCCAGATCAATCCGGCGCAGTTTGTCGAGTTCTGGCGGCCGCTGCTGGCCGAGGGTCTGCCCATTCTCCACACCGGCATCGGAAGCGCGGTTTCCGGCACCTATCGCAACGCCTGCCTGGCGGCGGAGGAGCTTATGCAGGAGATTCCGGGCGCGAAGATCTATGTTGTGGACTCCACGCTCTGCTCCGTCGGCTACGGCATGCTGGTGCTCAAGGCCGCCGAGCTGCGCGACGGCGGCGCCTCCGTCGAGGAAGCGCGCGATTATATGGAGGCGAACAAGGCGAAGGTCAACACCTGGTACACCACCGATGAGCTGAAATATCTGCGCCGCAGCGGGCGCTGCTCCCGCGCAAGCGCCGCCATCGGCACCATGCTGCAGATCTGCCCCATTCTGAATCTGGATCTGGAGGGGCATCTGATCGTGCAGGAGCGCGTGCGCAAGCTCGGCCCGACGATCAGCCGCATCCATGAGATCATCGGCGGCCTTGTGGAGGACGCCGGGGAGCAGACGCTGATGATCTGCCACTCCGACGTGGAGGAAAAGGCGCGCAAGTTCGGCGAGGAAATCCGCGAAAAATTCGGTTTTCGCGATGTGTATTACACCTACATCGGCGCCACGATCGGCGCCAACTGCGGCCCCGGCCTGATGGCGGCCTTCTTCTTCGGCAAGCCCCGCACGATGAAGGGCTACGCGGAGGGAGAATAAATCCCCGCGCGCAAAGCCTGGGTGCGCTGGCTGCTTGGGCAAGCTGACAGTTTAGGCGCGCCGCTGTGTTTGGCTGCGCTGACAGCATGCACGTGCTGCCTGTTTAGGCGCGCTGGTCGCTTAGGTGCGCTGCGCCGCTGACTTAAGTGCGCTGCATCATCTATAAAGAAACGAAAAACGCCCCGACGGCTATGTCGGGGCGTTTTTGCGCTTTATATGCGTTTTTGCTTTGTGTGCAGCACGGACTTGCGGGCTTATTTCCGCTCGTAGGTCAGAAATTCGTACTGCAGGCCGTCCTCTTCCAGAAGGCCGCTGCGCTCGGTGATCTGCCAGCTTGCATCCGCGTCCAGATTGGGGAAAAAGACGTCCGAGACAGGCTTTGCGTCGATCTTCGTGACGTAAACGCGCGTGAGGTGGGGCAGCATGGCGCGATACACGCTCTCGCCGCCGATGACATAGACCTCCGCCTCGCCAAGCGTTTTTGCGCAGGCCTCCGAGACATCCGCCGCGGTCTCCGCGCCCGGAATGTCCAGCGTCTGCCGCGTGAGCACGATGTTGCGCCGACCCTTGAGCGGCTTGCCGCCGGGGAAATCGGCAAGCGTTTTGCGCCCGACGATGACGGCGCCGCTGCCGGTGACCTCCCGGAAATGCTTTCTGTCCGCCTTGACGACGAGGGGCTGCGTGCCGCCGCAGCCGATGCCCCAATCGCTGTAAACCGCTACGACTGCGTTCATGGCTTTGCTCCCGTCAGACGGCAACGGGGATTTCCCCGTCAAACTCGCAGAACTCGTAGTTTTCCAGATTGAAGCTGTCGCGCGTGAAGGCATAGAAATCCGTCACGGATTTGTCGATGACAAACTTCGGCGCGGCCTTGGGCGTGCTCTGGATCATCTTTTCCACGGCGGGCACGTGCCGGTCATAGATGTGCGCGTCTGCAATCACGTGCATCAGCTCGCCCGCTTCCAGCCCCGCGGCCTGCGCGAACATATGCGTGAGCACCGCGTACTGGCACACGTTCCAGTTGTTGGCGGTGAGCATGTCCTGACTGCGCTGGTTGAGGATGGCGTTGAGCGTGTTGCCCGAGACGTTGAAGGTCATCGAATAGGCGCAGAGATACAGCGCCATCTCGCTCAGATCGGAGAAATTATAGAGGTTTGTGAGGATGCGGCGGGAGGCGGGATTGTTCTTCAGATCGTATAGCACACGGTCCACCTGATCCATATCCCCCTCGGGATAGTGGTGCTTCACACCGAGCTGATAGCCGTAGGCCTTGCCGATGGAGCCGTTTTCGTCCGCCCACGCGTCCCACACACGGGTGCGCAGCTCCTTGACGCTGTTCGACTTCGCCTGCCAGATCCAGAGCAGCTCGTCGATCGCGCTTTTGAGATAGGTGCGGCGGATGGTCAGAATCGGGAATTCCTCCCGCAGGTCATAGCGGTTGACAATGCCGAATTTCTTGATGGTGTGGGCGGGGGTGCCGTCCTCCCAGCGGGGGCGCACCTCACGGTCCGTGTCCCAGATGCCGGTTTCCAGAATCTCACGGCAGTTTTGAATGAAAATTTCGTCGGCGCGGCTCATGTTGACTCCTCCCGTAGCGTTGATTTTCCCGGTTTTTGCCGGGATATTTCTTTGCTTCATCTTAACACAGTTTGTCAAGCTTGGCAAGGGGCAAAGGGGGCGCGTGGGGGGGAGGATGGGTGCGCGAAAGTGGGGGGGCGGAGAGGAAAACGGATGCAGGATGGGGAGAAAGTCGCGCCGGGGAGCGGCAGCGCGGCGGTGCGGCAAATCGGCGCAATCAGAGCAGCACGATGGCCAGCACCAGCCCGGCCGAGATGCCGAGGCCGGAATACAGTCTGCCCTGTGTGCGCGCGCGTTCCTCGGCGCGCGCGTGCGCCTCGCGCAGCGCGCGCAGG
>JAFXAW010000012.1 GCA_017522015.1 Oscillospiraceae bacterium | reverse complement strand
GTTGCTGGCGTTGAGCTTGCCGGTGATGACGGGCACAACGCCGGGAACTGTGACGCAGACGATGTTGCTGTATGCGCCGGTGTTGCCGTTCGAATCAATGGCGCGAACCTTGTAATAGTAGGTGTCGGCCTTGGGGGAGTTGGTGCAGGAAAGCTTGGTGGTGGTGATGAGCCTGGAATAAGTTCCGTTTTCGCTGGTGGAACGCCAGACCTCATATTTTGCAGCGCCGGAAACGGTGTTCCAGGAGATGACAGCCTTGTTGCTGGAGTTAAGCTTGCCGGTGACACTGGGGGTGCCGGGAACAGCAGGAAGGCCGCTGTCTAAGCTGCAGGATACAATTTCGCTGGAAACCGTGTTGGTGGGATTTCCGTTTCCGTCCTTACCCAGAACCGCGACGACTTTGTAATAGTACGTTTCGCCGGCTGTGACAGACTTGTTTACAATCCAGGTGCTCATGGCGCTGTAGATGTTGAAATAGGTTCCGGTTTTGCTGCGGGCTCTCCAAACCTGATACTCCAGTGCGCCATGAACGGTTGTCCAGCGCACGGTAATGCTGGTTCCATCGGATTCGGCGGTCACAACAGGAACTTCACTGCTGGGAGGGTTGCAGTCGGTGCAGGTGGAGACAGTTGCATTCCAGCCCAGATAATAGCGGGCGCTGCAGGAGCACTGTGCGTACATTTTGTGGGGGTGGACGGCCTCATAAAGACCGGTGGTGAAATTGTGGGTGTGGGAATAATTGCCGCGATCCATGGCTACAACCAGATACTGGTAACAGTCGCGGTGCTTTTGGCCATCCTCGAGGCCATGGGCGAAACTGCCGATCCAGTCCACTTTGTCCCAACCGGGATTGTGGGCGTATGTATACAGATAGCCATTTTCGTCATAACCGGCTATGATTGCCGTGTGAATAGATTTATGGCATTCCTCGCAGTAGAAAAACAGGATATCGCCGGCCTGAATGCTGGGGTTCTCGGATTTCAGCGCATGAACGCCGTCAGCAGAGATCTTCAGCGTAGTAGCACTTCCCAGCCCGGCGTCCAGAAGCGCGTTCCGCAGAGGATCCACGCCACCGGCCAGAATTTCCACGCCGCCGGCCTTCAGACAATCTTTCACAAACTGGTCGCAGACACCGACTCCGTCATTCCAGTGGGCGGCGGCATAGGAGACCGCAGCCTGATCGTTATAACGAGGACCGAATTCCGCAGCGCTGACGGCCATCGGCAAGGACAACACAAGGCAAAGAACAACCAGAACCAATGCGGATTTTCGAATTGCATTTTTGAACATTCTCATAAGTTCAATTCCTTTCCTGATTTATACATCGACAACAATAAAGTATCTTATTTTACTTACTGCGTTCCTGCTCGACCAAATCGGAAATATCCAGCAGTTCACCGAGCTTGAAATCCCACTCCATGGGTTCAAAGCGCAGGAACATACCGGGAGTGAACGTCATCTCGCCCACATAGATCTGACCGTCCTGATTGTAGAAATCGATCCGGACAAAGGGGAAGTCCTTGCAAAGGATCTCTGCCAACTGGTACATCTTTTCCAGGTTCGCAGGCTTTTCCGGAGCAACCGTTGTGAACTTTCCGGCGCGGCGAACCGGCAGAACATTCCAGTCTCTGTCCAAAAACGTGCGGGACTGGGTCTTGGAACCGCGCTCCTTGACGATCATGGAGAACTTAACCTTGCCGTTGCAGCAGTAGAACTTATAATCGTCCAGGAATTTGTTGCCGCCCAGATCCAGAAATTCTTCGACCACGATCAGGGGCTTTGCGGGTTTTTCGTCGGTGATGCACATGTTGTTGTAGTAATAAGAAGACCAGGGGTACAGCCAGTTGGAGATGATGGCTTTAAGCTGGTCGATATTGACCCTGCTCTTGTCTTCTACCAGAATCACTTCATCGGAACCCCAACCCTCATTTGCCTTGATAGCAAAACTGTCCGGCAAGGCATCAAAATCAATATCATTGACATTGTCATATACACCGATCAGGGGAACAACATATTCATAACCGATTCGGGAACCGATCCACTCTTTGGCGAGCGCCTTGTCGGACGCTACCTTGTGGTGGGGGTTTTTGTAGTGCAGAGCCAGCCAGAGAAGCTTTTCATTATAGCTCCTGGGATTATCCAGATTGGGGAAGTAATGCATCTGCTTATAACCCTTTTGCTCGCAGTAATGCTTCTTCATATCCATGGTGATCTTGTCTTCCATTATGTAGGCCATTCTGGGCGTCAGCACTTCAAACTCGGGTGCAGGCAGCTGCATCATTTGGGCGTTCGAAACCGGGATCTGCTTTTTATAGCGCAGCTGAACGCCGTTGACACCGACGTAGCGATACCCTGTGTGGTTCTGGAAAATAATGGGGAAACGGATGACATTGAACAATGTCAGGTAATGCTTCTTGGCATAAACATCGTGCCGAAGAATATTTCTGCGCAGACCTCGCAGAAAGCTCTTGGCCTTGTTGCTGACCTTTTTGCAAGCTACACGCAGACCCAGGAGAGGAACCGGCTTATCGGTAATCATCTTTTCGGGGAGCTGATACCATTCGCCAATCTTGTAGTCCCATTCTATCGGATCGAAAGGCAGAATGCCACCGCCGGGGTAGAATGTCATTTCACCCAAAGCAATCCGATCACCCATCTCATAAAAGTCCACACGGACAAAGGGGAAAGGCTTGGCCAGCTTTTCGGCCAGCGCGATCATTTCCTCATAATGCCTGGGCTTGGGGGGCAGGGGATCCGCGTGGCGGATGCCGCCGTAGGTGAAGGGGAGAAGATTGAAGTCCCGGTCGAAAAAGTCGTGGGTGAGCTGATTGACACCGGTTCTGTCAGTGGCGATGAACATCATTTTCATTTCTCCGCCAAACATGAAGAACTTATAGTCGTAGACCTGACCGTCAACCTGTTCCAGATATTCTTCAGCGTAAATTACAGGTTTTACGTGCTTGAATCCCCAGTTGAAGAACTGATAATATGCATTCCTGTCCGGCTTCGTCCAAAGATTGAGCTTGCGCAGGGTGTCGGGGATGTCCAGTTTGGATTTGTCCTTGACAATGATGTTGTAGCCGCTGGACCAATTGACTTTCAGGGCAAACTGATTCGGAAGCTTGTCAAAGTCGATGTCTTCCGGCTTGTCCCACTGTCCGAGCGTCTTGACGATGTATTCCTCGCCGATGGTATCGGTTACATAGTCTTTCACTGCAAACTTATCACAGCACTGGGTAATCAGCGGGTTCTGATAGTACAGCTTGGACCACATGATCTTCTCGTTGAAAGACTTGGGGTTATCCAGATTTAACTCATAGCCAACACGGTTGAGAAAGTTTTCCTTAAGAATTTCCTTCTTTTTGGCTTCTGTTAAAAGAATGCCCATGTTGTAGTGTTCTTTTTTAATGTCGCGGGATCCTTTGTAGTAAGATGCCATTTGCGGTTACCTCATTTCATGATTGGGAAGATGGATAAGACTGCCTAATTTATAATCCCATTCTTCCGGGTTAAAGGGCAGAATGCCGCCGCCGGAATAGAATGTCATTTCGCCAACATAGATTTTGTTGCCGGTTTCATAGAAGTCCACCCGAACAAAGGGAAAAGGCTGCGCAAGGACCTGCGCGCAGCGGATCATTTCCTCAAAGAATTTGGGTTTTTGAAGTCCTTCCACAGAACTTTTGTTGCCGTAAGTAAAGGGGAGTTTATGGAAGTCAGGGTCAAAGAAGGTGTAAGTAAGCTTTCCGTCTTTGTGACGATCCGTGGCAATAAACAGGAATTTTACCTCGCCGTTGCAGCAGTAGAATTTGTAGTCATACAGCTGACCGTCGAACTGCTCCATATAGGTTTCCGCATAGACGACGGGCTTCATGTCCTTGTAGCCCCAATTAAAGGTCTGGAAATAGCTGTTTTGTGCAGGCTCCATCCAATGCCGGATCTGTTCGGTTGCTTCCTGGATGTTCAGCTGTGATTTGTCTTTGACAATGATGTTGTAACCGCTGGACCAGTTGACTTTCAGCACGAACTGATTGGGCAGAGCGTCAAAATCGATGTCCGCGGGATCTTCCCAGCTGGCAATGGTGGGAACCACATATCCTTCGCCCAGCTTTTCGCTTACATAGTCTTTCACGGCAAATTTGTCGCAGCAGACTGTGACCATGGGGTCGTGGTAGTTCAGCTTCATCCAGAAGATTTTTTCGTTCATGCTGCGGGGGTTGTCGAGGTCCGGCGTGTAGCCCAGCTTTTCTTCAAAAATAGCTGTGGCGATTTGCCGGATCTTTTCATCCGTCAACTGATCGCGTTCCATATAGTTGACTTTTGTCTGACTGATAAAGTGTTTATCCAGGAACGGGAGCCGAAGCGTCAAAAAGAAAAGCCGATAGTATTTTTTCCCGTTTTTTGTGACGGTAGAGAAAGGAATTCTGATCCCGAAGATCTGGAAGAATTTCTTGTCTTCCCCCGTTTTGATTTTATATGGAATTTTTACAGGGCCGAGTTTCAGATAATTCATGTGCGGTCTTCTCCTGCAAATTCCAAAAGGAATTGGTTTAAGGCATAAACATACCATTTCTGATCGCCGGTAAGTTCTGCAAGATGATCCGGCAGCACTTCCGGGTGCAGCGGTCCGGTCCAATCCTTCAGCCATTGCGCCATGGGCCTGGGCAGCGGCGTTTTTTCAGGGATGGGAAGATCCGGATAGATCTGCTGGAACAGTTGGCGGATTACATATTTTCCCTCTCCGCTCCGGATCCGTGCAAGATCCAGCGGATGCCCCAAAACAGAGCTGGAGTAGGGCGCAAAGAAGTTAATCTCAGCAAGCCGACAGGCATTGTTGTAAAAACCGAGAGAAACATCGTATTCAAATCCATTGAGGAAGCCAAACACATCCACATTGCCGTCCGGCTGCACATAAGGCAAAATGGGTTCCAGAATGCGCTGGGGATGACGCAGGACTTTTTCGGTGTCCACAAACGCAAAACGCCGGCTGAAGGCTTCCAGATCCCAATCCCGAGCCAGCAGTTTGCTGTGCCCGCCGTAGATGATGTCCGCGGTCTCTCCAAAGATCAGCGTCCGGATGCCGTCCTTTTTGGCCTGAAGCGCGGCTTTGTAAACCTGCACTTCAATGGAGTGGATGGGACAGCCTTTGCGCTGCATCAGCTTTCCTGCGAAAGCCTCATAATCACTCCAGTATACATCCACAACGGTATGCTTCAGCCCGTTGCGATTGGCATACACTTTGGCAGCGCCGGTCTCGTCGATGCCGGAATCCGCCTGACAGTGCAGCGTATAGGTCTGTGTGCCTTCGGGCAGATAACTGGCCAAAATGGCAGAATCCATGCCGCTGCTGAGCATCAGTGCCACCGGACCGTCTTTTAAGGCGGCGTTTACGGCGCTGCGCAGATGCCGGTCCAGCTCCTGCGGGGTGTTGATGGGGGTGCGGGGAACGTCGTGATGATAAAACCAGGGGGGCAAATGGTCGGCAAATTGCCGGTCGTGGTCCACGATGGCGCGATAGGTCAGATAGGAATTGGCGCAAAACAGCAGGTCACTTTTCATGGGAGTCTTCCTTGCGCAGATAGGTCAAAGCCTTGGAAATCTGAGTGGAGGATACGTTCTTGGTATAGGGGAAATAGACGATCTTAATGCCCTCTTTGGCGAAAGATTCTTCATATTCCTGCCAGCGGTCAGTTTTGTACCAGTCGTCGCCAACAAACATGATGTTTGCCTGCAGCTTTTTGCACATCTGCAGCTTGTCCATATCTTCCTGGGCGACCACGGCGTCCACGCAGCGCAAGTTGCGCACGATTTCAATGCGATCCTCAAAAGGAATGACGGGCGTCTTTCCCTTGTACTTAACAAGCTCATCGGTGCTCACGCCGACGATCAGCCGGTCACATAAACCCTTTGCATTGCGCAGCAGATTCAGATGCCCGATGTGGAAGAGATCAAACACACCGGCGGTGTAGCCGATAATCATACATAGTCCCCCTGTGATTCAAATTCTACAAGGTAAGGAAGGTGGCCATAGCGCTTGTCCTCCGGCGGCAGGACATCGTATTCGCCGAACTGGGCGCGCAGATACGCGTCGTAGTTTTTGGGAACGGGCATTTTGTAATCGCCGAACGGAAGCTCGCATACCGGATACAGATCCTCAAGCTTTACCCGAAGCCGCCGGCGAACGATGTGAGAGACCTCCGCGGCGTCTTTTCCGTTATACATCTGCACGCTTCGGTCGAGCCGGCGGAATAACCATTTCTTGGGGATCGGCGTCAGCAGGACGTGAATCACTTTCCGCAGCCTGCCCTTGAAATTGTCTGCCCGCTCGAAGCGTGAGCTGCACACCGTGGTAAGGGACTTGCACAGAAAGAGCTGATACAGCGTTCTGCAGTACCGGAAGTGCACCTTCCGCTTCCATGCGACGGAAGGCACGTTGTCGAATGGAAAAATGTCCACAAAAATACCCTGACGGATGGGCAGATCCTTCAGATAGTACTCCACGAACAGGGTGTTGTGCTTGCGGATCTTGGTGAAATAAAAAGGGGAGCCCTCTTCGGTGTCAAAGTGCTGAATATAGTATGCCTGGGGCAGCTCCTGGGCCGCATAGCGCAGGAAAGCCTCATAGTCTTTTCGGGGCATACCGATATCGATGTCGTCATCCCAGGGGATAAAGCCCTGATGCCGGACGGCGCCCAAAGCGGTGCCTCCGATGGCAAAGAAAGTCAGCTTGTGGCGGCGGCAGATGGCAGCAATCTGCTGCATAATCTCGTGCTCCACTTCCTGAACACGAAGGGTGGTGGTTTCATTAATCATATCGCTTATTCAGGGTCGTTTTCCGCAAGTAAAGATGCGCTTGCGGAGATGTACACATACTTTTCCATAATGCGTAGAGAATTATAGCACATTTGCGGAGAAAATCAAGAGATTCCGGGAAAAAGGGAGGGCGGAAAACGCGCGGGAAAAGGTCGGAAACGGAAAACAATGCACATTGACTTTTCGTATACGAAGTGTTAATATAGTATAGCCGTTTTGTATCATAGGTTAACTATATGCAGCGCAAGGAGGGAAGCGATGTCGCCACTATATCCGATATTTAACACTATAGGCAGTATTGCTCTGGTGCTTTATAATTTTCTGAACTTCAGGAAAAAGAAAATGATCCTCGGGAAAGTATCAAATTCTGTGATTGCGCATTTCGACGGGAAGCCGAAAACCTGGTACGGAAAGATTCTCTCCTCGTTCGCCCTGTGGACGATTTTAGAAATCTGTATCATTTGTGTGGCGCAATATCTTGGCGTAGGATTCTTAAATAGCGGCGCATCCCGGCTGTTCAACACCGGCGCGAACTACTTCGGGGTTTTGTATGGTGCACCCTTTGTGGTGTTGCTGGTATGTCTGCTTTTGCGGATTGACTATTTGGCCCAGATGGACCTGATCACCCCGGCCTATCCGCTGGCGCTGGTTTTTGTCAAAATCGCCTGCCATTTCGGCTGTTGCTGCTGTGGTGTCCCCTGGGAGAATGGTGTGTATAACCCTTTGTCCCGGCAGATTGAATTTCCGTCGCAGTTTCTGGAATCAGGCGTGGCACTTCTGTTGTTTGTTGCATTGTTTGTGTTCCGAAAGCGTTTCAAGAAAGGAACGGTCTTTCCCATTTATTTGATGTCTTACAGCGCAATTCGCTTTTTCACGGAGTTTACCCGTGCGGAACCGGCCGTGTTTCTGGGATTGAAGACGTACCATTTTCTGTGTATCGCAGGTGTGATTTTGGGCGTCGTTGAGTACATTTTAGTTCGTTTGCATGACAAAAAACAGTGCCGTGCAAGTTGATGATAGAAGAATGATTGCAAGGAGAGAAATGCAATGATTACGAAATTCATGAAGAAAAGTTTTTCGTTCTTGTTGGTGTTGATCATGGTGGTCTCCATGCTGCCGATGCAGGTTTTTGCAACCGGCGAGGAGAGCCATGACCACGACCATGAAAACGAAATCGAAAGCGTCGTTGATACCACCGAACCTGTCACGGAACCCGGGGCAGAGTCCGATGGAACGGATGTCGCGCTGATTGATCAGGTGCGTGGTCTCATTGATGACTACATCGAGAAGTTTGAGATCAGTTCTGATATGAGCGATACGGAACTGGTCAACCACTACATCACTTTTGATGGCAAGAAGGCGCAGGCTGCGTGGGAAGACTACGAGGCCGGCTATGCGCTGGCGCAGGGCCTTTCTCAGGAAGATGCAGATATTCTGCTGGCTGAGGAAGACACCCAGCTGGTGATGAATTTCTATAAGCAGCTGCAGGTGCTTTATGGCATTATGCCAGTGGCTAATAGCGATACGATCACATTGGCCGATAACATCACGTTCTGGGTTAACGCGGATGCGACTCCGACTGTGACCAATGAAGGCGGCACGTATACCATTACATACACGGGATATTCAAGTGGTTGTACTAATTACCAGGGCAGTGCAAAGCCTAGAATCAAGAATGCGTCCGGAAAGTCAGTTGTGGTTTCCTTTGACTGGGCACAGGGTTCCGGCAATGGCGATTTTAAGATAAATGGTACAACGACGAATGAAACGTCCGGTAGTGCAACCGTTACGATTGCGAACGGTAAAACGGTTGATATCATTACTGCCAAGACTGCTGATAAAGGTACTGAAGCAACGGCAACCTTTACCATTTCCAATATTGTGATCAAGGGCACGGTTACCTTTGGCGCAGCCGAAAACGGCAGCTATACCGTCAATGGTGAAACGCCTGCTGACAAGACCGATCCCATTGGTACGACCTATACCCTGACTGCACTTCCTGCAGAGGGTTATGTGCTGAAGGCTTGGTATGAAGACGGTAAAGAGGTTAGCAGAGATGTTACCTATACCTATACCAATAAAGGTAATGCCACCGTTACCGTTGAATTCATCAGCGCCAATATGACAGTGGAATTTGCCGCGCCTCAGGGCAACGGCAGCTACACTGTCAACGGCGAGGCTGCCCCCGTTACCAAGTCTGAGGCTACCGGCGCGGTCTATAACCTGGTTGCGACTCCCAATTCCGAGAGAAATGCCTTTGTGGGCTGGTACCAGGGCGAAAAGCAGATCTCCACGAATGCGACTGTCACGCTGACCACCGGCGTTGATATTCTGGAAAGCTGCACGATTTATGCTCAGTTCCGGGATCTGACTTCTTACAACATTACTGTGGACAGCGATTCCTCCAAGGGAACTGTTGCTACCACCGGCATTTGGGACGGCCTGGGTTATCAGGACACCCAGGTGACGCTGACTGCTAACCCTGCCTCCGGCAATGCATTCCTGGGTTGGCTCGGCGCGGATGGCACGGTACTGTCCACCGCAAACCCCTATACCTTTACACCTACTCAAGATGTCACACTGCAGGCGGCTTTCTACAATCCCAGTGCGGAAGCATACTTTAAGGTTGGCAATAAGCTGTTCAACGACCTGAACGCAGCTACCGCTGCTGGTACCAAAGTCGTTCTGGCTGCCGACGGCACTCTGCCTGCAGGTGACTACACCATTCCCAGCGGTGTTACCCTGTTGATTCCCTATAACACATCGGAATCTGTGCTGACTACGAAGCCCACCACCGTTAAGAATGATACTTCTTATGTGACGCCTACTGCATACCGGACGCTGAACATGGCCAGCGGTGCAAATATCACCGTGGCCGGTGCCATCAGCGTTGCCGGTTCCATGTACGCAGGCGGTACCGGCTCCGTTATGGGCGGCGTGCACGGTCCTGTTGGCTTTATCAAGATGGCTGAGGGCAGTAAGATTACCGTCAACAGCGGTGCCTACCTCTATGCCTGGGGCTACGTGATGGGCTCCGGTGAGGTGGAAGTCCTTGGCACCGGTACTGTCTATGAAGCTTTCCAGGTTACGGACTGGCGTGGCGGTTCTGCGTCCAGTGCCATTGCCACGAACCATAGCCACAAGGTCTTCCCCATGAACCAGTACTACGTTCAGAATATCGAAGTCCCCATGATACTGAACGCCGGTGCTGTGGAAAAGGGTTACACCTGCACTACGATTAGTGTGATTGGCGTTCAGGGTGCGGAGGTTCCCTTCGTTGGAACGAACAGCCTCTTCTCCATTGATTCCGGTTATCTGATCAAGGACTACGACGAAGCCAAAGACCGTCAGGTTTATAAGATTTATGGCAACGTGTCCATGAAAGAAATCAACATCAGCATGAAACTGAGTTTGGTGGGTAGCGTATCCATCAAGTCCAGTGAGTTTGTGCTGCCTATTACCAACAACCTGACGGTGGAGGTAGTCAGCGGTAAGATCGATATTACCGAGGATCTGGCCTTCCTGCCCGGCGCTGAGATCATCATCCGTGAGGGTGCCCGCTGCGATCTGGCCAACGGTAAGAGTGTCTACGTCTATGACCTGGACGATTGGGGCGGTTATTCCAGTTCTTACAACCAGACATTCGCTCCCCTGCCCTATGCACCTGGCAGACTTCCCGGCGTTTCCCGTACCACGCTGAGCGACGCCAAGATTCAGATTGACGGCACTGTCAATGCGGATGCCGGCTTCCTGTACACCACTGCCGGTGGTGCTGTCGTTACCAGTACCGGTACCGGTGTGGTCAGTATGAAGGTCGGTACTGAAACAGTTACCCACCAGTTGACTCAGTCTGGCACTGACACTACTCCTGTGGATATTCCCGTTGTTGTGGCAAAGCTGCAGAATGCAGACGGCACCACCACTGATCCCATTAATGAGATCAACCCTGCTAACGGCACCGTCTATACCTATACCGATGGCAAGTGGGTTCCCTCTTGTATCTCCAATGCGGATGGAAGCACCTGCATCTCTTCTCAGGATGAGGCAACCATCACCTGCAAGAACCCCAAGGTTTGCGACTACTGTAAAGCTGTACTGGAGCAGCCTGACCATACCCCCGGCGCAGCGGCAACCTGCACCACCGCACAGACATGCACCGCTTGCGGCACCGAAATCAAGGCTGCCCTGGGCCACACGGAAGAGACTGTTCCCGGCACAGCAGCTACCTGCACTGAAAACGGCATGACCGAGGGTAAGAAGTGCTCTGTCTGCGGTGAGACCACTGTTGCACAGACTGAGATTGCCGCGCTGGGGCATACTTCCGCTGCCGCCGTGCAGGAGAATGTAAAACCTGCCACTTGTGTTGACCCCGGCAGCTATGACGAGGTCGTCTACTGCTCCGTTTGCGCCGTCGAAATCTCCCGCAAGTCTGTCACCGACGATGCTCTCGGCCACAAGTATGAGGGCGAGGAAACCAAACAGGCTACCTGTAAGGAAGACGGTGTGATGACTTACACCTGCTCCGTTTGCAAGGATTCCTACACCGAAACAATCAGCAAGACCACGGTGGAGCATACGCCCGAGGCTGCGGTGAAGGAGAATTCAGTTGCCGCCACTTGCACCGCGGCCGGCAGCTATGACGAGGTTGTCTATTGCTCCGTCTGCGATGTTGAGCTTTCCCGCGAGTCCAAGACTGTGGATGCCTTGGGCCATTCCTGGGAAGAGGTTACAGCTGTGCGGAAGGAACCCACCTGCATAGAAAAGGGTTCCAGCGAATTCCTCTGCAAAACTTGCGGTGAAACAGAAAAAAGAGACATTGAAGCAACCGGCCATGCGCCTGCCGCGGCCGTGGAAGAAAACAGGAAGGACGCTACCTGTACTGCAACCGGCAGCTATGACGAGGTTGTCTATTGCACCAACGAGCATTGCGATAATACCAACAAGGAAATCTCCCGTGTGACGAAGACCATTCCCATGGCAGCGCATACCGAGGAGACTGTTCCCGCTGTGACACCCACCTGCACCGCCACCGGTCTGACGGAGGGCAAGAAGTGCTCCGTCTGCGGCCATGTGATCGTTGCGCAGGAAGTGCTCCCCATGGCAGCGCATACCGAGGAGACTGTCCCCGGCAAGGCTGCAACCTGCACCGCCACCGGCCTGACGGAGGGCAAGAAGTGCTCCGTCTGCGACCATGTGATCGTTGCGCAGGAAGTAATCCCCATGGCAGCACATACCGAGGAGACTGTTCCCGGCACGGCTGCAACCTGCACCGCCACCGGCCTGACCGATGGCAAGAAGTGCTCCGTCTGCGGCTATGTGATCACTGAACAGCAGGTGATTCCCATGGCGGATCACACGCCTGATGAGGCGGTCGTAGAGAATGAAGTTGCCGCCACCTGTAAGGTCGCCGGCAGCTATGATGAGGTTGTCTATTGCTCCGTCTGCAATACTGAGCTCTCCCGCGAGCAAAAGACCGTTGCTCAGCTGCTGCATACCGAGGAAACCATCCCCGCTGTGGCCGCCACCTGCACGGCCAGCGGTCTGACGGAGGGCAAGAAGTGCTCCGTCTGCGGTGACATAATTGTTGCACCGCAGTATGTAAATGCGCTGGGTCATGATCCTGTTGTGGTTCCCGCTAAGGCGCCCACCTGCACCGAAACCGGATTGACCGAAGGTAGCAAGTGTGACCGCTGCGGCGTGACTCTGGTCGCGCAGACTGAAGTGGAAGCCGCGGGCCATAAGGCAGCAGCGGCTGTGAAGGAAAATGAAGTTGCCGCCACCTGCACGCAGGCCGGCAGCTACGATGAGGTCGTCTACTGCTCCGTCTGCGATGTTGAGCTCTCCCGCAATACCGTTTCCGTAGACAAACTGTCTCACACCGAGGGCGAAGTAGTCGTAGAGAACAAGGTGGATGCCACCTGCACGCAGACCGGCAGCTATGACAATGTTGTTTACTGCACTGTCTGTGATACCGAGCTCTCCCGCGATACTGTTACGGTAGATAAACTGCCCCACACCGAGGGTGAAGTGGTCGTGGAGAACAAGGTGGATGCCACCTGCACGAAGACCGGCAGCTATGACAATGTTGTTTACTGCACTGTCTGCAATACTGAGCTCTCCCGCGATACTGTTACGGTAGACAAACTGCCTCACACCGAGGGTGAAGCGGTCGTGGAGAACGAAGTTGCCGCCACCTGCACGCAGGCCGGCAGCTATGATGAGGTTGTCTATTGTTCCGTCTGTAATGCTGAGCTCTCCCGCGAGCAAAAGACCGTTGCTCAGCTGCCGCATACCGAGGAAACCATCCCTGCTAAGGCACCTACCTGTACTGCAACTGGTCTGACCGAGGGCAAGAAGTGCGCTGTCTGCGGCGAGATTTTGGATGCGCAGGAAACTGTCGATGCCCTTGACCATGACTATATCGGCGAGGTTACTACCCCCGCCACCTGCACCGGCACCGGCATCAGAACCTATACCTGCCAGAACGATGCGTCTCATACCTATACGGAGACCATCGACAAGCTTGGCCACAGCTTTACCAATTACATTTCCGACAATAATGCCACCTGCACGCAGGATGGCACGGAGACTGCCAAGTGCGACCGCTGCACTGTCACGGATACTCGCACCGATGAGAACAGTGCTCTGGGCCACAATATGACCCATCATGAGTACAAGGCCGCTACCTGTCTGGCTGCCGGCAACAAGGAGTACTGGACTTGCGACCGCTGCGGCAATGCCTTTAAGGATGAAGAAGGCGTTGAAGGCACGACTGTGGCAGCCGAGACTCTGGCACAGCTGGATCATGTGTATGAGGAAGAGGTAACGGCGCCCACCTGTCTGGAACAGGGCTACACCACTCATACTTGCAAGAACGGCTGTAACGATTCTTACACCGATACCTACGTCAGTGCTTTGAACCATAAGTACGATGAAGGTGTTGTTACCACCGATCCCACCTGCGTAGACAAGGGCGTCAAGACCTATACCTGCCAGAATGACTGCTGCACCACCGAAACCGAGGGCCACAGCTACACCGAGGATGTGGATGCTCTGGGTCACAGCTACGATGAAGGTGTTGAGACCAAGAAGGCGACTTGTACCGAAACCGGTATCATGACATACACCTGCACTGTCTGCGCAGAGGATACGGAAGGTCATAGCTACACTGCAGAAATTCCTGAACTGGGCCACAGATGGTTCTATGAAGATAAGGTGGATCCCACTTGTACTACTCCCGGTAACGCAGGTACGGCATTCTGCCGTCGTTGTGGGGAGGAAGTCATTGGTGCCGTGATTCCCGTCATTCCCCATACCTGGGGCCAGGCCATTGTTACCAAGCAGGCCACCTGTGAGGCTGAGGGTGAACAGACACAGACCTGCACCATGTGTGGTACCGCTACCAATGTGACCAAGCTGCCCAAGGCTGCCCACACCACAACCAAGGTGGAGGCTGAGGATCCCACCTGCACAGAAGCTGGCCACATTGAGCACTACACCTGCTCTACCTGCAGCAATTTCTTCAAGGATGTTGCCGGCACTGAGATCCTGCCGAGCATTACGGTTGCCGCTACCGGCCATTCCACCAAGATGACCCCCGCCAAGGCTGCAACCTGCGTGGCTGACGGCAACAATGCTTACTACACCTGTCAGAATTGCGGCAAGGTGTTCAAGGATGCGCAGGGCAATGCCGAGACCACCGTGGCAGCCGAGACCATCAAGGCTACCGGCCATGCCTACGATCAGGTCGTGACCGAACCCACCTGCGAGGCAAAGGGTTACACCACTTACACCTGCTCCAAGTGCACTGTTGGCACCACCGGCCACTCCTATGTGGATGACTATGTGGACGAACTTGGACATGATTATGAAGGTGTGATTACAGAGCAGCCGACCTGCACCGGTACCGGTATCAAGACCTTTACCTGTAAGAATGATCCCAGCCACAGCTACACCGAAGATGTGGATGCGCTGGATCATCTCTTCCAGAATTACATTTCCAACAACAATGCCACCTGCACCGAGGATGGCACCGAGACTGCGCAGTGCGAGCGCTGCACCGAAAAGCATACCCGTACGGATGTAGACAGCAAGCTGGGCCATGCGCCTGCTGCGGCAGTTCAGGAGAACAAGGTGGATGCAACCTGCACCAAGACCGGTAGCTACGACAATGTTGTCTATTGCTCCGTCTGTGATGCCGAGCTCTCCCGCAATACTGAGATTGTTCCTGTTGTGCCGCACACTCCCGCTGAGGCGGTGAAGGAGAACGAGGTGGATGCCAGCTGTACGGCAGAAGGCAGCTACGACGAGGTTGTCTACTGCTCCGTTTGCAACGCTGAGCTCACCCGTGAGACCAAGCCTGTTCCTGTTGTGCCGCATACTCCCGCTGAGACGGTGAAGGAGAACGAGGTGGATGCCAGCTGCACGGCAGAAGGCAGCTATGACGAGGTTGTCTACTGCTCCGTCTGCGATGCAGAGCTTACCCGTGTGAATAAGCCTGTTCCTGTTGTGGCGCATACGCCCGCCGAGGCGGTGAAGGAGAACGAGGTGGATGCCAGCTGCACGGCAGAAGGCAGCTACGACAATGTCATTTACTGCACTGTCTGCGAAGCTGAGCTCTCCCGCAATACCATTCCCGTTGAAAAGTTGCCGCATACGCCCGCCGAGATGGTGAAGGAGAACGAGGTTGCCGCCACCTGCACCAAGGAAGGCAGCTACGACGAGGTTGTCTACTGCTCCGTCTGCGATGCAGAAATCTCCCGCAAGGGGCAGAAGGTTGACAAACTGCCGCATACCGAGGAAACCGTTCCTGCTGTGGAGGCGACCTGCACGACCAGCGGCTGGACCGAAGGCAAGAAGTGTTCCGTCTGCGGTGCTACGATTGTTGCTCAGCAATATGTAAATGCGCTGGGACATAAGAGTGAGAAATTGCCTGCTGTGCCCGCCAGCTGCACTGCTACCGGTCTGGGCGAAGGCGAAAAGTGCTCCACATGTGGCGAAATTCTGGTTGCTCAGCCGGTGATCGACAAACTGCCGCACACCGAGGTCAAGGATTCTGCTGTTGCACCTACCTGCACGGAAACCGGTCTGACGGAAGGCAAGCACTGCTCCGTCTGCGGCGAGGTTCTGGTAGCGCAGAATGAGATTCCCGCTCTGGGCCATGATGAAGTTATCGATGCTTCCGTGGAGCCTGACTGCACCAACACCGGTCTGACGGAAGGCAAGCACTGCTCCGTCTGCGGCGAGGTTCTGGTAGCGCAGAATGAGATTCCCGCTCTGGGTCACACCCCCGGCGAGACCGAGGTGGAGAATAATGTGGCGCCCACCTGCACCAAGGAAGGCAGCTACGATGAGGTTGTCTACTGCTCCGTCTGCGATGCAGAAATCTCCCGCAATACAGTTGTTGTGGACGCTCTTGGCCATACTGAAGAAATTATTCCCGCAGTTGCACCCGACTGTACCAACACCGGCCTGACGGAGGGCAAGAAGTGCTCTGTCTGCGGTGAGATTTTGGCAGCACAGACCACTGTTAAGGCTTTGGGCCACGACGGTGTGCCGGTGCCCGGCAAGGAAGCGACCTGCACGGAAACCGGTTTGACCCCGGGTTATCGTTGCGATCGCTGCGGCGAGATATTGAGCGCACAGAATGAGATTCCCGCTCTGGGTCACACCGAGGTTATCGATAAGGCCAAGGACGCGACCTGCACGGAAACCGGTCTGACAGAAGGCAAGCATTGCTCCGTCTGTGGCGAGGTTCTTGTTGCGCAGGGTGAGATTCCCGCTCTGGGCCATGATGAGGTTGTCGATGCGCCTGTTGCGCCTGACTGCACCAACACCGGTCTGACGGAAGGCAAGCACTGCGATCGCTGCAAGACCATTCTGGTCAAGCAGGAAGTGGTTTCCGCCAAGGGTCATACCGAGATCATTGACGAGAAAGTGGAGCCTGACTGCACCAATACCGGCCTGACGGAAGGCAAACACTGCTCTGTGTGTGATGAAGTTCTGGTTGCACAGCGTGTCCTGCCCGCCAAGGGACACACCGAGGCCATTGATGCCGCTCAGGCGCCCACCTGCACCGAGACCGGCCTGACGGAAGGTAAGCACTGCTCCGTCTGCGATGAGATTCTTGTTGCACAGGAAGAGGTTCCCGCCAATGGCCATACCGAGACCGTCGATAAGGCTGTGGCACCCAGCTGCACCAAGACCGGCCTGACCGAGGGCTCTCACTGCTCCGTTTGTGATGAGATTCTCGTTGCACAGGAAACGGTCGAAGCTCTGGGCCACAAGTGGGACAACGGCCGTGTAACCACCCTGCCCGCCTGCGAAGAGGAAGGCGTGCGGACCTATACCTGCGATGTCTGCAACGGCACCAGAGACGAGCCCGAACCTGCTCTGGGTCACGATGCCGTGCAGCATGAGGGTAAGGCACCTACTTATACCAGTCCCGGTTGGGAAGCCTATGAGACCTGCACGAGATGCGATCATAACACGATGGTCTCTATCCCCGCTCTGGGCGAAGCTGAAATTGACAACTTCGACGATTTCATTGAGAATCTGCGGATTCTGGAAGATATCGCAGACACCTATGTCAAGAAAGTTTCTCCGGGCAAGGATCCTGCAATGCTGGTAATCAAGTATATCCGTACCGGTGTTGACCGTTATAACTCCGGTTCCTGGAATATTATGGCCGGCTATGAGGATTCCGATTTCGCAAACTACGTCCGCAAATATGAGGACGCCTATAACGAAGCGCTGGCTGAAGGCGAAGAGAAGATGAAGGTCACCGGCATGAAGAACTTGACTGAGTTCAGCCTGCCCAACGGTGACTGGGCCGATATCGGACACGTGTTCGGCTCTATGGATATTACCTACACCAACGAGTCCAGCGAGGATCATGCTGACGTTTCCGGTTGGGCCGGCGATACCGTCGACCTGATGAGCCTGACGGATCAATTCGGCTTCGTTTCCACTGAGCTGGAAGACCTGATTGAAGAAATCAACACGAAGTACTTCCTGCGGTACGAAGAGGAATTCCCCGAAAAGCCGGAAGAGGGCACCTTCAGCAACACCGACATCGAGGGTGACCTGGATGCATTCTACATCATGCAGACTCTGTACAGCCGTGAGTACGAAAACGGCACTCTGGCAGATATCTTCTCCGGCTACATGACAGAAGCTCTGACCAGAAAGCAGCGCGCGGCATACTTCCTGAACAACCGTCTGGATGGAGTCAGCCTGCGTACGGACGTTCGCGATGCTGTGTACAACGAGTTCCTGGCCAACGGTGTCGTGGCAACTCTGGAAGGCACCCGTCCGTTCAAAACCACGGACATTACCCTCCTGCGTCAGGCATGCTGCTATGCCTTTGCGGATTACCTGTGCAGACTGGCGGGCGACTTTGTGGAGATTCAGGATAATGCGTACTTCTCCGTATTCCAGACTGAAACCTCCGTTCTGGCCCCCGGTATTGTGCAGAAGATCAACTACGCCAACACGGCAGATGGCAAGACCATGGTCTACTATCTGGCAACGGGCGATGTCACCAGCGGTAACGTTCACGTTTACGCAAACTACAACAACAACGATCCTGCAGGCGGCTGGGCAATGCAGCGCGTTATTGACCAGGCCAATATTGCGCAGGAGAAGTATGGCAACCCCGAGAGCGAGAAGTACATTGAAAACTACAATGTAATCGCAAGTATCAACGGCGCCGGTTACGATATGTATACCGGTGAGCCCAGCGGCATTCTGGTCATGAACGGCACGGAGTACCATCCCATTTCCGCCAATGGCTTCTTCGGCATTCTGGATGACGGCACAGCCATGATCGGCAGTATGGAAGAGTACAATGCTCTGAAGGCTGAGCGTCCCGGCCGTGTGCAGGAAGCGATCGCAACCTTCGGCGACCTGATCCGCGACGGTGAGGTGATCGCCAGCGATGCCAGCGACCGCGCAAGCCGTACCGCTGTTGGTATCACCGCGAGCGGCAAGGTGGTCTTCATGGTTCTTGACGGACGTCAGGGCGACCTGTCCTGCGGCGGCAACATGAAGGAAATCGCGCAGATCATGCTGGAGGCTGGCTGCGTTGTGGCGGTTAACCTGGACGGCGGCGGCTCGAGTACCTACGTTGCCAGAGAGCCCGGTGCAACCGAGCTGAGCGTTGTCAGCAAGCCCTCTGACGGTATTTCCCGCAGCGTTTCCACCTCTCTGATGATGGTGTCTACCGCACCGAGCTCCACTGCATTTGACCATGCTGTTGTGGAAAGCGACTATACCTACTTCACGGAGAACTCCACCGGCGCGTTTGCGGCGACCGCCGTCAGCGCTACCGGTAACGTGGTAGATATGCCTGAGGGCGCTGCCTGGGCAGTATCCGATGAGATGATTGGCTCTGTGGATGCCGACGGCATCTTCACGGCAAAGGCCAAGGGTTCCGTCTACGTGCAGCTGAAGATCGACGGAAACGTTGTCGGCTCCAAGCAGGTTCATGTTGTGGATCCCGATAATGTCTACTTCGAGAAAGCAGCCCTCAATGCCATCTATGGCGAGCCCAAGGATCTGCCGGTCAAGGCAGTTTACGAGGGCAAGGCGGTTGCCATTAACGAGGCCGATGTGACCCTGAGTGTAGCAAATGAAACCTACGGCACCATTGACGGCTTCACCTTTACCGGCAACGAAGCATCCGGTGTGAAGAAGATCAAGGTGACTGCAGAGCTGACCAGCAATCCGGAAGTCACGGCGACCATCACCCTGACCATGTTCACCAAGGACGAAGCAAGCTTCGACTTTGAGAATGTGACCGGCGGTGACCACCAGCTGTCCTGGCTCCGTGAGGTGAGCAACGCGCAGGAAACCAGCCCCAATGTGTACTACTCTGTGGACAGGGAGAAGGCAATGGAGACCACCTACACCTTCGCCATGGACATGAGTGCAATCGAAATTCCCAAGCAGCTGGCGGATCTGACTTACATGCTGCCCGGCGCTGATGTGGAAGGCAACAACTCCGCGTGGAGCTTCCTGATGCAGCTGGCAGAGCGTGTCAGTACGCTGACGGAGGTAACCCCCGTCCTGTACTTCGATAAGGACATGGATGTGGATTACTCCGGTCTCACGATCAACAACGAATACTTCTACCTGAAGGAAGCGATCTTCAATGACGAAGAGAACAGCCTGACTCTGGTCATGAAGTGGCACAGACAGGATAAGCCCATCGATCCCGATACGGCCAACCCCCTGTGCATCGTGACCGGCATCAAGCTGACGCCCAAGGAAGACGCGGCCTGGACCGGCAGCCAGGCGCTGCAGGTTGTGAACCAGGGTCAGATCGCCTACGACATCTACCTGCGTGCAAACGCCCTGTATTCCTTCTCCAGCAAACCTGAAAACCAGGAAATCTTCGGTCTGTATCCTTTCCAGAATGTACGTGAAGACGGTGTCCAGGAAAATGGCGGCCACTTCCAGTCCGTATATAAGGAATTTGAGGATCAGTACACGCTGAACAACGGTGTCAAGGAAGGCTGGGTCGTGGAAGGCGGCGGCTTTGCTTACTACGAAAACGGCGAGAAGTATACCGGTATCCGGAAGGTTGACGGTTACTACTATGACTTCGGCGAAAACGGCATCAATATCGGCCAGAAGCGCTATACCGGCGCAATGACGGATGAAAACGGCGACGAGTTCTATCTGGTCAACGGTGAAGTGTACACCGGCTGGATGATTAAGGACATGAAGGATGTCGCTTACTACAATCCCGAGACCGGCATCCGTGAGAAACTGACCGCGGATGAGACACCCTCCACCTGCATCATCGACGGCCACTGCATTTACACCACAGAATCCGGCGAGACCAAGCGCATTGATTACGACGATGCCGGCGGTCACGAGTATGTGGAGCAGCCGGATGGCACGAATATCTGCTCTGTCTGCGGACATCTCCGTTATGAGATGGAAAATGTCATTGTCACATTGTCCACTTATGTCTATACCTACAACGGCAAGGAAAAGAAGCCTGACACTTACGCGGTATATCCGGACGGCAGAGCTCTTACCAAGCCCGGCGAGGTTTCCCATCCGGACTATGGCCGTGAATGGGGCAACAACATTGAAGTGGGCACTGCATATGTCACGCTGAAGGCGGCTAAGTACGGCAAGTACTCCAACCTGAACACTTGGCGCGGCAACGCAGCCGGCAGCATCACGGTCAATTATGAGATCAGACCTGATCTGCCCAAGAATCTCACGATGATGGGCGAGGGCGATAAGGCTGTTATCTCCTGGACTGCAGCAATGGCTCCCGGCGTTACCTATGTGATTTATTCCTCTACCGACAGCGCGAATTGGACGAAAGTGGATGAGACCACAGAGCTGAGCTATACCATGGACTTCGCGGATGCTCTGGGTAAGGTTTTCCGGATCGGCACCTATAAGGTTGTTGAAGGAAAGACTTACGAATCTGTCAATAAGACCGGTAAGGTCTCTGTGACGACGCAAGTGCCTCATGTTGTTGTAGGCAGCAATGAGAGCGGCAAACCCACCCTGTCCTGGACACAGGTTGACGGCGCTGTGACGTACAGCATCTACCGTGCCAATGCCAACAGCGATAAGTTCACCAATGTCTTCAATACCGGCGGCAGAACCTATACGCACGCTTCTGCGGTTGAGGGCAATGTGTACTACTACTTTGTCAGAGCGACCCTTGCCGATGGTACGGAAGTTGACAGTAAGGTTGTAAGCAATGTCATCGAAGAGCCTGTTGAGGTGATCGAAGTTACAACCGGCAACAATGCGGAAGGCAAGCCCACTCTGAAGTGGTCCGGTTTGAGCGATGCGGTGTCTTACAGAGTCTATCGTTCCACCACAAAGGACGGCACCTATGCCAACGTCTTCAACACCAAGGGCACGACTTATACCCATGTTTCTGCAGCGGCCGGAAAGACGTACTATTACTACGTGAAGGCAGTCAAGATCAATGACGGCGAGGTTGACAGTGACATTGTGACCAATACCTGCATTGAGCCCATCGTTGAATTCACGGTTACTCCCGGCCACAATACGGAAGGCAAGCCCACTCTGAAGTGGACAACGGCCACCAATGCAGACCACTATGAGGTATACAGATCCACTGCCATCGACGGTACTTACGTAAAGGTGTTTACCACGACCGGCAAGACCTATACCCATGTTTCTGCTACCGCGGGTAAGACCTACTATTACAAGGTTTTGATTGTCCGCAAGGACGGCACGGAAGAGTTCAGCGATGTGGTTGAGAATACTTGCCTGATTCCCGGAGTCGTATTCAACATCACGACCGGTAACAATGAAAAGGGCAAGCCTACTCTGAAGTGGACGGCCATCCCCGGCGCAGTAAGCTATGAGGTTCTGCGTTCCACCAGCAAGGACGGTGTCTTTACCAAGACATTCTCCACAACGGGAACAAGCTATACCAATACTGCTGCAGAGGCCGGCCAAACCTATTACTACAAGCTGAAGGTTTATCTGCGGGATGGTACGGATGCTACCAGTAAGGTTCTGCAGAACACCTGTCTGATTCCCGGTGTGGTGTTTGCGATTGAGACCGGCAACAATGCGGAAGGCAAGCCCACTCTGAAGTGGCAGCATATTCTCGGCGCCGATCATTATGAGGTTTTCCGCGCCACAAAGGAAGACGGCGACTACACTATGGTGTTCTCGACCAAGGGCAATACCTATACCCACATTTCCGCTACCAAGGGTAGAACCTACTACTACAAGCTGGTGGTTTATCTGGTGGATGGATCCGGCGAAGCCAGTGAAGTCCTTGTCAACAGCTGTTTATGATGAGAGCGCTGGTCGCAGCGTTTAAGTAACCAGTTGTATCAGCGGATCTTTTCGCTGCAAAGAGGCACTGCACCTATGCAGTGCCTCACTTCCCGAACAAAGATCAAAAGGCCCGGCGCATAAATTGCGCCGGGCCTTAAACTTTTGCTTATAGATTCACTGTGCAGCAATATACTGGAATCAATAAGGTCATCTATCAAGCGGGGGAAGCAAGTGATGGGAAGAAATGCAGATAGGATCGCCATATACTCCCGAAAATCCAAATTTACCGGAAAAGGCGAAAGCGTAGGCAATCAGGTGGAACTGTGCAAAGAGTATGTCCGCAATATGTTTGGAGCGGAATATGTGGATCGCTGCGTTGTGTTTGAGGACGAGGGGTTCTCCGGCGGTAACCTGCAGAGACCTGATTTCAAACGGATGATGGAGGAGGTGCGTAAACACAGATTCCGGGCGATTGTGGTTTACCGATTGGACCGAATCAGCCGCAATATCAGCGATTTTACGGGTCTCATCGATGAGCTGACCAAGTTGAACGTGTCCTTTGTGTCCATTCGGGAGCAGTTTGATACCGGCACGCCCATGGGCAGAGCCATGATGTTTATCATCTCGGTGTTTTCACAGCTGGAACGGGAGACCATTGCCGAGCGCATCCGGGACAATATGCGGGAACTGGCAAAGACGGGGCGTTGGTTGGGCGGCAATACCCCCACCGGCTTTCAGTCTGCGGCAGTCAGCAAGCTCACCGTTGACGGCAGGGAGCGAAAATCTTATAGACTCATTCCAATTCCGGAGGAAATTGAAATTCCCAGGCTGATTTTTGATCTCTATATGGAAAAGGATTCACTGACGGCTGTGGAAGCTGAATTGCTGCGACGGAGAATTAAAACCAAAAAGGGAAAGGACTTCAGCCGTTTTGCCATCAAGGCGATCTTACAGAATCCTGTGTATATGGTTGCAGATGAAGATGCCTATGATTACTTTACTGAAAGGAAGGCGGAGATTTGTTTTCCGAAGGAAGCCTTTGACGGCAGCTGCGGCATCATGGCATATAACCGAACCAACCAGGAAAAGGGAAGAACAACACAACTGCTCCCCGTCAGTGCGTGGATCGTTGCCATCGGGAAGCATAGCGGCATAGTGCCTGCCCGGCAGTGGATCCGGGTGCAGGAATCTCTGGACAGAAACAAATCCAAGACATATCGCAAGCCCCGGAACAATGAAGCCTTGCTGACCGGCTTGGTGTATTGCTCCTGCGGCGAAAGAATGTATCCGAAACTGTCCCAGAGGACGGCCGTTTCCGGCGAGACCATCTACACCTATGTGTGCAAGATGAAAGAACGAAGCAAGCGTGAACGCTGCAATTGCCGGAACGCCAATGGCAACATGCTGGATGCAGCGGTTTTTGCGCAAATCAAATCCTTGCCGGGGCATGACAACAATTTAATCTCGCAGTTGGTAAAAAGTCGCGTACTCTGTGCCGGCAAGCAGGAGCAGCATGTGCGGCAACAGGAAGAACTGCAGGCGGAGTATGCCCAAAATGAGCGGACAATCGATGGCTTGCTTGATGCTTTGGGTATGGCGGGAGAATCTTTGGCAAAACATCGCATTCTAAAGCGTATCGAGGAACTGTCGCAATTGAACAGAGAAATCGCAAACCTTATCCGTGAGCAGGAAGATCACAGCTGTGCCAATGCGCTCGGCGAAACAGAGTTTGACAAGTTGCGCCGGAATTTGTCGTGTTTTTGCACCGCGATGGATGCGGTATCCATTACAGAAAAAAGAGCGGCGGTCAGGAACCTTGTGCAAAAGGTAATCTGGGACGGGGAACATGCCCATGTGTGGCTTGCCGGTGCCGGGGAGGGCAAAGAGGATACATATGCGCATTGGCGAGAGGATAGCAAATGAAATCCTTATGTACTTCCGCAGTCAGCGGAAGACGGCGGGGGATCTGTCCTTGTCCGATACGCTGGATACGGATGGGGAGGGGAGCAATCTTTCGATTCTCGATGTGCTCGCGCAGGACGACGATCAGCTCGAAAAGGTTGACGTGATGGAGGCCTGTTCCCATCTGCGCGCCTGCATCGAGGCGAATCTGACGCCCAGAGAGGCGCGGGTAATCCGTCTGCGCTATGGCCTGGATGCGTCGGAGCCACTCTCCCAGCGGGAGGTCGCCGCAAACTGCGGCATCAGCCGCAGCTATGTCTCCCGCATTGAAAAGCGGGCGCTTGAGAAGCTGCGGGAAGCCTTCGGCGAAGTGTAATAAACAAAAGCTTCAAATCCGATGGGGAGTGTGCTATACTTGGATCAGCGAAAGAGGATAAAGCGGCGGTCAGAGCGGAAAGCGCTCTATGATCGACTGAGGAGGAAACAAAAATGACAGAGGAATTTGTTTTTGGCAAACTTTCGGACGGAACGCCGGTTCGCGCAGCGAAGCTGAGCAACAAAAACGGCATGTGCCTGACTGTGCTGGATTACGGCGCGACGGTGCAGTCCCTGCTGGTTCCGAACGCGGCGGGAAAGCCCATTGATGTTGTGCTCGGTTACGAAAGCGCGCAGGAGTACGAGGAGAACGACGCCTATCTCGGCGCGGTGGTCGGCCGCGTCGGCAATCGCATTGGCGGCGCCGCCTTTTCGCTCGGCGGCAAGACCTATACGCTCGCAAAGAACGACGGCGCGAACACGCTGCACGGCGGCACGCGCGGCTTTGACAAGCGTATCTGGGATCTGCGCTGCGGGGAAAATGAGATCGTTCTGCACCGGGTTTCGCCGGACGGGGAAGAGGGATATCCTGGGAATCTGGATGTGCAGGTGCGCTATGCCCTTGGCGAAAACAACGTCCTGACCATCGCTTACACGGCGACCTGTGACGCAGACACGGTTGTGAACCTGACCAACCACAGCTATTTTAACCTCGACGGCGGCGGCAGCGTACTCAATCACACGCTGAAAATCGGTGCGGAGCGGTTTTTGGAAAACGACAATGGCTGCCTGCCGACGGGGAAGTTCCTCTCCGTTGCAGGAACGCCCTTTGATTTCCGCGAGGAAAAGGCGATCGGCCGCGACATTGGCGAGGAGAACGAGCAGCTTCGCTGCGGCAGCGGCTACGACCACAACTATGTGCTCTCCGGCGGTACGGCGGCGATTCTGCGCGGCGCGGAAAGCGGCCTGTGCATGCGCGTGACGACCGATCTGCCGGGCATGCAGTTCTATTCCGGAAACTTCCTGACGCCGCGCCGCGGCAAGGGCGGGCAGCAGATCGATTATCGCTATGGTATCTGCCTGGAAACGCAGCTTTTCCCCAACGGACTGCAGTTCTGGGGCTTCCCGTCTCCGATTCTGCACGCGGGTGAGCAGATGCACACCGAGACGAGTTTCGCGTTTACCGCGGAGTAAAGGCGCAAGGCGCAACAGATAAAGGGAGCAAAGTCCCGATTGCTTGGGACTTCTGAGGTGGCCTTATGAAATTGGAAACAGAGAGATTGATATTGCGCCGTTGGACAGAAGCGGACGCGGAAAGTTTATATGAATACGCGAAAGACCCTGCGGTTGGCCCGATCGCGGGCTGGCCACCGCATAAAAGCGTTGCCGAAAGCCTGAACGTCATCCAAAACGTGCTCAATGGCCCGGAGTGTTATGCCATATGCGAAAGAAACGGCGATAAGCCAATCGGCGCGATCGAACTGAAATTGAATGGACATACGGATATGACCGACAAAGACGATGAGTGCGAGCTTGGTTACTGGCTTGGAAAACCGTTTTGGGGCAGAGGATATATGCCGGAAGCGGCAAAGGAACTCTTACGTCACGGATTTGAGACACTTGGAATGAAAATTATCTGGTGCGGATATTACGACGGGAACGCCAAGTCAAAACGGGTACAGGAAAAACTGGGCTTTGCTTATCACCATACTTGCGAGGAAGTTGAAGTGCCGTTGATGAACGAAGTCCGGGTTGGGCACACCAACTTTTTAACGAAAGAAGGATGGGAAGCCTCCAATTTGTGAGACAGATAAATCTGTTACAGACCTGTCTTTGGCTGAAAAAACATGTTGGGGCGCTTACCTGATATGTCGGCCCGGCCCGATCCATCAAAAGAAAGCCTGCACAGTTCCAAACGGGAACTGTGCAGGCTTTCTTTATCTGAACTGTGACAGATTCATCTCAGGAGATGCTTGATCCGGAAACTTTTCAGTTTTGTCCGTAATAGGCGTCTTTCCCGTGCTTACGGAGAAAATGCTTGTCCAGCAGCGTCTGCTGCATGCTTTGTCTTTCGGGATTGAGCAGCATGGCGTGCAGCGCCATGAAAGCCGCTTCTTCCAAAACAACGGCATTATGGACGGCGTCCATCGCGTCCTTGCCCCAGGTGAAGGGGCCGTGACTGAAGACCAGAACGGCGGGAATCTCGTCAGGGGAGCGGTCTGCGAAGGTCTCTGCGATGACCTTGCCGGTCTCGAGCTCATAATCGCCCTGAATCTCCGCATCCGTCATCGGCCGCGTGCAGGGAATGTCCCCGTGGAAATCGTCTGCGTGCGTTGTGCCCAGCGCCGGGATGTCCCGCCCCGCCTGCGCAAAGCTCGTTGCCCAGCGGGAGTGGGTGTGCACAACGCCGCCGATGTTCGGAAAGGCCTTGTAGAGCGCAAGATGCGTGTCCGTGTCACTCGACGGCTTCCATTTGCCTTCCACGCGGTTGCCGTCCATATCCACAACAACCATGTCGTCTTCGCACATGTTGTCATAACTCACGCCGGAGGGCTTGATGACGATGAGCCCTTTCTCACGGTCAATGCCCGAGACGTTACCCCAGGTGAAGGTGACAAGCCCGTGTTTGGGCAGAAGCAAATTCGCTTCGAGTACCTGTTTTTTGAGTTCGTTTAGCATATTTAATCCTCCCGCAGCGTCTCGGCAGCGGCGCGCTCAACCGGGAAGGCGGCCTTGTAGCGCGCCAGGAAACGGTTGAAGCCCGAGATGTCGGCCTCCTCCGCCATTACGGTAGAGGTTTCCGCTTCGGCAAAGACCTGCGCGTCCAGATAGTCCGGCAGCGTCTCGCCCGGCTTTTTCCAGAGCATATAGGCGCACAGCAGCGCCATGCCGTAGGGGCCGCCCTCTCCCGCGGTCTGCATGACGGAAACCGGAACACCGGCCGCCGCAGACAGCAGCTTCTGCCCGACAACGGGCGTTTTGAAGAAACCGCCGTGGCCATAGAGCTTGGTCGCGGAGACCTTTTCCTCCACCGTGAGGATGTCCAGCCCGATCTTCAGGGTCGAGAGCGCGGAGAGAAGATGCGTGCGCATAAAGTTCTGCAGCGTGAAACGGCTGTTCGGCAGGCGGAGGAAGACGGGACGGCCTTCATCCACATCCGTCACGCCCTCGCCGGAAAAGTAGTTGTAGCTGAGCAGACCGCCGCAGTCCGCATCACCGGAAAGCGCCGCGTTAAACAGAAGGGGATAGAGCTCGTCGTCCGACAGCTCCTTCCCGATGGCGGAGGCAAATTGACGGAAAAGCTCCGCCCAGGCGTTGATGTCCGAGGTGCAGTTGTTGCAGTGCACCATCGCAACGGGCAGTCCGTCCGGCGTTGTGACCATGTCGATCTCGCGGTGTACGCGAAGCTGACGGTCCGTGACGATCATGGCGAAATCCGAGGTGCCTGCGGACACGTTGCCCGTGTGCACGCGCACGCTGTTCGTCGCCGCCATGCCGGTTCCTGCGTCACCCTCGCAGGGGGCGGCAGGGATGCCGGGCAGAAGATCGCCGTCCGGATCCAGGAAACGCGCGCCCGCTTCGGTCAGCGCGCCGGCATTCTCGCCGGCGACCAGAACCTTGGGCAGAATGTCACGCAGACGCCAGGTATAACCCGCCTCCGCGATGAGCGCGTCAAACTTTTCGCACATCCCGGCATCATAGTCCAGAGCTGTGCTGTCGATGGGGAACATGCCGGAGGCGTCGCCGATGCCGAGGATGCGCTCGCCCGTGAGCATGCGGTGGATGTATCCGGCCAGGGTGGTGAGATAGTCCAGCTGCGGCAGATGGGCCTCTTTTTTGAGCATCGCCTGATAAAGATGCGCGATGCTCCATCTCTGCGGGATGTTGAAGCCAAAGAGCCCGGTGAGCTTTTCGGCGGCCTGTCCCGTGATGGTGTTGCGCCAGGTGCGGAAGGGGACGAGCAGCTCTCCGTTTTTGTCAAAGGCCAGATAGCCGTGCATCATCGAGGAGACGCCCAGCGCGCCCACATGGGTCAGCGTCTCGCCAAACTTTTCCTGCACGTCTTTTTTCAAATCAGCGTAGCAGCTTTGCAGGCCCTTGTGAACCTCCTCGAGCGGATAGGTCCAGATGCCGTCCGTGAGGCTGTTTTCCCAGCCGTAGCTGCCGGATGCGATCGGCTGATGTTTTTCGTTAAGTAAAACCGCCTTAATGCGCGTGGAACCGAGTTCAATTCCCAAAACGGTACGATGAAAGTCCATAGTATCCTCCTTATATGCGCTTGTGTCTTACCTGTACTATACACTTTCTTTTGGCTGCTGACAAGGATAGTCGCATAAAAAAGACTCTCGACAAGCCGATTTTCCTGTGCTATACTTTTGGCAAGATCCGGCGGCGATTCCAAAGCCGCCAACACAAAACGTATTGATTACGGAAAGGATGGAAAACCATGCAGAAAGTTTATGAATTCCTGAAAGCAGCGGGCACCTATTACCTCGCCACGGTGGAGGGTGACCAGCCCAGAGTCCGCCCCTTCGGCACCGTGAATATTTTTGAAGACAAGCTCTACATCCAGACCGGCAAGGTCAAGGACTGTGCAAAGCAGCTTTTCGCCAACGGCAAGTGCGAAATCAGCGCCATGAAGGACGGCGAGTGGATCCGCGTTGCCGGCACGCTGGTGGAGGATGACCGCTACGAGGCCAAGAAGTCGATGCTTGATGCGTATCCGAACCTGCGCGGCATGTACAGTGAGGATGACGGCAATACCCTCGTGCTCTATTTTAAGGACGCCACGGCCACGATCAGCGCCTTTACCCACGAGCCGATCGTCATTAAGTTCTAAGTTTCAAACGAACTGAAAGCAAAGAAGCCTGTCAGCCCTTATCGGGCTGACGGGCTCTTTTTGAAAATGCCTCACAGGAAAGAGGATAAACTATGCGATTTCTGATTACCATGAAAACGGGCTTCAGCCCCGAGATGAATGAAAAACTTGCCGCCCTCGGCTTTGAGATAGACTATTTGGAAACGCCGGAACGCGCACGGGACGATCTTGACTTTTCGGATGTCGAGGCGCTGCTTTGCTATCGGTTTTTGAACTATAACGACATTCGCCGCTTTCCCAATTTGCGCTACATCCACACGACCTCGGCCGGATTGGATCATATGCCGCTGGACTACATCCGCGAAAAGGGCATTGCGCTGTATAACGCGGGCGGCGTATACAGCATCCCGATGGCGGAATTTGCGCTTGGCGGCGTGCTGCAGCTTTATAAAAACGCTCCGCGCTTTCGCGCGCAGCAGACGGCGCACGTCTGGCAGCAGGGCGGAAAGAACCGGGAACTCGGCGGAAAAAACGTCTGCATCGTCGGCGCGGGCTCCATCGGCACGGAGACGGCCAAACGCTTTTCCGCGATGGGCTGCCGCGTGACAGGGCTGCGGAGAAATCCGGCACCGACGCCGTATTTTGACGAGGTCCTGCACATTGAGCGGCTGGATGAACTGCTGCCGGAGGCGGATATTGTGATTCTGACAGTTCCGCTCAGCGACGAGACCTTTCACCTGTTCGATGCCTCGCGCTTTGCAAGGATGAAGGACGGCGCGGTGTTCGTCAACATCAGCCGTGGTGCAGTCGTGGATACTAAGGCGCTGCGCGCCGCGCTCGAAAGCAAAAAGCTCTACGGTGCGGTGCTTGATGTGATGGAGGAGGAGCCGCTGCCGCCGGACAGCCCGTTTTGGGATCTGGAGAATGCGATCATCACGCCGCATTACAGCTTCAACGGCGAATTCAATCCGCAGCGCATGTTTGAGCTCGTCTATGCCGACACGAAGAAGTGGCTGGAATCCCAAGAGGAAAACGGATAAAGACCGAAAGAAAGCTCCCTCTGTGCCAAGCACGGAGGGAGCTTTGTTATTGCCACAAAAGCAGCGTTTGATGGATTGTGAAGGGAGTGGGGAACTGCTTGCGAATTTATCGCACAACGACGTTCTTTTCGCCGAGGAGCTCCTGCAGCTCCCGGATCAGGGCATCGTGGATGACGCAGTTCGTGCCAAGACGCTTGCTGCCGTCCTCAAAGGCGATGATCATGCGCTCCTCGCCGGGGAACATGGTCAGCAGCAATTGGATGCGGTCCAGACGCGGATCGTCGCGGTTTTTCAGCTTCACCCAAAGCTTCTTTTCTTTGGGTGGTGCGTCCGTTTCCAGAAGATGCAAGTCCGAAAGCGGCCGGATGCTGTCCACCATGAGCTGCGGCTCCTTTTCGTCTCGAACGGAGATGCGTCCGCTCACAAGCAGCGGCGCATTCTCGCGCACATAGCTGCCGCCGGTGTCCAGCGCGCGCTGGAAGGCGAGCAGTTCCATCGAGCCGGAGTCATCCTCCAGCACGATGTAGGCCATGAGCGTGCCGTTTTTCGTCGTGCGCGTGCGGGAGGATACGACCACGCCGGCCACGCTGATCTGCTGCTCGTCGCGGAAGCGACTCGGCCCCTCCTCGGAGGCAAAGTCGCTCATCACAGCGCCGATGGGCACGGCGCCCACTTTGCGCACGGCATCCCGATATTCATCCATCGGGTGCCCGGAAAGATACAGCCCCGTCGTCGCCTTTTCCATGGCCATGAGTTCCTGCCGCGTGTATTCTGGCACGTCCGGGAGCGGGAAATCGGAGAGCGGCTGCGCGCCGCTGTCCTCCTCCGTGGAGAACAGGTCAACCTGCCCGTCCAGCTTTCCGCGGCTGTCCGCAGCGACGCCTTCAAGCACAGTGTCCGCAATTTGCATAAGTTGCCTCCGCTTTGCGCCCATGCTGTCAAACGCGCCGGACTGGATGAGGCTTTCCACAATGCGGCGGTTGAGTTCCTTTCCGTACATACGGCGGCAGAAATCCGCAAAGGAGCTGAACGGGCCGCTGCGCTTGCGCTCCGCCATCAGCTCGCGGATGGCACCGTGGCCGATGCCCTTGATCGCCACAAGACCGAAGCGGAGGTTCTCTCCTGCAACGGTGAAGTCCGCATCGGATTCGTTGACGTCCGGCGGGAGCAGCGAGATGCCGAGCGCGCGGCATTCGGCGATGTATTCCGCGACCTTGCCGCTGTCGTGCAGCACGCTTGTGAGCAGCGCGGCCATGTATTCGCGCGGATAGTGATATTTCATGTAAGCCGTGCGGTAGCAGACGATCGCATAGCATACGGCGTGCGCTTTGTTGAAGGCATAGCTGGCAAAGTCCAGAATTTCATCGTAGATGCTGTTGGCCACGGCTTCGGGCACGCCATTTTGCACCGCGCCGGGAATGCCACGCGCTGGATCTCCGTGAATAAACGCGTCGCGCTCTTTTTTGATCTCTTTTTCCTTTTTCTTGGACATAGCGCGCCGGATCATGTCGGCCTGTCCGAGGGAGAAGCCCGCCATCCTGCGGAAAATCTCAATCACCTGCTCCTGATAGACGATGCAACCATAGGTGACGGAGAGAATGTCCTCCAACAGAGGATGCTTGTAACTGATTTTTTCGGGATGCGATGCGCACTCCAGAAAGCGGGGAATGCTGTCCATCGGACCCGGACGGTAGAGCGCGATGATGGCGGTGATGTCTTCAATGCTCTTCGGGCGGAGTCCAACGCAGACGGAGGTCATGCCCGTGCTCTCAAGCTGGAAAACGCCGGAGGTTTTGCCCTGAGAGAGCATGTCGAAAACCGCACTGTCATCCTCGGGCATGTCCTCAATGCGAAAACCGGGAATCCGGCGCCGCACGAGCTCGGCGGCATCTTCCAGCACGGTGAGGTTTCGAAGCCCGAGAAAGTCCATTTTGAGCAGGCCAAGCTCCTCAAGCGTCGTCATGGAATACTGGCAGACGACGGACTCGTCGTTTTTGGCGAGCGGGACGTATTCATAAACGGGTTTTTCGGTGATGACAACGCCCGCGGCGTGTGTGGAGGCATGGCGCGGAACGCCCTCCAGATCGCGCGCGGTGTCGATCATGGTGTGCAGCTTGTCGTTTTGCTCATAGAAGTCGCGCAGCGGCTTTGACAGGCGCAGCGCCTCGTTGAGCGTCATGCCGAGCGCTGTCGGCACCTGCTTGGCAACGGCATCGCACTCCGCGTAGCTGACGTTCATCACGCGGCCAACGTCGCGTATGGCAGCGCGCGCTGCCATCGTGCCGAAGGTCACGATCTGCGCAACGTGATCCGCGCCGTATTTTTCCGTGACATAGTCGATCACTTCGCCGCGGCGGCGGATGCAGAAGTCGATGTCAATATCCGGCATGCTCACGCGCTCCGGATTGAGGAAGCGTTCAAAGAAGAGGCTGTATTTGATGGGGTCAACGTCTGTGATGTGCAGACAGTAACTGACCAGACTGCCCGCGGCGCTGCCGCGCCCGGGTCCGACGGGGATGCCGTGCGCCTTCGCGTAGCGGATGAAGTCCGAAACGATCAGAAAATAATCCGTAAAGCCCATCTGCCGGATCATGTTCAGCTCGTAAACAAGCTGTGTCTCCAGCTCTTTTTCCACACGGGAGAAGCGCTCGGCAAGTCCGGCGCGGCAAAGCTTTTCCAGATAGGCAAAAGCGTCCGTTTCTCCCTCCGGGAGCGGGAAACGCGGCAGATGATAGTGGCCGAAGGTGAACTCAAATGTGCACATCTCCGCAATCCTGGCCGTGTTCTCATAAGCCTCGGGATGGTCGGGGAAGAGCGCGCGCATCTCCTCCTCGGATTTGAGGTAGAAGTCCTGCCCCTGAAAGGCCATGCGGTCGGCGTCCTCGAGGGTTTTGCCCGTTTGGATGCACAGCAGCACATCCTGGCTGGTTGCATCCTGCGCCGTGACATAATGGGCGTCGTTCGTAACGACGAGCGGGATGCCGGTTTCCTCGTGGATGCGGATGAGGCCGTTTGCGGCCTTGCGTTCCTCCGGAATGCCATGGTCCTGCAGCTCCAGATAGAAGCTGTCCGCGCCAAAAAGCTCGCGCAGCCAAAGTGCGCGCTCCTTTGCCGACTGATAATTATCCTCAATGAGCTTGCGCGGAATTTCTCCGGCGATGCAGGCCGAGAGGCAGATGAGCCCCTCTGCGTGCTGGGAGAGCAGCTCCCAGTCGATACGCGGTTTGACGTAAAAACCGTCAATGAAGCTCATGGAGACGAGATAGCAGAGGTTCCGGTAGCCAATTTCATTTTTGCAGAGGAGGATCAGATGCGTGTATTCCGTGTCCACACCGTGCACGCGATCAAAGCGCGACCGCGGCGCGACATAGACCTCGCAGCCGATGATGGGGCGGATGCCCGCCTCGCGCGCCGCCTTGAAGAAGCTGACCGCGCCGTACATCACGCCGTGATCGGTGATGGCGAGCGCCTCCTGTCCCAGCTCTTTCGCGCGGGAACAGACCTGCCCGATCCGGCAGAAACCGTCAAGCAGACTGTATTCACTGTGAACATGCAGGTGGACAAAGCTCATGGCGGTCACTCATCTCCTTAAAGGGAGTTAAATCCTTATCCGTGTTCCGGTGCGGATTGAAATTATGCTTCGGGTGCGGGGCTCGGGACGGTGGTGGGTTCCGGGGGAACCGTCACTTCGGGGGAAGGGCTCGGTTCGGTTGAAGGCTCAGGTGAGGGTTCGGTCGAGGGCTCCGGCGAAGGCTCAGGAGAGGGCTCGGGCTCGACTTCACTCAGATCCAGATCCGTTCCGATGCTGCAGTTCGGCAGCTTCTTCTGCAGCTCGACGACCTGCTCGGCCGTCACATCACAGCCGGAGATATACAGCGTGACAAGACCCTTTAGGCCATAGAGCGGCGTGAGATCCGAAATGGGATTTCCCTCCAGCGAAAGATAGCTGAGGTTTGTGAGGCCGGCAAGCGCGGAAATATCCTCAATGCCGGTGTAGTCCAGCGAAAGCGTTTCCAGCTTGGTCATACCGGCAAGCGCGGAGATATTGCTGATCTGATTGTCGGAGAGATACAGTTCCCGCAGTCCCGTGAGGCCAGCAAGGGGAGAGATGTCCTGCACGCCGCAGTTGTCGAGCAGCAGCTTGCGAAGTCCGGTCAGTCCGGAAAGCGGACGCAGATCGGAAAAGCGGTTTCCGCCGCTCTGCGAGGACTGATTGCCCAGCGTAAGCTCCTGCAGATTGCTCAGCTTCGACAGGGGCGAAAGATCGGTGATTTGGTTGTCGTTGACGACGAGACGCTTGAGCTTTTTGAACTCCTCAAGCCCCTGCAGGGACTTGAGCGCTTTGTTGGGCGCCTGAATGGTGTCCGTCTCCGTTGAGCGATACTCCTTGTCACCGACTTTGAAAACGAAATAGGGCTCGTCGTGCGTGATCGCGCAGCTCGGCAGCGCCCGCTCCAGATCTTCAAGCCATGTGGCGGCGATGTCGTTCTTTTCGAGCGTGAGCTCTTTGAGCTTGGTGAGCGTGCAGAGGATTTCAACGCCTTCCTCGGTCAATTCCGTGTTTTTCAGGCCAAGGCGGGTAAGATTCTTCAGCTCGGCAAGGGCGTTGAGATTGCGCGGGCTGTTGTCGCTGAGCCACAGCTCCTCCAGCTCGACAAG
Organism: Oscillospiraceae bacterium; assembly: GCA_017522015.1. Taxonomy (GTDB): domain Bacteria; phylum Bacillota; class Clostridia; order Oscillospirales; family Oscillospiraceae; genus SIG483. The sequence goes on along the minus strand of JAFXAW010000012.1, from coordinate 99,931 downwards.
ACCCTTGAGCGGGGCGAGGTTCGTGACTTTGTTCCCGTCAAGGTCAAGATAGCGCAGCTTGGCCAGCGGGATAAGCGCGGCAATATCCTCGATTTTGTTGTTCCAAAGACAGAGCCAGTTGAGCTCGGTCAAGCCGGAGAGTGCGTCCAGATTGCTGATGTTGTTGTTGCGCAGATCCAGCTTCTCCAGCTGGGTGCATTTTTCCAGAACGCTGATGTCCGTTATGCCTCTGCCGGCGAGGTTGAGCTCCTTCACGTCGGACATAAAGGTTTCCCCGCCGAGCGTGAGCTCTTCCACGATGTCGTTTTCATCGCAGTAGATGTTGCACTCGGGCAGCGCCTCGCGCAGCGATTCAAGCTGCTTGAGGGACATTTCCATCTTGCGGAGGCTGAGCGTTTTGAGGGAGGTCATGGATTCCAGCGGGGAGAAATCCTCGATCAGATTGCTGTCCAGATACAGCGAGCGCAGGTTCGGCAGGTCGCGGAGCGGGGAAAGATCGCGAATCTGATTGCCGGAGAGCTGCAAAAAGCTCAGCTCGGTCAGGCTGCCCAAGGGCGAAAGGTCGGAAATGCGGTTGTCCGTCAGCGTCAGACTTTCCAGTTTCGTCAGCTGCGCGAGAGGGGAGAGATCCTCAAGCCCCTTTTGCTGTATGGAGACGATGGTCGCATCCAGCGAGATTTCCTGGCCGGCGATTACGATCGTTCCCACGTCCGGATCCTGGGAATCGGAAGGCTCCGACTGCTTGAAAATGCTCTCGAGCAGTTCATCAATCGCGTCACTGTCAAACTTGACATTCGCCGAACGCAGCACGTCTTCTGCGCTGCGCGTGTCGTCTATGGCGAGATAACTTTTCGCCAGGAGCAGATAGGCGTCTTCCGTCTCTTTGAGGCCGAGCACCTTGTCGAGCGCCTTCACAGCCTGCTCATAGCTGCCCGCCATGTACAGCGCCTCGGCCTGATTGTACTTCCGCTCGTAACGGTTTGTTTTGGACAGCGGCCCGAGGAACAGGATCAGCAGGATGCAGATCACGGCCGCGGCCGCAATGCCGCCAAACAGGAGATAGCGCTTCATCTCGCTACCGGAATTCTTTTTCATAATTCTACCTCTGAAATCAGCATATATTGGATTGACCCGAAGGCCCTGTTTGTTCTGTATACGGGCATTATACAGCGAAATTGCATCAAAAGTCAAACATACGGGGGTTTTCCGGCAAAGAAAGACAAAGAAATTAAAAAGCAGACCGAAGTCCGCAAAACAGAGGAAGATCCGCTTCAAAACCGGATGCAAAAGCAAAGCCGCCGCCCGGTAGATGCCGGACGGCGGCTTTGTGAGTTTTCAGCGGCGTCGCAGGTTGGAGGAGATCTCCGTGAGCGCGGAAGCAGCCTCCATCTCGCAGTTGCAGTTGCGCGCAAGGTCCGAGAGGGCGACGATGCCGACAAGGCGCCCGTTGTCCAGAACGGGCAGGCGGCGAACCTGATCCTGAGACATGAGTTCGGCGGCCTTTTCTGCGTCGTCAAAAGGCTGCGCTGTGAGGATGCCGCGGGACATGATTTCCTTGACGGGCGTCGTGTTGGGGTCGGCGTCCGCCGCGACGCAGCGCAGCACGATGTCGCGGTCGGTGACGATGCCGCGTAGCTTTCCGTCTCCGGAACATACCGGAACAGAGCCGATGTTGTGGTTTTTCAGCAGCCGCGCAGCCGCGCTGACCGGCTCGTCCATGCCGATGGAGATGACGCGGTCTGACATGATGTCGCAGATTTTCACGAAAAAAGACCTCCCTTGTGATGATACTGGAAGTATCGGCACAGGGAGGTTTTTTTATACGGTTTGCATCAGCCGAAAAGGCTCATCTGGCTGGTCTCGGGCAGATCCCCGAGCGCACCCATGGCACGCAGCGTCTCCAGATGCGTCTGGCTGACCTTGGGACAGGCCGCGGAGAGCTCCTCTACGGAAAGGAAGCTTTTGCCGCTTTCCCGGCAGTGCATCAGATCGAGTGCGGCAGTCTCACCAAGACCCGAGATCGCCACAAAGGGCGGACGCAGCGCGTCGCCGTCAATGAGAAAGCGCGTGGCGTCGGATTTGTAGAGATCAATGCCGGCGAAGGTGAAGCCGCGCATGTAGAACTCATAGACGGCCTCCAGCGTGGTGAGCAGATCTTCTTCCTTGGCGGTGGCGGCCGGGTTTTGCTGGATCTCTTTGATCTTGTTGCGCACTTTTTCTGCGCCGCCGAGCATCATGTCCGCATCAAAGCTGTCCTTCTGGCTGCGGCGATAGAAATAGGCGCTGTAGAAAGCCAGCGGCTTGTGAACCTTGAACCACGCGATGCGGAAAGCCATCATGACGTAGGCAACCGCATGCGCCTTCGGGAACAGATACTGAATTTTCCGGCAGGACTCAATATACCACTCCGGCACGCCGTGCTCCTGCATCTCCTCCACAATGCCGTCCGGCCAGGACTTGCCCTTGTGGATTGCGCCCTTACGCACGGCCTCCATAAATTTGAAGGCGCGCTTTGGGTCGATGCCGACAGAGATCAGATAGAGCATGATGTCGTCACGGCAGCCGACGGTTTCGTTGACGGTGGCCGTGCCGCTGAGGATCAGTTCGCGGATGTTACCGGCCCAAACGTCCGTTCCGTGTGAGAAGCCGGAAAGACGCACCAGCGTGTCAAAACTCTTCGGCAGCGTGTCCACCAGCATCTGCCGGGTAAAGGGGGTGCCGAATTCCGGAACGCCGATTGTGCCGGTTTTGCCGATGATGGGATCGTCGTCGGGCAGACCGAGCGGAGCCGGGGAGCAGAAAATGCCCATGGTGTCCGTTTCGCCAAGCTGGATTTTCTTGGCGTCCAGGCCGGTGAGATCTTCCAGCATGCGGATCATGGTCGGATCATCGTGACCGAGCTCGTCCAGCTTGAGGAGGTTGTCCTCCATCTTGTGATAGTCGAAGTGGGTTGTGATGATGTCGCTGTCCTTGTCGTCTGCGGGATGCTGGACAGGGCAGAAATCCGTCACGTCCATGTCCTGCGGGATGATGACAAGGCCGCCGGGGTGCTGGCCCGTCGTGCGCTTGACGCCGACGCAGCCGGCCGCCAGCCGGTTTTCCTCCGCCTTTGTGACGGTGAGGCCCCGCTCCTCCAGATATTTCTTCACATAGCCGTAGGCGGTCTTTTCTGCGAGCGTTCCGATCGTGCCGGCGCGGAACACATGGTCGCGCCCGAACAACGTTTCCGTGTATTTGTGGGCGTTTGCCTGATATTCGCCGGAGAAGTTCAGGTCAATATCCGGCACTTTGTCACCGCCGAAGCCGAGGAAGGTTTCAAACGGGATGTCAAAACCGTCCTTATCCAGCGGCGTGCCACAAACGGGGCAGAGCTTGTCCGGCATATCCGCGCCGCAGCCAAAGTCCTTGCCGCTCTCAAAATCCGAATAGCGGCAGTTCGGGCAGCGATAGTGCGCCGGGAGCGAGTTGACCTCCGTAATGCCGGAGAGATAGGCGACAAGAGAGGAGCCGACGCTGCCTCGCGAACCGACCAGATAGCCGTGCGCAAGGGAATCGGCAACGAGCTTTTGCGCGGACATATAGATGACGTCATATTTGCGCCCGAGAATGTCGCGCAGCTCCGTCTCCATGCGGGAAGACACGATTTCCGGCGGATTGTCTCCGTAGAGCGCGTGCATTTTCTCATAGCAGAGCGCCTGCAGATCCTCGGCGGAGTTTTCAATTTTCGGCGTGAACAGGCCGTTTGGCAGAATGTCGAAGCTCTCAATGCGCTCAGCGATGGCGCGCGGCGCGTCAATGACGACCTCGTGCGCCTTCTCCTCGCCGAGATAGGCAAACTCCTCGAGCATCTCCGTTGTGGTTTTGAAGTAGAGCGGCAGAGGCCGGTCACAGTCACTCATCTTTTTCGATGCGAGCAGGATGCGGCGATAGACCTCATGCTCCGGCTCCAGGAAATGCACGTCGCCCGTTGCGACGACGGGCTTTCCAAGCTCGGCGGCCAGTTCCACAACGCGGCGGTTGAGATCCAGAAGCGCTTCCTCGTCCGGGACTTTGCCATCGGCAAGAAGAAAGGCGTTGTTGCACCGCGGCTGGATTTCCAGATAATCGTAAAACGATGCAAGGCGGCGCTGCTCCGCTGCGCTGCGGCGGCCGAGAATCGCGGCAAACACCTCACCCGCTTCGCAGGCGGAGCCGATGATCAGACCCTCGCGGTATTGGCTGAGCAGGCTTTTCGGGATGATGGGGTTGCGGCGGAAATGCTCCAGATGGGAGCGGGAAATCAGTTCGTAAAGGTTTTTCAGGCCGGTCTTGTTCTGCGCGAGCAGGATGATGTGCCGCGTGCGGCGGCTTCTGTCGCCCACGCGCAGACTTGCGATCATGGGCTGAATGTCGTTAAAGCACGAAGCACCCTTTTCCGCGAGCATGGTAAAGAAACGCTCACACAGGCGGGCGCAGACATAGGCATCGTCGCTTGCGCGGTGATGCCGGAAATCCGGCAGGCCGAGCCGTCCGGCCACAACGTTGAGGTTGTGACGGCGCAGGTCGGGCAAAAGCGTCTGCGAAAGCAGGAGCGTGTCAACATAGACCGGGTCGTAGGCATATCCCTGCCGCGTGCAGGCGTTCATAAGGAAGCCGACGTCAAAGTCTGCGTTGTGCGCAACCAGCGGACGGTCACCGACAAAGTCCAGAAACGCCTTCAGCGCATCCTTTTCGCTGGGCGCATCGAACAGATCGCGCGGCGTGATTCCCGTGAGCTCTGTGATGTTGGAGGGCAGCGCCCGCTCGGGGTCGACAAAGCTGTTGAAGCTTGCAACCGACTCGCCTTTGCGGAAGATCACCGCGCCGATTTCGATGATGCGGTCTTTTCTCTGATCGAGTCCCGTTGTCTCCAGATCGAAGGCGACAAATTCGTCGGTCAGCGCACGCGCATCCTCGCCGTGGACGGCAAGCTTGTCGTCCACATCGTTGACATAGTAGCCTTCCAGACCGTAGATGACCTTGATGCCGGCCTTTTTCGCTGCAAGCCAGGCGTCCGGAAAAGCCTGCGCAACGCCGTGATCGGTGAAGGCAACGGCCTCGTGCCCCCAGCGTGCCGCGGTCTTGATGACGGCGGCGGGGTCGCTCAGCGCGTCCAGAGAGGAAAAACGGGTGTGCAGATGCAGCTCCACGCGCTTTTCGCCGGGGTGGTTATCCTCCCGCTGCGGCCGCGCCGACTCCTGAATGGCGGAGGGCTCAAGCGCGATGTCCTCATCGTAGCGGTTATAGTTCATGTTGCCCTTGACGGACAGATACATCCCGTCCTTGACGAGCTTGATGATGCCGTTGTCGTCTCCGGGACGGATGTATTTGCTCACGTGCACAGAGCCGGTGTAATCCGTGATGCAGAAGCTGAGCACCGCGCCGCCAGTCCGCTTGATCTCCCGGCTGTCCACGGCGAAAACCTCGCCCCGGACGGTGACGTTTCCGCTCTCGCGCGTCAGTTCGCCGATCGGTGTGAAGCCCTGTTCCCGGAAACTTTTGCCGAGCAGAACGCTGCCGCTCGGTTTCTTTTCGCCATTTTTGGCCGGCTTCTTTTCTTTGGCCGCGGGCGCAGCACTCGTCTGCGCGGGGGTGGGGGAGAGCAGCGCCACGCTGCGCAGCCCGTATTCCGCCGCGATGCAGTTTTCAAGCGCCGTCCGCTCGGAGGCAAGCGGTGTCTGGGCGAACACAACATCCGCAACCATGGACATCCGCTCCCGATTGACGGTCACCTGATGCACCGTTGCCTTTTCCAGCCCGCCGCAGGAGTCCGAAAGCGCTCCGCAGCAGGAAAAAATATCTAAAAATGGAGTGATCTTATCCATATGTACCTCACTCGTCCGATTCGATCAAATCCAGAAGCGCTGCGCAGAGCTTGTCCGCCGGCACTTTCCCGATGACAACTCCCTTGCGGAAGAGAAGCCCCTCGTCTTTGCCGCCGGCGATGCCGTAATCTGCCTCGCGCGCCTCTCCCGGTCCGTTGACGACGCAGCCCATGACCGCCACCGTCAGGCTTTTTTTCACATGGGAGAGCGCTTTCTCCACCTCGTTGGCAAGCGGGATCAGGTCGATCTGCGTCCGTCCGCAGGTGGGGCAGGAGATTACGTGCACGCCGTCCCGGCGCAGGCCGACGGCTTTCAAAATGGCGATTCCGGCGTGGATTTCCTCCACCGGGTCTGCCGTGAGGGACACGCGCAGCGTGTCGCCGATGCCTTCCATGAGCAGCGTTCCGATGCCGACGGAGGAGCGAATGATGCCGTTATAGGCGGTGCCTGCCTCCGTAACGCCGATGTGCAGGGGATAGTCCACGCGTTCTGAGAGCCGGCGGTAAGCCTCCACCGTCTCCGTCACGTCCGAGGACTTGAGGGAAATGCAGATGTCGGAAAATCCGATATCCTCCAGAATATGTACGTGCCCGAGTGCGCTTTCCACCAGCGCCGTCGGGCTGCGGCCGTATTTTTCCAGCAGTTCTTTTTCGATGCTGCCGCTGTTCACGCCGACACGGATGGGGATGCTATGCTCGCGACAGGCATCTGCAACAGCACGGACGCGCTCGCGCGAACCGATGTTGCCCGGGTTGATGCGTATTTTGCTCACGCCCGCCTCGACGGAGGCCAGCGCAAGTTTGTAATCAAAATGAATGTCTGCCACAACCGGAATTGGAGAGTTCTTGCAGATCTCCCGCATGGCTTCCGCGGCGGCAGTATCCGGCACGGCGCAGCGCACAATGTCACAGCCAGCCTCTGCAAGGCGCGCAATTTGCGCGAGCGTTGCGGAAGCGTCACTCGTTTTCGTGTTGGTCATGGACTGCACGGAAACCTCCGCGCCGCCGCCGAGCGCCACGCTGCCGATGTGAATTTGTCTCGTCTGTTTTCGCATGCCGTTTCGCCTCGCTTTTATCCGGTGATAATGCGCGCAATATCGTTGTACATCACAAAGAGCATCAGTCCAATCAGGAGCACAAGCCCCGCTGCGTGGATATAGCCCTCGTATTTGGGATCGAGCTTCCTGCGGATGATGCGCTCGATGCACCATGTCAAAATCAAAAAGAGTATCCGTGCGCCGTCAAGCGCCGGGATGGGAAGCAGATTCATCACGGCCAGATTGATCGCGATGAAAGCAACCAGATAAGCGATGTTTTCCAGCGCCGCCGTGACGCTTGGAGAGGACTGCCCGACGTCGTTGATGATGGAGACAATTCCAACAACGCCCGAAAGATCCTTGACACCCACCGCCCCGGAGAACAGGTCCACAAGGCTTAAACGCACCATGCGCACAAAATCCAGCGCCTGATACCACGAATATTTGAGCTGAGAGCCAAAGCTGCGCTCCTGCACCCGGAAGTTGAAACCGTACTTGAGAGATGTGTTCCCGTTTTCGTCCGTGAGCTCCAAAGTGGGGATAAGTTCGTCAAAATGCAGCGTGACTTTTTCGCCGCCGCGCTTGACAACGACCTCGATGTCGCGCCCGCCGGCGCGGGAGATAAAGGTTGTCACATCGGTACTGATGTAGCAGCGCTCGCCGTTGACCGAATAGATCGTGTCGCCGGGCTGGAGCATGTTTTCGCCCACATAGGGGCAGCCGTCCATAAAGCTGTCTACGGTGTTTGTGCCGTATCTGGGGACGGAGGAGAACAAGAGACAGATGAGGATGAGGCCGATCAGAAAGTTCATCGCAGCGCCGGCGCAGAGAATGATGATGCGTTTCCAGGCCGGCTGCTGCGTGAATGCGCGCGGGTCGCCGGTGTCCTCGTCCTCGCCTTCCATGGCGCAAAAACCGCCGATGGGCAATAAGCGCAGCGTATAGAGCGTTTCCTTGCCCTGCTTTTTCAGCAGCTTCGGGCCCATGCCGACTGAGAATTCCAGAACCTTCACGCCGCAGAGCTTCGCGGCAATGAAGTGTCCGAACTCGTGCGAAATAATCAGCACGACAAAGGCGATGATTGCAACCACAATATACATGTTTCACCTCATGGAAATCAAGCTTGAAAAGCTGCCGCAGCCTCGCGCGCGGCACGGTCCGTTTCTAAAAGGGCTTCCAGCGTCGGATTCTCTACTATGTCTATGCTGTCCAGCGCGGCGGCAACACATTCATAGATTGCGCCAAACGGAAGTTCCCGGTTCAGGAAACGGGAAACGGCAAGCTCGTTTGCCGCGGACATCGCAGCGGGCAGATTGCCGCCGCGCTTCGCACAGTCGATCGCAAGGGCGAGGCAGGGTGTGTTCTCCAGATCCGGCGCCATGAAATGCAGCGATGCGAGCTTTGCAAAGTCCAGACTTCCGGCCAGGGAGGGCATACGCGCGGGGTAGGTGAGCGCGTACTGGATCGGCAGACGCATATCCGCCGTGCCGCACTGCGCCAGAACGCTCCCGTCCGTATATTCCACCATAGAGTGTATGACACTCTCCGGGTGAATCAGCACCTCAATCTGCTCCGGCGTCACGCCGAACAGGTGCATGGCCTCGATGAATTCCAGACCTTTGTTCATCATCGTGGCGCTGTCCACGCTGATTTTTGCGCCCATACTCCAGTTCGGATGCGCAAGCGCATCCTCGGGCGCGGCATAATAGACCTCCTGCAGCTTTTTCCCACGGAAAGGGCCGCCGGAGGCGGTGAGCAGGAGCTTTTTGACCTCTTTGGGATCGTGCCCGTCCAGGCACTGAAAAATGGCGGAGTGCTCGCTGTCCACGGGCAGAATCTCCGCGCCCTGCTTTGCCGCCTCGGCCATCACAAGCTCGCCCGCGCAGACAAGGGTTTCCTTGTTTGCAAGGCAGATGCGCTTTTTCTCCCGGATTGCGCACAGCGTGGGCTGAAGGCCGACTGAACCGGAAACGGCGGTCACAACGGCCTCCGCTTCCGGCAGCACAGCAGCTTCCATAAGTCCGTCCATGCCGGAAACGACGCGCACAGGGGTGTCCGCCAGCGCGATGCGAAGATCTTTTGCATTTGACTCGTCCCAAACCGCAAGAAGCGCAGGATGAAGACGGCGCGCCTGTTCTTCCAGGAGCGCCGTGTTGCGGTTTCCGGCGAGCGCGGCGACGCGCAAAGACAGATGCTGCGCGGCCTCAATGGTCTGTCGCCCGATGGATCCGGTTGAACCGAGAATAGAGATTGTTTTCATGTCTTTCCCCCGAAGGAATCGTCAGAGAATTGCGGGAACCCACAGCAGGAGCACCTCGACCAGCGGCGCAACAAAGACCAGACTGTCGAAGCGATCCATCACGCCATTGTGCCCGGGGATGAGGTGGCCAAAGTCCTTCGCGCCGCAAAGCCGCTTGACTGCGGAGAAGAACAGGTCGCCCAGCTCGCAGGCAAAGCTGCCGAGAAAGCCGTAGATCATCAGCACGACGAAACGAACCTCTACCCCGCAAAGGTGGAGGACGACGCCATAGAGCAGCGAACACACAATTCCGGTCAGGAAACCACCGATGTAGCCTTCAAGCGACTTGTTGGGGCTCAGCTTCGGCGTGAGCTTGTGCTTGCCGAAGGCAATGCCGACAAAGTAGGCGCCGGAATCGCAGGTGAACGCAATCAGGAAGGGGAGCAGCAGCCGGGCTCTGAACCATTCCCCGGCGGTGCCCACGCGCACGAGCGCGCCGAGCAAAAGCGGCATGAGCGCAGCGGAGAATAAGTAAGCAAGAATGCTCTGCATGGAGAAGGGCGTCTCCCGCTGAAAAGACAGGATTATTTCTGCAGCGAGGTACAGCAGCGAAAGCATGATTGCCGCTGCTGTTACGGCGTTATGCCCGCCGAAAGCGCCCGCAAAGGGCACGACGGCGGCAAGGGCCATGCCGACGATGCGCATACGAAGCGGCAGCTCCGGCGCGGTGCAGCGCAGAAACTCCCGCACGCACAGCGCGCTGATCGCGCCGATGAAAACGGCGAATACCCACAGAGGGCATAGAAACACCACCGGCAGCAGGATAGCAATTCCAACCGCTGCTACGATCAGTCTGGCCATCATTTGGACTGAACACCTCCATATCGGCGGCTGCGGCGCCGGTAATCTGCGATCGCGGCGTCCAAATCCGCGGTTGTGAAATCCGGCCACAGCGTGTCTGTAAAATAAAGTTCTGCATAAGCCGACTGCCAGAGCAGGAAATTGCTCAGCCGGTACTCTCCGCTCGGGCGGATGATCAGATCCGGGTCGGGAACGCCGGCGCTGTACATCGCGCCGGAGAGCGCTTCGGCGGTGATCGGAAGACCTTTTTCCGCGCAAAGATTTGCAGCGCGCACGATTTCGTCCCTGCCGCCGTAGTTGATGCAGATGTTGGCCTGAAAGCCTTTGTAATTCTGAGAAAGGTCGTCTGTTGTGCGGATGAGCGATTGCAGCTCCGGAGACAGAACGCTGGTGTCGCCCCAAATGCACAGGCGGATGTGGTCGCGCTCCATCGTCTCGATGGCCTCGCGCAGGTATTTCTCCAGCAGCTTCATGATGCTGCGAACCTCGTCCGCGGGACGTGACCAGTTCTCTGTGGAAAAGGCGTATACGGTCAGGTACTCGATTCCGAGGTCGCGGCAATGCGTTGCGATGGTGCGGAAAACCTCCGCGCCGACACTGTGTCCGGCGCTGCGGGGCAGCCCGCGCTTCGTCGCCCAACGCCCGTTGCCGTCCATAATAACGGCAATATGGCGGGGGAGATCGGTCAGCCCGAGCTCCTCCGCCTTTTGTTTACGTTTGAACCAGCGCATTTTACAGGTCAAAGAGTTCTTTCTCTTTCTTCGAAGTAAGTGCGTCGATTTCCTTGATGTAATCATCCGTCAGCTTCTGAAGGTCTTTCTCGACGTCCTTGAGATCGTCCTCTGTGATCTCGGACTTCTTCTGCTGCTTTTTGAACTTATCCATTGCATCGCGACGGATGTTGCGGATGGCGACCTTGCTGTCCTCACCGTACTTGCGCACGACCTTGGCCAGCTCCTTGCGGCGATCCTCGGTCAGCTGCGGGAAGACAAGGCGGATGATGCGGCCGTCGTTCTGCGGATTGATGCCGAGGTCACTGGTGAGAATCGCTTTCTCGATGCCCTTGAGCGCGTTCTGATCCCAGGGCTGAATGGTCAGCGTGCGGGCGTCGGGCGTTGCCACGGATGCGATCTGCCGGATGGGCGTCATCGTGCCGTAGTAATCCACGCTGATCTGGTCAAGTACACCGGCGTTGGCGCGTCCCGCGCGCACAGTTGCAAACTGCTGGGAGAGCACCTCGGTCGTCTTTTTCATTCTGTCTTTGTATTCCTGGTATTCGGCTGCCATAATTCAAGACCTCCTTATAGATTTCAGTATTAGATCAAAGCTGTCTCTGCAGCGAAGTCAGCCGACGATCGTGCCGATCTTTTCGCCGGTCACGACACGGATGATGTTCTGCGGGTCCTCCAGAGCGAAGAGGATGACGGGGATGTGGTTATCCATGGAAAGGGAAGTCGCGGTGGAATCCATCGCTTCCAGGTGCTGGGCAAGAATGTCGTCATAGCTGATGCGATCGTACTTGACGGCAGAGGGGTCGACGCGCGGGTCGGCGGAATACACGCCGTCAATGTTCTTCGCCAGCAGAATGGCGTCGGCGCCGATCTCGGCGGCTTTGAGCACAGCGGCGGTGTCCGTAGAGAAAAACGGACTTCCGGTGCCGCATCCGAAGATGACGACGCGTCCGCGGCCAAGATGCTGCATGGCGCGCAGACGAATGTAGGGCTCGGCGATGGCTTTCATTTCGATCGCCGTCTGCACGCGAACCTCCACGCCCATGTTCTCAAGCACGTCCGAAAGAGCCAGGCAGTTCATCACGGTTGCAAGCATGCCCATGTGGTCGGCGCGTGTGCGCTCGATGCGCCCGCTGCCGTCTTTCACGCCGCGCCAGAAGTTGCCGCCGCCGACAACGATGCCAACCTCGACACCCATGTCTGCGCACTGCTTAACCGCAGCGCAAACCTTTTCAATTACGTCAAAGTCCAAACCTCTCCGGTTGTCTCCGGCAAGAGCTTCTCCGCTGATTTTCAGCAGAATGCGTTTATAAACGGGCTTCGCGCCCTCCAGATCCAGCATTTAGATTCCTCCAAAAAACATGTTCCCTGCTATTCTAATATAAATTAACAGATTTTGAAAGAGTTTTTCGCAAAAAAAGAAAAATGTTTACAAAGTGCGTTATTTCCATCCGGAACGGAAATAATACTACTCGTCTGCCGCAGCACTACATAGTCCGCCTCACCCCGGGATAGGCGGCGAAAAGAGAGAGGTGCGGTCTATGGCAAGCAGTGGCAAAGTGGAGATTTGCGGAGTCAACACATCCAGACTTCCGGTTTTGCACAGTGACGAGATGCGGCAGCTTCTCCTGCGTGCGCGCAGCGGAGATAAGCAGGCGCGGCAGGAGCTCATCAACGGGAATCTGCGCCTGGTTCTGTCTGTTATCCAGAAGTTTTCCGGACGCGGGGAGAATGTGGACGATCTGTTTCAGGTGGGCTGCATCGGCCTCATCAAGGCCATCGACCATTTTGATGTCACGCAGCCGGTGCGTTTTTCCACCTATGGCGTTCCTATGATCGCGGGAGAGATCCGGCGCTATCTGCGGGATAACAGCGCCATCCGCGTCAGCCGCAGCATCCGGGACACGGCCTATCGTGTGCTGCAGGCGAAGGAGAAGGCGACCGGCGAGCTGGGACGCGAGCCGAGCGTGGAGGAACTTGCCGAGCGGCTGCAGATCCGGCGCGAGGAGATCGTCTTCGCCATGGATGCCATAAGCGATCCCGTGAGTCTGTACGAGCCGGTTTACAGCGACGGGGGAGAGAGCATCTGCGTAATGGATCAAATCCGTGACCCCAACAACTCCGACGAGAGCTGGCTGGAGCGGCTGGCAATCTCCGACGCGGTGGAAAACTTGGGCGCGCGTGAAAAGCGCATCCTCGCCCTGCGCTACTATGACGGCAAGACGCAGATGGAGGTTGCCTCGGAGGTCGGCATCAGTCAGGCGCAGGTGTCGCGGCTGGAAAAGAACGCCATCGCGCAGATCAAGCGCAGCATATCGGATGCCTGAAACGGCAGAAAAAGTGACAAAAAGGCGGCAAATTTGACATTTAAGCACGCATTCGCTATAATATAAGGAACAAAACCTTTCTCTGAAAGAAAGAGGTGTGTTGCTTGAAAAGAGTTTTGGCGCTTCTTTTTGCCATGACGATGCTGCTTGCCCTTGTGCCTGCTGCGCATGCCGCAAGCCGTTTTACGGATGTGCCGGATGGCATGTGGTTTACCGATGCCGTTACCTTTGTGACCCAGCGCGGCTATTACGTGGGCGTGTCGGAGACGGAATTCGGTCCCGACATAACCATGACGCGCGGGATGGTGGTGACGGTGCTTGGGCGCATTTCCAACGTCTCGAATGCGCTTACAGACAGCGGCATGATCACCAAGAACGGCGTGAATTTCCGTGCAGAATCGAACACCAACTCACAAATTCTTGCCGTGCTTAACAGCGGAACGAGCGTGGAGATTCTCGGAACGGAAAACAACTGGTACAGAATTCGCGTAAACGGGCTGACGGGCTATGTTCGCAACGACCTGATGATGAAAACGAACGGGACATTTTCGGACGTTCCGCGGAATATGTATTACGCGCCCTATATTGAGTGGGCAGCGCGGGAAGGAATTGTCAGCGGAACGGGAAACGGCAAATTCTCTCCGGATCTGCCCATCACCCGCGAGCAGCTCTGCACCATCTTTTATAACTTCGCAAAGCGCTTTGACGTGCCGTTGCAGCGCATCCAGAACGCCGGTAAATTTGCCGACGATGCAGAGATCAGCGATTGGGCGAAGACCGCAGTGTATACGATGCGCGATGCGGGCATCATCACCGGCATGGATGCAACGCACTTTGCGCCGCAGGGCCAGGCCACGCGCGCGCAGGTTGCCATGCTGCTGATGCGGTTTATCAACACGGTCGGACAGAACGCGCTTCCCAATGTTGGCGTGCAGTACGGTGTTCCGGTGCCGGAGAGCAGCGCGGTTTCGGACGGCTGGTTTACGGGCACCTGCTTTATCGGCCATTCCATGGTTGTCGGCATGTCGAATTACTTTAACCTGCCGAATGCGGATTTCCTCGCGGTCAACGGCGCCTCTGCCGCGGGCCTGTTCAAGTTTGACTACTTCGACCTTGAAGAGATGACCACGGACGAGGACGGGGAAGAGGTCCCTGTGCGCGGAAACATTGAGGATATTTTGCAGGAGCGGGAGGCCAGCTACAACAAGGTCTACATCATGCTCGGCACAAATGACCTTGGCCCGAAGCCGGAGCACATCAACAGCTTTGCGGCCTATATGAAGCAGCTCATTGCCCTCGTGCGGGAGACGCAGCCGGGCGCGCAGATCTATCTGATCAACATTCCGCCCGTTACGGAAAAGTGCAGCGAGGACAGCGAGATCTTCAATCTGCAAAACATCCGGGCCTACAATGAGCGGCTTGCCGCAATTTCGGCGAGCGAGAAGGTCTATCTGCTTGATGTGTTCAGTATGCTTGTCGGGCAGGACGGCTATCTGCCCGAAGACCATGCCCTGGCGGATGGCCTCCACATCCTTGCTCCGCAGTACGCCATGATCAAGAATTATCTGAAAACCCACGTTGTCTGACAATTTCCTCTGCATCATGTGCTGAAAGGTGCGGAAGCCCCGTTTTTAGCGGAGAATTGTAAGACAAAATACGAAATGCCTGCACAGACTCTTGTTGGGAGCTGTGCAGGCATTTCTCTTATGCAGCGGGATGAGAGCTGAGAGGCAGACTTGCGGAAAGCGCAATTTCTGCCTGCTGAATTTGGTGCCTTATAAAACCGCTTGTATGGCCGCTTTGGCGCGGCCGTAGTCGGAAGATTTCACGTAAATTACCGTGGGGACGGCGTCGTGATTGATAAACGGCGCTGCGCGGTAGCGACCGGCGGAAAAAGCGGGTGCGCCGGGCTTTGCGAAATATGGGATTTTGGCATCGGTTAACGCAGATTGAATGCGAAACAACTGTTGGTCGGAAAGCGTTGTAATCAAGGCCTTTCTATTGAAAATATGAATCACCGGAAAAACCTCCTTTGTCAAATTCGGATTGGAAGAACTACCGCAAACCGCATTGCGTATAGAATTCTTCGATGCAAGCTGATTTGTATTCCATGTATTTCTCTATGTCGTCCGGAAATCGTTTTGCCGCAGCTTCCTTGACCAGACTGTATTTTTGAATTGCTTCGCTGTTGTTCCTTAAAAAATTCCGGAATGTGATATGGCGGCGCAATTCCTCAGAATACTGTGGACACACATACAGATGGTGTGTCTGCAGATGAGGCTTGTCCAGATAGCTAAATGCCTCCCTGTCCTTGATCCCGAGATCGCCTTCGTGTAGATATCCAATCGTTTGCAATCTTGAAACAATAGTCTCAAATACCGAATAATCTTTAATTACTACATCAATATCGATGCACGGTTTAGCAGAAAGTCCTTCAACCGCTGTGCTTCCAACATGCTCAATCCCGATAATCAAATCACCGATCGCGTTTTCAATTTCCTTTTTAATTTCTTCAAATGCAGATGCCCATGCTCTGTCGTAAGGCAAAACAATCACATTCGTTGTTCGCATATAAAACCACCGTCAAGTTCCGGAGTATGAATTGCATACAAATATTTTAGCATACAAACGCGCGCCGGGCAATAATTTGCCCGGCCTTTCTTTGCACCGAAGCCGGGCGGCGGAAATTGACAAAACATATAAGGAAATGTTACAATATACAGTTAGAAAAGTATGCTCCTAATACCGGGAGGCGAGGGTGTTTCATGAAGAAGATCTATCTGATCCGGCATGGCTGGACGCGCGCGGACAAGCACAGGCTTTACTGCGGCGCGACGGATCTGCCGCTGACAAAATCCGGCGCTGCCGAGCTGCGCAAGGCGGCGGAGGAATTCAGCTATCCATCCGCGGAAAACTGCCGCATTTATACCAGCGGGATGCTCTGCGCAGAGCAGACGCTTAAGCTGATCTGGGGCAATCAGCCGCATGAAAAGCTGCCGGCGCTCAGAGAGATGAATTTCGGCGATTTTGAGATGCATTCCTACGAGGAACTCAAGGATGACGCTGCATTTTCCGCATGGCTGAGCGGCGATAACGAGGTGAATGTCTGCCCGAACGGCGAGAGCGGCGTGGAGCTGAAAAAGCGCGCGATCGCGGCCTTTACGGCGCTTGCCGGCGCGGCCGGAAACGCGATTGTTGTCACCCACGGCGGCGTGATCGCGGCGATCATGGCGCATCTCTTCCCCGGCGAGGGCAAGAACCGTTATTCCTGGCAGCCGTCTCCCGGCTGTGGCTATGCGATCAGTTATGAGGGCCTGCGCCCCGCGTCTTATACCCGCCTGCCCGCCGTGCGCGCGCTGCGCAGCGTGGCTGCGTCCAGTCAGGAGGATTGGAAGACAAAGCATTACTCTTTCTTCAGCCACAAGGAATGTGAATTTTTCCCCTGCCACAAGACGGATGACCCGGAAAATTTTAACTGCATGTTCTGCTATTGCCCGCTCTACGTGCTCGGCGACAAGTGTGGCGGGAACTTCTCCAAGACGGACTCCGGCCTCAAGGACTGCAGCAAATGCCTGCTTCCGCACCAACGCAACAGCTTTGGTTACATCTCTGAATGCTTTTCCCGCATCGTGGCGACAATGGAGAGACAGGAGGACTGAGTTTTATGCACAATGAACAGACCTTGCGTCTGCTGCAGGAGGTTGCCTCCGGCTCGGTCACGCCGGAGGATGCGCTGCTCTCCCTGCGCATGGAGCCGTTTGAGGAGCTTGGCTACGCCAAGGTGGATCTCCACCGCAGTCTGCGTCAGGGCCGGGCGGAGGTTATCTACGGCGCGGGGAAAACGCCGGAGCAGATCGTAGGCATCGTCCGCGTTCTGCATGAGGCCGGAAACGACAATATTCTTATCACGCGCCTGAGCGCGGATGCGGCGGCAAGCGTTGCCTCTGAAGTTGAACTTCGTTATCATGCCGATGCCAGAATCGGCATTGCATATCCAAAGCCGGTCAAAGGCGTTGGCAACATCGTGATTGCAACCGGCGGAACGAGCGATATACCCGTTGCGGAGGAGGCCGCCATCACGGCGGAGACCCTCGGCAGCCGGGTGACTCGGCTCTACGATGTCGGCGTGTCCGGCATCCACAGGCTGCTGGCCAATACGGACAAGCTGATGAACGCGCGCGTCATCATTGCCGTTGCGGGTATGGAGGGCGCGCTGGCCTCCGTCGTGGGGGGGCTGACGGATTGCCCGCTGATCGCGGTGCCGACGAGCATTGGCTATGGGGCAAGCTTCGGCGGCGTTGCAGCGCTTTTGGCGATGCTCAACTCCTGCGCTTCGGGAAGCTGCGTTGTCAACATTGATAACGGCTTCGGCGCCGGATTCCTTGCAAACCGCATCAACCGGATGGAAAGTCCGGCGGACGAACAGGGGGCAGAGGAATGAAACTGATTTATCTGGACTGCGGCATGGGCGCTGCCGGCGATATGCTGATGGCTGCGCTTTATGAGTTGTTGCCGGATGGTGCTGCTTTTCTGGACGCCATGCACGGCGCCGGCATACCGGGGCTGACTGTCGAGGCAGAAAAAGGCACTTCCCGCAGCATTGCGGGAACGCGCATGAAGCTGCGTTTTCACGGCGTGGAGGAGGAAGATCATCCCGCGCATGCCGATCATGACCACCACGAGCATGACGAGCATCATGAGCACCGTGACCATGATGGACATCATGGTCATCACGACCACCATGAGCACGATGGACACCATGACCATCACGATCATCATGAGCATCACCACCACGGCATGTCGCCGGAGGAGATTTTCCGTCTGCTCGATACGCTCGCGCTGCCGGAGTCTGTTCTCGCGCGGGCAAAAAAGGTCTATCACCGCATTGCGGAGGCGGAGGCCAAGGTGCATGGGACGGAGATTGGACACATTCATTTTCACGAGCTTGGCTCGCTGGATGCGCTTGCAGATGTCGTCGGCGTCTGCCTGCTGACGGAAATGCTCGGCGTGGATAAAATCGTCTGCTCGCCGATTCGTCTCGGCACGGGACAGGTTCGGTGTGCACACGGACTTTTGCCAGTTCCTGCGCCTGCAACGGCGCAGCTGCTGCTGGGACTGCCTTGCTACGGCGGCGAGATTCAGGGCGAACTTTGCACGCCGACAGGCGCTGCTTTGCTTGCGGAACTCGTGCAGGAATTCGGTGCACAGCCCGACATGATTCCGCAGCGGATCGGAACAGGGCTCGGCAAACGGGAGTTTGCGGAAGCGAACTGCCTGCGCGCAACGCTTGGCGAGCAGCGCGGTGGACAGCGCGGCGAGATTACAGAGCTCGTCTGCAATCTGGACGACATGACGCCCGAGTCGCTTGCTTTCGCGCAGACTGTGCTGCTGGAGCGCGGCGCGCTGGATGTGTACCTCCAGCCCGGAACGATGAAAAAGGGAAGACCGGGGCATGTGTTGACGGTGCTTTGTGCGCCGGAGGACGAGGAGGCGCTTGCACGCGCGATTTTTGAGAACACCAGTACCATCGGCCTTCGTGTGCGGCGCTGCGGCAAATATTTCCTCACGCCGTCTGCGGGCAGCGTGGAGACGAAATTCGGCATGCTCCGCACCAAACGTGCCGAGGGCTGGGGTGTTTCCCGGGAAAAGGCGGAATTTGACAGCGCTGCCGCGCTTGCGAAGGAAAACGGCGTTGCGCTTTCGGAAGTCTACAGTGAATATTACAAATCCTGAGACGGATTTGGCATGATATAGCAAAAAAGCTTCGGGCGTTGAGCCCGAAGCTTTTTTGCTTGCAGAATGCAGTTTTCAGCCGTACATTTTGCCGATGATCCAGTTGACGAGGGAGGTCGGCAGGAACTTGGCGATCATCACAAACAGGCGGTATTTGGCGCCCGCAACATAGAAAGGACGCGGGTGTTTTCTCGTTGCCGCAAGATAAATCTTCTTTGCAACGGTTTCGGGCGGCATGCCGCCGCGCTCGTCCTTTTCCATGGCGGAGACGGCGCGCTCAATCGCGCCGCCGTAAAGCGCATCACCCTCAGATGCCTTTTCCCGGTTTGCGGTGAAGCCGGTTTGCGCGTCACCCGGCATCACGGCGCTCACCTTTACGCCGAACTGCCGCAGCTCGCAGCGCAGCGCAAGCACAAGGTCGTTGATCGCGGCCTTGCTTGCGGAATAGAAAGCCTGATAGGGGATGGCAAGGGGCGCTGCCACGCTGCTCAGGCAGACGATGCGTCCGCTTTTCTGCGCACGCATGACGGGCACGACCTTGCGGATGCAGCGCAGAACGCCGAAAAAGTTGACGTCAAATAAACGCTGCGCGGCCTCCGTTTCCGTGAATTCCACCGCGCCGGAGATGCCCCAGCCTGCGTTGCAGACGAAAATGTCAATCTTCCCGCACTCGGACAGAATCCGGTCAACAGCGTCGGAAACGCTCTGCTCATCCGTCATATCCGCTGTGATGTGGCGGATGCTTTCGGTGTCAGCACCGCTGCGGCTGAGTTCATAGGTGAGGCAGCCGCGCGCAGCAAAAAGCGCCGCTGCTGCCTTTCCAATACCGCTGCTGCCGCCGGTGATGACGACAACAGGCTTATTTTTTGAGTTCATAGTTGGAGAGTACATCGACAATGATCTCCGTCGCCTCGTCGATGAGTTCCTTCGTGTGCGTTGCCATCAGGGTGCAGCGCAGCAGGCACTCGCCGGGCGCGCAGGCGGGCGGCAGCGTGGCGTTGACGTATACACCGCGATCGTAGAGCTCCTTCTGTGCCTGGAGCGTGACGATCGGATCATATGTAAAGATGGGGATGATGGGCGTCTCCGCGTCGATGATCTGAATGTTGTTGGCGCGCAGCTTCTCGCGCATATACTGCGCGTTGGCGAGCAGATTGACCGGCATCTCAGGATGCGCGGCAAGATAGCGCAGGGAAGCGTTTGCCACGGCGATGCTTGCGGGCGGAACCGAAGCGGCAAAGATATAGGGACGGGAGTTGCAGCGTATATAGTCCACGACTTTTGCGTCCGCCGCCATGAAGCCGCCCAGCGAAGCAAGGGACTTGGAGAAGGTGCCCATGATGACATCGACGTCTTTTTCCAGACCGAAGTGGCTGGCCGTACCGCGGCCGCCCTTGCCGAGGATACCAAAGCCGTGCGCGTCGTCGACCATGACACGCGCGTGATATTTCTTCGCAAGCGCCACGATTTCGGGAAGCTTGGCAATGTCACCGGCCATGGAGAACACGCCGTCCGTCACGATCAGGCAGCCGGCCTCTTCCGGAACACGCTGAAGCTGCTTTTCAAGATCCGCCATGTCGCTGTGGCGATAGCGGAGCATCTTGCCGTAAGAGAGCTTGCAGCCGTCATAGATACTCGCGTGATTTTCCTTGTCGCAAATCACATAGTCATTACGGCCGACGAGCGCGGAAATGATGCCGAGGTTGGACTGAAAGCCGGAGGGGAAGGTTGCCACGTCGCCTACGCCAAGGAATTCAGCAAGCTCCTTTTCAAACTGCAGGTGCAGAACCAGCGTTCCGTTGAGCAGACGGGAGCCGGAGCAGCCGGTGCCGTATTCGTCAAGCGCTTTTACGCCTGCGGCGATGATCTCCGGATTCGTGGTCAGGCCGAGATAGTTGTTGGAGCCGAGCATGATGCGGCGCTTGCCCTCCATGATGACTTCCACGTCCTGACGGGATTGCAGCTCGCGGAAATAGGGGAACAGATCCTGCGCGCGCAGCTCATCTGCCTGCTTGTAGTTGAAGCATTTTTCGAAAATATCCATCTGTGCTCTCTCTCCTTTTATTCTTTATCCTGTAAGAGCGCATGAAGCGCATTCGACATCTGATTCCAAAACGTGCCCCGATACACACGGCAGCATACCAAATAATTTACCACGGCAGTCGGGAAAAGTCAATTTTTGTGTGCATATTGAGAAATGAATAGAAAAACAGGGCTTCCGAAAACCGGAAACCCTGTTTGTCTTAGGCATGATTGCCTTACAGACGCTCTTTGACCTTGGCCTTCTTGCCCACGCGGTCGCGCAGGTAATACAGCTTCGCGCGGCGAACCTTACCGCGACGGATGGTGTCCACGGAAACGATCGTGGGGGAGTGGACGGGGAACACCTTTTCGCAGCCGACATTGTAGCTGATGCGGCGCACGGTGATCGTCTCGTTGATGCCGCCGTGCTTTTTGGCGATGATGATGCCCTCAAAGGCCTGGGTGCGCTCGCGGCTGCCTTCCTTGACGCGGACGGTAACGCGAACGGTGTCACCGACGTTCAGCGCGGGAAGCTCAGGCTTCATGTACTGCTCGGTGAGGGTTTTGATGAGATCCATAAAAAATCCTTCCTTTTCTACAGACGTTCATACCGTGGCACACAGCACAATCCGGCAGCGGACCGCCTTGATATGCGGGCTCAGCCCGCAAAATGCGTTGGCATTATATCACAGCATTTCTGTGATTGCAAGAAAAACTTTCAAAAATTGAGAAATAAATCAGCAAGGCCGTCGACGGATTCAATGCCCGGCGATTCCTGCTTGTTTTGCGCGTCGGGATGCCTTATTCCGCGACGGTCCAGGCCGTCTCAAGCGCCACTTCCATCATGTCCGTGAAGGAATTTTGCCGCTCTTCGGCGGAGAGGGAAGCCCCGGTGAAGATGTGATCCGAAATGGAAAGCAGGCTCAGGGCTTTCTTGTGCGAGGCCATCGCTTCCCAGTAGATGCCCGCCGTCTCCATCTCCACAGCCAGCAGGCCCATGTCACGGTACTGCTCGTTGGCGCGGGGATTGGCGTTGTAGAACTGGTCGGAGGTGAAGACGCTGCCGACCCGGGTTGGGATGCCCTTCTGCTCGGCGATCTCCACGGCCGTGCGAAGCATCGAAAAGTCCGCCTGCGGTGCCAGAAGACCCGGGAACTGGTACTGCCGGGCGTAGTCGCTGTTGGTGGAGGCGGTCATGGCCACGACCAGCTCACGCACCTGAACGTCCTCGCCGAGGCCGCCGGCCGAGCCAATGCGGATCACGGCGTCCACATCAAAGAAGTGAAAGAGCTCGTGGATATACAGCGTGGCAGAGGGAACGCCCATACCGCTGCCCATGACGGAAATTTTCCGCCCCTTATACAGGCCGGTGTAGCCGAGCATGTTGCGTACGGTGTTGAAGCAGACGGGATTTTCCAGAAATTTCTCCGCAACCGTTTTGGCGCGGAGCGGATCGCCGGGCATCAGAACGACCTTGGCGATCAGGTCGGGATCCGCCACAATGGAAGTGGAGGGAGAGGAACGAAGCTCTGACATGGTAAATTCTCCTTTTATCCTTTTTCTCGTTCCGGGTTATGGGTGCGAAACCCGCCGCGCGGGAGGGTGCGGCCACGAAACCCGGTTGTGTATTTACTCGAACAGCGCCTTGAGGCTTTCCGTATACGGCGGGCGGCAGATGCCTTTTTCCGTGATGATTCCGGAGATGAGGCTGTGATCCGTCACATCAAAAGAGGGGTTGTAGCACTTTACGCCCTCCGGCGCCATCGGTTCACGATACCATTTGCTGCGGATCTCATCCGCCTCGCGGAGCTCCACAGGAATGTCCTTTCCCGTGGCACAGGCCATATCAATGGTGGAGGAAGGCCCCAAAACGTAAAACGGGATGCCAAAGTGCTTTGCCAGAATGGCCACGCCGTAGGTGCCGATCTTGTTGGCAGTATCCCCGTTGGCGGCCACCCGGTCGCAGCCGACGAAACAAAACTGGATTTTTCCCTGCGACATGACAGTCGCGGCCATGTTGTCGCAGATGAGCGTGGTGTCCACCCCCGCGTTCTGAAGCTCCCAGCTTGTGAGCCGCGCGCCCTGCAAAAGCGGACGCGTCTCGTCGCAAAAAGCGCGCAGCCGGATGCCCCGCTCCTGCGCAAGGAGGATCGGACCGATGGCGGTGCCGTAGCGCGAGGTGGCGATGGGGCCTGCGTTGCAGTGGGTCAGCACGCCGTCTCCCTCTTTCAGAAGGCTCAGCCCGTGCTCCGAAATGGCGGTGCACATGGCGATGTCCTCGTCCAGAATGGCCTGACATTCCGCACGGAGTGCGCGCAGATCGCCGCCGCTTTCCTCCGCCGTGCGGGTCATGCGCCGGAGCGCCCAGCTCAGATTGACCGCTGTGGGGCGGGAAGAGTTGAGATAGGCCGCGTCTTCCCGGAAGCGGGAGAGGAATTCCTCCCTGTCATACTGCTGCGCCAGAACATACATGGCGAAGCCCGCAAAGATGCCGATGGCGGGCGCGCCGCGCACCTGCAGCTCCTTGATTGCCCGGAAAAGCTCCTCTCTGCTGCGCAGGCGGAGATAGATCCGGCGGTTGGGAAGCTGTGTCTGGTCGAGAATGATCAGTTCCTTCTCGTCCTCGCTCAGATGGACATGGTCAACAGTCTGCATGGCGATTCTCCTTCCAATATCCGGGGCGGTTATTTTGTGTCCATGCTATCATAGAAATGTGCTGCTGTAAAGCATCAAGCAGCGAAGTATCTGGCGATGCAGCTGCTTTCGGGCATAAGCAAAGCGGAGCAGGTATGCTCCATGCTCCGCTTTGCTTATGAGGTTTACCGCTGGCTGAGCGGGGTGAAAGGACGTGCCTTGGTGATGTTTTTGTAGGCCGGACGGATGATTTTGTTGGCGTTGCAGATTTCCTCAATGCGGTGTGCGCACCAACCGGCCATGCGCGCCATGGCAAACAGCGGCGTGTACAGCTCAACCGGGATGCCGAGCATCTTGTAGACAAGGCCGGAATACATATCCACATTCGCGCAGTAAACACGGTTCTCGTCACGGTGGCTGTTGAGCACGGCGGGAGCAAGACGCTCGACGGCCTCGAACAGATCCAGCTCATCGGTCATGCCCTTGCTTTCCGCAACGGAGCGGACAAAACGCTTGAGGAGAACGGCGCGGGGGTCGGAGAGCGTGTAGATGGCGTGGCCAATGCCGTAGATGAGGCCGCTGCCGTCGCCAATCTCCTTGTTTGCGATCAGCCGGAGATTTGCGGAGATCTCGTCTTCATCCTTCCAGTCGCGGATGCGCGCCTCCAGCATGTCGAACTGCTCCATGACCTTCATGTTCGCACCGCCGTGCCGAGGTCCTTTCAGCGAGCCGACGGCTGCTGCGATGGAGGAATAGATGTCCGTGCCGGAGGAAGACAGAACGCGGCAGGCGAAAGCGGAGTTGTTACCGCCGCCGTGCTCGGCATGCAGCACCATGCACAGGTCGAGCAGCCGCGCCTCCTCTTTGGTGAACTGATTGTCCGGCCGCACGGCGTGCAGGAAGTTTTCCGCGATGGTCAATCCGGCCTTCGGGCGGTGGAGAACCAGACTCTCGTTGTCGTAATAGTGCTTTTTGGCGGCAAGCGCGTGCGCAACCAGAGTCGGGCAGCGGGCGATGAGATGCAGCGCCTTTCGCATTTGCTCCGTATAGCTGTTGTTTTCCGGATCCGGATCGTAGGAATACATGGCCATCACCGAGCGGGCGAGCTTGTTCATCACGTCGCGGCTCGGCGCAGAGAGGATCATATCCTCCGTGAAGCGGTGGGGCATCTCGCGATACTCATCCATAATGTCATGGAAAGCCTGCATCTGCGCCTCTGTGGGCAGCTCGCCGAACAGCAGCAGATAGACCGTTTCCTCATAGCCGAAGCGGTCTTCGCTCATGAAGCCGTTGACAAGCTCCTCCACATTGATGCCGCGGAAGTACAGCCGGCCGGGCATGGGATAGCGCTCACCGTCCTGCACATAGTAGCCGAGGACGTTGCCGATCTGTGTAAGTCCGGCGAGGACACCGGTGCCATCCGCGTTGCGCAGACCGCGCTTGACCTCGTGGCGGCGGTATCCTTTTGTGTCGATATGATTGCCGGCGGCGTACATGCTGCAAAGCGCAGCAAGGTTCTCATCGGATCTTGTGCAGTTGATGGCGTCCATGTCACGGCCTCCTTGGGATCGGATTTCAATATAATGATAGTAGTATAGCTTTAGCTGTCCGCTTTCGTCAATGGATACATTCCCAAAAAAACGGGCTGCAATTCGGCGAATGACAGGCAATTTGCAATATAGATTGGCGAATCTTGCAAAAATTGCAGTGGTTGAGCTTTGAAAATGGAATGTGAACAACAAAAAAGACGGACAGCCTTTGCTGTCCGTCTTTTTGAAGATGTGCTTATTTCGCGTTGGGGTTGGTGAGCACGACGAGCATCTTGACGGTCTCGGTGCCGTTGTTGTGGATGGCCTTGTTGGTGCCAGGTCCGCAGTGGAAGGTGTCACCGGGCTTGAGAACGGTCTCGACGTCCTCGGTCTTCAGGGTCAGCTCGCCGGAGATGACGTAGTAGACAGACTCCATGGCGTTGTTGCCGAACTCGCAGCCGCCGCCGGGGAGGAAGTGGGACAGGCCAACAGTCAGAACGCCGTCATTGACGTCCACGGGGTTGTGCAGGCGGGTGGCCAGCATGTTGTAGTGCTTGGCAGCCTCATAGGGATATGCATCCTCTTTGCGAACGATCTTGTAGCTCATAGGTATACTTCCTTTCAAATTTGATTCCTGTGCAACTTTTCAGTATGCTCTTGCTTAATTATAACAGCTTGTGCAAAAAATGCAAGCGTTCGCGAGTTTATTTTGACATTCCCGTTCGTATTTGTTAGAGTATTCCCGGTAGGAGCGTGAAGTAGAATGATTCTGACTTTGGATATCAGCAACACCAACATTGTCATCAGCGGTATGGAAGACGGCGAGGCGAGGTTCACCTTCCGCCTTTCCTCTGACCTGAGCCGCACGACGGACGAATATGCAGCGCTGGTCAGCTTCTCGGCCGCGGCCTGCGGAGCGGAGCTGGGCGCAATCGAGGGTGCCGTGATCTGCTCTGTCGTTCCGCAGCTGACGCAGACGCTCTCGGCCGTTATCCTGCGGCTGACAAAGCAGGTGCCGCTCGTGGTGGGTCCCGGTGTCAAAACGGGGCTGAAGATCCGCATTGATGACCCCGGTGCGCTGGGTGGGGACTTTGTTGCAGCTGCGGTTGCGGCGCTGCAGAGCCTGCCGCTGCCCTGCGTGACGATCGACATGGGCACGGCAACGGCCATCGGCGTGCTCGATGAGAACGGCAGCTACATTGGCGGTGCGATCTGTCCGGGTGTGGCCGTCTCCGGAACCGCGCTGGCAAGAAGAACGGCGCAGCTTCCAAACGTCGGGCTTCAGCCGCCCGCGCACGTCATCGGCAAAAGCACCATTGACGGCATGCGCAGCGGCCTGATCTACGGTACGGCCGCCATGCTTGACGGACTGATTGAACGCATTGAAGCGGAGTTGGGCAAGCAGGTGAGCGTCGTGGCGACGGGTGACTTCGCTGCGAGCGTAACCCCGTTTTGCCGCAGAGAGATCGTTGTGGACGAGCAGCTTATTATGCGCGGGCTCTGGCTGATCTATCAGCGCAACCGGCGCGGGTAAAAAAATATCCGGCAATTCCGTCTGCTGGTCTGATGGGAATTTTGCCGAAAACAATCACCTCCATCTGCCCTGGCGGATGGAGGTGATTTGCTCAATACAAATGCCGCGTTGCCCGGCCTTGGGGATATGGCAGAGATATCTCTGCCGTCGCAGAAAGTGACGGGAAGCGCCAAAACCCGGGATTGCTTTCGAGTTTGAAACGTGCTATAGTATAATAATGTATTAGTAAGGAAAACAATGGTGCTGCGCAGGCGCGAGAAACAATTACGAAACAGAAAGGCGAGACGATGCGGATACTCGGTGTGGACCCCGGCATTGCCACGATCGGCTTTAGTATACTTGACGCGGACAGAGGAAAACAGACGCTTCACAGCTGCGGTGTGATTACAACGCCTGCAGGCGTGATGCTCTCGAGCCGGCTTGAGAGCATTCACAGAGATCTGAGCGATCTGATCCGGACCTATTCGCCGGATTGCATGGCGGTCGAGGAGCTGTTTTTCAACACAAACATCACAACGGGCATTTCCGTGGCGCACGGCAGGGGCGTGATTCTGCTCGCGGCTTACCAGCTCGGCGTGGAGATCTTTGAGTATACACCCTCGCAGGTGAAGCAGGCCGTTGTCGGCTATGGAAAAGCAGAAAAAAAGCAGGTGATTGACATGGTCACGCGCATTCTGCATCTCAGTTCGCCGCCGAAGCCGGACGATGCGGCGGACGCGGTTGCAATCGCCCTGTGTCATGCCCGCAGCAGCACATCGCTGCTGCGCAGAGGAGGATTTGATCCGTGTTCTACCATATAGAAGGAAAAGTGACCGATATTCTGAACATGCTGGCCGTGGTGGACTGCGGCGGCGTGGGTTATGCGCTCAACACCACGACAAACACCCTTGCGGGGCTGCGAGTCGGTGAGCGCGCGAAGCTGTATACATACCTGAATGTGCGGGAGGATTGCTTCGACCTGTACGGTTTCCTGACGCTGGGCGAGAAGCGCTGCTTCGAGCAGCTCATCGGCGTTTCCGGCGTCGGCCCGAAGGCCGCGCTTTCCATCCTTTCTTCCAGCACGCCGGACACGCTGGCCATGGCCATCCTGACCGGTGACGAGCGGGCGCTGACCGTCGCCCCGGGCATCGGGAAGAAAATTGCCCAGCGCGTGATTCTGGAGCTGAAGGACAAGATGAGCAAGCAGGCGCCGGAGTTTTCCGGCATGTCCGGCATGCCGTCGGGCGCGGCGCCCGTCGGGAGCTCGAAAGCTTCGGATGCCGCCGCTGCGCTGGCGGTTCTCGGTTACAGCAGCGCGGAGATCAGCGCTGCGCTCAAGGGCATCGACGCACAGGATCTGGCGGTCGATGAGATCATCAAGCTGGCGCTGCGGCGCATGATAAAGTGAGGCAGCTATGAGCATTGAATATTCCAACAGCTTTGCCGAGAATCTGGTGACCTCCGCAAGCATTTTGCCGGAGGATGTGAGCGAAGGTTCTCTGCGGCCGAAAAATATTTCGGAATACATTGGCCAGGAAAAGGCCAAGGACAATCTCAGCGTGTTTATCGAGGCGGCCCGAAAGCGAAACGAGCCGCTTGACCATGTGCTGCTGCACGGCCCTCCGGGCCTCGGCAAAACGACGCTCGCGGCGGTCATTGCAAACGAGATGGGCGTGAATATGCGCATCACGAGCGGGCCTGCCATTGAAAAGGCGGGCGACCTTGCCGCGCTGCTGACGAATCTGCAGGAGAACGACATTCTGTTTGTGGACGAGATTCACCGGCTCAACCGCTCGGTGGAGGAGATCCTTTATCCCGCGATGGAGGATTATTCCATCGACATCATCATCGGCAAGGGGCCGAGTGCAAATTCCATCCGGCTGGACCTGCCGAAGTTTACGCTGATCGGCGCG
This sequence comes from Oscillospiraceae bacterium, assembly GCA_017522015.1. Classification (GTDB taxonomy): domain Bacteria; phylum Bacillota; class Clostridia; order Oscillospirales; family Oscillospiraceae; genus SIG483. Next base: position 71,550 of record JAFXAW010000012.1, on the reverse strand, counting down.
ACGACGCGCTCCGGCCAGCTCACCGCGCCCCTGCGCGACCGTTTTGGCGTGATCCTTAAGCTGGAGCTGTATACGGTTGAGGAGCTGCGCCGGATCGTGGAGCGCTCGGCGGGCATTCTGAACATTGCCATTGAAACGCAGGGCGCATATGAGATCGCCGCGCGTTCCCGCGGCACACCTCGTATCGCCAACCGTATGCTGCGCCGCGTGCGCGATTTTGCACAGGTGCGCGCAGACGGCGTGATCACAAAAGAGGTTGCGGACGCTGCGCTCACGAAGCTGGAGGTGGATGACTGCGGCCTGGACGCAACCGACCGGCTGATGCTCCGCAGCATCATTGATTACTACAACGGCGGCCCTGTCGGGCTCGAAACGCTCTCCGCCACGATCAACGAGGAGACGGTAACGCTCGAGGACGTCTATGAACCTTATTTGCTGCAGCAGGGTTTCCTGATTCGCACACCGCGCGGCCGCTGTGTGACACGGCGCGCCTACGAGCATCTCGGTCTGGCCTATCTCGGCCAGGAACAGCTGGATATGTGAGGGGGAAATACCGGTGGGTAAATATTTCGGTACTGACGGCATCCGCGGCGTAGTCAACGCCGGGCTGGATGCAGAGCTTGCTTTCCGCGTGGGTCAGGCGGCGGCTATGGTGCTGGCCGAAGCTGGGCATGAGCGTCCGATCTTTACGATCGGAAAGGACACCCGCATTTCAGGAGATATGCTGGAAGCCGCTTTGGCGGCGGGACTTTTCACGGCAGGCGCGGATGTGATCCGTCTGGGCGTTATCCCGACGCCGGCCGTTGCGTACATAACCGCGCAGAGCGAAGCGGATGCGGGCATTGTGATTTCCGCGTCCCACAATCCGTTCGAGGATAACGGAATCAAAATCTTCAACGCAAAGGGCTTCAAGCTCTCCGATGAACTGGAGGCGCGGATTGAAGCGCTGCTGGACGGGGAAGAGGAGCTGAAGGTCTGCCGCGGCGGGGAGATCGGCCGGTTCATTGACCGCGGTGGGGAATATGCCGAGCAGTATGTCGAGCATATCGTTTCCTGCGCGGAGGGGGAGATTGCGGGCCTGAAGGTGATTATCGACTGTGCCAACGGCGCAGCTACCCGCACTGCGAGCAAAATCTTCAGCCGTTTCCCGATTTCCCTTGAGCTCATTCAGGATCATCCGGACGGCTGCAACATCAACGACGGCTGCGGCTCCACGCATATGGAGCTGCTCAGCCGCATGGTTACGGCCGGCGGCTATGACATCGGCATCGCCTTTGACGGGGATGCTGACCGCTGCCTGGTGATGGACGAGCGCGGCGAGCTGGTGGATGGCGATAAGATCATGGGAATCATCGGCCGCGACATGCTGCAAAAGGGCAAGCTCAAGGGCGAGAGCATCGTGGCAACCGTGATGTCGAACCTCGGCCTGCATGTTTTTGCGGAGGAAAACGGTATCACGCTGCACTGCGCAGCGGTTGGCGACCGCAATGTGCTGGCGAAGATGCTTGAGGGTGGCTACAATCTGGGCGGAGAACAGTCCGGCCATATGATCTTTTTAGACGATGTGACCACCGGCGACGGACAGTTGACCGCCGTCAAGTTCCTCAGCGTCCTGTGCGCGAGCGGCAAAAAGCTTTCCGAGCTGGCTGCCGAAGTCCCGGCCTTCCCGCAGGTGCTCAAGAACATAGCCGTCGAAGGCGGAAACAGCATCAAGGAAGCGATCATGAAAAATGAGCAGCTGCTGCGCGAAATCAAAGAAGCGGAGGCGGCCATCCCGGGGCAGGGAAGAGTGCTGGTCCGTCCCTCGGGAACGGAGGCGCTCATCCGCGTGATGGTGGAGGCGCAGACGCAGGAACTTGCAGAGCAGACGGCTGAATTTTTGACAAAATTAATAAAAAATCACATGAATCCATAAGATCATTCAAGATATTTTACAAATATTCTTGACAAGTGGCAAAAACGCGCATATAATGGCGCTAAGTGATAAGAAAAATGGAAGAAAAGTACAATAAGCAGGAAGAGCAAGCGCTGTTTGCGTTGGTCGCGGCCGGAAACCGGGAAGCGGAAGAGGCTTTGGCCATGCGATACAGCCGACTGGTGCGTGCGTGTGCACGGCCCTATTTCCTCGCGGGCGGCGACAGTGAGGACCTCACGCAGGAGGGCATGTTCGGCTTGCTCTCTGCGATTCGGGAATATGACCCGGGCGAGCAGGTTTCGTTTCAGGCGTATGCAGAAACCTGTATCCGCAACCGGTTGCGTTCTGCGATCCGCGCAGCTTCCAGATTAAAACATCAGCCTCTGAATCAAGGCGTTTCGCTTGAAAATGTGATGCTTGAGGATGAGGGTTCTGCAAACAAATCCAAGATCGCGTTCCGCCGTGTTCCTGAGGAAATGGTACTGGCCAGAGAGAGCGCAGATGAATTCAATGAAAATATTGCACAGCGTTTGTCCGAGTATGAGCACGAGGTGCTGGAGCTGTTTTTGAGAGGCTTGTCCTATCAGGAAATGGCCGAACGGACGGGAAGGTCCGTCAAATCGGTGGATAACGCGGTGCAGCGTATCAGGCGCAAGTTGGCCCGGTACTATGACCTTGGCGAATTCAGCGAAAGCTGACGCAATATTTCAGCCCGAAAGGGTAGGCTCTCAGAGTAAAGTGAGGATGTAAAATGTTCGAAGACAAGAAACTGGTTTGCAAAGAGTGCGGCGCAGAGTTTATCTTCTCCGCCGGTGAGCAGGAGTTTTACGCGGAGCGCGGCTTCCAGAATGAGCCCCAGCGCTGCAAGCCCTGCCGTGACGCGCGCAAGAACGCGGCTCGTGGCCCCCGTGAGTACTTCACTGCTGTCTGCGCAAATTGCGGCGGCGAGGCTCGCGTTCCGTTCGAGCCCAAGTCTGATCGCCCTGTTTACTGCAGCGATTGCTTCGCTCGCATGAGAGAAGGCCAGTAAGACTTTATCTGTCTGGAAAAAAGGCGCTCATATATGAGCGCCTTTTTTCTGCCTTTTTTCCATGTGACAGCGACATATGCCTGAAAAACCGGGGCTGTGAAGTCCGGAGCGATCAAAAGCTCCGGACTTCACAGCCCCTTTGCCGTTTCTTTTTGTTTTCGGATGTCAGAAAGCCTTACATGCCAAGCTCGGTGCGGCGGATGAGGTCGTCCTGACAATTCTTGAAGGTCTCCACAAAGTAAGCGGAGAAGCCGGCAATGCGCACGACGAGATCCTTATAGTTCTCGGGATTCTTCTGCGCGTCGCGCAGCGTATCCGCAGAGACAATGTTGAACTGCATCTGCATGCCGCCCAGCTGGAAGAAGTGCGCCTGCATCAGATTGACCAGCTTATCAAAGCCGTCCTCGCTGGAAAGCACGGTCGGGTGGAATTTCATGTTCAGCAGCGTGCCGTTGGAAAACTCGCTGTGGTCAAAGCAGTCCACCGAGCACAGGATGGAGGTGGGGCCGTTCTTGTCCATGCCCTGCACGGCGGAGATGCCGTCTGCCAGCGGCTCGCCGGCCAGACGTCCGTCGGGCGTTGCGGCCGTCTGCTTGCCGAGTGCAATGTTCATCGTGACCGGATACAGACCCGCAGAGTAGCGGCCACGGGGACCGGTCTTGCTGTTGGCGATGTCGGCATAGGACTTTGCAATCCACTCGCAGTAGCGGTCAACCTCCGGAACGGCGTTGCCGTAACGCGGCAGACGGTTGTTGATGTAGTCACGCAGCTCCTCATAGCCTTCCCAGTTGTGCGTGAGGGCATCGTAGAGCTCGCGCGTCGTGCATTTCTTGTCCACGAAGCACAGGCGCTCGGTGATGTAGAAGCAGTCGGTGACGTTGCCGAGGCCGATGGCGGAAAGACCGGTGGAGTTGTAGCGCGCGCCGCCCTCCGTGACGTCCTTGCCCTTTTCCATGCAGCCCTTCATGGTCGCGGAAACCACCGGACGGGGCATATACATCGGCGTCACAGACTCATAGATGTTGATCATGTTCACGTTCCACTGCACCCAGTATCTGAGCTGGGTGAGGAAGGCCTCCTTGACCTCCTCAATGGAGTTCATCTCGTAGAGATAGCCGGTGCGGGGTCCAAACTGCGTTTCGTTGACGGTGCCGTCAGCACGGACCAGCGGGTTTTTGCCGTCGTTGATGGCCATCATGAAGACGTTTACGATGTTCATAAAGGAGTCGCCGCCGGTGCCGCCGCAGGCAGGCCATTCCGCGCCGCCCAGAGAGGGCTCCACGCAGCCGACAACGCAGTAATCCCAGGCTTCGTCCTCGGCAATGCCGCGCTTGACGAGCGCCTTCATAATCACGTCGTCGGAATAGTAGCTCGGCAGTCCGCCGCCGCCCTGCTGGTTCACTGCCAGCGCGCAGGCCCAAAGCTCCTTCGGCGCGTTGCGGTTCATGCGCAGCGCGATGGGAGGCGTGACCATCTTCAGACGGCCGACGGCCTCGAGCATCATGTAGGTTGCGGTGTTTGTGGCGTCCTTGCCTTCTGCGTCAATGCCGCCCACGGTGATGAGGCTACCGTTCGTGTAGCTGGTTTTGCCCTTGATCTTGCCGCAGTTGGTGGGGCTGCAGAGCTCCGCGGTTTTCATCACGTAGAGATCCATGAGCTCCTGCGCCTCGGCGCGCGTGATGGCGCCGGAGGCCAGATCCGCCTCCAGATAGGAGCCGAGATACTGATCCACTCGGCCGATGCTGCAGCCGTGGAGGTTGGCGTTGAGATAGACGCACATCTGGTAGAACCAGAGCGCCTGAATCGCGTCGCGGAAGTCGCGCGCGGGGTTCTCCATAACCCAGCCCATGGTGTCCGCGATGCGCTCCAGCTCCGCCTTGCGGACGGGATCTGTCTCCGCTTCGGCGCGGCGCGCACACTCGGCGGCATAGCGCTTTGCAAAGAGCATGATTCCGTCGCAGACGATGCAGATGGAACGGTAGAAGTGATAACGGCTGGCGTCTTCGCCGGCAAAGCCGGTTTCCTCCAGCTGACGCATATAGCCTTCAGCCTCGGCCTTGATCGCCTTGAAGCCGACGCGGATGGCCTTGTTATAGTTGGTGCAGAAGTGGCCGACAGGCATCGAAGCCATGTTCTGCGGAGCAAAGGAGATAACGCCGCTGCCGGCGATTTTCTTGTAGGCCTCGGGGATGTAGGCATCCAGCTTGGAGCTGGAGCAGTGCACCTTCCAGAAATCCGCGGTGGAAAGGATGTAGTCAATAACCTCCGGCGTTGCGCGGAACGAGCTCTTCTCATCATTGCGCTTGAGGTCCTCCACCATGCTGATGATGGAGTTGATTCCCAGCTCCGGATAAAGCGCAGCGCCGATGTAGCCTTCGGCATAGCTTCCGACAATGAGCTCCTCTTCCTTCATGATGATGGGAAGCTTTTCGCAGAGGTTCTTGAAGCTCAAAGCCCGCTTGAGAATGCCGTCGGTCTGGATATTCTCCTGATAGAACTCCGTAACGATGCGGTAGCGCGTGACATCCAGCCAGGGACGCGTTGCGCGATACTTTTCGCGGACGCGCTTCAGCCTCGGGGAAATGGGGGACAGCTCATACTTCATAAGGGACTCTCCTTTCTGATCCTTTTATATTATTATTTTACTTATCAATATTTTGACGGCGCGCGCCTTAATGAATCACGGTGGGCACGCCGGCGCTTACAAACATATCGCGGATCTCCTCCACCCACTTCGGGTCGGGTGTATAGCTGGAGAAGACACCTTCCATCACGCCCAGACGCGCATACTTGGAAAGGCCGAGCTCATGGTAGGGGAGAAGCTGCACCGAAGTGACCGCCTCGCCCAGGGACAGACAGAAATCAAGCGTGGCGCGCAGGTTCTCCTCGTCCATGTTGATCTCCGGAATCAGCGGGATGCGGATTTGCATCTTGCCGCCCTTTTCCGCAATGTGCCTGGCGTTGGACAAAATCCGCTCGTTCGGCACCTTGATGACCTCTTTGTGCCGCGCGCTGTCCATGAGCTTGAGGTCGTACAGGAACAAATCCGTATAGGGGAGAACGCTGTCGATGATTTCGCTTGCGCAGAAGCCCGTTGTATCCAATGCGGTGTGGATGTCCTCCGCCTTGAGTGCCTTGAGCAGTGCAAGGGTGAATTCCGGCTGCGCCAGCGCCTCACCGCCGGATATGGTTACGCCGCCGCCGGAAGATTTGTAGAAAGGCCGGTCGCGCAAAACACGCTCCAGAACACTCTCCACCGTGTAGTCCTCGCCGCAGATGTACATCGCGTTGTGCAGGCAGGCCTCCGTGCATTTCCAGCAGCTGTCACAGACGCTCCGATCCACCTTGACGCCGTAGGTCACTGTGCCGTCCGGGCCGGGCGGCTTTGGATCGCCGCGGGTGATCGCATTTTGCGGACAGCTCATGGCGCAGCGGCCGCAGCCGACGCAGCGCGCCGCCATCCAGGAAAGCTGCATCTCAAAGGACTGGGATTCCGGGCTGTGGCACCACGGACAGCGCAGCGGGCAGCCTTTCAGAAACACCGTTGTGCGGATCCCGGGGCCGTCCTGCACGGAAAATCCCTGTATATCGTAGATCCTGCCGTGAATTGTTTGCTCCATTGTTTTACCTCGTTTAGTCTTTTTGGCTGTGCGGTATAAATAGGATTTTATCACATCACAGCAAAAAGCGTTTGTAAAATTTGCGCTGCAAAAAATGTGAAAAACGCACACATGTTTTATGTGCAAATGCAGTGCAGAGAAAAGATAAGCCGAAAGCCCCGATCCCGGGACTTCCGGCTTGTTTTTGCTGAAGTACGCACCAAAAGCCGGAAAACTTATTTGCCTGCTTCTGTCATGGTCGCGCCGTGGATGACCTTGGTCATATACGGGCGGGGGACAAAATCGGCCGGACGTTCCGCCATCCACGCCGTCGAACCGCAGGAGGTTTTGTACACCGCGGTTCTGCCGCACCAGTTGCCCGAAACAAGAACGGCAACATTGTCTATATCATTAAAGGGTTCAAGCAGAAGCCCGGGCTTGCAGTCCGCCTCCCGCAGACGCCCCCACTTGCCGTCAATGACCTCCTGCCGGAACTTCGCCTGCGCTTCCTCGCTCATCTTATCCCAGTTGATGGCAGTCATGTCATAGATCTTCTGCACAAAGGAGCGCCGGTCAAGGCCCTGTTCCGCAATCTGGTGGGCGAAGGTCGGATGCAGCACCACAATGTAGCGCGGGGCATCCGTGCCGGGGGCCTTGCCGCCAACGGAGCCGTAGAGATCGACTTTGTTCACGTCGAAGACTTTTGCGATTGCCCGCAGCGCGGCGTCAAAAGAGGCGGTGTGTGTCTCGCGGAGGCCGTAATGCATCTCAAGGAACTCACAGGCGGAAACGATGCTCTCCTCCGCCTTGTAGCCTCTGGATACGGCGTAGGATTCCTCCCACGGGCCGTAGCGCAGGTTTTCCGGAATCAGATAGTTGGTGAAGTTGTCCGCCTTGCCGGTGCCGCCGGGAGAACCGTAGACGCTCAGATCGCGCCATCCGATGTTGATCTGGCAGAGAGCGACGGCTCTGGCGATGGTATTGTTGACCTTGTTGCCGGGGCCGAGATAGTTGATGTCGTTGTTCATGCCCAGCTCTTCAATGATCGGTCCGCTGATCCAGTAGACCGGGAGAATGCCTGCCGAGATGTGGAACTGGTTAAAATCCCGGTCGGAGATGCATTCGAGCATGGCGATGATCACGGGCAGATATTCGGGCTTCGCGCCCGCCATGACCGCGTTGATCGCGATCTTCTCCACCGTCGCGATTCCCCCTCGGGGCATGACGATGCCGATCTCCTTGTCCGGCGCGTAGCTGGTGCCCCGCAGCATCTCGTCCACGCGCTTGCGCGTCGGCGGGATGACGGGGAAACCGTCGCAAAGCTTGTTTTGGATGCAGTAATCCTGATACTGCTCCAGAACCTCATCATAGCTCTCGCCGGTAAAGGTCACCGGAGAATCGTCATATTCCGGCTGCGGCGGATTGATCTCCGCCTCCGTGAGCGGGGAGGTGAGAGCCTCCACGATCTCGTCGATCAGAGATGCGGCCAGATCCTCCATCAGCGCCGGATTTGCTTTCGCTTTGGAATAAGCCAGCGAGGGAACGGAGATCAGGCGGATCGCGCCAATGCCGTTTGCCTCGGCAACGGCGGTTTTCTGCGCGCAGAGGCTGTCCACGCTGAAGGAAACGCCGGGCTTGCCGAGCTTTTCCATCGTCACATCCCCGTCGAACCAGCTGTTCGTTGCGGTCTTCACGCCCTGCAGCCAGACGTCGCAATTCGCGGCAACCTCCTGCGTGTTGTCGCCGATGAGGGGATTGCAGTAGGACGGGAAGGACACAAGGGAACAATCCGGAAAGCGCGCTTTCAGCAGCGCGCCAACGGCCTTAAAAAAGACTACGGCGTCCGGTCTCTCGCTGAGCAGAGCAATCCGTTTGCCGTTCAAATCTGCCGGGCGCGGCGCATGAAGCCCCTCCACTTTCGGAGACGCCAAAGCGCCCTTCGGGTTGAGAACCTCAATGGAGACTTTTTCAACACAGTTGGAATCCGCTGACATCTGCAACACCTCTGTCATTATTTTTGTGGGGATATTACTTTGCCTGCTTACAGTTTACCATTGCTTTAACCGGATTGCAAGCATTCTCCGTGCCGCAAAATGCGCTCTTTGGATAAGAGCGGGTTATAAGCAAAACGGAGCTGAAACAAAAATATCCCCCGGGATGCCGGACGCTTGTCCGGTATCCCGAGGGGATTTCTTTGCTGTTGCCGGCACGGTTGTCCGGCTTTTTGCAGCGTAAAGGTCATGCCGGCCGGAGAAAAATCCGATGCCCGGCGCGACGCTTCGCGCCTTTTGCGGAAGCTGCTGCGCGAAACTCAGTCGGTATAGGCCGCGCGTGCGGCATCCTCGCGGAACTGACTGTGCTGGAGCTCGTAATAATAGCCTTTTTTGGCCAGCAGATCCGGATGCTTGCCGCTTTCCACGATTTTTCCGTCCCGCACCACCAGAATGACGTCCGCATCCCGGACGGTGGAGAGGCGGTGCGCGATGACAAAGGAGGTGCGCCCCTGGATGATTTTCCGTGTGGCGCGCTGAATTTGTTGTTCGGTCAGCGTGTCGATGGAGGAGGTGGCCTCGTCCAGAATCAGGATTTTCGGTTTTGCCAGAATCGCGCGGGCGAAGGAGATCAGTTGTTTCTGCCCGGTGGAGAGCAGATCGCCGCCCTCACCGACAGGACTGTCTAAGCCTTGCTCCATGGAATCGAGCACGAAGTCCGCACCCACCAGACGCAGCGCCTCGTGCAGCTCCTCGTCGGTGGCGTCGGGATTTCCGTAACGCAGGTTTTCGGCGATGGTGCCGGAGAAGAGGTGCGGGGTCTGGAGCACGTAACCGATGGCGCGGTGCATCCAGAGCTGGCTGCGCTCACGCAGGTCACGGCCATCGACCAGAACGGCGCCCTCCGTGGGCTCGAAGAAACGGCAGATCAGGTTGGCCAATGTGGATTTCCCCGCGCCGGTCTCGCCGACGATTGCAACACTTGTGCCGAAAGGAACGGTCAGATTGAAGTGCTCGAGCACGTTTTCCTCGCCGTCGGGATAGCGGAAGGTCACATCCCGGAACTCAATGTCGCCCCGCAGCTCCTCCCAGTTTTCCGTTTTGGGCGTGAACGCGTCGCCGTAACGCGCGATAACTTCCGGTGTATCCTTCACGCAGGAATCCTCGGACAGCAGCGCCGTGACGCGTTCGATGTTGACCTTTTCGTGAATGCAGTTGGAGATCAGCTGCACCAGCGCCCGGATCGGCTCGCCGAGATTCATGGCATAGGTCATGAAAACAGAGAGCGTTCCGATCAGCATGACGCCGTCCATTGTAATGATGCCGCCGCGCCAAAGCACCAGCGCCAGCGCGAAGCTCGACGAGAAGGACACAACTGCGAAGAAAATGCTGTCCAGCCGCTGCTTGCGCACGGAGAAAACGCGCATGTTTTTCGTATCCTCGTGGAATTCGCCCTTCATCTTTTCTTCGATGGCGAGCGTCTTGATGGTTTTTGCGCCCGTGATGCCCTCGTTGAAGTCGCCGGTGATGATGGAGTTGAGCTCGCGGATCTTTCGGTTGACGCGCACAAGCTTGCGCTCGAAGAAGATGGCGAGCACCGCCATAACCGGCAGAATCGCCACGGTGACCAGCGCAAGCTTCCAGTTCATCACGAACATTGCAATGGCAATGCCGATGATATAGACACCGTGCCAGAGCCCCTCCATGATGCACCAGACCGTTGTCTCACCGATCGTTGCAATGTCACTCATGACGCGCGAGTGGATGTAGCCGACGCTGAAGCGGTTGTAGTAGGACAGGGAGAGCTCCTGCAGATGCCGGTAGCATCGCTCGCGCAGGTCGTGGTTGATGTTGAGCTCCACTCTCTGCGCAATGAGGATGGACACAAGGTTGAAGGCAACCTGCGCGAGCAGGAACGCCACATAGATCAGCACAAAGCGGCCGAAACCGCTGAGCGTTTCTCCGCCGATGTAGGTGTCAAGCGCGTATTTCTGGAATTGCGGAATGAAAATGTCAAACAGAGTGCCGATGAAGGCGAGAATCGCCATCAGGACAAGGCGTTTGGCGTAGGGGCGCAGGAAGGGGATGATGCGGTTAAAGCCGAAAAAGCGCATGGGGCGGCGGAAATATTCCTCGTCCGTGCGTCGGGGTGATCTGCTCATGCGCCCGTCACCTCCTCCATGTTCTGATTCTGAATGTCATGAATCCGGCGGTAGACACCGCCAAGGCATATCAGTTCGCTGTGCGTGCCGGACTCCACAATCCGGCCTTTGTCCAGCACCAGGATCAGATCGGCGTCCATCAGCGTCGTGACGCGGTGGGAAATCAGCACGACCGTGCTGCCCGCGCATTTCCGGCGCAGCGCGTCGCGGATCTTTGCATCCGTCTCGGTGTCCACCGCGGAGAGGGAGTCGTCAAAGACCATGATGGGGGTCTTCTGGGTGAGCATACGGGCAATGGCGGTACGCTGTTTCTGACCGCCGGAGAGGGTTACGCCGCGCTCGCCGACAACGGTATCCAGCCCGTTCGCGAGCTTTTGCACCGTCTCATCCAGGCTCGCGGTCGAGACCGCGTCGGCAAAGGTCTCCTCGTCCATATCCGCACAGGTGATGCGGATGTTCTCCCCGAGTTTTCGGGAGAACAGATAGGGCTCCTGCAGCACGATGCCGATGTTGCGCCGCACATACTGCCGCGGGATGTTCTCCAGCGGCACACCGCCGACCGTGATGCGGCCTTCGCTGGGGTCATACAGGCGCGTGAGCAGGTACATGAGCGTCGATTTGCCGCTGCCCGTGCTGCCGAGAATGCCGACAGTCTGGCCGCTGCCGATGGAAAAGGAGACGTCGTCGAGCGTCTTGACGCCGTCGGCATAGGAAAAGCCCACATGCTCGAAGACGATGTCCGCGCGCATATCGGGTGTTTCTGGATTTTCGGGGTCTTTTTCCGGCTCCATGAGCAGGATGTAGCGGATGCGGCTGATGGAGACACTGGCCTTGCTCATGTCGCTGATTGTCCGGCCAAGCTGGCGCACCGGCCAGATCAGCATGGAATTGTAGGAGATAAAGGCGATCAGATTGCCCGGCGTCAGCTCGCCCCGGACGCAGAACACCGTTCCGCACAGCACGACTGCCATCACCTGCAGCGCGGAGAAGAGGTCGCCAAAGTTCCAGAAAAAGCTCATCAGATCGGCCAATTTGACCCAGCTGTCACGGAAATGGTCATTTTTGGCGCGGAACTTATCCAGCTCGTACTTTTCCCGACCAAAGGCCCGCACCACGCGCACGCCGGTGAGGTTTTCCTGCACGACGGTGGAGAGCACGCCCTCCTCCTCGTCGCAGCGGCGGAAATTGCGCTCAATCCGGATCCGGAAGAACAGGGAATACAGGACAATGATCGGGATGAAAACGGCAGCGATCAGGCTCAGCTTCCAGTTCATCCGGAACATGAAGAAAAACGCCAGCGCCAGCAGGATGACGATCCGGGCGATCGACGTGAGCTGCTCGGATATGAAACGCTTGACGGTGTTGACGTCCGAGGTGCAGCGCTGGATCAGATCACCGGTCATGTTTTCGTTGAGCACGGCGTAGGGCAGGCTTTCAATGTGGCCGTAGAGCGCGTTGCGGATTTGCTCGACGAAGCGCTCACCGCCCCTGGCGTTGAAAACACGGTAGAAATACCGGAACATCACGGCCAGAAATGCGATGAGAATGATCGCAAGCGCGATGATCCACATATGCGCGCGGAAATAGTCCCGGCCGCCGATCTGCGAAATGAAATCCAGCAGAAATTGCGGAAAATCCGTCGGCTCCAGAGAGTCGATCACCGAGTCAATCGCAAAGCTGATGATCTGCGGGTTGAGCATCTCCAGCACAGACACGAGCGCAAGCGTCAGTATGCCCCATAGGAAATACCGTTTGCAGCCTTTGAGAAAGTGCCAGATCAGGCGGCTGTTGGACCGATAGTTCCCGGAATCGGGCGGTATGGAACGGTTTCGTTTTTTGGACATAGTTTCCTCCAAGGAAGTGGTTGGATGAAGTTTGGCTTCGCGGCGTTATTCAATGGCGCGGACGTAGCCGCCAAGCACTTTGCGCAGCACTCTGGCGGTGTAACGGCCCAAGATGGCGGCGTGGCCGGAGATCAGCATGACATCCGCCGCCTCGGACACAAACATGTTCATAAAGTCCGCGCAGAATTCGCCCACGGGGATATAGAAGTTGCCCCCCAGAAGAACGCTCGGCTTGCGCATGGAGCGGAAGCGTCCGTTGTATTCAACCAGAAGGGAGTCGGAACAGAAGATGGCGATATTCCCGTCGGGGAACTCAACCAGCGCACGGTCGCCCGAATTCAGATAGCTGACCTTGGCCCCGAAAGCTGCGGCGAAGAACTCCACCGGCGCAAAAACTGCGGGCGACTCCAGCATCTCCGAAGGATCAACGACTTTTTTGTAAATGCTCAAGCCCGGATCCAGGAGGCGCACGACGCCGGAGTCGAGTTCCGTCATCTGCACGACTTTGTTGCCGACATAAGCCTTTCGGCTGCCGAGCGCGATTGCAACGAGATCATCGTCAGGCGTGAGGGCATCTTCAAAGCTGCCGCGCACAAGCTGCCCATCTACGCGGCTGTAACCGGAATACAGCGTGTCCCAGTAAACCTGCGCCATGTCGGCAGGTTCCCTGTGGCCGCAGCCCACGATTTCCCAGTTGATGAGATCAGCCGTCTCACCCTTGAAACGCATAAAGTTGTCCTTCCCGCGCAGCGTCAAAAGCGGGAGCTTGTCCAGCCCGTTCACATCCTGCCAGAGCTCACGGTTGAAGTCGTTGATGTTGTAGCGGATCTCATATTTATCGAGTGGCTCGGCCTCCGTCTGCTGAGAGAGAAGGTCAAGCTCGCCGCGCATCTGGATGGCGGGCAGGGCGCCGGCCGGGCGCTCGTCACCCACATACATATGTGCGGAAGGGCCGGTGGAATATCCGGCAGCAGCCAGAACCTCCGGGTGCTGCATGGTGAAGGCAAGCGTCATCATGTCGCCGTTGGACATGCCCTGCATGTAGATCCGCGTTTTGTCGATGCTGTATTTTTCGCAGACGAGTGCAATGAGCTGATAGAGAAATTCCACATCGCGGTCGTCGCAGCGCCAGGTGCCGTAGTCGGGGGAGTTGGGATAAATCACGATCAGTCCCTTGCGTTCAGCCAGAACGTGCCAAAGCGTCATATCGGCCCATCTTCTGCCGTCCATACCGCCGCCGTGAAGCTGCACGATCAGCGGCAGAGGCGTTTTTCCGTCATAGGATGCGGGAACGTATTCGTACCAGACGTTCATCATGTCGGGGACGATCCTGTCATGGCAGACCTTGAGACCCTCGACCGGGGGAACCTTGTTCTTGGCCATGAAGTCGGCATGCGCGATCGGGGCAGGGGTTCCAAATTCAAAACGCTTCATTCTTAACGCTCCTTTTCTCTTATTATGGCAATTTATTCTATTATAGCATCATGGCCGCGGGATGTACAGCCCCGCGGCCATGATATAAAAACTGCTCTGCTATGAAAAAACACCCCCGGGAAAACGGTCTTCTGACCGACCTCCGGTGGGGGTGTGATTTATGCGGATTTGTCCTGATTTGGGACGGACTCCAGCGCGCTGTCATAAAGGCTTATGATTTCGGAAAACAGCGCGGTGTCCAGACGGTTTGTCCAAAGCGTCCGATCCAGGTTTTGGGCGACATATGCGTTCTTTTCGTTTTCCTCGCAGGCCTCCAGCCCCGCATAGAAATCGTCGAGATAATCCACCGCGTGCTGCGAATCATACACATAGCCGTGCCCGCGGTCCGTATAGCGGATGAAACGGAAGCGCTCGGAGTCGGCATACTGTTCATAGTAGAGCTCATAGCCGATGGAGATCGGCACCCGGGTGTCATCCTCGCTGTGCACGATGAGCACAGCTGCGTCGGAGGCTTCAAAGCCGTCCAGAGCGGCAGCGGAAGCGTATTTCCCGAATTTCAGGCGTTCATACAAATCTACATAGGGCATGGAGATGTCCGCAAAGAAGCCGGCGGCCTCTTTCCCGTAGACACGCATCAGATCGGCTGAGCAGTTCATGCCCGCGACCGAGGCAACCGCTTTCACGTCCGGGTGATATTGCAGCACGCTTGCCGCCGCGTAACCGCCCCAGCTGTGCCCGAACAGCATGACAGGCAGACCGGCAAAGGTCTCCTTCACGAAGGCGATTGCGTAGTCAAGGTCAATCACAGCCTGCGGCAGACCGCGCACGTCCTCGCCCTCGCTCTCGCCGTTGCCCGTTCCGTCATAGGCGAAGACCCAGTATCCGTTCTCGGCAAAGCAGTTTGCGCAGTCCAGATAGTCAATCTGTCCGCCGCCGCCAAGACCGTGGCAGATCACGACGATGCCCTTGGGCTTCTCCGCGCCGCGGCGGAAAAGATAGCCGACCAGCGTCTGCCCTCTGTCCGAGGGGAAGCTGTAGCGCGTGCGCTCCAGACCGGGGAAATCCTCCATGCGGAACATCAGCGGGGCATATGGCTCGTAGCGGTCGCCGAATATGGAATTGTAGACAACAATGGCCGCAGCCTCCGGAATCACAAACGCGAAAAGCAGCACCGCGGCGGCAATCATAATGACCAGTTTTTTGAACCTTTTCGGCATAAGCAGCCGTTCCTTTCTTATGTACGAAGCCTTTGATTCCCGCTGTGCAGCGGCCTCTTCCAAACTTGACTTGTGATTTGTGGCCTGTTATACTGAAGCCACACTCTATGTGAAGGAGATTATACCATGAACGAGCAGAACAATCTGAACGAAACGATCGAGTCTGCACAGCAGCCCGTGCAGCCGCCTGTTTATGAGCAGCCTGTCTACCAGCAGCAGTATCAGCAGCCCGTCTATACACAGCAGCAGTACACCCAGCAGCCCGCGCAGCCGCAGTATCAGCAGCAGCCGGTCTACGTGCAGCCGCCCGTGCAGCCGCAGTATGCGCAGCAGCCCGTTTACGTACAGCAGCCTGTTTACACGGCGCAGGTGGACGATTCCAGAAAGCTGGGCATCACCGCAATGATTCTCGGCATCCTTTCCCTGTGCACGTGCTGGACCGTCGTGGCCGGCTTTGTCCTTGCGATCATCGGTATGAAGAAGTCCGGCAGCGCAAAGGAAAGAGCCGTTACCTTTGGCTTTACGACAGCTTTTGCGAGGGTCGGCAGAATCACGTCGATTGTTGGACTGATCGCGTCCATCTTCATGATCTTCTATTGGATTGTTATCATTATTGCCGCGGCGTTCGCATATTAAACATACGGCAGAAATAAACTAAAAAACTGTTGCAGGAGTTTCCCTGCAACAGTTTTTTTGCATTCACAGCATTTTTCAGGCCGTCGTAACGGAAGCCGGCGTGAGCGTAAAGTCCGCGCACGCCTCCGTTTCGGGACTGAGGTGATAGACGTTTATACACTCGAGCGACTCGGCGGAAACGGCAATCATCAGGCCATCAAAGGCATTGTCCCGAAAGCAGCGGGCGGATTCCGTCAGTGTGTTGATGCTGCAGGGAGAAAAATGTCCCGTGCCGATGCGCTTAAAAACGCTCTCTTTGAGCGTCCACAGGCGCGCAACGCACTCCTGCGAGGGAGAGGTTCCAAGCGCGGCGAGCTCCGCCTCCGTGGCGATGCGTGCGCAGAGCCGCTCGTCCATGCGCGCATCCGGCAGCTCCTCAATATCAACGCCGACAGGCATTTTCGCCACAGCGACCGCAACGAAATTGGGAGAGTGGGAGAGGGAGAAGCAGGCGTCGGAGCAGATCCACTTGCCGCTCTCCGTTTTATGAATGTCGCTTTCCCGAATGTCGATGCTGCAGGTTTTTTTCAGCGCGAAGCGCAGAACCTGCCAGGCATATTGCCTCTGCCTGCGGACGTTTTCGTTGCCGCAGGCGTCCAGCTCTGCCTGCCGTTCGGGCGGGAACAGCGGGCAGGGAGGGAGAGAAGCGGGAATTTCCGAAATGTACAGATCAATGTACGGGATGCGCCGGAAGGTGTTGCGCTTGACCTTGTCGACCTGTTCGCTGAATTTTTTGCCGAAAACACAGTCGTTTACAAAGTGCTCGCAGTTGTTTTCCAGAATGTCATATCCGCCCATGCCGATCTTTGAACGCGCATAGGCGATGACATCCGCCGGCTTGCGGGCCTTCTTTTTCTCCTGAAAGCTCAGGGAAGCAACCTCCACAAACGCACCGCGGCAGAACGCATCAATGTCGGAGACGCAGACGCGGATGTCCTTCCCCTGCAGGTCTTCAAGTGAGGTGGGGGGCAGGCCGAACTGGATGATCTCCTCGTCGGACACATAGATGCCGAAGTGCATGAAAATTCCGCTTTCAACCCGAAGAATATCGCCCGGCTTCGGGTCCTTCATAAGCCATTTCATAGATTGATCTTCTTCTCCAGATAGTCAATGACGTCCTTGACGGTTTTGAAATCGTCAAATTTGGCATTACTCATGGAAATTTTGAACATCTCCTCAACGGAGATGACGATATACAGCATACCGACTGAAGTCAGGCCGAGATCCACGTATAAATCCGAGTCCTCCGTGACGATGGGCAAAATCTCGTCCGCGTTCGAAAGCGTGTATTTGAGAATATACTTCAGTTTTTCAAAAATTTCTTCTCTGCTCATTTCTGATCCCTCAAAATCTTCATGCTCGGGCTGCGCTTAAAGTCTTCCTCCCGAATCACAACGCGGCTGACGCGCTTGATTGACGGAAGCGTGCTGTTTGCCTGGGCGATCTGCTCCTGCAGAAGCTTTCCGGCGTCACCCTCGACCTTGGCCATCTCTGTTCTTCTCGGAACAACTTCCAGAACCAGCGCGCCGTTCTCGTCGCAGTACACGAGGCTGTCCTGCACCAGATCAATGGCGTTGAAGCAGGCCTCAACCTCCTCCGGGGAGACATTCTCGCCGGACGGGAGAACCAGAATCGCCTTTTTGCGGCCCGTGATGTACAGGAAGCCGTCCTCGTCCAGACGACCGAGGTCACCGGTCTTGAACCAGCCGTCTTCATACGCCTCGGCGTTCTCCTCCGGCTCGCCGACATAGCTTTCCATCATGTTGATGCCCTTAAGCCAGATTTCGCCGTCGACGAACTTGATCTCCTGACCGGCATAGGGGATGCCGACGGAGTCCGGATGTCCCATCGCGTCCGGGTTGCCGCTGACGAGGTTGGCGCTCTCCGTGAGGCCGTAGCCGGGCGCCATCTGCACGCCCATGGCGTGGTATTCCCGCACGAGGTACTGCGGAACCGGCGCGGCGCCGCAGATGATGTATTTCAGATCGTCACCCAGCATGTTCCGCCCGAACTGCTTGGAGAGGGTGAGCGCCATCTCGGCCAGCGCGGGAACGAGGACCATGATGGTCGGCTTGAACATGGCGATGTCGCGGAACATGTCCTTCGTATCCTGGCAGATGAGAATGCTGCTGCCGGAGTACAGAGAAGTCATCAGGTTGCGGATGAGGCCAAACACATGAGACAGCGGCAGAACGAGGACGTAGCGCTGTTCAAACGCGGGGTTGACGCCGTAGCAGCCGTTGCGCGTGCCGGCCATCACGGCCTTGTGCGAGAGCAGCGCGCCCTTGCTCTTGCCGGAGGTGCCGCCCGTGAACATGATCGCGCAGGGATCTTTGGGCAGCACTTCGCCGGCCGGCGCGGTGCCGTCAAAGGCCGCGTCGCTGTCCAGCAGCAGACAGGACGGATTCATCTTCTGCAGTACCGCGGTTTTTTCCGCGAGGGCGGGCGCATATACAAGCCCTTTCATGCCAAACTTCATGGCGCAGCCAAACACAGCCTCTGCCGGAAGCTGTGGCGGCAGAACGGCGGCCACGGCGCCCAGCGTTGTCAGCGCAAGAAAGACCTTGGCAAAGGCGTAGCTGTTCGGCAGCAGCATGCCGACACAGTCGCCCTTCTTAACGCCCTGCGAGAGCAGAAAGGCTCTGTAATGCGCAACGTCACTGTCAAGTTCGGCGAAAGTGTAGGTTTTTTCGCCGTATACGATGGCGGTGTTCTGCGCGAACTGCTTGGATACATACGCCCACATCTCGCCGACTGTGCCGTAATCAACAATCTTTGCAAAATTTTCCGGCTCGGTGTAATCTTTGAACTTGTCGTACATGTTATCTTTCCTGCCTTTCTGTATCTATCAATTGTTTAAGCTCCAGTTCTTTTTCACGGATTTTCTGTGTTGCTTCCTGAATCGCAAGCATGGCCGGCTTATCCTTGCTCAGCTCGTCCACGTGAATCGGTTCACCAACCGCGATGCGCAGCCGCTGGAACACGTTTTTACGCTCTGCAATGAAAATGGGCTGAACGGGTGCGCCGCTTTTCATCGCCATAAGCGTTACGCCGGACTTGAATGCGGAAACACCCTCGTCCGAAGCGCTCACCTGTCCTTCCGGGAACAGCGCAACGACACAGCCGCCGGCAAGCCGCTCCTGTACGGTGAGGAAGGTGTCATAGTTGAAGTTGTCCTTATCCACCTTGATGCACTGGCACTGCGTGTAGAACCAGTTGGCGAATTTGCTCCGCTCGAAGATATCTTTTGTTGCGATCATGTGCAGTCGCCTGTACCAGACTGCGACAAGGAGCTTCACGCAGTCAAACTGTCCGGGATGGTTTGCAATGACCAGCGCGTTTCCACGCAGTTTCCTGCGGGCGGCCGCATTTTCATAGTAAAACTTCGGCCTGAAATAAAGCAGGACAAACGGACCGGCAATCACTCTGCCGCTGTCCAGCACCAGATAACGGAGGCTCAGAAGCTTTGCGCGGAGCCTCTTTTCTTTTTTCCCTTCACTTTGTGTGTTGCTTGACTTCATTTAACAGCGCTCACTTTTCTTTCTTCTTCTCTGCTTTCAGGCTTTCAAGCTCCTGCCCCATCTCCGCAATCTTCTGCCGGAGCGATTCCGTGACGGCGGCAAGGTTTTCTTTTTCACTTTTCGTATCGTCCCAAAAATCCTGCACATATACCGGGCCGTCCAGCAGGACATGCGCCCGCTTCTTTTTGAAATAGCTGCCATCGGTATACACCAGAAAGATGGGAGCGCGGCTGCGCGCGGCGATCAGCGTGGTGCTCTGCTTGAACGGCAGGGGCAGCGCTTCACCCTTCAGTGGGATGCGGCTTTCCGGAAAGACAGCCAGAACGCCGCCGTTATCCAGAATCTCCAGCGATTCCTCCACAAAGGAGAAATCAAAACTGTCCCGATTGACGTAGATGCCGCCCATCGCGCGCAGGAAAGGCCCGATCACCGGCTTGCGGAACATCAGCTCCGCGATCTGACAGCGGATATACCGCAGGGGAAAGGTAAACAACAGCACCGCGTAGTCAAACACGGAGGTGTGGTTGGAAATGATGATGGCGCTGCCCTTAGGATGACGCAGCGCGCGGTTTCCGTTCGCGCAGTGAACCTTCGTTTTGAAACACAGCGCGTAGGGAATAAGGCCGGTTATGCGCACAAAGCCCATAAACGCCTTGCTGAGAAAGGCAAATTTCATCCTCATTCTCTCCCTTCACAGGGGGATTTGCTCATTTGGCGAGGTAGGCGCGCAAAGGCTCTATGGCGGCCTTTCCGTCCTCATAGCCGAGATAATAAATGGAGCCGAGCTTTTCCATATCCCGCATGACCATGTCGAACCCAAGGTCTCTGGACGGGCAGATCATAAACAGCCTGCCTTCGTCATGCAGACGCTGCATCTCTTCAAACTCTGCGTTGCCACGCGGTTCGGTAGCCATAAGCTTGCGAAGAAACTCCGGATATTTTTTGTAAAACAGGCCCATCAGCAGCGGCACCTTGTCGGTATACATGCGGGGCGTGACGCGGTTGC
The DNA here is from genome assembly GCA_017522015.1 of Oscillospiraceae bacterium. Lineage (GTDB taxonomy): Bacteria > Bacillota > Clostridia > Oscillospirales > Oscillospiraceae > SIG483. Next base: position 51,156 of record JAFXAW010000012.1, on the reverse strand, counting down.
GATAGTCCGCAGTCAGCGTGCGGATCACGACGACTTTTTCATAGCCCTGTTCCAGCGCCCAGGCGTACGGAACTTTGACGGAGCAGCCGCCATCCAGATAGGGATCGCCGTCGATCATAGTCATCTTCGAGGCGTAGGGGATGGAGGAGGAGGCCTTCACGGCCTGAAAAATGTCCGAACAGCTGTCGCGGTCAAAGTATGTGGGCTCGCCCGTCCGGCAGTTCGTTGCAACGGCAACAAAACGGCGCGCCGGGTCAAAAAACCGCTTTTCATCGAGGGGGTATTCCCTGGTGATCTCGTTGTATATGAAATCGAAGCCGACGATGCATTTGTTGCGTCGATAGGCCTTGGGGCCCATGAATCTCGTGTCGCGCGCATAGCGGAGGCTTGTCGCGGCGCTGCGGCCTATCTGGCCGGAGACGTAGTTGATTCCGGTGAGTGCGCCTGCGGAAATGCCGACTGTGCACTGGAAGTTAATGCCGGCTTCCATAAGGGCATCCAGCACACCGGAGGTGTAGATACCGCGCAGCGCGCCGCCCTCCAAGGCAATACAACCGGGCGTGATCTCGGTCGATGCCATGCCGTGCGGCAAACTGTCAAGCCCCGAGTAGACTTTTTTTGATTTTCGCAATGTCAAACGCCTCTTATCTTTCTGAATTCACCGCGGCTGTTTCCGGCTGCAGCAGAGCCTTTTCCGCAAGAAATGCCGTTATGGCATCGTCATATGCTTCTTCGGCATTGATGCGGATGCGCGAGTGCTTGCCCTTCTCAAACCAGACAAGTCTCTTCGGCGCGACGCATTTGCCGTAAAGCATCTCCGCAATTTCGGGAGATGCATATTTGTCCTCTTTTGTATACAGGAAAAGGATCGGTTTTTTGAGCTGATCGATGCAGTACATCGGGCCGTTTCGCATCGCATCGACACCGACCAGAATCCGCTCGATCAGCATAACTTCCCAAAGGAACGGAAAAGCCGAATGCCCGCGCTCCACGATATGCCGCCTGTAGGACTCAGCAAAGGTGGAATACATGCCGTCTGCGATGATGGCCGTGAAGTTTTCGGGAACATCCGCTGCATTCAGGGCATAGAGCGCCGTGGCAGCGCCAATGCACATGCCGTGCAGCACGATCTCTTTCACGCCGTGTGTTTCTGTGAGGAATTTCCCCCATTCGATCACGTCACGGTATTCCCGAAGTCCGATGCCGCTGCGCTTCCCGTCAGAAAGTCCGTGCGCACGGCTGTCAATCGTCAGCACGTTGTAGCCGGCGTCTCTGTACGGCGCTGCATAATACAGGGAGTAGAAGCAGCTTTCCATCCGCCCGGGGATGATGATCACGGCCTTGTCATAGCCAAAATCGAAATACTCGCCCCAAAGATTGAGTTTCTCACTGACAATATGTACATCTTTCTTAAAAGAAATATGCGCATCCCGCCAGGCGAGACCCCGTTGGAACATATCCATTGTCTCGGCGTCCTCCGGCTCGCTGCACACCCGGCCCCAGCTTTCTGCCGATTCGCGCACCAGTGTCCGGTGGTACAGGACCGAGGACACCAAAAATGTCGGGAAAAAATAGAACAGCAGCGGCGCGGCCAATAGGCCTACGATGACCCATAAGACGATTTCCATGATTCAGATCACTCCGATTATCAGTTCGCTTGTGCTTTGTCCACCGTAGATCAGCAGGAGCTCCACATCGGGGAACTGCTCCGCGAGCATGGACTCCAGCGCGTCACTATCCGCAAAATCCTTGCCGGTAAAGACAACGACGGTGTCGCGCGTGTTGGCATCTGTGTTTTCCAGCGCGTAGCTGACTGCGGGAAACACATCGTCACTGCAGAGCTTCACATCCCCGTTGAGGAGGGTAACGATCTTTCCGACGCGGCATTCAACGCCGTTATACACGACGTCGCGCGTGGAGCGGCAGATCTCGATCACATCCACGCCGCGACAGCCCTGGCGCATGAGGGCGATGCGTTCATCAATGTTATCGTAGGGCATGTCGGAGGCCAGAGAAAAATATCCCTGCACCATGTTTTCCGTGTCGAGAAATTCCAGGTTCTCCCCGCCGTACACCTGCGCGGCCTGCTTTGCCGTGCGGGCAATGTTTTTGTCATTCGGCAGGATCAGGATGCGATCGGCAGACAGTGACTTATAGGCCTCGATGAATTCCCCGACCGACACGCTCATGGTTTTTCCACCCATGACGACAAGATCACAGCCCAGGCCCTCAAATAGCTCGGCAAAGCCCTCGCCGTCCGCAACGGCGAGCAGCGCAAGGGGCTTGTGCTCCTTTTTTGCGGCGTTGAACTCGTTGTTCTGCAGCTGCATGTTGTCGAGCTTAAAGGTCAGGAACTCTCCGTATTTGCGGCTGAGCTGCATGACCTGCTCGGGCTCAAACGTGTGAATATGAACCTTGATCCGGTCTTTCACCTGGGTGACGATCAAAGAATCGCCCAAAGGCGTGATTTGCCGGGTGTAGTCGTCCACATCAAAACTCTGCACATCGGTGCGGCTGTTCATCAGCTGGAGCAGGAATTCCAGGCAATAGCCATAGCCAAACGAAGAGTCGGCGGTGAAAGCAGCCTCGTCAATGGATTGCTCGGCCGGGGTATCTGCCGTTTCGTCCAAAAGCAGCAGTTCCCCGCGCAGCGCCATGAGCATGCCTTCCAGAACCCGGATGTAGCCGAGCGCGCCGCTGTCCACCAGACCGGCACTTTTGAGAACGGGCAGCAGGGCAGGCGTGCGGAGCAGGGAAGCGTGCATCTCCGCGATGTACAGACGCAGCAGCTCCTCCACGGAGACGCCGGACGTCAGCTGCGCTTTCGCACACTCGATGCCCTCCCGCACGACGGTCAGAATCGTGCCTTCGACCGGATTGAAAACGGCACCGTATGCGGTTTTGTAGCCGCTTGTAAAGGCCTCGGTAAGCTCCGGAACGCCGGCTTCCGCCGTGCCCGTGAGCGCTGCGCTGATGCCCTTGAAGATCTGGGACAGGATGACGCCGGAATTGCCGCGCGCGCCAAGAAGAACGCTGTTTTCAAACGAAGCGAGGTAGCCCCCGAGCTCCGCGTACGGCTCCGCCAGCCGCAGGCCGTATTCCAGCGTGCTGCACATGTTGGTGCCCGTGTCCCCGTCCGGGACGGGAAACACGTTCATGTCGTTGATCTCGTGTTCGCAGAGTTTCAGATTTTTCAGCCCGTTCCAGAGCATCTGCTCAAAAACAATGCCGTCAATGCAGAAATGTTCCATATCTCAAATCGTATCCTTGCAGTTGATTGTAGTTTTTATCCGGCTTGGTCCTTATCCGGTGTTTTTCCGATCATGCCGAGTTCCTTCGGGAGCAGGAACGTAAGGCCGAAAGACGCAGCCGTTCCGGCAATGGCAACAACCGGCAGCAGCCAGGTGAGTCCGGCGCCTTTAAGATTTACCCACACAGGTCCCGTTGCAATCGCCGTGGCGATTGCGGAGGACAGCCCCTGCACGGCAAAGAACATGGTCGGATGTGTGATGCCGGTTTGCCGATATTCTGCATCCGCGAGCGAAGAGGGGACCGTGTAGTTGATGGAGAAAAAGCATCCGATGCCGAAGGATGAAATGACCGATCCGATTGCGGCAACAACGAGCCGGAGTGTAACGTCTTTCAGAATATCGGCCCGGCAAATCAGCATGAAGACCATGGCGACGATGAAAGCGGACAGAGAAAACAGATAACCTGTCCGCAGGCCGCGCTTTCGGACGATGCGGTTATACAAAATCAGGGTGAACGGAACCGGCGCATAGACACATGCCATCAGAATCGTCATCTGAAAACCCTGAAGATTCATGATGCCGGAATAGTATACGTTCTGACCGGTGATGTAAATTTGCAGGCCGAACTGCAGGAAACAGTAAATTACCATCCAAATCACAAAAGACTTGTTGGCAATGCAGTATTTGAAGGACTGCACCATGCCCACGTGAATTTCTTTTTTCTGTGCATCATTGCGGTCCTTGTCCAGGGACGAGGGTTCTTTGATGAGGGAAATCGGGATGAGCATCAGCAGAACCAGCGGCAGGAAAATGTAGCCGACGATCCGGATGTTGATGCGCGCAGAGATCATCAGCGGGATGAGTGCATAACCCATCACGTAGTAAACAATGTCAAAAACGGTTTTGAAGTTGGAAAGGGATAGACGGTCACCGTCATTATCCACGATCTCGGAGAACGTGGCGTAATAGGTGCCCATGGTAAGCGTGTAGAACGAATAGAAAATGCAGAGCATCACACCGCACCAAATGGTGTTGACAAGGCTTTTGACCGGCCCCGCGATGGGATTGAGAAAGCCGATATAGGCCAGGATCATCGGGATCAGACCGAGCACAAGGGCCGGACGGCGTCTGCCCCATTTGGACTTGAGGTTGTCCGCAAAAGATGCAAGCGGAATGTCAATCAAACCGTCCAGAATTTTGGAGAGCATGATTAACACAGACCAAATTCCCGCCACGACCAGAGTGGTGTTGGAATACGTCCAGTATTCCACCTCCGTTGCGAAGCCCTCGGTCATAAGCGCGTCGCAAAGGTAAGAGCCGACGATGAGATTGAGCATGTTGACGCCCATGGCGCCCATGCCGTAAAAAAACAGTTTCCATTTTGATCGAATAATCCGCATCAACATCACCTTTTTCGTGTTTCTTTGTGATTTCGGTTTCGCTCTGAAATTTTTGTTTACTCCTTGGTGCTGAGTTCGATCGCTTTGTTGATGGCCTCGGTTTCGGCCACAAGACCCTCAGAAATGGGCTTGCCCACAAAGTAAGCCGCCATCAGGCCGGGGCCAATGTTCACGCCGGTGAGCGGGAATACATCGCTGATATAGACCGCCTTCGGATGGAAGCGCTCTTCAATCATGCGCTTATAGGTTTCTGCCTGCTTTCTCCGGCTTGACTGGGAGATGACGATGACCTGATTGCCCAGATCCTCACCCACCAGTTCCATATAGGACAGAAGAACCTTGAAGGCCAGCTTTTCACCCTTGACTTTGGCGATAACCGTTGTCAGGCCGTTGCTGTCCAGCTCCCCGATGGGTTTAAGGCCGATCAGCGAGCCGAAAAAGGCCTTGGAGTTGGTCAGACGGCCCTGCTTGGCCAGATAGGAAAGATCATCTACCCAGCCGGCCTGGTGGAAGCGGATTTTGTTCGCCTCGATGTAATCCACGGTTTCCTTCAGGCTCTTGCCCTCGCTGCGGAGCATAGAGGCATGAATGGCCAGCAGGCCGATTGCGCAGGCGTAGCGCCGGGAGTCAATGCAGTAAACCTCCGCATCCGGGTAATTCTTCTCAATATCCTGTTTCGCCATCAGAACAAAACTGTAGGCGCCGGAAAGAGCCTGAGAAAGCGACAGCGTCATGACACCGTAGCCCTGCTTGACATATTTCTCAATCTCGCGGTAGCAGGCCTGCGGGGAAACCGGCGCGGTTTTGAAACCGGTCGGATTCTTTTTGAGCAGGTCATAAAAAATCTCGGAAGTGCAGTTCGGGATGTGCTGACAGTCCGCCCAGTCCAGAAACCCGACTTCCTCGGTTCCGTCCGGATAGGAGAAGACTCCGGCCATGTACTCAATGTCATATTTTTCGCGGAGTTCACGGGTCAGGTCACAGGACCCGTCGCAAAGAATAATAAATTTCTTGTCCATGATACTATCCTCGCTGATAATTAAAAATTTGGTATCGCAGCTTTCCGACCACCCGGGCGATCAAAGCTGCGCTTTGCTTTTGATGTAAGTCACAATCTCACGCACCGTCACAGCGCCGGTGCCGTCGGCAGCCAGGAAAGGCACTCCATACTCGCTTTGTATATTCGTCATAGCCGCAAAGTAGTCCAGACTGCTGCCGCCAAGATCAAGGAAAAAGTCCATGTCAGGGGTGATTCCTTCCGCGGAACGGCTCAGCGCCGCGGCAAAGATCTGCACCACTTCCTCTGCCAGCTCCTGATCTTCCTGCTCGATCGCGCGCGCATCCGCACTCAGGTCGATCAGACGGAACGCGCCGGCCTGGAAGCGTCTGCGGATTTTCTTGCGGTTGAGCTTGAAATCGTCCGCTTCCAGCAGGGGAGTGGAGGTGAACACGATTCCGCTGATGACGCCGTCGAGACGGAGCGTTCGGATTTGTTCGGCCAGAAGCTTGCGCTTTTCCGCCAGCGCATCCCGGCTTGCAAAACGCTTGACCTTGCAGAGAAGGATCGCCTTGCCGGAGACATTCTCCGCGGGAATCAGACAGACCTGCTCAATTCCGTCCGTTGCCAGAAGCGGCTCGATCAGATTGGGATTGAGATTTTCTCCGTTGCTGCAGACGATGAGATCGTCTGTCCTGCCGTCAATGTAATAATCTCCATCCCGCTGCGTGAACAGGTCGTGCGTGTTGAACCATTCATCTGCGGACAGCTTGCGCCAGACCCCGTCCTGATAGATTTCGCTTGCAAGGCAATTGCCGCGAACCAGAAGCTCGTTTTCGGCGTTGAGACTGTACTCAACCGAGGAGAAAGGCTTGCCGACGGAGCATTGGATTCTTTTTCCCGCGCGCTCGGAGAGCTCCACCGAGGTGATGCCGATTTCCGTCATACCGTAGCCGTTGGCGAGATGATAGCCGATGCCGTTGATGAACTTCATTGCCTCGGCAGAGATGGCGCCGCCGCCGTTGATCATGAACAGAACGCTCGGCCCGAAAATGTTGTCCCGAACCTCACGGAACGCAAGCGAGGAAAACAACTTTCCCAGCAGGGGAACGGCGTTGAGCTTTTCGGCAATACGCATACCCCGCGTGAACTTGCCATAGGTCTTCTCGCCCCGCGAGCGGATTTCCTGCATCGCGGACTGATACAAACGCTCCCACAGGACGGGAACGGCAAAAATGTGCGTAACCTTGTGCTTTTTGACGGTGCTCAGTATGGTCTTCGGGCTGAGATCCCGAAGAAAAACCAGCGTCCGGGAGAAAAAGCAGAACCAGAGATATACGGCCGCCAGGCCGAAAATGTGATAAAACGGCAGAATTGTCAGAAGCTTCAGGCTTCCCTCGTAATGCTTCTGAATGGAGCGGCTCATCTGCAGGATCTTCGCGCTGTTGCAAACCTGCCAGTAAAACCGCTCGCCGGTGTAGCCGCAAACTTTGAGATGATTGGAGGAGTTCGAGGACATCAGGAACACTTCGTCCGCGAAAACATCGGGATCCGGAGAAACCGTAGGTGTGGCCATTTCCGCAATGTCCGCCGTGTGGAGGTTGCGCGCGCTGAAGGTTTTCTCCTGCGAGATTACAACCTGTACGTTCAACTCCCGGATGACCCCGTCAAGCGTTGCATCGTCCAGCCGCATGTTCATGAGAAGCGGCTTATATCCGGCCTGCAATATGGCCCAGAAGTATTCAATCCAGTCCAAAGAGTTTTCCAGATACAGACCCACCATCGAAGCGAGCGGAACGCCTTCGAGCAGATGAATGAGCTTCGCGGTTTTGATATGAACCCGCTGCAGGCTCTCGCCGTAGGTCGTTTTGTGTACGCGGTAACCGTCCGTGCTCTCGCACATGATGTTATTCGTCTCGGAGAACATGAGCGGGAACATGGCCCGCATTGTCCGGTCGGTCTCGCGAAGCAGGGCGATTTTCCAGTCCACGAATTCGCGGATGGTTTTTTTGCCGTTTATGGTGTCTTTCAGCACTTTGCAGAAGCCGCTCCTTTTCGGGAATTTGCCGCAGTAGTTCACTGACGCACATTTATAATCAATATAGCAGTTAGACCGACAAGTTTCAAGAGAATTTTTTGGTTTTCGACAGCTTCCGCATCTTTCCGCGCGCCCGGGATTCTGCCTTCCTGCCGGGGGTGGAATCTGCGCGCGAATTTCCTTTGACTTTTGACAATATTTGTTATATAATGATAACCGGCTATTGTTATGGAGACCAATGCAAATATTTATAGCAACCGATGCAAATATTAGGGTAAGGAGAACAGTGCCATGTCCGCGAATTTTGAACACACACACCATCACCACGAGCACGCCGGGGGACACGACCCCATGGCAGAGCTTCTGGCTCTGATGAAGTATATGGTCGGCCACAATGCACAGCACGCCAGCGAGCTGGCCGGACTTGCCAAAAAGCTGGATGAGAGAGGCGAGCATGCCGCCTATGAACAGGTGATGCAGGCCGTTGCTGATTTTGAAAAGGGCAACGAGCGCCTTTCCGCCGTGCTTGCGAGCCTCGCCGAGTAGGAGCGGCGGCGCTATGAAATACGAGGTCGTGCGTAAGATCGAGAACGACTGCGCGCGCAACCAGATGCGGGACGTGCTGTTTCAGGAAGTGGACGTGGAAAGTCCGGAGGCCTATGTGCGCGCCCTGCTGCGGGACCGCAGCATCGGCCTGACGGTTGAGCATCTGCCGGACGGATGCCAGGTTGTCACGGCGGAGGGCGTCGGCCTGCTTCAGATTTTTCACTTCACCCCGCTGGACTGACGGCGGACAGAAAAAGGGGAATTATCCATGCTAACACAGACGATTGCAGTCGCCGGTAAGGGCGGCGTTGGAAAAACCACGATATGCGGCATGCTCATTGACCGGCTGATCCGCCAGAAGAAGGGGCCGATCCTGGTGGTGGACGCGGACGCCAACTCCAATCTCAACGAGGTTCTCGGCGTTGATGTGGAAACCACTCTGGGTACGATCCGGGAGGAGATGGCGCAGTCCGAGCTCAAGGGCACGGTGCCTGCCGGCATGACCAAGGCGGACTATGCCGAGCTCAAGTTTGCCGATGCCCTTATCGAGGAAGACGATTTTGACATGCTGGTCATGGGCCGCACACAGGGACAGGGCTGCTACTGCTATGTCAACGGCGTGCTCAAAACGCAGATCAACAAATATGTCGGCAATTACCGCTATCTGGTCGTGGACAACGAGGCGGGCCTGGAGCACATCAGCCGCGGAACGCTGCCGCACGTGGATGTCATGCTGCTGGTCAGTGACAGTTCCCGCCGGGGCATTCAGGCGGTGGGACGCATTGCGAAGATGGTGGACGAGCTTGGGCTCAAGCCCGGAAAGCTGCTGCTCATCGTCAACCGCGCGCCGGGCGGCGTTCTCAGTGACGGCGTGAAGGAAGAAATCGCGCTGCAGGGACTCACGCTTGCCGGCGTCCTTCCGCATGACGACATGGTCTATGAATACGACTGTGACGGAAAACCCAGCTCCAAGATTCCGGAGGATTCGCCCGTCAAGCGGGCGCTTGCCGCCGTGATGGAAAACCTGGGACTGTAATCAAAGCAATACTTTGCGATACCTTCTCCGCAAAGCGGAGACTTAATAAAGAAAAGGGGATGTATACTTATGGCCTTTGCGCCAAAGACCCAGGTCTTCGGCTCCCGCATCAATGAGGTGACGATTGGAGTCGGTGACAAGAGCACCGTCATCGGCGGTGTGAATGTGCTTCCGTTCTACAACTTTGACGAGCAGCAGACGATCCAGCCCAAGATCGGTGCGGAGATTTCCGACCTCTGGCCGGAGAGTTTTCCTGCCCCCGGTATAGCGAGTTTCTATGCCGGCTGCACTGGCATGGCCGAAATGGCTAAGCGGGCGGAGACGATTGAAGGCGTGTCCTTCCTCTGCCTGGCCTTCGAGGGCGCCGATCCCAACGGACTGAACAAGTCTGTGGCGGACTGCGTCGCGCAGGCGAAAGAGGTTGCCGCTGCGGTCGAGATGCCGCTGGTGATTATGGGCTGCAAGAACGTGGAAAAGGACGCGGAGCTGTTTTCGGCGATGGCCGAGGCTCTGCAGAGCAAAAACGTGCTCATTCTCTCCGCGCGTGAGGAAAACTATAAGACGGTCGGTGCGTCCGTTGCACTGGCTTACGGTCACAAGGTGGGCGCTGAGTCCGCCGTGGACCTTAACCTGGCAAAGCAGCTCAACGTGATTATGACCCAGCTCGGCGTCAAGCCCGAGAGCATGGTCATGAACGTGGGTTCTGCCGCTGCCGGCTACGGCTTTGAATATCTGTCCTCCACGCTCGACCGTGTGCGTGCTACCGCACTCGAGCAGGGCGACGAGATGCTGCAGATGCCGATCGTCACGCCGGTTTCTTCCGAGACCTGGTCGGTGAAGGAATCCATGCTGCCCGAGTCCGAGGCGCCCGAATGGGGAAGCGCCGAGGAGCGCGGCATCGAGATGGAGATCACCACCGCCTCCGCCTGCCTTGCCGGCGGCAGTGATGCGGTCAGTCTGGCTCATCCCGAATCCATCGCGGCGATCCACAAGATGATCACCGCGTTGATGTGAGAAAGGAGGCGCAAATCTTATGGCATTGAAAGGTTTGGATATTTTTAAGCTCTCTCCGAAGACCAACTGCAAGGAGTGCGGCTGCCCCACTTGTATGGCCTTTTGCATGAAGGTTGCACAGGGCGCGCTGCCGCTGGAGAAGTGCCCCCATTTCAGCGCTGAGTCGCTTGCAATCCTCGGCGAGGCCACCGCGCCCCCGATGAAGACCGTCGAATTCGGCGCAGGCGAAAATGCCTATAAGCTCGGCGGCGAGACCGTGCTGTTCCGCCACGAGAAGACCCTTGTTTCCCGCAACCTGTTCGCGGTCGATCTGTGCACCGGCCTTGAGGACGATGTGATTGACGCGAAGATTGCCGAGATGGCCAAGGTGGATTATGAGCGCATCGGCGAGCGGATGCACGTGGAAGTGCTCCATCTCAACTATGCCGGAAACGGTGCGGACAAATACGTATCTCTGGTGAAGAAGGCCGTCGCGGCGGGCCGTGCGCTGGTGCTTGGCTGCACCGATGCCGAGGTCGCCAAGGCTGCGCTGGCCGAATGCAAGGGCATGGCGCCCATCCTCAACGGCGCGAACAAGGACAACTGGGAAGCGATGAACGCCGCTGCAAAGGAATGCGGCGCGATTCTCGGCGTGCAGGGCGAAACGATTGAGGAGAGCTACGAGGTGATCTCCAAGCTGGAGGCCGCGGGCAACAAGAATCTGGTTGTCGACGTCACCGGTGCGGACATCAAGAACACCTACCGTAACGCTGTGCTGCTTCGCCGCACCGCACTCAAGGACGGCGACCGCAGCTGCGGCTATCCCTCCATCGTGAACCTCAACAAGCTGGCGCACGGCGACATGCATCTGCAGACCGCGCTTGCTTCTCTGTTCACTGTTAAGTACGGCTCCATCCTGATTATGGAGGAGTTCCGCTATGCCGAGGCGCTGGCTCTGTGCGGCCTGCGTCAGAACATCTACACCGACCCGCAGAAGCCCATGAAGGTCACCCCGGGCATCTACCCGATGAACGGCGCCGGCCCGGACGATCCCTGCATGACGACGGTGGACTTCGCGCTGACCTACTTCCTGGTTTCCGGCGAGCTGGAGCGCTCCAAGGTGCCCGTCAACCTCATTATCACCGATGCCTCCGGCATGTCGGTGCTGACCGCCTGGGCGGCCGGCAAGTTCTCCGCCTCCACCATCCAGAAGGGCTTTGCCGAGCTCGGCGTGGAGGAGAAGATCCGTAACCGTACCCTCATCATCCCCGGCAAGGTCGCCGTGCTCAAGGGCGAGATCGCCGAGAAGCTGCCCGAGTGGAACGTCGTGGTCGGCACCCGCGAGGCGGTTGAGATCACCAAGTACCTCAAGGACGGCGAGCATGTCAAGGCTGCCGAAGCTGCGGCGAAGACCAAGTCCAAGGATACTGCCAAGGCTGTTGAGACGCAGGAAGAGGGCCCGGTGGACTACTCCAAGCTGGTCTATCCCGAGGTCAAGATCATCCCGCAGGAAGTCACTTATAAGCACCGCGACCCGTCCTCCAAGAAGTTCGTGGTCATCGGTGAGCGCATCCACTGCATCAGCCCCGTGATCCGCGAGGCGATGGCCAACTTCGATCCGGAACCCATCCTCAAGCGCGCTGCCGAGCAGATTGCCGCCGGCGCAACCTATCTGGATGTAAACATCGGACCCGCTGAGAAGAACGGCCCCGAGCTGATGACCTGGGCAGTGCGCACGCTGCAGGAGAACTTCAACAACGTGCCGCTGGCGCTGGATACGGCGAACAAGAAGGCCATTGAGGCCGGTATCCGTGTCTACAACCGCACGAACGGCAAGCCCATCATCAACTCCGCTGACGCCGGAAGCCGCATTGACAACATCAACCTGGCTGCCGCCAACGACGCCATCGTCGTCGCCCTGTGCTCTGCCGACGGCATTGCCAAGGACAACGAGGAGCGTATGGCGCATTGCCAGACCATGCTTGACCGCGCGCTGGCGCTTGGCATGGATGCGGATGATCTGTGGTTCGACCCGCTGTTCCTGGTGGTCAAGGGTATGCAGGACAAGCAGATGGATGTCCTCCATGCCATCCGCAGCATTGCCGAGCAGGGTCTGAAGACCACCGGCGGCCTTTCCAACAACTCCAACGGCGCTCCCAAGGCGCTGCGTCCCATCATGGATTCGGCTCTGGTTGCCATGGCCATGATGCAGGGTCTGACCTCCGCCATCGTCAACCCCTGCGACCTGCGCCTGATGGAAACCATCCGCACCTGCGACATTTTCAAGAACAACGAACTGTATTCGGATTCCTATCTGGACATCTGAGGACCTCACTTTCCCCCCGCACAAAGCGGGGGGAAATGACATATTCTTTATAAAACATTTATAAAATATAAGGAGGAAAATAGCATGAGTGCACTTACAGATCTGATCTTTGCCGGCTCCAACGCGGTTGCAGGCCTGACCGAAGGCGCGGTAAACGACGCCATTGCCAAGTACGGTGCGGACGCGAAGATCGCGTTCCCCGACACCGCTTACTTCTTCCCGACCATTTACGCCGCCACCGGCGTCAAGGTGCAGAAGCTGGGCGACCTGCCTGCCTGCGTAGAGGTTCTCAAGAGCCTGATTTCCAACAAGCCGGAGCTGGGCGATGCCCTGAACGCCGGCCTGGCCACTGCGGTGGGCGCGGAGATTCTGGAAGGCCTGAAATTCGTGGACGGCGCGCAGCCCTATGCGGACGAAGCCGGCATCGGCTTTGTGCCCGATCCCATTATCCGTTCTCTGGGCGTGCCGCTGGTCACGGGTGACATCCCCGGCGTGGCCGTTGTGCTGGGCAAGGCGGACGACGCCGCCGATGTGGCGAAGGTCGTCAAGGACTATCAGTCCAAGGGCATCCTGACCTTCCTGGTGGGCGAGTGCATTGATCAGGCCATCGAGCAGAACGTGAAGATGGGCCTGGAGCTGCGCGTTGTGCCGCTGGGACATGACGTCACTTCCGTTATCCATGTTGTTACCGTGGCGATCCGCGCCGCGCTTATTTTCGGCAACGTCACGCCCGGCGATCTGGCGGCGCTGCTGACCTACACCAAGGAGCGCGTGCCCGCGTTTGTCAACACCTTCGGCGCGCTCAATGAGGTCGTCGTTTCTGCCGGCGCGGGCGCCATCGCGCTTGGCTTCCCCGTGGTTTCGGACCTCGATCTGGGCGACCTGCAGGTTCCCGGCGCGCTGGAGTCCGTCACCAATCACGACGAGACGGTCAAGCGTTCTCTGGAGCTGCGCAACATCAAGATCAAGGTTAAGGAACTGCCCATTCCCGTGGCTTTTGCCTCCGCCTTCGAGGGTGAGGTTATTCGCCGCGCCGACACGCAGGCCGAGTTCGTTTACGGCAAGAACTACACCTGCGAGCTGCTCACCATGCGCGCGATGGATGAGATCGAGGATCACAAGATCACGGTCGATGGGCCCGACATTGATTCCGGCGCCAAGGAATACTCTCTGGCAACCTATATTGAGGTGGCCGGCGCCAAGATGCAGAAGGACTTTGAGTCCGTCATCGAGCGTAAGATCCACACCTGGTTCAACTATATGGAAGGCGTCATGCACACCGGCCAGCGCAACCAGTTCCGCATCCGCATCAGCAAGGATGCCTACGATAAGGGTCTGCGACTGAAGCACTTTGGTGAAGTGCTGTACGTCATGATTATGGACGAGTTCGACGCGGTTGTTGACAAGTGCCAGGTCACGATGGTTACCGATCCGGAGAAGGTCAACAAGATCCTCAACGAGGAGGCTCTGCCTGCTTACGAGGCGCGTGACGCCCGTCTGGAATCCATGACCGACGAGTCCGTCAACCAGTTCTACACCTGCATCCTCTGCCAGTCCTTCGCGCCTGCCCACTGCTGCGTGGTCACGCCCGAGCGCCTCGGCCTGTGCGGCGCTGTCTCCTGGCTGGATGCCAAGGCGACCTTTGAGCTCAACCCGCAGGGTCCCTCCCAGCCGATTCCGAAGGAGGGCTGCATTGACGAGAAGACCGGCCGTTACGAGGCGGTGGACAAGATGGTGCATTCCGCAACGCACGGCGCGGTGGACACCGTCACGCTCTACTCCATCATGGAAGATCCCATGACCTCCTGCGGCTGCTTTGAGTGCATCTGCGGTATCGAGCCGCTCTCCAACGGCTTCGTGATCGTCAACCGTGAGTTCGGCGGCATGACGCCCACCGGCATGACCTTCGGTGAGCTGGCCTCCATGACCGGCGGCGGCGTGCAGACGCCCGGCTTCATGGGACACGGTCGCCGCTTCATCGCCTCTCCGAAGTTCGCAGCGGCGGAGGACGGCATCAAGCGCATCGTGTGGATGCCCAAGGAGCTCAAGGACGACGTGGCTACCAGACTCAATGAGACCGCGCTCAAGCTCTACGGCATTGAGAACTTCTGCGATAAGATCGCGGATGAGACGATCTGCGAGGATCCCGAGGCTCTGATGGAGTTCCTCACGGAGAAAGACCACCCCGTTCTGTCCATGGATCCCCTGATGTAAGTTATGCCGGAAGTCATCTTTCAATATGAAGCCGGCGGACTTATTCAGGTGACAGCAAATGCGGGCGATATCCTTCTGGATGTCGCCCGCGCTGCGAATGTGCCGATTGATGCGCCCTGCTCCGGCAACGGCGCATGCGGCAAGTGCCGCGTTCGGGTGCTGGAGGGTGAGCTGGACAGCCTGCCGTCCCAGAACATCTCCGATGCTGAACTGGCCGAGGGCTGGCGCCTCGCCTGCGGGAGCCGCATTGCCGGCGATGTGACCGTTCTGGTTCCCGATATTGCCTCTGCCTATCAGAGCCGGATGAAAACGGCGGACCTCTCCTCCGGTGAGGAAGTAGAAATTTTTGCAAAGCTCATGACCGACGTCAAAGGCGCGGGCGTGGACTTTTCTAACGATTTTGAGAGTGTCCGGCTGGAGATGGATGTCCCCACGCTGGATGATACCCGGCCCGACAACGAGCGGCTGACGGACGCCTTGTGTGCCACCTTAGGTGTGGAGCAGGTGGAGATCAGCTTCCCGTGCATGTGCCGCCTGGCGGAGGTGCTGCGGGAGGACAATTTCCGCGTATACGTTTCCGGCCTGCGCAAGGGAGATACATTCGTTGCGCTGGATATTTCGGCGCAGGACGAGCCTTTGTGCACCGTTGCCATCGATATCGGCACCACAACGGTTTCTGCGGTGCTCTCCGATCTGAAGACTGGGAAACTGCTGGCCAAAGCCTCCTCCGGTAACGGCCAGATCCGCTACGGCGCGGATGTCATTAACCGCATCGTGGAACAGAGTCGTCCCGGCGGACGCGAGCGGCTGCAAAAGGCTGTGATTCATGAGACGGTCAATCCCGTGCTCTCCGCGCTTTGCAAAAGCGCAAGCGTGGAGCCGCGGCGAATCCTGCGGCTGGCTGTTGCGGGAAACACCACGATGAACCATCTTTTTGTCGGCGTGTCTGCCGAAAGCGTGCGAATGGAGCCCTATATGCCGTCCTTCTTCCATTGGGACGGGCTCCGCGCGGGCGATCTGGGCCTGACGGCCAATTCCGCTGCGCGGGTGGTGCTTGCGCCCAACATCGGTTCCTATGTGGGCGGCGACATCACTGCCGGCACGCTCGCGGGCTTGCTGTGGGATCGGGATGAGTTTACGCTGTTCATCGACCTTGGCACCAACGGCGAGCTGGTCTTCGGCAACCGCGATTTTATGATCTCCTGCGCCTGCTCGGCAGGCCCTGCGTTTGAGGGCGGAGATATCTCCTGCGGTATGCGTGCAACGGACGGCGCCATTGAGGGCGTCAAGCTGGACACCGCCAGTATGGAGCCGGACTTTTCCATCATCGGAGAGGCCGGGCAGAAGCCGGTTGGCCTTTGCGGCAGCGGCATCATCGACCTCATCAGTGAGCTTTACCGCGTCGGCGCGATTTCTTCCAAGGGGCATTTTGCGCGTGAGGGCAGACGGATTGCGTATGACAAGCACGGATCCGGACGCTATATCCTTGCCTTCCCGGAGGAGTCGGAAACCGGGCGGGAGATTTCGCTCAATGAAGTGGATATTGACAGTTTTATCCGCGCCAAGGGCGCCATTTTCTCGGCCATTGACACCATGCTTAAAAGTCTTGATATGGACGTGAGCATGATCGATCACGTGCTGGTCGCCGGCGGCATCGGCAGCGGTATCGATATGAAAAACGCCATTAACATCGGCATGTTTCCCGATATCGAGCTGGAGAAGTATGCCTACATCGGCAACTCCTCTCTGGCGGGCGCGTATGCCATATCCCTGTCCGAACACGCGGAGGAGAAGACCGTCGCGCTGGCGGCGAACATGACCTATCTGGAGCTTTCCACCTATCCCGGATACATGGATGCTTTTGTGGCGGCCTGCTTCCTGCCGCATACCGACATTTCGCTGTTTCCCCACAGCGTGCAGGAGGCCTGACATGGAGAAACGGAACAACAAGGAGGAAGTACCTTTTGCGCATTACGCCGCGCTCTGGAGGGAAATGGATCCGGCCGAGGCGTCGGCGCGCTGCCAAGTGCCCTTTGATGCGCAGCAGCAGGTCTTCCGTCTGACCATGCTGGGAGAGGAATATGTGCTCGCCTGGCCGGAATTTTCCGTCCGAACAGGGGAGGGGCAGGCCGCGAAAATCAGCGTAGCGGCACAGATCCTGATGATGCGCTTCCTGCTCGCTCCCGGATTTGCCGGCAGCACCGGGCGCTTCCTCTCTTTTCGGGAGACGCCCTGGGGCGATACCTATATCCAGCCCTTCACCGGCAGATGCCTGAAACGGGCGGCCTTTACCTTCGGGACGCGGCTGGCGGCTTTTTCCGCCGCGATGCAGAGTCTGGGCGCAAGCGAAGTGAAGCACGGTGATGCCGGCTGGCAGGTGGAGTTCCTGCCGGGACTCTTTATGCAGCTTTTCGTCTGGGAGGGGGACGAGGAATTCCCGCCCAATGCGCAGATTCTGTATTCCGACAATTTCCCCGCCGTCTTCACGGCGGAGGATCTGGTGGTCTGCGCGGATGTGCTGATTGACATTGTCAAAGCTGCGATGACAAAGCCGCAACAGGCCTGAGCTAAACGAACAATAAAAAAGCTCCCTCTGTTCGAGACTGTGGGAACACAGCCCCGAGAGAGGGAGTTTTTGTTGTATTTCGCAAGGCGATGGCTTCCGGATTCGGAAGCCATCGCCTTACCTGTGCAGACAATAAGTGCAGAGGCAGAGGAAGGCGATTAAAGCCGTCCGATATCGAGCGCGGCGAAGAAGCCGCCGTGCACCGCACCGTCGACTTTGCCGACCTTTTTCGCATCACCAATGAGGGAGAGCCGCGCGTTCACCTTTTCCAGGTCAAAATACAGCGCGTCCTCGCTCGTCATGCCAACGGCGTAGAAGATCTTGTCGGCCTCGACGCGGCAGACCTGCCCGTCCTTTTCATAGACGACAGCGCCGGGCTCGACCTCCTTGCAGCGCGCGCCGGTCACGGCGGTGACGCCGAGCTCGCGGAATTTGCGCAGCAAGCCGGCACGGTAGACAAAATAGACATCGCGCGCAATATCGTCCTGCAGCTCCAGAACGGTGACCTCCTTGCCGAGGTTACGCAGGTGCATGCCGGCCTCAACGCCCATAAGACCGCCGCCAATGATGACGATCTTGTCGCCTTCGGCCGCTTCGGGATTTGCGTAAATCTCGGTGATGTGCTGCGCGTTTTCAATGCCCTTGAGATAAGACGGAACGATCGGCTTGCTGCCGGTGGCGACGATGATCTCATCCACGCCAAGCTGCTCGGCGAGCTCCGGCGTAACCTCTGTGTTCAGCATGATGCGCGCGCCGGATTTTTCCACAAGACGCACCATCGTGTCTTTATAGCGATGCAGGTCATGCTTGAGGCTGTCATTGTTCGTGAAATTGAGCATGCCGCCGAGCTTGTCCGACTTTTCGCAGAGAATGACCTCGTGCCCGCGCTTTGCGGCGGTGACTGCAGCCTGCATGCCGGCGGGGCCGCCGCCGACCACGAGCACTTTGCGCGCATATTTGGCCTTTTCCATATCCTCGCCGAAGCCAAGCCGCGCCTCGCGCCCGATGAGCGGGTTGACGGAGCAGATGAAGTGGCGGGAATCATTGTCGCTGCCCGTGCAGTTGAGGCAGCGCACGCAGGGAATGATGTCCTCTTCCTGACCGGCATAGGCCTTTTCGGGCAGATAGGGGTCAGCAATCAGCGCGCGGGACATGGAAACGCCGTCCGCCTTGCCGGAGGCGATGATCTCCTCCGCCTGTCCGGGATAGAGGATCGCGCCGATGGAGTAGACCGGGATATGTACACGGCCGGAGTTTTTGATCGCCTCCGAGAGATCCGTGTTCAGCCCGAGGGGGAGGTAGGTGCAGGACATGAAGTTTGTCATCTGCTCTGCGCTAACCTCGACGAGATCAATATACTCCTGCGCCTGCTCGACAAAGGAGATCATATCCTCGACGGTGAAGCCGCCTTCCACGCGCTCGCTGCCGGAGATGCGCATCATCAGCAGCTGCTTCTCTCCGACGCGCTCGCGCACGGCCTTTGCGATCATCAGCGGGAATCTCATGCGGTTTTCAAGGCTGCCGCCGAACTCGTCCGTGCGGGTGTTGATGATGGGGGAGAGGAACTGCGCGGGCAGCCAGCCGTGGCCAAAGTGCAGCAGCACGGTGTCAAAGCCGGCGTGCAGGCAGTATTCCGTGGTGTCCGCATACTGCTTGCAGACCAGCTCGATATCCTCAACGGTCATCGCCCGGACGGGATCCCCGCGGGAGCTGACCGTGTCCACGGGCCCCATGGGCTGCATCTTGTTATAAACGGGCTTGACATTTCCGCCGCCGTGCGTGAGCTCCGCGCTGGCAAGCGCGCCATGCTCATGGATCGCCTGCGCAAGCTCGGAAAAGAGGGGCAGTGCATTATCGGTTTTGTGCATTTCGGGCGTGTGATTCGCGCCGTCGCCCACCGAAACCTCGCCGAGGTTGACGATGGCCGCGCCGCCGCGCGCCTTATGCTCCAGATAGGCGGCGTAATAATCGGTCGGCTTGCCGTCCACCGTGTGAAAGAGCATGTTCGGGGCGGACATGATGCGGTTTTTCAGCACGACGCCCTTCACCTTGAGCGCTCTGTATAGGTTGGGGTACTTTTCGGAGTACATGGTATCCACCTTTCACACAGAGGCGGGGAAATCCCCGCCTCTGCCTACATATTGATTGGGAAATTACGCGTCGTAGCCAATGTCCGTGCAGCTGAAGTTATACTCGCGGAACAGCTCGAAGAGCTTTTCCTTGTCCATCTCGGCGTCGGGATTGTTCGCTTTCCAGCTCTCCAGCTCCTCGCACAGATCCTGCACTCTCGCCGGGCAGTCGAGGTCATACATGTGCGCCTCTTCCACGACGGTGAACTTGAAGGGCGTGTAGGGCGGGATGAAGACGATGTTTTCCTTCTCAGCGTCGAACTCATAGGTCTCGGTTGCGGAGGTCTTGACGGAGCAATGGATCTTACCGCCGGTGACATAGAACATCCGGTATTCGGGCAGGAAGTTATCCCACTCGCAATAGAAGCCGGGCTTCAGGAACAGATCCCAGACCTCTTTGACGCCCATAGTCTCATAGCGGGCAATCTTGAGGTGGAGCTTCGCGCCGGGGAACTCATGCTCGCGGATGCCGGTGCCGGCAAGACGGAGCTGAGACACCTTGGAGGGGTCGACGATGTTCGCGGCCGGCGGTGTGCGGGTGTTCGCAGCGGCATTGACGGGCGCGAAGGTCTTTTTGAATTCCTCGCTCTCATATACGCCGGGGAAGTTTTCCTGCAGACGCTTGCGGACGCGGGTGATGCCGTACTGCTGGTTGATGCCCATGAACATGATGTTCAGGCGGCTGTTGGGCTCGACCGGGTTGAAGCTGTGGCCCATCCAGGGCTGGATGTGCAGAATGTCGCCGGGGTTCATGTAGAAGCCGCTGCCCATGCAGTAGCAGAGGAATTTGCCCTGGCTGACCATAAAGGTCTCGGTGCCGTAGGTGTGCTCATGATAGTTGACCTGACGGACGGACGGCTCATTGAAGTGCATGCAGTCCATCTCGTCCTTGAGCAGCGCCGTGACGGGCTCGTTGAACATGCGGTAGTAGATGCCGTCCCGATCGGAGACAAACATGCAGTCCTCGGGGTTTTCCATGCGAACCAGATAGGGATTTTCTCTCATTTTCTGTACCTCCGTTATATGATTAATTTTGACTTGCTAACGTTTTTCAGGACATGGCGACTTCCGCCATGACGGCAAACAGTCTTGCGTTCTCATGATCGCCGAGCTGAGACAGCGCCATGCTGCAATTCCGGCAGCAGGCGGCATAATCCCAGTTCTCGCCGAAGATGAGCTTGGTTATCTCGGCGGCCAGACGGAAGTATTCCGCCGAACGCGCATAATCGCCCGCGAGGTAGAGGAAAGTGGCATAGGTGTTCAGCGCGCCGGCATAGTGCGGATTCTTGCCGTCATCAAGCTTCTCAAAGATGGCCAGCGATTCCTCAATGGCGGTTCTTGCCTTATCGGTGTTGCCCATGCGGTGATAGGCGAGGGCGATGTTGGACAGAGCGGTTGCGATCTCGGCCTCATTGTCATCCACGCGGCGGGTATATTCCAGCGTCTTTTCAAAATGCTCCGCCGCCTTGGGCCACTCCCGCTGATCCTGATAGACAAGGCCGCGGTTGTTGTAGAGACTCGCGTAGCCGTAATCGTTGGAAGAGCCGAGCTGATCAAGAATGCCCTGCGCAAGATCAAACAGCTCCAGCGCGCGGTCAAATTCACACAGCAGCCGGTAAGCGCCGGCCATGTTGATGACGGCAAGGGCATATTGCTCCGAGCCGTTCAGGCCGCAGAATTCCATTTCCGCCATCAGCGCCTCAAAGGCTTCGATGCAGGGCTGCAAGCGGCTGACGCCACGGTAAAAGCAGGCGGTTTCGTTGAGCACGGCGATGCGCGCTTCGCTGCGCTGAATCAGAAGTTTCCGCTCCTGCTCGGTGAGCTGATTGTCCTCCTCGGTTCTGCAGGCGGGGCAGCCGCCGCCGACGCCGAGAAGGAGGCCGAGCTCATCCACACGCTCCAGCTGCGCTTTCAAAAAAGCCTCCGTTGCGGCATTGTCACAGGCTGTGTAGTGCTGGTCGAGTGCGTCGTAAAACGCCTGAATATCGAAATTAAACATAGAAGAATTCTCCGTTCGCAGCATAATTTTTTTCTATTCTATCACCGACGGGCGAATCAATCAATAGGTATAGACACTATTGACAGAAGAATTCGGGGTTGTTACACTAAATCCATAGGAAATAAACAAGGTGAGAGGAGGCGGTTGGAACCGTGAAGGGTCTGGAACTGTCCCGAAAATATTTTGAGGCCGTGGGTCTGCCGATGCTGGAGACGGAGTTTGCGCCCGAACTGCCGCGCATCGCAGCGGGGCTGGTGGGCGAGGGCTCCGAGTGCTTTGGTTTTGACGATGAGATCTCCCGCGATCACGATTGGGGTCCCGGTTTTTGCCTGTGGCTGAGTGCGGAGGACTATAAGGCCTTCGGCGCGCGGCTTCAGGCCGCTTATCAGGCGCTGCCCCGCAGCTTTGCGGGCTTTCCGCCCCGCAGCCAGAGCCCGCAGGGCGACGGACGCGTGGGCGTTTTCCCGGTGGGGGCGTTCTATGCCCGCTTCATCGGCCTGAATCGTGCGCCGGAGACCATGCGGGAGTGGCGCGCCCTGCCGGAGAGCTATCTGGCCACGGTTACAAACGGCGCGGTTTTCCGCGACGGCTTGGGCGAGTTTACTGCGATCCGGGAAAAGCTTCTGGCATTTTATCCGGAAGATCTGCGCATCAAAAAGATCGTTGCCCGCGCGGCAATTATGGCGCAGTCCGGTCAGTATAATTATGTGCGCTGCCTGCGGCACAACGAGCCGGTGGCGGCGCAGCTGGCGCTTGCGGAGTTTGTCAAGACCGGCATCTCCATGATTTTTCTGCTGAACAGACGCTACACGCCTTACTATAAGTGGTGCCACCGAGGACTGCGGAGCTTACCGCTGCTCGGCGAAACGGCGGAAAGCTTCGAGCGGCTTGCCTCCGGCGCTTCCGGCGTGCGCAATGCGGAGCTGATCGAGAGCATCTGCGCCGATGTGATCAAGGAACTTATGCGTCAGGGCCTTACCTCCGGCGGAAGCGACTTTTTGCTGGATTTGTGCCCCGACATGATGGAGCGCATCCGGGATCCGGAGCTTCGGCGGATGCATATTATGGCGGAATAGAAAGGACGAGACGGATGGAAGAAAAGGCAATGAACCGGATTCAGGAGATCGTGGCGATGGAGTGGGATATGTTCCAGCTGGTGCAGAATCAGGGCGGTCGCGCCTCCTGCCAGGACGATTGGGCCACCTTTGAAATCATGCGCTCATCCCAGTTCCGCGCCTGGGACGACCGGACGCGCGAGAGCTATTGGCAGGATCTTCGGGATGCACGGGAAGCAGGGCGCAATCTGCTGATGGAAAAATATGCCCGTATGATGGAACGCACAGCTCCGGCGCAGTATGCCAGGATTGAGAAGTCGCTGCCGGTACTCCCGCAGGCGCAGTGGGATCTCATCGATGAGATCGTCGCCATCCAGGTGGATTGGGAGAAGGAGTCTGCCCGAAAGTATCCGAGGCTGATTCTGGACGGCGGGCGTCCGGTCACGAAGGAGGAAGAACGGCCGGGGGAGACCTCGGCGGAGACCTATCTGCGCGGCGAGCTGGCCACGTATTCGGCGTACACGCTCTCCTGCTATGCCCAGCAGCTCAAGGATCTTATGAAAGCCGGAAAGAACATCTGCGAGATGATTCTGGAGAACACGGTGCAGAGATACGGCTATGAATCCATCGCGCAGTATGAGGCGCTGGTCGGCGGCAGATAATCTGCTGCGCCGATGTGAGATGTGTGCTGTTGCATGAGATGCGCTGCAAGTGGCGGACAGAATGTGCGTTATAAAGGGTGCAGGAAAGTGCAACGCTGGAAAAGGGAGATTTTTGCATGGAACCGAAACTGGTAAAAGCCTTTGAAATTCGTGCCCGCGTGGGTGCCCCAACCTTTATCGGACAGGACGGCAAGTCCGGCAGGCGGCAGCTGATCGCCATCACCGGCGGCGAGATCGTGGGCTTTGCGCTGCCCTTCGACGGGGTGGTTCTGCCCGACGGTGTGGACAGTCAGGTCGTCCGCCCCAACGGGCGTGCCGAACTTTCCGCCCGCTACGGCGTCCGGCTTCACGACGGACGGAGCTTTTACATTCAAAACGACGGCATCCGCACCGTGCCGGCAGAGTATGTGGAGACGGTGCTCTCCGGAGGAATTGCACCTGCGGAGGTTTATTACTGCGTCACAAGGCCGCAGTTTGAGATCTATGACGAGAGTCTGGAAATTCTCAATGAGCGGGTCTTCGTCTGCAATGCCACGCGCTATCCGGATTCCATTTCGCTGGAATACTACATGGTGGTCGTGGAGTAAGACGGCGGGCAGGGGTGCGGTGACGGCTGCGTGACCTGCCAAAACAGCGCTGACTGTAATTGAAAATGTAAGCGGGAGAGGCGATTGGCCTCTCCCGCTGTTTTTGTTATGAAATTTTGATTGCCTTGCGGGCTTCATCAGGCCTCCGCTGCGGATGTTTCTTCCGCAGGTTCTGCCTTCTCAACGAGTAGCTTTCGCGTTCGCCACTTGCCGCTGATGAAATAGCCGCCACAGATGATCACCGGTCCAAGTCTTGCCAGTGCGCTGGCGAGGAAATAGCCGACAACCTCAAGCCCCATGAGGTTTGCAAACAGATAGCTGAACAGCAGCCGGAAAATGACACCGTCGAGGATGCCGACGGCGAGGCCGAGCATCGCAAATCCGGAGCCGGTCACCATGGCCTGAGTGGGACCCATCAGCGCCGAGAGATAGAAGATGATGATGGAGACCTTCATGAACACGACGCCGAGCTCGATGACCTCGGGATCGGCCGTGAAGATGCTGTAAATCTGCCGCGGGATGGTCAGCGCGAGCACGGAGTTGATCGTTGCAAGCGCGAGACCGAAGCAGAGACCGGTGTAAACAACCTTTTTCGCGCGATCCTGTTTTCCGGCGGCCAGGTTCTGCCCGATCATGGAGGAACAGCCCATGTTCAACGAAGAGGTGATCGTGTTGGCGAGCTGGGTGATCTTGGTTCCGACGGAGTTCGTTGCGGAGGCGACGAGGCCGTAGGCGTTGATGAGCGAATTGACATAGATGAGCGTCAGCTGGATGCACGCGCTGCGCACGATCTCAGGCAGGGCGAGCTTGAGAAAAATTTTCAGGTGTTCCCAGCGGATTGCAAAGCTCTTCAGCTTGAAATCAAAACCGAAGCCTTCCCGGCGCCGATAGAGGAAAGCAAGGGCGAAAAGAAAGCTCATCGCCTGTCCGGCCACGGTTGCAATCGCCGTTCCGGCGGCAGCCATGTCGAAACCGGCGACCAGAATAAGGTCAAAGACGATGTTGCTGACTGCTGCGATGGAGACGAAAATCAGCGGACGGCGGCTGTCGCCCATCCCGCGAAGAACGGCGCAGACCGCGTTATAGCCGAAGATAAACGGAAAGCCGAGGAAGGTGATGCGCATATAATCCGTCGCTTCCGAGACGGCCTCGGGAGGCGTTTTCATGAGCGCGACAATCTGCTTTGTAAAGCAGATGCCGACAAGCATCAGCACAACGGAGAGAAGCAGCACAAAGCTCAAAAGCGTTCCGATCGAGTCATTGATCTTGCTCTTTTGACCCGCTCCGGTCAGCTGCGAGATGTATACCTGTCCGCCGACGGCCATGCCCATCGAGATCATGGTCAAAAATTGCGCGGCCTGTCCGCCGACCGACACGCCAACCGTGCCCTCCGCGCCGACGAAATGCCCGATTACGATCATGTCGACGGTGTTGTAGAGCTGTTGGACGATGTTTGCCGCCAGCAGCGGCAGCATAAAAAGGATGAGCCGGCGCAGGATGCTGCCCTGCGTCAGATCCATTCCGTAACGTTTGGGTTTTGCGGTTACCAAGAGGGATTCCCTTCTTTCATGCAGATGGCTGAAGCGGCTTTGCTTCGGATGCGGGATTCACAAGCCCGTCAGGCGCGATTATTCCCCGGCGGGAATCAGATCGTGGCGCAGCGGAAGAAGCTCGTTAAAGGCCTTTTCCAGCGTCATGTCCCAAAGATCCCACCAATGGCCTTTTCCGGGCACCTCTTCGGCATAGAGCTTCACGCCCTGCGCGCGGAGGAATTCAACCGATCGCAGCGAGCCGCTGCGCGCAATGTCATTCTCGCCCCAGATCATGAAAAACTCGGGGATGGGCTTGCCCTGTGCGATGGCGGCTTTGAGAATCTCGCAGTTTTCCTCCATCTCGTTGGGCTTGTGCGGGGGCATCGGCATGCCGGTGTTGATGCGCCGGGGCGGCGCATCTTTCGGACGGACGTCAAAAGATCCGGCGGACATGGCAAGCACGGCCGCATAGTTCTCCGGATAGCGGATGGCGACTTTCTGCGCGCCGTTCGAGCCCATGGAAAGACCGCCGATGAAGTTGTCCTCCCGTTTGTCCGAGAGCGGGAAGATGCTGCGCATAATATTCGGCAGCTCCTCGCCGATGTATTGGCACATTTTCATGCCGGGCTCAAAATCGTCGTAATTCATGTTGTAGCCGGAGGGCATCACAACAGCCAGCATGTGCTCATTGGCATAGCGCACGATGTTGGAATAGGAGATGTAGTCCCAGTCGTTGCCGTTGCCGCCGTTTAAGAGCCAGAGCGTCTGATATTTCTTGCCGGTGGGGAAGATGTCGCTTCGCTTTCCGTCGGCAATGTCATAGGGGGAATAGAACGGAAGCACGACCATGACGTCCGTTTTCATCTGCAGACAGCCGGACATGAGATTGATACTGATAACAGCCATGTTACTCCACCTCCGTTGTCTTGATCGCCGCGTGACGAAGCGGCAGCCAGTCCTTCAGCGCCTTGCGCAGCGAGAGATCCCAGAAATCCCATTCGTGCTGGTAGCCCGGCAGCTCTTCGTAGAAGTAATCCAGCCCCATCTTGTCATAGAAACGAAAGGCCTTGTGCACGTCATCAATCAGGAAGTCGTCCCCGCCGCAGGTGAAATAGAATTTCGGCAGAGCGACCTTTTTCTCCGGATCCCTGAGTATGTTATAGAACGGTATGGCCATCTGCACGTCGCGCTTCGGATCCTCCACCGCAGGGTAATCGGAGATGTCCTCATCATTGACGACTTTCTCGAGGAAACCGGCAACCCACTGATCTTCCGGACGGTGCATCCGCATGCCGGAGCCGCTCATGATCAGCGCCGCGGAGTAAAGATCCGGGCGCAGCATCGCGCATTTCATCGCGCCGCCGGAGCCCATAGAGTGTCCCGCAATGAAATTGTCCTCCCGCTTATTCGAGAGCGGCAGGATGCTGCGGCACATGCGCACCAGCTCGTCCGTGAGATAGCTGAAGTATTTTCCGCCGTTTTGGATATAGCCGTCCGTGTAAAAAGCGTTGTTATCCTCGGGGAGAATGACGGCGATTTTGTTTTCCATCGCATAACGCACGACGTTTGTGTTCTGAATATAATCGTTGCAGTCGTCAGAGCCGCCGTGCAGAAGCCAGAGAACCTGGAAAAGCTCCCGCTCCCGCTTGACAAACTGTGGGTTCCGGTCTGTCGGAAGAATGATGTTGACCTTTGTGTGGATTCCCAGCTCAAGCGAGTGGAAATTCAGCTTCATAACCTCCACTTGACATCGCTCCTTTCATGTGTTTCCCGGGAAAAGTGCGCACTGTATTAAAAAAGATTGTAACACGTTCCGGCCTGAATGCCAATCCCATTCGGAAACAAATCCAAAATCTTTTGCTCCCGGCCGCCTGCGCGCCACGCAGACGGCCGTCCGGGCGCACTCCCGCATGGAAAACCTTGCATTCGTGCCGGGAATCCGATATGATGATTTTACTGCCCTGTATATATGAAAGTGAGGACATGAGGATGCGCAAACAGATTCTGGTCATCGGCGGAACCTATTTCGCCGGAAGAGTTTTTTCCATTCTGACTTCCCGTGGTGACTCCGGTCGCGACGATCTGGATCTCCACGTGGTCAACCGGGGACGTTTTCCGCTGAACAATCTGCAGCATGTGACGCAGTATGTCTGTGACCGGCACGAGAGCGAAAAGCTTGCCTCGATGCTGCCGGACGGGCTGGTGTTTGACGCGGTGGTGGATTTTTGCGCCTACGAGCCGGGCGATATCCGCACTTTGACGGACGCGCTGGCCGGCAGGTTCCGGCAGTATATTTACCTGAGCACCTGCACCGTCTATGCTCCGGGCAGCGGATGCCTGAGCGAGACGGCGCCTGTGATCGAAAACTTCGGGAGCAGTCCGGAGTTTGAATACGCGGGCAAGAAATACGCATTGGAGCAGGAGCTGATCGCCGCCTGCCGGAATGCGGGCGTGCCCTATACGATTTTGCGCCCCGCTTTCATCTATGGTCCGTTCAACTACGCGCCGCGCGAGTCCTTTTATGCGAAACTCATTGCCGCCGGGCAGCCGGTGCCCGTGCCGACGGACGCAAGCGGCCGCTTTTCCTTTGTCTATGTCTACGACGTGTCGGCGATCATCAACCGCTGTGTTGCCAATGAAAAGGCCTTTGACTGCGTTTTCAATCTCGCCGCGCCGGAGGTTGTGGATTACGGAAGCTTCCTTGAAACCTTCCGGCAATGCTATGGCAGCGATTTTCCAACCTATCCCGTCACGGTGCGTCAGGTGATCGAGCAGAACATTCCGCTGCCGTTTCCGCTCGACGAGGATCAGCTTTACAGCGGCAAGCGCGCGGAGGAGCTGCTGGACTTTTCCTATACGCCCTTTGCCACCGGAATGAAAAAGACGGTGGAGCTGCTCAAAGACCTCTACCAGAAGAAATGAGGTTATAAAATAGGATAAAAGAAAAGCAAGGGTTGCCGTAAACCCTTGCTTTTTGTATTGACCTCTTTGAAAATTTTGCTTGCCGCTACGTTTACATAGAAAAACCCTCCCCAAAGATGGGGAGGGACATAACATCTATTGTTAGATTGAGATCTTAGTAAATTCAAAAACCGAGTTCTTCCCAGTGTTCTTTTAACGCATTGTTGATTCTACCAATGTCGTATTCGTCGGACGCGTTTTCTGTAATCTCATAAGAATCACTGAGTTGAGCACATTGACCGGCCTCTCCCCTGTATCGTAGTACCTGATGAGCAAATAATTCACGCTCATCTTCATTATAGGCAGAGGTTAAACAAATTCTATAGTAATGATTTAATGTTCCACCAATCCTGTTCTCACCCTGTAATCTTACAACAATCGTTTCAGGCCCATAGAATTCATGAAGGCTCTCCGGCTGCCCCTCGTCCCTCCACATTGTATTATCGACGTGATCGCCAATTTCTAATACGCGAACAGCAGATGGTTCATAAAAACTATCCGTAACAATATCAATAAGATAGTTAACAAGCTGCTGCTCTTTTTCTGTTATTACAGGTTCAGTTGGCCTCTCTGTGGGTTCAGCTGGCGTCTCCGTGGGTTGTGCTTCTTCGTTAGCGCAAGCACACAGAGCCAAGCACATACACAACATCACAAACACTGCAATGATTCTCTTCATCTTTGTCTCTCCTTACATATTCTCATTATTAAACATTTTACAGAAGCGTTCATAAACTGAAATAGCGTCCTCATCTGCGATTCTATGTTTTGGCAAGCCAAGCAGAGCATTGTTTTCTTGCAAAAATCTCAGAACTTCGGGGTCGTTGGGGAATTTGTGCTGTAGCAAGCAGTCCATCAAGGATATAAATCCACCTGTTTCAACAAAATCTGCACTAAGCTCAATACAAATGCCTTTCTCACTAAAGTAGTCCTTGGCTAATTGTGCAAGAGGGTAGCAGATTTGACCATGAAAGCTAAGCATTATCTCACCTCCTAAGTTGATGCTTTTAATAATTATAATAGTAACGCATTGTTATGTCAAGTTCACTTTTAGATAAACTAAAGGTGAAGGGCGGTGTTATCAATGAGAGAGAAGAAAGAAATTAATATTCAAATTGGGGAGCGAGTAAGAATTGCAAGAGAGCAAACCAAATTGACCCAAGAAGCGCTAGCGGAGAGAATCGAGGTATCACCGCAGTACATTTCTGATTTAGAGCGAGGAGTTGTTGGAATTTCTATACCAACACTCAAACGCGTTTGTATTGCTCTTGGTATATCAAGTGACCAAATCCTGTTTGGTACCATTTCTGAAAGTCGTAATGCCGCTATTGAGAAACGCTGTAGTAATCTTTCTGACGCTGACTTTTATGCTCTTTTAGATATTGTTGACGCATTTTCCACTGCAGTAATGAATGCTCGTTCTAATAAATAAACCTACATTTTGTTAATGGTCAACCGAACCGCATTAACGAAAAAAGAAACCCTTTCCGTTATCAATGCCATGCACATTTTTTGACCTAACTGTTGACCTTGCTGCGTTACAGCCAAATTCCAAATTTCTCAAAAAACAAAAAAGACCGAAAACAAAGTTTTCGGTCTTTTTCCTTGGTGCGCGAGGCGGGACTTGAACCCGCACGCCCGGAGTGAGCACTAGAACCTGAATCTAGCGAGTCTGCCAATTCCACCACTCGCGCGTTGCTCATATTTTATACCACACTGGATTCACAATGTCAATACTTAATTTTCGCATCTTAAAAGATTTGTTTGGCTTGTGCGCGAAGAAGTATTGCGCATCAAGGAAAAAGAGAATATAATCATTAAAAATAAAAACGGAGATCGTGAAAGAAAAGGAAGCGATTGCCATGAAAGTCGTATTGCAGAACCTGACCAAGCAATTTCCCGGGCGGAACAAGCAGCCGGGCGTGACTGCGGTCAATAATTTTAATTTTGAGATTCCGGACGGCGAGCTGATCGGTTTGCTCGGCCCCTCCGGCTGCGGCAAGAGCACCGTGCTGAACATGCTCTGCGGTCTGCAGAAGCCGAGCGCCGGAAGAATCTTCTTCGGTGAGGAGGACGTCACCGACCTGCCGCCGGAAAAGCGCGGCGTGGGCATGGTGTTTCAAAACTATGCGCTCTATCCGCACCTGACCGTGCTGCAGAACATCCTGTTCCCGCTGCAGAACCTGAAAGGGGAGCAGAAGCTCTCCAAACAGGAGATGACGGACAGAGCGCTGGAGGCGGCAAAGCTCGTGCAGATCGACATGCTACTTGACCGCAAGCCGAGCGAACTCTCCGGCGGCCAGCAGCAGCGCGTTGCCATCGCGCGCGCACTGGTGAAGATGCCGCGCGTGCTGCTTCTGGACGAGCCGCTGTCCAACCTCGATGCCCGCCTGCGTCTGCAGACGCGCGAAGAGATTCGCCGCATTCAGCAGGAAACGCACATCACCACCATTTTCGTCACGCACGATCAGGAAGAGGCCATGAGCATCTCGGATCACATCGTCGTGATGAACGCCGGCGTGTTTCAGCAGATGGGCAAGCCGCAGGAGGTCTATGATGACCCGGTCAATCTGTTCGTGGCGAAGTTCCTCGGCACGCCGCCGATCAATGTCTTTGACGGCGAAGTGCGCGGGGAGGCGCTGTTCATCGGAGCGGACCGCGTGCTGGACGTGCCGGGTGTGCGCGACGGCGCGGTGACGGTCGGCATCCGGCCGGAGGGTTTCCTGCTGCGGGACGGCGGCGCGCTGCGCTGCCGGCTGAAGGCTGTGGAGATCATGGGCCGGGACAAGAGTATCGTTGCGGAAAATCCCGCCTGCCAGAGCCCGACAATCCGCGCAATTATCAGCGCGGAGGTTTCCTGTGACGTATCGCAGACCGAGATTGGCTTTGACATCAAGCCCCAAAAGCTCTGCCTGTTCGAGCCGGAGAGCGGAGCGCGCATCCGCTTTGCCGCGAAGTAGGGAGGGCGCAGGATGGAAAACAGAGACACAAAGGCCTGGCTGTACTTGCTGCCGGCCATCCTGTTCCTTGGCGTATTTATGATCTACCCCCTGGTGGACGTGGTTGTGTACTCCTTTGAGCAGGGTTACAACTCCGCCTCCCAAAGCTTTTCGGGCGTTGGATTTTTCAATTTCTCCTATGTCCTGCGCGACCCCTATTTTTTGCAGGCACTGAAAAACACCTTCATTCTCGTGATCATAACCGTGCCGGTGTCAACCGCGTTTGCGCTGCTTATTTCGGTTGCGCTCAGCTCGATCAAAAAACTGCAGGATCTATTCCAGACCGTCTATTTCCTACCGTATGTGACGAACACGCTGGCCGTCGGCCTTGTGTTTATGATCCTTTTCAAGCGCACGCCCTATTCCGACGGTCTGGTCAATCTGCTCATCGGCTGGTTTGGCGGCGAAGCGGTGGATTTTATTGACGGACCCTATTGGGCAAAAATGTTCGTGCTTTGCTTTTATACGGTCTGGGTGGTTCTGCCGTTCAAGATTCTGGTGCTGACGAGTGCGTTGGCCTCGGTCGACCGGAACTATTATAACGCCGCGCGTGTGGACGGCACCTCCAGAGGGCGCATTTTCCGGAAGATCACGCTGCCGATGATCTCGCCCATGCTGTTCTATTTGGTGATCACGGGTTTCATCGGCGCCTTCAAGGCCTACAGCGATGCCGTTGCGCTCTTTGGAACGAACCTGAATGCTGCCGGCATGAACACCATCGTCGGCTATGTTTACGACATGCTTTACGGCAACAGCGGTGGATACCCGTCCTTTGCCTCGGCAGCGGCGATTCTGCTGTTTCTGATTGTGCTGACGATTACCTGCATCAATCTGCTCGTAAAGAACAGAAGCGCAAAGAATTGAGGAGGTGGGGAAGATGGAGCAATCTGCGGAGTTTAACCGTGCCCGCCGTGCCGAACGCCTGCAAAACGGAACGCGCAAGACGCTGACCTATCTGCTGCTGAGCGTGTGGGCGCTGATCGTGCTGTTCCCGTTTTACTGGATGCTGCTGAGCTCTGTGAAGAGCTACAGCGCCTACAACGGGGAGTTCATTCCGAAATTCTTTACGCTGAATCCCACGCTGCAAAACTATGTGGACGCATTTTCCGCCGTCCCGCTCGGCCGTTATTTCTTCAACACCTTTGTTTTCACCGTCATCACCACAGCGCTGATGCTTGTGGTGATCGTGCTGGCGGCCTACGCCTTTGCAAGACTGAATTTCCGCGGGAAAAACCTGGTTTTCACGCTGTTTCTCGCGCTGATGATGATTCCGAATGAACTGGTCATCATCACGAACTTCGTGACCATCACGAACTGGAATCTGCGCAACACATTCCTGGGGCTTATTCTGCCCTCCGTGACCTCGGTGTTCTATATCTATCTGCTGCGCGAAAACTTCGCGCAGGTGCCCGCGGAGCTGTATTATGCGGCGAAGGTGGACGGCACCTCGGATATGAAGTACCTCTGGAAGGTCATGCTGCCGATCTGCCGTCCCACGGTTGTGACGGTTGTGATTCTGAAAGTCATCGAGTGCTGGAATTCCTATGTCTGGCCGCGCCTGATCACGGATAAGGAGAGTCATTTTCTCGTGTCCAACGGCATCCAGGCCATCCGGGAAAACGGTTTCGGACGTGAGAATATTCCTGCGATGATGGCTGCTGTCGTGGTCATCTCCGTGCCGCTGATCGTCCTGTTTCTGATTTTCCGCAAGAAGATCATGGAGGGTGTCTCGAGAGGGGGAACGAAGGGATGAAAAAGCGTTTTTCCCGCGCTTTCGCCCTGCTGCTGAGCGCGATCTGCCTGCTGTCCCTTACGGCCTGCCACAGCGCCAATCAGACAAAGGCTTTTGAAGCGCCGGAGAGCTTTGACGAATCGCGCGAGTATGAGATCACTTTCTGGGCGAAGAACGACACGAATATGACGCAGGTGGAGATTTATCACAAGGCGATTGAGGACTTTGAGGCCTGCTATCCGAACATTCATGTTACGCTGCGCCTGTATACCGATTACGGAAAAATCTATAACGACGTCATCACCAATATCCCTACGGGCACAACGCCCAACGTCTGCATCAGCTATCCCGACCATATCGCGACCTATCTTACCGGGATGAACACGGTTGTGCCGCTTGACACGCTGTTTGACCATCCGGAATACGGACTCGGCGGCAGCGCGCTGCGCTTTGACGGCGTGGAGAAAGAGGGGATCGTTTCCCGCCATCTGGAGGAGGGACGCCTCGGTGACCATATCTATGCGCTGCCCTTTATGCGCTCGACGGAGGCCTGCTATGTGAACAAGACCTTTGTGGAGAAACTGGGCTTTACGCTGCCGGAGACGCTGACCTGGGACTTTATGTGGGAAGTGGCGGAGGCTGCGACGAAAAAGGACGCCGACGGTGTTTACGAGGTCAACGGACAGAAGGTGATGATCCCCATCATCTACAAGTCCACGGACAACATGATGATCCAGTATCTCCGCCAAAGTAACGCGCCCTATTCCACGGAGGACGGGCAGATTGACCTTTTCCATGATACCACAAAGGAGTTCCTCTACACCGTGGCGAGCCATGCGGAAAGCGGCGCGTTTTCCACCTTCAAAATTTCCAGCTACCCGGCGAACTTCCTCAATGCCGGCCAGTGCATTTTTGCCATCGACTCCACCGCGGGCGCGACCTGGATGGGTTCGGACGCCCCGCTTTGTGACATCAGCGAGGACAAGATCGTGGACTTTGAAACGGCCGTGTTGCCGCCCCCGCAGCTTGACCCGGAAAACCTGGTCATGATCTCACAGGGACCTTCTGTGTGCGTCTTTAACAAGGACGATCCGCAGGAGGTGCTGGCCTCCTGGCTCTTTGCGCAGTTCCTGCTTACGAACGGGGTGCAGATCGCCTATTCCAAAACGGAGGGCTACGTTCCGGTGACGGAAGTTGCCAGAGCGACCGAAGAATATCAGGATTATCTGGCGCGCTGCGGCGAGGATGGCGACGAGCACTATGACATTAAGATCAAAGCCACCCGGCTTCTGCTTGACAACACGGAGAACACTTTTGTTACCCCTGTGTTCAACGGCTCGGCCTCGCTGCGCGATGCCTCGGGTGAGCTGATCGAAAGCGTGACGAAATCTGTCCGGCGAAACGCAAACGTGGATGAGGCCTATATGGAAACGCTCTTTGAAGACGTCACGGCGCTCTACCGCCTGGATTCCACCGGCAGAAACGGCGCCATGTCCGCAATGAGCGGCGCGGATCTCGGCCCGCTTCCGACGGGAGCCGTTGTGTTGCTTGCAGCGCTCGGCGGCGTCTGGGTGCTGATCGCGGTTTGGTTCTTCTGCGAAAGGGCAAAGAAGAAAAAACGCAATCGGCAGCAGGAGAGAGTATAGACGGAAGCCGGAGGTTTCCCCAAAAACCTGTAATTTTCATAGCCCCCGGGAAGGCAGCGCCTTCCCGGGGCTTTTCGTTTTGCGCAAGGGGCGAAAGGATTTCCGGCTCTTTGCGGTTTGAAGCATAAGTTTTCAGTTGTGCCCGGAATATTATGCAGAGCAGTTGAGCGTGTGTTACAAAAAAGAGGCTTGAAAACGGAAAGTTTTTGGCGCCCTTTTCCGCAATCAGGTGTTGACAAAGCAGGATGAAAATGGTTTAATAACTACAATATTTTTCAAATGCGATGACGGAGTTTTGCCGTGGTTGGAGCGTTTCAGAGAGTCGGCGCATGGTGTGAGCCGATGCCGAAGGCCACAATGGCGATCTGCCTCCCGAGCAGGTCTTGCGAACGGGGCGCGAAAGCGCTTTTCAGTAGTTTGACCCGGCCGGCCCCGTTAACAGGCCATGGACTTGTTGGAGTCCGAGAGTGATTATTCCCTGCGAAGGGGTAATAATCAGGGTGGTAACGCGGAAATACATTTCGTCCCTGAAGCTGCAAAGTCGGCTTTGGGGATTTTTTGTTACATACCCCCATGCAGATGCGTATTCCAATACCGAAAAGGAGAAGACCACTATGCGTAACATCTCGATCAGCGACATCACGATTAACCGTTCCGGCACAACGGAGGGATACTCCCTCAGCTTTCGCGAGAAGATCGAACTGGCGAAACTACTGGACAAGCTCGGCGTTTCCGTCATCGAGGCGGGACATATCGAGAACCGCCGGACGGACAGTCTGCTGATCAAGTCGCTGGCCTCTGCCATCAAGGGCAGCGTGCTCGCCGTGCCGGTCACGCTGGCCGAGCCGGAGAGCGTGGAGCTGACATGGAACGCGCTTGGTGAGGCAAAAAAAGCCCGCCTGCAGGTGGTCGCGCCGGTCAGCACGGTGCAGATGGAGTATCTCTGCCGCAAAAAGCCCGCCGCCGTGCTGGAAATGATCCGGGAGATGACGGCGCTGTGCAAGACCTGCGGCTGCGAAATCGAGTTTGTAGCGGAGGATGCATCCCGCAGCGAGCCGGAGTTTTTGCGTGAGGCCATTGCCGCGGCGGCTGAGGCCGGCTGTGACATTGTCACGATCTGTGACACGGCGGGTACGATGCTGCCGGAGGAGTGTTACCGATTTATCGCGGACATCCGCGCCGCGATTCCCGAACATATCCGCCTCGGCGTGCGCTGCTCCAACGCGCTTTACATGGCTGATTCCTGCGCTGTGAGTGCCATCCGCGCCGGCGCGGATGAGGTGAAGGTTGCCGCCTGCGGGGAGATGACCGCATCTCTGGAAAAGCTGGCGCGCATCCTGCAGGCCAAGGGTGACGGCTTTGGCGCCCGCTGCGGCGTGCGCACAACGGAGCTGCAGCGCACCATCGGACAGATTCGCTGGATGTGCGAAACCAATCGCAGCAAGTCCTCTGCCTTTGACAACGGCGTGCAGGAGTCCCGCGGCGATGTGGAGCTCACGGTGCATGATGATCTCGGCGCCGTGATCAAGGCGGCTGCCAAACTGGGCTACGATCTCAGCGAGGAGGACGGGGCGAAGGTTTATGAGGCCTTTTGCCGTATTGCGGAAAAGAAAGAGAGCGTCGGCGCGCGCGAACTGGATGCCATTGTCGCTTCCGCGGCGCTGCAGGTGCCGCCGACTTATCGTTTGGAAAACTATGTGGTTACCTCCGGTAACTCCATCTCCGCCACCTGCCATATGCAGCTTCGCAAAAATGAGCAGCTGCTCGAGAGTGTCTGTCTTGGCGACGGCCCTGTGGATGCCTCTTTCCTTGCTATCGAGCAGATCATCGGCCATCATTACGAGCTGGATGATTTCCAGATTCAGGCCGTTACCGAGGGGCGCGAGGCGATGGGTGAAACGGTGGTGCGTCTGCGCTCCGGCGGAAAAATCTATTCCGGTCGCGGCATCTCCACGGACGTGATCGGTTCTTCCATCCGTGCCTATCTCGGCGCGGTGAACAAAATTGTTTATGAGGAGGGCGAAGTATGAATCTCTCCTTTTCCACCCGCGGCTGGAACATGAGCTGGACCGAGTGTATGGACGCTGCGCAGGAAATGAACTTTTCCGGCATTGAACTCTATGATGTTTTCCGCGCACCGGAACTGATCGGCAAGGGAGGACCCTTCCATAAATACGCCGTGGTGTCCACACTCCGCACTCTCCGCGAGAAAAATTTGAGCATTCCCTGCATGGACAGCGCCTATGACCTCTCCACCGCGGACGAAGCGACGGTCGGGCGCATCCGGGAGCTGATGGAGCTGACGGCGGATCTGCGCAGCCCCTATGTTGCCGTTGCCGCCAAAGAGGACGATGTTGCCCACGTCACCGCCGTGCTGGAGCAGCTGCTCCCGATCGCGGAGGAGAAGGGAATCACCATCCTCATGAAAACCACCGGCATTTTTGCCGACACGGCGCGTCTGCGCGATCTGATGAACCACTTTGCCTGCGACCAGCTTGCCGTGCTCTGGATTGTGCACCATCCTTTCCGCGAAAAGGGCGAGACGCCCGCGCAGACCATCACGAACCTCGGCGCCTATGTCAAGCATGTGCATCTGCGCGACAGCGATGACGATGAGAGCTTTGAGCTCGTCGGAGAAGGCACCCTCCCCATGGCGGATTTCATGCGTGCGCTCTCTTCCGTTGACTATGACGGTTTCATTTCTCTGGAGTGGAAGCCGGAGTGGATGGAAGAGCTGACGGATTATGAGATCATCTTTCCGCACTTTGTCAACTATATGCACCGTTTTGAGAGCCCCAGAGGCAAAAAGCGCGTGCTCTATCCCAACCACGACGGCACGGGGCAGTATGTATGGAAAAAGGACGAGCTGATCAACCTGACCTTTCCGCAGGTGCTTGACCGCATGGTGGAGGAGTTTCCGGACCAGTATGCGTTCAAATATACCACACTCGACTATACCCGCACCTATGAGGAGTTCCGCGAGGATGTGGATAATTTTGCCCGCGCGCTGATGAGCCTTGGCGTCAAGGCCGGCAGCAAGGTTGCCATCTGGGCCACCAATGTGCCAGCGTGGTACATCACTTTCTGGGCGACCACCAAGCTCGGCGCGGTTCTCGTCACGGTGAACACCGCCTATAAGATCCACGAGGCGGAATATCTGCTCCGGCAGAGCGATACCCACACGCTTGTGATGATTGACAGCAGTCTGGATAGCGATTATGCCGGCATCATCAATGAACTCTGCCCGGAGATCGCTTCCAGCCAGCCCGGCAAAGCCCTCCACTGCAAAAAACTGCCCTTCCTCCGCAATGTCATCACGGTTGGCTTCCGCCAGCCGGGCTGCCTCACCTTTGACGAGGCCATGGCCCGCGCCGACATGGTGCCCAGGGAAGAGCTTGCCCGCGTGGCGGCCCGTGTGCGGCCGGACGATGTGTGCAATATGCAGTATACCTCCGGCACAACCGGCTTCCCCAAAGGCGTAATGCTGACGCACTATAACGTGGTCAACAACGGCAAGTGCATTGGCGACCGTATGGGCCTGTCCACGGCGGACCGGATGATGATTCAGGTGCCGATGTTCCATTGCTTCGGCATGACCTTGTCTATGACGGCCTCGATGACGCATGGCGCCACCATGTGCCCCATGCCGTATTTCTCCGCAAAATCTTCTCTCGCCTGCATCCATCAGGAGCACATTACCTGCTTTAACGGCGTGCCGACGATGTTCATTGCCATGTTTAACCATCCCGACTATCGCAAGACGGACTTTTCCCATATGCGCACCGGCATCATGGCCGGCTCCGGCTGCCCGCCGGAGCTGATGCGCAGAGCTGCACAGCCGGACGAGATGAACATGACCGGCATCGTCAGCGTCTACGGACAGACCGAGTGCGCGCCGGGCAACACCATGAGCAGCTGGACGGACGATCTGATGCTTCGCACGGAGACGGTTGGCTATGCCTTCCCGCACGTGCAGTGCAAGGTCATCGACCCCGAAACGGGGGAGGAGGTTGGCGTCGGCGTCAACGGAGAGTTCTGCGCCCGCGGCTACAACACCATGAAGGGCTATTACAAGATGCCCGAGGCCACGCGGGACACCATTGATGCGGATGGCTGGCTCCACTCCGGCGATCTGGCCTGCAAGGATGAGAACGGCTGCTACCGCATCACCGGCAGACTCAAGGATATGATTATCCGCGGCGGCGAGAATCTCTATCCCAAGGAGATTGAGGAGTTCATCTACACGCATCCCGGCGTACAGGATGTGCAGGTGATCGGCGTGCCGGATGAAAAATACGGCGAGGAAGCCATGGCCTGCATCATTCTGAAGGAAGCGGGCAGCGTTTCCGAGCCGGAAATGCGTAAGTTTATCACAGCAAGTCTTGCGCGCCACAAAGTTCCGAAGTATATTGATTTTGTGGATGCGTTCCCGATGAACGCCGCCGGAAAAGTTTTGAAGTACAAAATGCGCGAGCAGGCTGTGGAAAAACTGGGTCTGAAGAAATAAGAAAACATTTTACGATAGATCAAGGAGGAAATTACCATGGAAATCAAAGTTACGAAGAATACCAATCCTGCGGTGAAGCCTGCCGACGAGAGCAAGCTCGGCTTCGGGAAAGTTTTTACCGACCATATGTTTGTGATGCTCTGGGATAAGGGCATTGGCTGGCACGATGCGGAGATCGTTCCGTTCGGTGATCTTTCCATCAGCCCCGCGTCCTCCGTTTTGCACTACGGCGCCGAGATCTTTGAGGGCCTGAAGGCCTATCGCCGCGCAGACGGCGGCGTGCAGCTTTTCCGCCCGAGAGAGAACTTCCTGCGCATGAACCGCTCCGCAGTCCGCATGGGTCTGCCCGAGTTGGATGTGGACTTCGCGATTGAAGCGCTCAAGCAGCTGATCGCGCTGGATGCCGACTGGGTGCCGTACAGCGAGGGCACCAGCCTTTACATCCGTCCGTTTATGATTGGCGACGATGCCAAGCTAGGCGTGCACGGTTCTTCCCATGTCCGCTTCCTCATCATCCTTTCTCCCTCCGGCAGCTATTATCCCGGCGGCCTGACGCCTGTTAAGATCATGATCGAGGACGAGGATGTCCGCGCTGTGCGCGGCGGCACCGGCGAAGCCAAGTGCGGCGGTAACTACGGCGCATCTGTCCGCGCGGGCGACCGTGCCGAGGAGAAGGGCTATTCTCAGGTGCTGTGGCTCGACGGTGTGGAGCGCAAGTACATTGAGGAAGTCGGCGCCATGAACGTCATGTTCAAAATCAGCGGCCAGATCGTCACCCCGAT
Organism: Oscillospiraceae bacterium; assembly: GCA_017522015.1. Taxonomy (GTDB): domain Bacteria; phylum Bacillota; class Clostridia; order Oscillospirales; family Oscillospiraceae; genus SIG483. The sequence goes on along the minus strand of JAFXAW010000012.1, from coordinate 11,201 downwards.
GCTCAACGGATCCATCCTGCCCGGCATCACCCGCAAGAGCATTCTGGAGCTGCTCCGTGCCGAGGGCAAGGAGCCCGTGGAGCGCCGTATCAGCGCCGAGGAACTGATTGAGGCCGCGCAGAACGGCACGCTGGAAGAGGCCTGGGGCTGCGGCACCGCGGCGGTTGTCTCTCCCGTGGGCGTTCTGTCCTACAAGGGCGTGGATTATGAGATCGGCGGCGGCAAGATCGGCGAGACATCGCAGGAGCTTTACGACAAGCTCACCGGCATCCAGTGGGGCCGCGCCGAGGATAAGTTCGGCTGGATCTGCCCCGTGTAAAGCCCGAACGCGACAAACGAATGCCGGAATTTCGTATGCAAAAACCGGACTCTGAAAAAAGAGGATAATTCAAATGGCAAAACAGATTGTAACAATGGACGGCAACGAGGCTGCGGCCCATGTTGCCTATGATTTCAGCGAGATCGCGGCGATCTATCCCATCACGCCCTCCAGCCCCATGGCGGAGCATACGGACGTATGGAGCGCCAACGGCCGAAAGAACATCTTTGGTCAGACCGTCACGCTGACGGAGATGCAGTCGGAAGCCGGCGCCATCTCTGCGGTGCATGGTGCGCTGCAGGCCGGTGCACTCGCGACCAGCTTTACCTCCAGTCAGGGTCTTATGCTGATGCTGCCGGTGCTTCACCGCATCGCGGGCGAGCGCCTGCCCTGCGTGCTGCATGTTGCCGCGCGCACAGTTGGAACCCACGCGATGAGCATTTTTGGCGATCACAGCGACGTGATGAGCTGCCGCAACACCGGCTTTGCCATGCTGAGCACGGCCAGCGTGCAGGAAATCCTTGACCTTGCCGGCGTGGCGCACCTTGCCGCGGTGGAAAGCCGGATTCCTTTCCTGCATTTCTTCGACGGATTCCGCACCTCCCATGAGATCAACACCGCCGAGATGATGGAGCGTGACCGGCTGACCGCGCTGCTCGACCGGGATGCACTCGAACGCTTCCGCGCGTCGGCGCTTAACCCGGAGCATCCCGTCCTGCGCAATACGGTGCAGAATCCGGATGTCTACTTCCAGGTGCGCGAGGCGAACAACAGCTTCTATGACGCCCTGCCGGACACGGTGGAGCGCTATTTCCGTGAGATCAATGCCATCACGGGAAGAGACTACCATCTGTTCAACTATTACGGCGCGCCTGACGCCACCGACGTCGTGATCGCGATGGGCAGCGTTTCCGGCGCGATCTGCGAGGCGGTGGACTATCTCAACGCCCACGGCCGCAAAACCGGCTTTGTGCAGGTGCATCTGTTCCGCCCCTTTGCCGTGGACTATCTTTTCCGCGCCATTCCCGCCACGGTGCAGCGTATCGCGGTGCTCGACCGCTGCAAGGAGATGGGCAGCGCGGGCGAGCCGCTTTATCAGGATGTCTGCACGGCCTGTGCCGGTGCGGGCTGGATGATCCGCATCATCGGCGGCCGCTACGGGCTGAGCTCCAAGGATACCGACGTCAGCCAGATCCTGGCCGTGTTCGATAATCTCGCTTCGGAGGAACCCATCCGCAGCTTCACCATCGGCATTGAGGATGACGTGACGCACCGGTCACTGCACGTTATTTCCACGCCGGAGGCGGGGGACGAGACCTATTGCTGCAAGTTCTGGGGCCTCGGCGGGGACGGAACCGTCGGCGCGAACAAGAACACGGTGCAGATCATCTCTGCGGAGGCAAAGCTGCACGCACAGGCATATTTTGAGTACGACGCCAAGAAATCCTTTGGTGTCACCAAGTCCCACCTGCGCTTTTCGAAAAAGCCGATCCGCAGCAGCTACTATGTGAAACGCGCGGATTTTGTCGCATGCCATAACGAGAGCTATATCGACCAGTACGACATGGTGCAGGAGGTAAAGCCGGGCGGCGTGTTCCTGCTCAACTGCCGTTATCACGGCGCAGAGCTGGATGCCTGGCTTCCCAATCACGTAAAGCACTATCTGGCGGAGAACAAAATCCGCTTTTATACCATTGACGCTGTGGCGATCGCCGAGCGTCTCGGCCTCGGCAGCCACACCAACACCGTTTTGCAGGCGGCCTTTTTCGCCGTGACAAGCATGGTCGCGCCGGAAGTTGCGCTTGAGGCCATGAAAGATGCTGCGCGCAGAACCTACTTCACCAAGGGCGACGAGGTGGTGGCGAAAAACATTGCCGCCATCGAAACCGGCGCGCAGGGAGTCCGTGAGGAGGCAGTGCCGGAGGCCTGGGCATCGCTTCCGAACGATCCTTTCCCCATTGATGAAACTTTGCCCGATGTGGTAAAGAATCTGCTCATTCCCGTCAACCGCCAGAAGGGCGATGACCTGCCGGTCAGCGCTTTGCGCAACTATGCGGATGGCGGCATTGAGCTGGGACTCACCGCTTATGAGAAGCGCGGCATCGCCGTGCACGTGCCGGCCTGGGATGCGGCCAAATGCATCCAGTGCAACCGCTGCTCCTTCGTCTGCCCCCACGCGGTCATCCGGCCGTTCCTGCTCAATGACGAGGAGAAGGCGGCATTGCCGGACGGAATGCAGACCATTCCCGGCAATGCGGCAGCCAAGGGCCTGCACTATATGCTGGCTGTCTCCGATTATGACTGCACCGGCTGCGGCTCCTGTGTGCAATGCTGCCCCGCGGGTGCACTGAAGATGCAGCCTGCCGTGCTTACCGAGGAGAAAAAGCAGAGATGGAACGCAGCGCTTGCGGTTTCGGAGAAGGGCGAAATCTTTGACCGCTGGACGGTCAAGGGCAGCCAGTTCCGCCAGCCGCTGCTGGAGTTCTCTGCCGCCTGTGCCGGCTGCGGCGAAACGCCCTATGCCAAGCTGATGACCCAGCTTTTCGGCGAGCGCGTCTATTGGGCGAACGCCACCGGCTGCTCGCAGGCCTGGGGCGCGGCAATGCCCGGCATCCCTTACACCAAAAATGAGCGCGGCTTTGGCCCCGCCTGGACAAACAGCCTTTTTGAAAACAACGCAGAGCTTGCTTACGGCCTCTATCTCTCCGTGCGCCAGCAGCGTGCGCGCGTGAAGCAGAAAATCGAGGCGCTGGCGGCGTCTGTCAGCGGAGAACTCAAGACCGCCTGTGCGGATTATCTGGCCGCATTTGATGATTTTGACGCCAGCCGCAAGGCATCTGATGCGCTGATCGCGGCGCTGGAGACAGATGGCGGAGAGGCAGCGAAAGAAATCCTTGCCTCCCGCGACCAGCTCGCAAAAAAGACGTTTTGGATGTACGGCGGCGACGGCTGGGCCTATGACATCGGCTTCGGCGGCCTTGACCATGTGATCGCCAGCGGTGAGAATGTCAATGTCTTCGTCATTGATACGGAGGTCTATTCCAACACCGGCGGCCAGAGCAGCAAGGCCACGCCCATCGGCGCGGTGGCGCAGTTTGCCTCCAGCGGCAAGCGCAGCCGCAAGAAAGATCTGGGCGCAATCATGATGACCTATGGCAACGTCTATGTTGCGCAGGTCGCCATGGGCGCAGACCCCAATCAGCTCGTCAAGGCGCTCAAGGAGGCCGAAGCCTACGACGGTCCCTCCGTTATCATCGCCTATACGCCCTGCACCGCCCATGGCATCAAGGCCGGCATGCAGAATGTGCAGGCAGAGATGAAGCGCGCGGTGGACAGCGGCTATTGGCTGCTTTACCGTTACGACCCGAGACGGGAGCATCCCATGCAGCTTGACAGCAAGGCGCCGACGCTGGACTACACGGATTTCCTGGAAGGGGAGACCCGTTATGCCTCGCTTCGCCTCAGCTTCCCGGAGAATGCGGAAACGCTCTTTGCCGCCGGCAGCGAGGATGCCGCGCAGCGGTATGAGAAATACCGCAAGATGGTAGAGCTCTGAGCAACAGGATAAACACAAAACTTAACAAAGAAAAACCGTAGAGAACAGAAGTCTCTACGGTTTTTTGTTTCCTGCCGGGGGGGCTCGCGTGCGTACAAGGCTTGCATCTACAACAGAGAAGCCATCATCCGTGTTGCTGCGGACAACATCTGCGTTCCTGCGTTACGATGCCATGTTTCCCTCGAGAGCTTCGTCAGGGATGGTGTCATCGGGGCCTGCATTGTCGTTCTTCGGCGCGGTAAAATATTCGATGCCGTAATAATCCAGGTCCGCAATCGTGGCCAGCCCTTCGCTTAACGCCGTTACAATATCCACGGTTCTGCCGGTGTTGTCCATTACCGTGACGTAATGGCTTTTGATACAGCTGAAGTAGTATTCGGTGGTTTCGTCCTCGTAGAATAGTTCAATCGCGTCGGCACAGTCACATGGTTCTTCCTTTGTGCCGGTGCGGTCGCCCTGTTCTGCCTTTGTCCGGTCCCAAATGTCCACAATAAACGTCGTCGCACCGGGGATATCAACCGCTACATCCTCGATCTCAATGATAACGTCTTCGTTTGGCATGGTGAATGTGTAGTAACTGTAAGTCAAATCCGATGCAGCTGTATCCATGGCTTGCTCCGCGCCGTTTACATACACTTTGTAATAGTGCTCGGTGATGGTGTCCAATTTAATCGTCACCTGTTCGCCCGCGGCATACGCGCTTTTGAGTGCGTTTTGGATGGGATAATTGTCGGCAATCTCAACCTTATAGGCTTCGGGCGATTCTTCTTCCTGAGGTTTGGCGAGATTCGTGTCATTTGCAGAACAGGCAATCAGACTCATCAAACTGGCCAGCGTCAAAAACAATACGATCAGCTTTTTCATCCGGGGTACGCTCCTTTGCATTAAAATGCTGTTTGCTTATACAGACGAAGAAAACCGGAAAAAGTTCCATGTTTTTTTATGATGCTTTTTGCCTCGCAAAAGCGTTTTCGAAAGGATTGAAAAAGCAGGCAAACCTCGGTTTGCCGGGCGGCTGCAAAAAACTCCCCTCCGAACAATAACGGAGGGGAGTTTTTTCTCATAAATCCATTCAACAGGGAAGTCAGGATCAGAGCCGGTTGCGGATGATTTTGCCGCTGATGGTCTTGGGCAGCGTGTCGCGGAATTCCACAATGCGGGGATACTTGTAGGGTGCGGTGCGCTGTTTGACATAGGCCTGGATTTCTTTTGCAAGCTCTGCCGTGCCGTCGGTGCCCTTGACGAGCGTGATGCAGGCCTTGACCACCTGACCGCGGATCTCATCCGGCGCGGCACAGACGCCGCATTCCAGAACGTAGGGCAGCTCCATGATGACGCTTTCGATCTCGAAGGGTCCGATGCGGTAGCCGCTGGATTTGATCACGTCGTCCGCGCGGCCAACATAATAGAAATAGCCGTCCTCATCGCGCCAGGCAAGGTCGCCGGTGTGATAATAATCGTCGTGCCAGTTGGCAGCGGTGGCGTCGGGGGCGTTGTAGTAGCCCTTGAACAGGCCGCAGGGCACGCCGTTGCCGGTGTAGATGACGATCTCGCCGGTTTCGCCGACATCGGCAAGCTCGCCGTCCTGCGTCATCAGCGCAACCTGATACATGGGGTTCGCACGACCCATGGAGCCAAGCTTGGGCTTGGTGCCCACGAAGTTGCCGATGGTGAGCGTCGTCTCGGTCTGGCCGAAGACCTCCATGATGGTGAGGCCGGTGGCCTCGAAGAAACGTGTGGAGACCTCGGGATTGAGCGCCTCGCCCGCGGTGGTGGCGTGCTTGATGGAGCTCAGGTCGTATTTGCTCAGGTCTTCCTTGATGAAGAAACGATACATCGTTGGAGGCGCGCAGAAGCTGGTGATGTTGTATTTCGCGAACATGGGCATGATGTCGTCCGCTGCAAAGCGGTCGAAGTCGTACACGAAGGTCGCCGCGCCGCACATCCACTGGCCGTAGAGCTTGCCCCAGAGCGCCTTGCCCCAGCCGGTCTCGGAGATGGTGAAGTGCAGCCCGTCGGGGTCGACATTGTGCCAGAAGCGGGCGGTGATATAGTGGCCCAGCGGATATTTGAAGCTGTGATCGACAGCCTTGGGATAGCCGGAGGTGCCGGAGGAGAAGAGCATGAGCATGGTGTCGTCACCGCAGGGACTGTCCTCTGTACGGTTAAAGCGGCTGGAGTACATATCATATTCGCTGTCAAAGTCGTGCCAGCCCTCGCGGCTGCCGCCGGCCATGACTTTCAATCGCACGCTGGGGCAACGCTCCAGCGCCCGCTCTGCCTCCGCGGCGCAGCCGCCATAAGCGGTGCAGACCACGGCGGCAACGGAGGCGGCATTGAAGCGGTACTCAAAATCCTTTTCCACAAGCTGATCCGTTGCGGGGATCGGAATGGCGCCCAGCTTGTGCAGACCCACGATGATGGGCCAGAACTCCCAGTTGCGGCGCAGCACCAGCATCACGCGGTCGCCCTTTTTGATGCCGAGGGCGCGAAAATAGTTGGCGGCGCGGGCGCTCATCTTCTTCATTTGCAGGAAGGAGAAGCGGCGCTCGTTCTTCTCGCGGTCTATGTGGAGCATGGCCAGCCTGTCCGGTTCGCGCTCGGCAATGGCATCGACAACGTCAAAGGCAAAGTTGAATTTATCGGCATTGGAGAAGCGGACGGCAACAGGGGTGCCCTTGTCGTTCGTCTCAGTTTGGATGAACGTCTCCATATAGTCGGGGTAGACCTTCGCAGGTTCGGCCTCCTCGACGGCGGGCTTCAGGGAAGCGGCGTTCACCATGCGGCCGTGCTCCCAGATGAGCTCGGCGTCCTCTTCCGCGAGAACCACCGCGCAGAACACGCAGTCCGCCCCGCCAACGGCGATCATGCCGTGGGGGATGGAAGAGTTATATAAAATGCTGTCACCGGGGGCGAGAACTTCGGTGTGATCACCGATTTTGATCTTCATAGAGCCTTCGATGACAATGTCAAACTCCTGGCCGGCGTGGGTGACCTGCTCGATGGGCGCGCTCTGCAGCGCCTCGGAGTATTCATAGCGCACCCAATAGGGGTCGGCCTTGCGGTTTTTGAAAAGGGGCGCCATCGCCTGAATGGTGATGCCGGGTTCCCTTGCGGTGAGCTGGCCTTCTCCGCGGCGGGTGACGGTGTAACCGCTCAGACGGGGCGCGCGGCCCTGGAGCAGCTCCATCATTTCAACGTCAAAGAGCTCTGCGCACTTGTGAATAAAGCTGAAAGGAAGATCGGCGTTGCCGTCCTCGTAGAGGATGCATTCATCCAGAGGGAAGCCGGTGAACTCTGCCATCTGTTCCGGAGAATAGCCGCAGTCCAGACGAAGGGACTTGATACGCAGTGCAACTTCTTTTAACATGCCGGTGCTGGTGTTTTCCATTTCTATGTACCTCCCATAATGAGAATCCTGTCGAAGCGGGAAAAAAATAAACCCGCCTCAAAAAACTTTGAGACGAGCTAAACTTTAACCCGCGGTACCACTCAAATTGCGTTCGTTTTGAACACCACTTCAGACTCCAACAAGTCCTTTGCCTTAACGCGGCTCTACGTAAGGCGTCTACTTGCATCCATAAAAATGCGTTCGGGCCTTCAGCTCGGAAGGGATGGGCATGGGATCGCGATGCCGTCGGCTCACAGCGCCCGCCGACTCTCTGAAGACACACTTGCGATCCGGCCGTCTTCGTCACAGCCTTTTTCCACATTTAAGCACAAGCTTTTCGCCGTGTCAACTGTTTTTTTGGCGTTTGCGGGAAAAATGATTGACAAATATCCGGGCAAGATTATAATGAAAAGGAATTTAGCGCACTAAATTGCGACAATGCGACATGGCGGCGCTGACGAACGAAACGGGCAGAAATCCAAAAGAAAAAGATGCATTCTGCGGTTTCGTCCTGTGTGGTGTGCCGCGGTTTGTTTTTTTATGAGAGATTTTATTCAGAAAATGCAATACGGCCCGCGCAAGATCGCCGTCACAGGGCATTTCGGCAGCGGCAAGACGGAGTTTGCCGTGTCCCTCGCTTTTGCGCTTGCAAGACTTGGCGCGGCAGAGGAGCGGCTGGCTCTGTGCGATCTGGACATCGAAAACCCCTATTTCCGTTCGCGGGAGCAGGGCGCGGCGCTGGAAGAGGCGGGCATCCGCTGTTATTCCGATCCTTTCGGCGGCCGCAACGGCAGCGAGCTGCAAACCATCTCCGCTGCGGTGCGTGCACCGCTGGAGGACGAGGGCTGCCGTGTGATCGTGGACTGCGGCGGGGACAACAGCGGCGCCATGGTGCTCCGGCAGTTTCAGAAGTATTTTACGCTGGGGGAGTATCAGCTCCTGTGCGTTGTGAATCAGAACAGACCCGGAACGGACACCCCGGAGAAGGCGGTGGCGCACCTGCGGGCGATCGAGCAGGCGAGCGGCCTTGAAGTGACGGGGCTTGTTTCCAACAGCCATCTGATCCGCTATACCACAGCGGAAACTGTGACGGAGGGCTGGGAATTTGCTAAACAGGTGGAGACGCTTTCCGGCGTGCCCGCGCTCTGTGCCTGCTGTATGGAGTCCATCGCGCCGCAGCTGAAAAATGCGGACTTCGATGTGTTCCCCATCGGCATGTATATGCGCGATACGTATCTCGACAAACAGGTTTAACATAGTTTCAGATAGACCAAGGAGGAAGCTGGATATGAAAAAACGCTTCAAAGTGCTGTTCAACCGGGACAAGTGCAAGGGCTGCGAGCTTTGCGTCAACTTTTGCCCGAAGAAGATCCTCGCGCTGGACGCCACGGTGAACACAAAGGGTTACCACCCCGCGGGTATTACTGACCAGTCTGCCTGCATCGGCTGCGCAAGCTGCGCAACGATGTGCCCGGACTGCTGCATTTCGATCTACGAGCTGGAGGAGGGAGAAGAAGCATGAGCAAGGTTTTGATGAAAGGCAACGAAGCTTTCGGCGAGGCGGCGATCCGCGCCGGCTGCAACTGCTACTTCGGCTATCCCATCACCCCGCAAAACGAAATTCCCGAGTACATGAGTCATGAGCTGCCCAAGGCGGGCGGCAAGTTCCTGCAGGCGGAGAGTGAGCTCGCCGCCGTCAGCATGGCTTATGGTGCTGCCGCAAGCGGCGGCCGCGCCTTTATTTCCACAAGCTCTCCCGGCCTTTCGCTGATGCAGGAGGGGCTCGGCTTTATCTGCTCGGCGGAGGTGCCGCTGGTGGCGCTGAACGTCAGCCGCGGCGGCCCCGGCGTCGGCGGCATCCAGCCCGGTCAGGCTGACTATATCCAGGTCACGCGCGGCGGCTATAACGGCGATGCGAAGATCCCCGTCTTCGCCCCGGCGGGCATTCAGGAGTGCGTGGATCTCATCTATGAGGCTTTTGAAATTGCGGATAAATACCGCAACCCCGTTTTGATCTTTGCCGACGGCATGATGGGACAGATGATGGAGCCGGTGGAACTGCCCGAAAAGCGGGAGATCGTTCCGGCTGAAAAGATCAGTGAGCTCAAGCCCTGGGCGATCACCGGAAAGGACAATCATCCCGGCCGCAACGTGATCTACTCCCTGCGTATGGAGCCGAACGTGCTCGAGGAGCACGTGGAGCATCTCTTTGAAAAATATGCCGAGGCGGAGCGCGAACTCGTCCGCTACAAGACCCAGGGGCTCGAGGATGCGGAGATCGTGTTCGTTGCTTTCGGCACCATGTCCCGCCTCTGCGCCGAGGCCATTGAGCTGCTGGAGGAGCAGGGCATCAAGGCCGGTATGATCCGTCCTATCTCGCTTTGGCCCTTCCCGAAGAAGGCCTTTGACGAGATCGGCCCGAAGACCAAGCTGGTCATCTCCACGGAGCTGAGCATGGGGCAGATGATTGATGATATTCGCCTTGCTGTTATGAACCGCTGGCCGGTTGGCCTGATCAACCGCACGGGCGGCATCGTCCCCAGCTCGCTTGAGATCGTCGAGCGCGCAAAGAAACTGCTGGAGGGGGTAAAGTAACATGAAAACTGTATTTCAGCCCACGGCTGGCATGACGCCGGTGGATACGAGCTATTGCTCCGGCTGCTCCCACGGCATTGCCCACCGGATCATCATGGAGTGCCTTGAGGAGCGTGGCCAGCTCGGCAAGGCCATCGGCGTGGTGCCGATTGGCTGCTCCATCAACGCGCACCATTTCATGAACGTCGATATGTGCGAGTCCACCCACGGCCGCGCACCTGCGATCGCCTCCGGCATCCGCCGCGTCCACAGCGACCTGAGCAAGCCGATCTTCACCTATCAGGGAGATGGCGACCTCGCCAGCATCGGCACTGCGGAGATCGTCCATGCAGCGCACCGCGGCGAGAAGTTCACCACCTTCTTCATCAACAACGCCATCTACGGCATGACTGGCGGTCAGATGGCGCCCACCACGCTGATCGGCCAGCGCGCCACCACCTGCGTGGACGGCCGTACGGTGGAGCAGGCGGGTCTGCCGCTTCGCATGTGCGAGATGCTCTCCACCATCGACTGCGCCGTGTATGTCGAGCGCGTCATGCTGAACAACCCCGCAAACGTCCGCAAGGCGAAAAAGGCCGTGCACACCGCGCTGGATATTCAGCAGGCGGGTCTTGGCTTTACCTTTGTGGAGTTTCTCTCCGCCTGCCCGACCAACTGGGGGCTTTCTCCGGTGGACGCGCTCAAGTGGCTGGAGACTTCGATGGCGGAATACTACCCTGTCGGGAATTTCAAAAAACCGGAGGGCTATTGAGATGAAGAGTAAGCTCTTTTTTGCCGGCAGCGGCGGACAGGGAACGCTGGCCATCGGCCAGATGATTGCCAAGGCTGCGATGGATGAGGGGAAGGAAGTCACCTGGCTGCCATCTTACGGACCCGAAATGCGCGGCGGCACCGCCAACTGCACCGTCGTGGTGTCGGATAAGGCGATTGCCTGCCCGCTGGTCAACGAGGTGGATGTGCTGGTTGCCATGAATCTGCCCAGCCTGCTGAAGTTTGAATCCATGATCGTTCCGGGCGGTCTGCTGATTGTCAACAGCTCCATCGTAACGGAGAAGCCGAGCCGGAGCGACATCCGCGTGGTGGAAGTTCCCGCCGTGGATATGGCGCAGCAGCTCGGCAGCGAGAAGGCCGCCAATATGGTCGTGCTCGGTGCAATTATCGAAGAGACGGGCGTTGTCAGCAAGGACACGGTGCGCGAGGAGATGCATCACATGTTCTCCGGCCGCAAGGAAAAGTTCCTGCCGATGAACCTCGCAGCGCTGGATCTTTACAACAAGGAATAAGGCTTGCCGGTGCGGTAAATTACTTACAGCCGCAAAATAAGGAGACGCGCGATTGCC
>JAFXAW010000011.1 GCA_017522015.1 Oscillospiraceae bacterium | reverse complement strand
GCATCCTCAACATTGCCGCGTGGTTTAAGCCCGACGTCCTGATCGGCGGCTTCCATTTTATGGAGCTGGGAACCACCGGCGATGACGCAAAGTTCATTACGGATGCCGCGCAGACGCTCTGCACATACCCGACGCGCTATTACACCGGCCACTGCACCGGGCAGGAACAGTACAAACTGCTCAAAAGCGTGATGGGAAAGCGTTTGCAGGCCATTACATCCGGCAATGTGATCGAGCTTTAGAAAATCCGCAACGCGTCAGTTCACTGCGCTTCCCGCAGCGCAGCCTGAACCGGACGCGCCCCCTACGCGGCTTGCCGAATTGCTTTTCGGCAAGCCTTTTTCGCTGAAATGATTGAAAAACTTGTAAAATCATGGTGTAATATAAAAAGCACTTTCAAAATCCTTTAACTGTTGTGAAGGAGGCAAACAAATTGAAAGCATTAAAGCAAAGCCGCACGGCAAGCTTTATCGTCGTCACATTGGTTTACATAATCTCCGCTCTCGTAGGTGTTCTTAGCTATCGCGCACTCGACTTTGACTTTTGGTTGTCCCTTCTGATTGCAGATGTGATTGCAACCGTGGTAACCTTTATCTTCAGCTTAATATTTGGCAACGCGTCGGTCTATGATCCCTATTGGAGCGTGCAGCCGCCCGTCATTCTCGTGGCGTTTGCCGTTGGTAAGGATTTGACGCTGTTCGGAGTTCTTCTGCTGGCAGTCGTGTCCTTTTGGGCCATTCGTCTGACGGCAAACTGGGCATACACTTTCGCAAATCTCAATCATCAAGACTGGCGCTACACGATGCTCCACGAAAAGACCGGAGCGTTCTATCCCCTTATCAACTTCATAGGCATTCATATGGTTCCGACCTTAGTGGTTTACGGATGCACGCTGCCTGCCGTTTATGCCATCCGCGCAGGACTTGAGGCGAACGCAGCAAGCGTCCTGTTCCTTTGTGTTTCGCTCGGCGCTGCCATCATGCAAGGCACAGCCGATATCCAGATGCATAAGTTTCGCAAAAACCGCGACGGGGCATTTATTCGTCGCGGACTTTGGAAGTTCTCGCGCCATCCCAACTATCTCGGCGAGATTCTGATGTGGTGGGGCGTCGGGCTCTCCGTTGTGTGTGCAGCACCGCGCGCATGGTTCCTCCTGGCCGGAGCAGCCGCCAATACGGTGTTGTTTTTAGTGGTCAGCATCCCGATGGCAGATAACAGGCAGTCCCGCAAAGAAGGCTTTGGTGAATACAAAAAGCAAACCAGGATGCTGCTTCCCATCAAAAAATAAAAGGATTCTTTCTTATGGCAGACACAAAAGAAATGCTTGGCTCCGCGCCGATCGGCAAGCTGCTGTTTAAGCTCGCCGTTCCGACGGTCATTGCCCAGCTCATCAACATGCTCTATAACATTGTGGACCGCATCTACATCGGGCACATGCCCGGAAACGGCAACCTTGCGCTCACGGGTGTGGGCGTGTGCATGCCCGTCATTCTGATCGTGTCCGCGTTTGCCGCGCTTGTCAGCGCGGGCGGCGCGCCGCGCGCATCCATTTTCATGGGTCAAAAAGATATGGAGCGCGCAGAGAAGGCGCTCGGCGGCTGTTTCGGTCTTCAGATCATCGTTTCCGCCGTGCTCACGGCCGTTTTGCTCATTTGGAATCGCGATTTTCTTTTGGCCTTCGGTGCGAGCGAGCATACCATAGAATATGCCACCGCCTACATGCGCGTTTACGCGATCGGCACGGTCTTCGTGCAGCTGACGCTTGGTATGAACGCCTTTATCACCGCGCAGGGATTTACCAAAACCTCTATGATCTCGGTGATCGTTGGCGCAGTTGCCAACATCATTCTCGACCCGATCTTTATTTACGCGCTCGATATGGGCGTTCGGGGCGCGGCGCTGGCCACGATCCTTTCGCAGGCGCTTTCCTGCGCGTGGGTGCTCTCGTTCCTCTGCGGCAAACGGACGATGCTCAGACTCAAGCCGAAGCATTTTATCCCGTCACCCAAAATCGTTTTGCCCTGCATCGCGCTCGGCACGGCATCTTTCATCATGCAGGCGAGCGACAGCGTGATCTCGGTATGCTTCAATTCCTCGCTCCTCAAATACGGCGGCGACATCGCCGTTGGCGCCATGACCATCCTCTCGAGCGTTATGCAGTTTGCCATGCTGCCTCCCCTCGGCATCGCCCAGGGCGCGCAGCCCATACTCAGTTATAACTACGGCGCAAAGAATGCAGAGCGCGTGAAGCGGACGTATGCGCTTCTTTTGAAAACGTGTCTGATCTATTCGATAGCGGTTTGGGCGGCCGTTATGCTATTCCCGCGCGCCTTTGTTTCCATCTTCACGCCGGAAGCGGAGCTGATCGCCTTTGCATCGCGGATGCTGCGCATTTACTATTGCGGCATGATCCTCTTCGGTATTCAGATCGCGTGTCAGATGACATTCGTGTCGCTCGGAAATGCGCCGTCCTCCGTGATCGTGGCCGTGGTGAGAAAATTTGTACTTCTTCTGCCGCTGATTTACATTATGCCGAATCTGGCAAACAACAAAACCGTCGGCGTATATATGGCGGAACCGATTGCCGACGTGCTCGCCGTGACCTTTACGGCCATCCTGTTTGCATTCCAGTTCAAAAAAGCGCTGAAGAAAATAGGCAGCGAAGAATAACGCAAACAAACGGATACCTGAAACGCTTGAATTTCATCTTATTTTTATGCTATACTTATGGAAATTAACGGTTGATTTAATTGATCTCATAAAGGAGGCTTCGACATGGGATACCAAAGAGCACAGTGGCACAGCGGTTTAACCTATCAGCAGCTTTGCGAAACCTGCAAAAACCTTGTTCGTTACACGGACGAGGCTTTGGATTTCCGTCCGTGGTATCCGGACGGATACGTAGATTGCCCCGTATGCAAAAGCCATCTGCGTCATAACGAACGCTATGCGATTGACGCGCCGAATCGCCCTGCCGCAGCCCCCCAGGAGAACACCTGCGCACCCGGCAGCGGCAACTTCAAGGAGCTTTATTGCGCCAAATGCGGAAACAAGTTTGGCGAGGGTGACCGGTTTTGCAGCAAGTGTGGCGCAAAACGCAATTGATCTGTTCGTGTTCTGAAACCATCCCGACATCCAAATCAACGCAATGCGAAAAAAGCCGGCAGCCCAAAAGGGCTGCCGGCTTTTGCTATTGCATTCAGAGATGAAACTTTCGCTCGTCGGTTACCGCACAGGCGCTGCCGCCGCGGGACAGACCGAAGTGAGCTCCCCGCTCACAGGCGCGTCACAGGGACTTCGCCGGGCTTTGTTTTTTGGGCAGGAAAAGCGTCAAGGCGATCGCCGCAAGGGTCACAAAGGTCACGATCAAGCCACCCTCAAGTCCGAAAGCGCCACCATGAAACAGCGCCCGCTCCCCTACCGGGTTCATGATCGCCACCGTGGGCATCTGTGTCATGCCGCTGACCCGAATTCCCACAAGATTTCCCTGGGCAAAGTTCCACGCGCTGTGGATGGCACAGGCGCCCCAAAGATCATCGGTGCGCAGCACATAGACCGCCATAAACACGCCAAAGAGCGTCAGATTCAGCAAGGCGAGAAGGCTGATGCCGGGATTGGCCAAATGCAGCAGCGCAAACGCCACAGAGCTGATGCCAACCGCAACCGCCGTATGACAGCGATTGCCGAGCGAGACCATAAAATAGCCGCGGACGAGCACCTCTTCGGACATGCCCTGAATCACAAATCCCACAAAGAATGCCAGTATATAGAGCACAGGGATATTCTTTGCAAAGGCGAAATCCAGATCGCCCGTCAGCCACAGGATCAGCGCGCACAGCAGCAGCATAGCCGTGCCGATGACAAAGCCTTTCAGGTAACGCCCCAGCCACCCGGACTTCCGAAAGCCCATAGAGGCCATAGAGCGCTTCTCGATCTTGCGGCAATATAAAATACAGATCAGCGTGGTTGCGACTGTTGCAAACAGAGAGATCAGCATGATCCACGGTTTTTCCATCACGGACATCGCCGCGGAAATCGCGCTTCTTACATCACCGGAAACGACGCCGGAAAGAAACTCCGGATCCCCGAAAATTCCGATTATCATCGGAACGATCAGGATTATGGACGCAGCAGCGTTGCCCACCCCGAACACCGCCAGAAACAGCAGAATCTGAATAATTAATTTCGGCTGAAAACGGGCCTGACGTGCCAGCGCCGGCATGCAGTTGTTTTTGATGGAAATCATGGCGCTTCCCCTTTCATGCGGATGTGGTATATTGATTATAAACAGATGCGACAGCAAAGTCAATTTCAGCGGCGATTTCGCCGCGCACTGACTAAGCCATCCTCAGGAATCGCACAGTACGAATGACGTTCTTTGGCAAAACGAACACAGATGCTTCCCACTCCCTGAAAGCCTCCGCGTTTGCAACGGGGCAAATCAGGTGAGACCTTTTGCATTCTCATCCGTTTAATAAGTGAAAGGGCAAAAACCTTTCGGAAAGGAGCAAGTCAATGGATAACGGTGCAAGTAGCTACCGCCGTTTCCTTGATGGGGATGACAAAGGCTTGGCGGAAATCGTCAGGAATTACAGCGACGGGCTGATCCTTTATCTCAACGGCATTGTGAATAATATATCTGTTGCCGAAGAGCTGATGGAAGAAAGCTTTTTCAAAATCATAACGAAAAAGCCAAAATTCAATGCAAAATATTCCTTCAAAACCTGGCTGTATACCATCGGGCGAAATGTTGCGATTGATTACCTCCGCCGCAAGGCAAAGCTGTCCGATGCATCGCTTGAGGATTTGGCAAATTCTGTGCAGGACGAGTACAACCTTGAAAGGCTCTACATCATGGAAGAGCGCAAGATTCCCGTACACAGGGCGCTGAAAAAATTAAACGCAGAATACAGGCAGATCCTTTGGCTGCTCTATTTTGAAGGATTATCGAATGCAGAAGCTTCGGTCATTATGAAAAAAAGCTCCCGTCAAATGAAAAACCTCGTTTACCGTGCCAAAAGCGCTTTGAAATCAGAACTTGACAAGGAGGGCTTTGTTTATGAAGAACTATGACGAATTGACGAAGGATTTGCTTGCACGCAGAGATTGTTATATTGCAGACCAAAAGAGAAAGAGAAAAACCGCGCTGCGCGCTGCAAGCTCCGCTGCCTGTGTTTGCCTTGTGGCTCTGCTCGGCTTTGGCGTGTGGAAAAGCGGAATGTTTGAAGCCAAAACGCCTGTTGCGTCTGCGAGTCCCATTCATAATTCCGACAATGACAGAGTGGCGCAACAGACTCCAAACACCGGCGCTGACATAAGCCAAACCCAAAACACCCCGGCGCCGCCAAACAATGCGGATACACAAGATCAGATCCACTTTCAGGAAATCGAAGCGCTGCCCAACACGCAAAGCAAGATGTTCATTGCTCTTATGACCGGTGATTTCATCAGCATGACCCGGGACGAAATAAACGCATATTACGGGGTGGATATTTTCCCCGCCGTGCCGGATGATCTCGAGATCAAAACGCAGCGTTTCGGCATTTACAAACGAAAGGCCACGGGTGACGTGTATTACGACGGCAACAGGATCGAATACCTCAACGCGGACAGCTCAAGAGGCGTGAGTGTAAACGTGGACAAGGACGGCATGCCCTTTGATTTTTCCAATTTGTTTGCTGACATTCAGACAAGGTCTGTCATTAACGGCGTTGAGGTCGGAATCGGGCAGACGCCATACGGAGAACTGTATGCAGAGTTCAAGTATCAAAACACGGGCTTTCGGATTTTTACCCACGGTTTGACGGCGAAAGAACTGCTTGGCATCTTAAAATCCATTATCGAATAGCAAAACGAAACAGCCCCCGGAAACCCAAACGGTTTCCGGGGACTGCTCTTTTTATGTCCTGACACACAGGCCGCCATCTTTGCTTTTGCCGTATCACATTGCCGTACAGCTTCGTTCATGAAGCCGGCGCAGCAGATCGGGCTTAACCGTAGCCGTGCGTTTTGTGTTCCCAGCGTCCGCCGTCATTTCGGATCAAAACCCATTTCCAGTTTGTATAGGTGGAGTTTGCATTGAGCGAACCGTCCCCGCCGGAGGCACCCACATCAAACGAGGAATAGAGCACAATCGCCTCGTCCGCTCCATACTGCTCCGCCCACTCTTCAAACTCTGCCGCGGAATCGTCACCGGGATAGCGGATATGTGTCAGCGTGCAGCCCGAAAACTCCGCCTTAAAATAGCCTTTTACGACGGAAATGGCTTCTTGAATATCATCGTCGGTATAGATTTCGGATGGCTTCCATTCGGCGACCTCCACATTCTGGACATTCCCGCCGCAGGCGGACAGGGCAAGCAGCAGGCACAAAGCCATCAACAACCAAAAAAAGTTTTTCATCGCGTAACCTCCGGGTACAGATCATCTGAGAATGAATCCAGCGTAGCGCGCAGGTGTATCCGTCTTGCATCTTCTTTCCCCCAAAGCCCGGAAAAAATCCAAGGCTGCGGCACATCCCGGAAAAGCACATCCGCCAACGCCACCTTCTCCCCCGTTACTTCCGGCGAACCGGCTACGGAACAAAAAAGCCCGAAACCATCACGGTTTCGGGCTTTTTCCTGTTAAAACGCTGTCCGCGTCACGTACGCCAAAGGTCTCACAGCGAATCGCTGTCGCCGGTCATCTTTTCCTGCTTGACCTTGTGGTCGATCACGTGGCGGGAGGCCAGCTCCTTATGGATATCCTCCACGGAGATGCCCATCTCCACCATCAGAACCATCACGTGATAGGCAAGGTCCGCAATCTCATAAACGGTTTCCCGCTTGTCATTGTCCTTGGCAGCAATAATGACTTCCGTGCATTCCTCGCCCACCTTTTTGAGAATCTTATCCACGCCTTTCTCAAACAGATAGCTGGTGTAGGACCCCTCCGGCAGCTCTTCCTTCCGCGCCTGCAGCAGCGCATACAGCGCCTGCAGAGAAAACGCGCTGCGCTCCCCGCTTTGCCAGAGAAGATCTTCGAAACAGGAGTCCGTGCCCCGATGGCAGGCAGGGCCGTCCTTCTCCACCAGAACGGTCAGCGCATCCCGATCACAGTCGGCCGTGATGGAGACGATGTGCTGATAGTTGCCGCTGGTCTCCCCCTTGAGCCAGAGTTCCTGCCGGGAGCGGCTGAAAAAGCAGCTGAGCCCCTTTTCCATGGAGATTTGCAGACTCTCACGGCTCATGTAGGCCAGCGTCAGAACGCGCTTGCTTACAGCGTCCACCACAACCGCCGGGATCAGACCCTTTTCATCAAATTTCAGCTCGTCAATGTTAATCATATCATAACCTCACAGGGATGTTGTTTTTCAGCAGCAGGCTCTTGATCTCGCCGATGCTCACTTCGCCAAAATGGATAATGGAGGCGGCAAGGCCAGCGTCCATATCCGGAATCTCCCGAAACAGCGTGACGAAGTCCTCGGCCTTCCCCGCGCCGCCGGAGGCGATGACCGGCACATTTACCGCCGCGCGCACCGCTTTGAGCATCTCAATGTCAAAACCGCCCTTCACGCCGTCCGTGTCAATGGAGTTGACAACCACCTCGCCGGCACCCATCTCCACACAGCGGCAAATCCACGAAATGGCCTCCATGCCGGTATCCTCTCTGCCGCCTTTGGCAAAGACCCGGAACACGCCGTCCACCCGCTTGATATCACAGGAGAGCACCACGCACTGATCGCCGTATTTCTCCGCCGCTTCCGAGACAAGGCGGGGGTTGCGGATTGCGCCGGAATTGACGCTGACCTTGTCTGCGCCGCACTTGAGCACCCGGTCGAAATCCTCGAGCGTGTTGATGCCGCCGCCCACCGTCAGCGGGATAAAGATGGTCTCGGCCACCTGCGTCAGGATGTCCGTGAACAGCTTCCGCTCCTCGTAAGAGGCGGTAATGTCATAGAAAACCAGCTCGTCCGCGCCATGAT
Source organism: Oscillospiraceae bacterium (assembly GCA_017522015.1). Taxonomy (GTDB): domain Bacteria; phylum Bacillota; class Clostridia; order Oscillospirales; family Oscillospiraceae; genus SIG483. The sequence continues at coordinate 49,133 of JAFXAW010000011.1, read as the reverse complement.
CGCTGTAATACTTCCCCAGTTCCACCGGGGAGGACACATCAATCAAGCCCTCAAAATTGACGCCTTTCACCACCCGGCCGTTTCGCACATCCAGGCAGGGGATAATTCGTTTTGTAATCATTTCGCCGCCTCCAGTGCATCCCTGAGGGAAATGGCGCCGGTATAATAGGCTTTCCCGATGATGGCGCCGTACAGCTCCAGTTTTCTCAGCGCAACGATGTCGTCCATGGAGGACACACCGCCGGAGGCGGTGATCTGCAGGGAAAAGCGCTGACTCAGCTGACGGTACAGCTCCCGATTCGTGCCGGCCATGGCGCCGTCTTTGGATATGTCCGTGCAGATGATGGTATGGACGCCCAGCTCCGCCATATCCCGACAAAAATCAAAGCAGTCTATGCCGGAGGACTCCGTCCAGCCGTGGATGGCAACGCTGCCGTCTTTGACGTCCACGCCCACGGCAAGCTTATCCCCAAACTCTTCGATCGCGCGGCAGAGAAATGCTCTGTCCTTCACCGCCGCCGTGCCCAGCACGATGCGCGCCACGCCGCAGTCCAGATATTGTTGGGCGACCTCCATGCTGCGGATGCCGCCGCCGATTTCCACTTTCAGGGCGGTGCTGCGGGCAATTTCCGCCACGGTTGCCATATTGGGCGCCGTGCCGTCCTTCGCCCCCTCCAGATCCACCATGTGAATCCACTCCGCGCCGCAGGCTTCAAAATCCCGCGCCACATCCAGCGGGTGATCGCTGTACACGGTCATCTGCTGATAATCGCCCTTGAGCAGGCGGACGGCGCAGCCGTTATAAAGATCAATCGCAGGAAACAGGATCATAAGCGCAACCTCCTCAAAGCTCACAAAAGGCGCGGAGGATCGCAAGCCCCGTTTCTCCGCTTTTCTCCGGATGGAACTGGCAGCCGAAGACATTGTCCTTTGCCGCAGTCGCCGTCACCCATTCGCCGTATTCCGCCACGGCGCAGGTGTTTTCATTCTCCCCGGGCACAAAGAAAGAGTGGACAAAATAGACATGCTCGCCCTCGCCCACATATTTCAGAATGGGGCAGGGCTTTTTGATGTGCAGGGCGTTCCAGCCGATATGAGGCAGCCGCAGCGACGGGGCCAGCCTGCCCTGCATGGGCACAACTTCACCCTCCAGCAGCCCCAGCCCCCGGTGCTCACCGTATTCATAGCTCTTTTCAAACAGAAGCTGCATCCCCAGGCAGATGCCAAGCAGCGGCTTCCCTCCGGCGGCTTCCCGGCAGAGCACTTCATCCAATCCGCGGCAGCGAAGCGCTTCGGCGGCATCTCCAAAAGCGCCGACGCCGGGCAGAATGATCCGCTCCGCCGCCCGGAGCTCGGCAGCCTCGCCGGTAATCACAGCGTCCACACCGATGAATTTCAGGGATGAGCGCAGGGAAAACAGATTCCCCACGCCATAGTCAACAATCGCAAGCATTTTTACAGTACGCCTTTCGTAGAGGGGATCTGATCGGCATAATCCGGGTCAATCCGGCAGGCTGCCGCCAGCGCACGGGCAGCGGCCTTGAACGCAGCCTCCAGAATATGGTGGGAGTTCTTACCCTCCAGCTGATGCAGATGCATCGTCACCGCAGCATGGCGCACAAAGCCAAGGAAAAATTCCTCCGCCAGTTCCGTATCGAAGCTGCCCACCTTCTGCGCGGGAATATCCAGCCGATAAACCAGGCAGCTCCGGCCGGAGATGTCCACAGCGCAGCGGACAAGCGCTTCATCCATGGGCAGAAGAAAGCTGCCATAGCGCTCGATGCCGCGTTTTTCGCCCAGCGCCGCGGCAAAAGCCTGCCCCAAAGCGATGCCGACATCCTCTGTGGTGTGATGATCGTCCACGACGGTATCCCCGATGCAGCGCAGGCTCAGGTCAAAACGGCCGTGGCGGGCAAACAGCGTCAGCATATGATCCAGAAAGCCGCAGCCGGTGTCCACAACCGCGGTGCCGCCGCCGTCAATGTTCAGACTCAGGCTGATCTGTGTTTCCGCGGTGTTGCGCGTGATTTCCGCTGTCCTCATGCTATCTCCTCCAATATTTCCGATACGGTCTCAATGAACCGCTCCATTTCCTCCCGGCTGCCGATCGTGATGCGGTTGAACTGGCAGATCTCCTCCCGGCCGAAATGGCGCACCAGCACGCCGCGCCGCTTCAGCTCCAGATACAGCGCCTCACCGTCAATTCGCTCCGACTTTGCAAAAACAAAGTTTGCCTTTGAATCCAGCACCGTAAAGCCCAGCGCTTTGAGCGCGTCGGCCGTATAGCGCCGGTTCTCCATGATGCGGCGGCAGTTTTCCTTATAATATTCATCCTGCTCCAAGGCGGCAATGCCGGCGATTTGGGTCAGGCGGTTGACGTTATAGGGGTTTGTGGAATACTTGATCTTTTCCAGATCCGCAATCACGGCCTCGCTGCCGAAAGCAAAGCCCAGCCGCGCCCCGGCAAGAGAGCGGGATTTGGAAAAGGTCTGCACCACGAGCAGATTGTCATAGCGTTTCAGCAGTGGCAGGCAGCTCTCGCCCCCGAAATCGACATAGGCCTCGTCGATCAGCACCACATGGTCCGGATTGCGCTGCAGCAGCCGCTCAATGTCGTCAAGCGATATGCTCAGCCCGGTTGGTGCGTTGGGGTTTGCGATGACCACCAGCTTGTTCCTGCCGCAATATTTCTCCGCATCTATGCCAAAATCCGCCTCGAGCGGGATCTCCTCGGCCTCCACGCCGTGCAGCGCGGCAAACACACTGTAAAACCCGTAGCTTATGGCTGGATACACCACGCCGTCCCCGCCGAAGGCCATGAAGGCAAAATTCAGAATGTCATCCGAACCGTTGGCCAGATAGACATTTTCCGGCTTCACGCCGTAAAGCTCCGCCAGCTTTGCCCGAAGCTCTGTGCAGGCGGGGTCGCAGTACAGCCGCAGCTTTTCAAGCTCTGCGGCGTTCACGGCGGACAGCACGCCCGGAGACGGGGGGAACGGGGATTCATTGGTGTTGAGCTTAATATACTGCTGATCCCGGGGCTGTTCTCCGGGGGTATACGCCTCCAAACCGGCGTATTTCTCATTCATAAATCGGCTCATTTTTTCTCCTCAAAACGCACAAGCGCGCTCCTTGCATGGGCGGAAAGCCCCTCCTTCTCAGCAAACAGCGCCAGCTTATCGGCCACGGCGGACAGCGCCTCGCCGGTGTAATAGGTAAACTGGGACTTCTTCACAAAATCGTCCACCGACAGGGGGCTGGAGAACCGGGCTGTGCCCGAGGTGGGCAGCGTATGGTTGGGTCCGGCAAGATAATCGCCCAGAACCTCGGGGCAATAGCGCCCCATGAAAATGCTGCCGGCGTTTTTCACCTTGTCCAGATAATCAAAGGGATTGTCCACGCACAGCTCCAGATGCTCCGGCGCAATCTCATTTGCCACGTCTATGACGCTGTCAAAGTTCTCCACAACGATGATTTTGCCATTGTTGTCGATCGACGCGCGGGCGATCTCATACCGCGGCAGCAGAGGCAGCTGCTTTTCGAGCTCCGCGCTGACCGCCTCCGCCAGCGCGAGGTCATCCGTCACGAGTACGGCGGCGGCGTTTCTGTCATGCTCCGCCTGGGAGAGCATATCCGCCGCGACAAAAGCTGGGTTGCTCTTGCCGTCGGCAATCACCAGAATCTCACTCGGTCCGGCGATCATGTCGATGGACACCATGCCGAACACCTGCCGCTTGGCCTCTGCGACGAAGGCGTTGCCCGGGCCAACAATCTTGTCCACCTTGGGAATCGTCTCGGTGCCGTAGGCCAGCGCGGCCACGGCCTGCGCGCCGCCCACCTTGAAAATGCGGTCTGCGCCCGCAATCCTGGCCGCTGCCAGAATGGCGGGATTCACGCTCCCGTCCGGGGAGGGCGGCGTTGTGATGCACATCTCGCTGCAGCCTGCAATCTTCGCGGGGATGCTGTCCATCAGCACCGTGGAGGGATAGGCCGCCGTGCCGCCGGGGACATAAAGCCCCACCTTTTCAATCGGCGTTATTTTCTGCCCGGTGATGACGCCCGCCTGTTCGCTGATGACGAAGCTGCTGCGCTTCTGATGGCTGTGAAACGCGCGGATGTTCTCCGCCGCGAGGCGGAGCGTCTCGATAAATTCCGGCTCCACGGCCTCAAAGGCGGCGGCAATCTCCTCCTCGGAGACTTCCAGCGTGTCGAGCTTTGCCTTGTCAAACTTCTCGCAGTAGGCCAAAAGCGCCCTGTCGCCGTTGACTCTGACATCCTCGATGATCCCGCGGACGACTTCGCTTACATCGTCCGTTGGAATGCTGCGGTCAAATATCTCGTCGGCACTGTTGATGCCGGAACGCAAAATTCTGATCATACGCGTTTCACCTGATCCTGTATTTTTTCGCGCAGCCTGTTCAGCGCGCTCTTTTTGAACTGATATGCCGACTTGTTGGCGATGAGCCGGGCGCTGATGGGCAGAATTTCCTCCACCTCGGTCAGCTCGTTCTCCAGCAGCGTCTTGCCGGTCTCCACAATGTCCACAATCACATCGGACAGGCCCAGAATCGGGGCAAGCTCAATGGATCCGTTGAGCCGGATGATATCAATCTGCCGGCACTTTTCGCCGTAAAACCGCTGCGCGATGTTCGGGAATTTCGTTGCCACGCGCAGCGTCCGGGAGGGCGCGTCCTGAAAATCCCGCCTTGCGGCCACCGCCATGCGGCACTTGCCCAGGTTCAGATCGCAGAGCTCATACACATCCGGCTCATACTCCAAAAGAATATCCCGTCCGGCAACGCCGATGTCCGCCGCCCCGCGCTCCACATAGATCGCCACATCCGAGGGCTTCACCCAGAAGTATCGGATGCGCTTTTCCGGATTCTCAAAAATCAGCTTGCGGTTGTTTTCGTGGATGGCCGGGCAGTCATAGCCGGCACGCTCAAACATGTCGTACACCTGTTTGCCAAGGCGGCCCTTGGGCAGAGCCACATGGATCCAGTCGTCGTTTTCCGCCTCGCTGCCGAGATTTTCCAATGTGTCCAGATACACGGCAAAGCCAATGGCGCGGGAACTGCGCCCGAGCTTTTTCATCAGGCCGTCGTACTGTCCGCCGGACAGCACCGGGTCGGATATGCCGCTCACATAGGCCCGAAACGCAATGCCGCTGTAATAGCCCGTGGTGTTGGACATCGTAAAGTCCACCGCACAGCGCCCGGAGCTTCCCTCCGGGAACACCCGCTGCCACAGCCCGCCAAACTCCGCCAGCGCCGCCGCGGCCGCACTGCTGCAATAGGCTTCCAGCGCCAGGGCTGCCGCTGTCGGGTCCGGATAACTGCCCATCAAAGGCTCCAGCGCGGCAAACTGCGCCTCTGTGCACAGCTCGCGCAGCGCATCGGCATTCTTGCCGAAAAACGCCCGGCAAAGCTGGCTGTCGGTTTCCGCATCAATTCCCAGCGCGGAGAGATAGGCCTTGACAAAGCCCACGTGCGTAAACTGGAAACGGCTGTCCTCCCGGATGATTTCGGCGCTCTCCAGCGCCAGGCGGACAACCTGCGCAGTGTCCTGCTCATCGGTATCGCCCACGCACTCAAGTCCGGTCTGCATGATCTCTTTGAAGCAACGCGTCGTGCCGGAAATGCGATATACGTTCTCGTCGTAATAGAGCTTTTCCACCTGGCCCGGAATGTCCCGTCCGTTTTTCACAATGGACAGCGTCACGTCCGGCTTCAGCGCCAAAAGACGGCCGTTGGTATCATTAAACGTGATGATGCCGTCGGAAATGAGGAAGTCCTTGTTCTTCATGTAAAGGTCATATTCCTCAAATTTGCTCATCCGGAACTGCCGGTAGCCGTTTTGGCGATAGAGGCTGCGCAGCCTGAGCGCGATCGCCTCGTCCGGATTCAGAATTTGCTCGTCAATCATCATGTTGTGCTTTCCTTTTCGATCAGCTTGAGCGCTGTTTTATAACCGCCCGCACCGTAGTTCAGGCAGCGGTTCACCCGGCATATTGTCGCCGAGCTTACCCCGGTCGTTTCGTTTACCTTGGCATAGTTCATCCCGCCGTCAAGACAGCGCGCCACCTCAAGCCGCAGAGACAGGGATTCTATCTCCGAAACGGTGCACAAATCGTCCAAAAATGCCGCGACATCGTCGACATTCTGCATCCCGGCCAGCACTTCGCAAAGCTGCCGGATGGCTTTTTCATTCCCTTTCTTCACAGCGTTTTCTCCTTATCGTGCTACTATGCTAACAATATAGCACGCTACTGCGTTAAAGTCAATTTATTTCCAACCAAACTTTGCCCGAAAAACATCCGTCTTTTATGCCGCATTACACAAGTTTCCGCGCGCACGGGGCAAAATCACAGTCGGCAGCAGAGCATCTTGCCCCGCTGCCGACAGATCGTTCTTCCATGTGAAAATGTCTTAGCCCGCAGCCAGCAAATTGTTAATCAGGGCAACAACGCCGGGGTCGGTGAGGGCCGATTCGCGGTCGGTCTGAATCTCATCGCTGTAATTGTCAAGCAGATTCATAACGCCGATGTAGGCGGCAACATCCTGCTGATACCGACCGTCTGCACCCGTGAAATATTGATAATACCCGGGATCCGACATGACGGCCGACAGATATTCCATCATGGAGGATACGCCCTGGGCCTTGACGGACAGCTCCTCCAGCGTGCCGGTAATCGGGTTGCCTCTGCCGTCGCGGATGGTATAGCTTTGATCTCCGGAATACTGCTCGGAATTCAGATAGCCCACCGTGGTGGAATAGAGCAGCGCCAGCGAGGGAAGCATCATGCCGTTTCCGTTTTCGTCGGTCACAACCTGACGCATTGCATTCATAACGGCGCTCCCGTCCCCGCTCTGTGCGGCAGCCGCGACCATGCAGATGCCGCCATACGCATCCTCTACGCCGGTTCCCTTCGTGGCGGAGGCAATGTAAAGCGCGGTCTCATTGACAAGCTGCGTGAGCTGCGCGTCTGTTAATCCGTCCCAGTTCGCGCCCGTGATGCTGCCATCCGGCGCGCTTGTGAGCAGGCTGTCCAGACCTTTGTCCTGCAGCCATTGATATGCCCAGGCTGCATAGCCCGCATCCATCGCAAGCGTCATGGGAAGATTATTCTTCCCTCTCGCCAGAATATTCGCCGGATTGCCCGCGCTGCTGAGCAGCGCTTCCGTTTTGTCGGCATAGCCGGAATTGAGAATGTCCGAAACCGCATTTTTCTGCTCCTCTGTGATCTGCAGAAGATAAATTCCGCCGGCGTACATCGTGCTGTATGTTTCGGTTTTCCATCGCAGCGTTTCCGCCCAGCCACTTCCGAACGCATTTTCCATCCATTCCCCGATCACCGCGGCATCATCCGCGGCAGTCCGCCCTGCCGCCACCGCGTCCGCGTCGGTATACACATAAACGATGCCATCCACGCCCGGATTCGTGTAGGCACCCAGTGCTCCGGCATAGCGGATGTCTCCCAGAAGCTGCGCATCCTTGGCTTCATTGGCCTTTTTGATGTAAGCGCCGTAGGCAACGGTGCCCACGCCCGCGAGAATCGCAAGGATGACAATGACCACAATCAGCTCCACCAGCGTGAAGCCGGCATTTCTTTTGTTCGCCATAAGGCTTTCCCCTCTTGTTCTTTATGTTCCCGGCGCCAAAAACGGGTTTTGCAAACAACAGCACAAACGCCGCGCAGCTTCGTCCGCAGCGCACCCTCTTTTCCCATTTTTAGTCAGGTCATTTTATCACAGCAAGCGGGATGTGTCACCATCTTTGTATTTTTGTGTTTTCGGAAAAACTGTGGTTTTTTTCTCGAAAAATGCACATTCACCAAGGATGTCGTCGTTTTTTATGGAAAAATTCATGTGCAATGCTCTTGCAAATGTAAAATAAATCCTATATAATGTAGTTGTAATTTTATTTAACACACTATATATTGTGTTTGTTTTTTTGGAAGGCGGGAAGCAATATGCGAGTTATCAAGCGCAACGGCACAGAGGTTGATTTTGACATCACCAAAATCATCATCGCCATTACGCAGGCGAACGAGGTGGTGGAAGAGGCGGAGCGCATGACCCCTTTGCAGATCCAGCGCATTGCCCAGCGGGTTGAGCTGGATTGCGAGCGTATGAACCGCGCGCCCACCGTGGAGGAGATTCAGGACTTTGTCGAAAGTCAGATCATGGCACACGGCGCATTTGAGGTGGCCAAACGTTACATTACATACCGTTACACCCGTTCCCTCGTGCGCAAATCCAACACCACGGACGACCGGATTCTCTCTCTGATTGAATGCAACAACGAGGAGGCCAAGCAGGAGAACTCCAACAAGAACCCGGTGGTCAACTCCACGCAGCGCGACTATATGGCGGGCGAAGTCTCCCGCGATCTGACAAACCGGATCCTGCTCCCAGCGGATATTGTCAGCGCGCACGAAGACGGCATCATCCATTTCCATGACGCGGACTATTATGCCCAGCACATGCACAACTGCGATCTTGTCAATCTGGAGGACATGCTGCAAAACGGCACGGTCATCACCGACACGCTGATCGAGCGGCCGCATTCCTTTGCCACGGCCTGCAACATCGCAACGCAGATCGTCGCGCAGGTCGCATCCAACCAATACGGCGGCCAGAGCATTTCGCTCACGCATCTGGCGCCCTTTGTCGATGTCTCGCGTCAGAAGATCCGCGCGCAGGTGCTCGCCGAGGTCGAAGTGCTCGGCGCAGAGCCCGACGAGGAAAAGATCGCCCAGGTGGTGGAAAGCCGTCTGCGGGAGGAGATCCGCCGCGGTGTACAGACCATTCAGTATCAGGTGGTAACCCTTTTGACCACCAACGGCCAGGCACCTTTCATCACGGTTTTCATGTATCTGAACGAAGCGCGCAACGAGCAGGAGAAGCATGACCTTGCCCTGATTATCGAGGAAATGCTCGAGCAGCGCTACCAGGGCGTGAAGAACGAGCAGGGCATCTGGGTAACGCCCGCCTTCCCCAAGCTGATCTACACGCTGGAGGAGGACAACATCCATGAGGATTCCCCCTATTATTACCTGACCAAGCTGGCGGCAAAATGCACGGCACGGCGCATGGTGCCGGACTATATCTCCGAGAAAAAGATGCTTGAGCTCAAGGGCGACGTGTACACCTGCATGGGCTGCCGCAGCTTCCTGACGCCGGACCGTTTCACGGCCGCGGGTGTCGGCAACATTGCCAACGCGGGCAACTATGAGCCGGGCAAGCGCAAGTATTACGGCCGCTTCAATCAGGGTGTTGTGACCATCAACCTGCCGGATGTGGCGCTGTCCTCCGGCGGCAACGTCGAAAAGTTCTGGGATATTTTTGAGCAGCGGCTGGAGCTGTGCCACCGCGCGCTGCGCTGCCGTCACGAGCGCCTGAAGGGCACGCTCAGCGACGCGGCGCCCATCCTGTGGCAGTACGGTGCCTGTGCGCGTCTGAAAAAGGGCGAGCCCATCGACAAGCTGCTCTACGGCGGCTATTCCACCATCTCGCTGGGCTATGCGGGGCTGTACGAATGCGTCCGGTATATGACCGGCAAGTCCCACACCGATCCCAGCGCCACACCCTTTGCCCTGCAGGTCATGCAGAAGATGAACGACAAATGCGCCGAGTGGAAGAAGGCGGAGGATATTGACTACTCCCTTTACGGCACGCCGCTGGAGTCCACCACCTACAAATTTGCCAAGTGCCTGCAGCGCCGTTTCGGCATCGTGGAGGGCGTGACGGACAAGGGCTACATCACCAACAGCTACCACGTCCATGTTTCTGAGGAGATTGACGCTTTCGCCAAGCTGCAGTTCGAATCCCAGTTCCAGGCCCTGTCCCCCGGCGGTGCGATCAGCTATGTCGAGGTGCCCAATATGCAAAACAACCTCGAGGCCGTACTGCAGGTGATGAAGTTCATCTACGACAACATCATCTACGCCGAGTTGAACACCAAGAGCGACTATTGCCAGGAGTGCGGCTGGGACGGCGAGATCGAAATCGTGGAAGAGAACGGCAAGCTCATCTGGAAATGCCCCAAATGCGGCAACACCGATCAAAACAAAATGAACGTCGCGCGCCGCACCTGCGGCTATATCGGCACGCAGTTCTGGAACCAGGGCCGCACGCAGGAGATTAAGGAACGCGTTCTGCATCTTTAATAATCCGGAATAAAAAACAAAGAGGAAAGAAGCGGCTTTTGCCGCTCTTTCCTTTCATGGAGTGTCTATGTATTACGGAGAAATCAAAAATTGTGATATTGCAAACGGCATTGGCGTTCGGGTGAGCCTGTTTGTATCCGGCTGCACCAATCACTGCCCCCATTGTTTTCAGCCTCAGACCTGGGACTTTTGCTACGGGCAGCCTTTCACGGAGGAGACCGAGCAAACGCTTTTGGATATGCTCTCGCCGGACTACATCAGCGGCCTGACGCTTTTGGGCGGCGAGCCTATGGAGCCGGAAAATCAGCGCGCGCTGCTGCCCTTCCTGCGCCGGGTAAGGGAGCGCTATCCTCAAAAAAGCATCTGGTGCTTCACCGGCTTCACCTATGAGCAGCTGCACCGGCCGGAGGAGCATTGCCGCTGTGAGGCAACGGATGCACTGCTCGCGCTGATGGATGTGCTGGTGGACGGCCGGTATGAGGAGGCACTGCACGACATCGGCCTGCTCTTTCGCGGCAGCAGCAACCAGCGGCTGATCGACTTAAACGCGACCCGAAGCACCGGCGCGCTGACCCTTTGGGAGCCGTAAACGGGCGAATACGATTCGTTTCGGCTTTCGCGCCCGCTCTCCCGGGCATCGCGCGGCAAAGCACTTTTGATAAATCAAGCTGACAGACTTTCAATCACAAGGTCTGGCAGCTTTTTCTTTTCGCACGGCAAGGCCAGTCACAGCGCCCGAGCGCTGCCTCCGAAGCGGCAAACGGGGCTCCGTTTGATTGACAGTCCATGACTTATGGGCTAAAATGGTTTTAGAACAGGATACTTTTGGCCGGGCAGCAGAACGAATTCTGCCCTCCGGCTTCACGGAGAGAGAGGAGAAAGATCATGCAGTTTATAACCGAGCATAAGCAAACCGAAATCTGCGGAGAGTATGACGTAATCGTCGCCGGCGGCGGTGTTGCCGGTGTTGCCGCAGCGCTTTCCGCGGCGAGAAACGGCTCCCGCGTGCTGCTGCTGGAGAAAACCACCGTTCTGGGCGGCCTTGCCACCTCCGGACTTGTGATTTTGTACTTCCCCATCGACGACGGCATGGGGCACAAGGTCATCGGCGGTCTGTGCGAGGAGCTCCTCCACACCTCCATCCAATACGGCTACGACAGCCTGCCCGATGCATGGCGGGATGGCCCGATGGAGGCGGACACCAAAGAGCGCTATGAAACCGTTTTCAACGCCCCTGCGTTCGTGCTGGCGCTGGATGAAAAGATCAAGGAGGCCGGCATTGATCTGCTGCTGGACACCGTGGTCTGTGATGTCGTTATGGATGGCGACGTCTGCAAGGCGGTCATTGTGGAAAACAAATCCGGCAGACAGGCCTATCTCTGCAAAGCGGTTGTGGACGCCACCGGCGACGCGGACGTGTTTTTCCACGCGGGCGCGCCTTTGATCGACGGAACCAATACCCTTGCTTACTGGGCTTACTGCCAGTCTGACACCAGCGAAAATATTTTCCGCCCCGGCGGCACTCCGCCGAAGTACGTCAAGGTGATGGCGCTCGGGCTGGCCGGCGGCGGCGATCTGCCGGAGGAGTACAAAGGCAAATATCACGGCTGCAGCGTGCAGGAGACCACAAGATTCCTGCTGGACGGCCGCGAGCTGGCTTTGAAGCGGCTCAAGCGCGATCCCAGCCTGATCTACACCTCCTTCCCCAGCCAGGCACAGTTCCGCACCACCCGCCGCATCGACGGTCTGCACAATTCCAGCCGCAACGATGCCGGCATCCGGTATGAGGACTCCATCGGCTGCACCGGAATCCGGGGAGATCAGGGTCTCGTTTACGAGGTTCCTTTCCGCGAGCTCTGCAGCAGCGCCGTTAAAAATGTCTTTGCCGCCGGACGCATTCTTGTCGACGTCTTCCGCGGCATCCCCACCTGCGCCATGACCGGCCAGGCTGCCGGCACAGCCGCCATGCTGATGGCCGCCAAGGGCGAGGTCGACATCAAGGAGCTGCAGGCCATCCTCGTGAAGGACAAGACAATCCTCCACATGAGCGACGCGCAGGTCGAGCACTCCCGCGCATGGGTCAACGCCCACGCGGACAAGGGCCCCCAGGCCGGATAGGGTCTTCGTTTTCAGGCGGCAAACTGCAATGGCAAAAGCCTTTGCCCCCTGCCAACGTGCGGGATGCGCCTGTCTCCCGCTGCCTGCAACAGCTTTCCAAGCCGGGCGCAAAAGGAGCGTCGAAAAGCGGCATCCCCCGCAGAAAGCCTGATTTCAAAACTGTACAGAATAACAAAACAAGGAGTGGGACAAATATCCCACTCCTTGTTTTATGCTTTCAAAAATCCGAATCGCAGTGTCAAAACACGAACTGCACCAGCAGCACATAACAGGCCGTTCCGCCGAGAATGCTCAGAATCGAGCTGCGCTTCCAGATATGCAAGCCAACCACCACTGCGCAGGCAATCAGCTCCGGCACGCCGAAGGGCGAGGCCGTAAAATTGATGTTCCGCAGGCAGTAAATCACCAGCATTCCCATGACGGCGCAGGGCAAAACCCGCCCCAGATATTGAATGTACGGCGGAGTCTCCCGCTTGCCCCCGAACAGCGCAAAGGGCAAAAAGCGCAGCGCAACCGTCACCACCGCGGCGACCGCAATAATCAGCACCGAATGCATCATGCCTTGCCCTCCGCTCTCTTCCGATAGAGGGTCAGCCCCAGCCATATCAGCACGATGGCCGGAATCAGAAACTGATCCGCTCCGAAAATCAGCCGGCACAGCACCGAGATCCCGATGCTCATCAGCACCGGGACATGGTCATCGCTGCTGAGCCACTGCTCGGTCACCACCGAAACAAACAGCGCCGTGAGCGCAAAATCAATGCCTTTCGTATTGAACGGAAGCACAGAGCCCAGCGCGCAGCCCAGAACGGAGCCCAGAACCCAGTAGAGCTGGTCAAACAGCGTAACCAGGAAGTAATACAGCTTCTCCTTGCCCGGTTCCAGCGCTGTCGGCGCGCAGACAAGCGAAAAGGTCTCATCGGTGAGTCCGAAAATCAGATAGGGCTTGGCTTTTCCCGTATCCCGATAGCGTTCGATCATGGACAACCCGTAAAACAGATGCCGCATATTCACCGCCAGCGTGGTCAGCGCCGTGGTCAGCAGGCTTGCCCCGCTGTACATCAGCTCCACCGCCACGAACTGCATCGTTCCAGCATAAATAAACAGGCTGGAGCCGGCCGCCCACAGCGGACCGTAGCCTCTGCTGCTCAGGACAATTCCAAAGCTCAGTCCGATAACCAGGTAGCCGGTCAGAACAGGAAATGTATCCTTAATTGCTTTTTTCAGAACAGATCTGCTCACTCGTGTTTCGCTCTTTCTGCAATCTTTATTGTCTAAATCCAACGAATTGAATAATACCCGGCCGCTTCCAATGCAGAATGCAGCCGGGCAAATCATCAAAATAATTTTCTTAGGACAGCAGCACCGAATCGGTCTCTTCCTGCACGCCGGCAACCTCGGCAAATTTTTCCAGCAGCTCCGACTTCGTGAGATGCCGCTTTTCTTCGCCCGAGATGTCCAGAATAATGCGGCCGTTGTTCATCATAATCAGCCGGTTACCGTGCCGGATGGCGTCGCTCATGTTGTGCGTAATCATCAGGCAGGTGAGTTGGTTCTCCTGCACGATCCGGTCGGACAGTTCCAGCACCTTGGCCGCCGTCGCCGGATCGAGCGCGGCGGTGTGCTCGTCGAGCAGCAGGAGCTTCGGCTGCTGAAGCGAGGCCATAAGCAGCGTCAGCGCCTGACGCTGACCGCCGGAAAGCAGGCCGACCTTTGCGGTCATGCGGCTCTCCAGCCCAAGCCCCAGCGTTTTGAGCTTTTCATAATACACTTCACGCTCTGCTTTTGTGATGCCGCGGCGAAGCGTACGCTTTTTTCCGCGACGCATGGCGAGCGCCAGATTTTCTTCGATCTGCATGGAGGCGGCCGTGCCGGTCATCGGATCCTGAAACACACGCCCGATATACTTTGCGCGCTTGTATTCCGGCAGATGCGTCACATCCAGGCCGTCGATGAAGATGCTGCCGCGATCGACCGGCCAAACGCCGGCCACGGCGTTGAGCAGCGTGGACTTTCCCGCGCCGTTGCCGCCAATGACCGTGCAAAACTCCCCGGCATTCAGATGCAGCGAGAGATTGTCGAGCGCGCATTTTTCGTTGACCGTTCCGGCGTTGAAGGTCTTAGCGATATTCTGAACATCAAGCATGCCTGGACGCCCTCGCTTTCGATGATTTTGAGAAATACCTGCCCTTCAGATAGGGAACGGCAAGGAAGATCGCCACCACAACGGCAGTGAGAAGCTTCAGATCTGTTGTGGAGAGGCCCAGCCGCAGCACGAACTGGATCACAAAATAATAAATGATGGCACCGAAGGTGCAGGAAAGCAGCAGCAGGGCAAAATTGCGGAAAACCTTGCTGAAAACGACTTCGCCGATGATCACAGCGGCAAGTCCGATCACAATGGCGCCGCGCCCCATGTCGATCGTGGCGCTGCCCTGATACTGTGCCAGAAGGCCGCCGGCAAGGGCAACAAGACCGTTGGAGACCATCAGGCCGACAACCTTGTTGACGTTGGTGTTGATTCCCTGCGCACGTGCCATGTTCTGATTGGCGCCGGTGGCGCGAATCGAGCAGCCAACCTCCGTGCCGAAAAACCAATAGAGGACGCCGATCACAATCACCGTGAGGATAAGGAGCATCAGAATCGGGTTTTTGACGCCCAGCTCGCGCACGAAGCGGGAAGAAACCACCAGCGGGAATTTGTCCACGCTGACCGGCAGCGTTGCCTGCGTGCCGGCGTCGGTGCCCCAGCCCATAATGCGCAGGTTGACGGAGTACAGCGCCAGCTGCGTCAGAATGCCGGACAAAATGGCCGGTATTCCGCAGGCGGTGTGCAGCAATCCCGTGATCAGGCCGGCGAGCATGCCGACAAGGAAAGCGCAGATCAGCGCGACCCAGGGATTGACGCCGTTGACAATCAGCAGAACGCACAGTGCGCCGCCGGTGCACAGAGAGCCATCCACGGTCAGGTCCGCAATATCAAGGACACGATACGTGATGTAAACGCCAATGGCCATTATGCCCCAGATCAGACCCTGACCGATCGAGCCGGGCGTGGCACGCAGAAATGTTAACAAGAAGTCCAAAGCCCATTCCTCCGGAAATTGTGATAAAGCGGGCGCATTTCACGCCCGAAAGCAGAGGAAAGGCATGCCCTCTCCTCTGCTTTTGTAACCAGTCTTTTACAGGTCAGCGGTGCTCACGTAGCCTTCGGGAGGCGTGATGTCGAGCGCAGCGCAGTTGTCAGGATTGTAAACCTTGGTGAATTCGGTGACGGACTGGACAGGCATGGTGGAAATGTCCGCCTCTCCCTTGAGAATCTGGACAGCCATCTGACCGGTGGTGTAGCCAAGGTCATAGTAGTCGATGCCAAGCATTGCCACGCCGCATGCGCCGCAGGTGCTGACGTCACCGCTGATCACCGGCACGCCGGCAGCCAAAACCACGTTGGCGATGGTCTCGGTGTTGGCAGCAGCCACGTTGTCGGTGGGGATGTAGATCACGTCCGAACCGTCACAGGCGGTCTGCGTGACGCTGGCAAGGTCGTTCACGTCATTGAACGCATAGTTCGTGCAGGTGTAGCCATAGCCTTCCAGATGCTTCCGGATGTTTTCAACCTGATAGATGCTGTTGGCCTCAGCGGAGCAGTAAAGCAGGCCCACCGTCTTCGCATCGGGGAAGAGCTCATGCAGCACCTCGGCCTGGCCGTCCAGCGGGGCAAGGTCAGAAGCGCCGGAGACGTTGCCGCCAACCGTGCCGGTCCAATCGGTGATGCCCAGCGCGGAGGCAAAGTCGGTGACGGAAGTGCCCAGAACCGGGATGGTGTCCGTTGCCGAAGCCGCCGTCGTCAGCGGCAGGGTAGCGTTGCCGAGGATCAGATCCACATCCTCTGCGATGAAGCCGTCGATGATGGTGATGCAGTTGGTGGCTTCACCGCCGGCGTTGCCCTCGCTGAAGGTAACGGCGTCGCCGAAGGCTTCCTTGAGCGCATCCTTGAAGCCCTGGGTTGCGCTGTCGAGCGAGGGATGCGGCAGCAACTGGCAAATGCCGACGGTATAGGTCTCGCCATCGGCGTTACCTGCATCGTTATTGTCTTTGGCGGGTTCGCCGCCGCAGGCGACGAGGCAGAGGCAAAGTACCGCTGCGAGGATGAGTGAAAGCAGTTTTTTCATTGTGGGGCTCTCCTTTTGATTAAAAAATTTTTTTGGTTAAAATAATGAAAGCGGCCCCTCCCTCCCGGGAGAAGCCGCTTACCTACAAATTTCAGACGCGCAGTTCAGCTTTCTCGCACAGGAAGGTCATTTTTGGGAAACGCAAAATAGCCCGCAAAGCGAGCAAACGTAAAGCTATAAAACTCAACACAACTGCGGATGACTTTGCTCTTCATTACAGCGGACTCCTTCCTGCGCATTCGCGCTTAATGCTTTAATTTTTTTGCATTGTAACGCTTTGCAGTCATAAAGTCAAGCGGAGGATTGCCCAATGTTCGCGGCAAGCCGGCGCATTTTTTGTTGCATATTGACAAATGAAAGCTGTCAAAAACAGTTCGCCCGCTTCGCGGTTAAATTTAATATGTATATTTATCCATCCCAAGGCCTCTCTTTGTCGTTCTTGGTCAAGCGCGTCATAAAATCCGCGTTCTATTTTGTCGGTTATGCATCTTGACGGAACAGGGCGCGAACGCTATAATCATATAAAATGAATAAAAGAGGCTGTTGCAGCATGAAGCGTTTTGCTTTTGCAGGCGCGAAAAATGCTTGTTTTGCCTCCACCGCCATGACAGAGGCTGATTTCTCCTGTATGTGCTCCATCGTGATTTTGGGCGCTGCTCTGGCAGCGCTTATTCTTGCTTGATATCCCGTCCTCTGTTCATGTAAGCAGCGGATTCGGCGGAGTTCTTCCGCGCTGAACCCCGGGCCTGTTTGGATACAGTAAAGCGCCCTCACCGCATCGGTGATGCCGTTTTTTTGTATAAAACTCAAAAATCCAATTTTTTAGAAGGAGAACCGAGGAAAATGAAAAAGATTTTATGCATGATGCTGGCCCTCGTGATGATGGCCTGCATGGTCGCCTGCGGCGGTGCCCAGGGCGACAACAACGATGATGTCATCAAGATCGGTGGCATCGGCCCTCTGACCGGCAGCTACGCCAACTACGGCACGAGCGTGCGCAACGGTGCCAAGATCGCGGTTGACGAGATCAACGCCGCGGGCGGCATCGACGGCAAGCAGATCGAGCTGCTGTTCGAAGACTCCCAGGCTGATCCCGAGAGCGCTGTCAGCGCTTACGGCAAGCTGATGGACGACGGCATGGATGTTTCTCTCGGCGGCGTGTTCTCCGGCGAGACTGCTTCCATCACCGCAGCCGCTGTTGCGGACGACGTCCTGCTCCTCACGCCCTCCGGCTCCGCTGACAAGGCCATCGAAGGCAACGACAAGGCTTTCCGCGTCTGCTTCTATGACTCCTATCAGGGCGCTGCTGCTGCCAACTACATCAAGGACAACGAGATGGCCACCGAAGTCGGCGTTCTCTACGAGAGCGACTATGACTACTCCGTCGGCCTGTACGAAGCTTTCGTCGCCGAGTGCGAGAAGCTCGACCTGAGCATCGTTGAGACCCAGACCTTCACCACCACCACTGCCACCGACTTCTCCACCCAGATCGATGCGCTGGTCGCCTCCGGCGTCAAGCTGGTCTTCATGCCCATCTACGCTGAAGAAGCTTCCACCTTCCTCACCCAGGCCAAGGGCAAGTTCGCCAGCGATGTTTACTTCTTCGGCGCCGACGGTCTGGACGGTATCCTCGGCAAGGTCGAGCAGGATCCCAGCATTGCGGACAACGTCCTGATGCTCACCCCCTTCGCTGCTGATTCCGAAGAAGCCAACGTCAAGGCCTTCGTCGAGGCTTACAAGAAGGCTTACAACGCCACTCCCGACCAGTTCGCTGCTGACGGCTACGACGCCATTTACATCATCAAGGCCGCCATCGAGGCCGCCGGCTCCACCTCCGGTGAAGAGCTCGCCAAGACCATGACCACCCTCGAGTACACCGGCGTGACCGGCACCATGACCTGGGGTGCGGACGGCAACACCGTCAAGAACGCGAGCGCCATCCTCTACAAGGACGGCGTGGGCAGCCTCTTTGTCAAGTAATTAAGAATCTCAGCAATACCTTACTATCTATAGGAATCCAATGCACCAAAGTCTACCGGATTTTACTCCGGTAGACTTTGCGTCCAAAATCCGCATTCAACGCCCTTATGTACGCAAGGGCTTAACCACGCAAGGGCTTAACCACGCAAGGGCGACGATCCGCCCGTGAAAACCGGCAAGGGTGCAACGCCCTTCCTTAAGGATGTATCTGACATGCTACATTTCATTCAAACACTTATCAGTGGCCTGAGTCTCGGCAGCATCTATGCGCTGATCGCACTGGGCTACACGATGGTCTACGGCATTGCCAAGATGCTGAACTTTGCGCACGGAGACGTCATTATGATCGGCGCATACGCCGGAATCGTGACGGTCATGTCTTTGGGCCTGCCTCCGGTCATTGCCATCATTCTCAGTATCGTGATCTGCGCGGTGCTCGGTATGCTTATCGAGTTTCTGGCCTACAAGCCGCTGCGCAGCGCCCCGTCTCTGAGTGTGCTCATCACCGCCATCGGCGTGAGCTACTTCCTGCAGAACATTGCGCTGCTCATCTTCGGTTCTCAGCAAAGAGCTTATCCGACCATAGCGGATTTCCCGACCTACAACATCGGTGGCATCCAGATTGACGGCATCACCATTCTGACGCTTGCCGTTACTGCCGTTATCATGATTGCGCTGACGCTGTTCATCAACAAGACCAAGCTCGGCAAAGCCATGCGCGCCGTTTCTGAGGATAAGGCAGCCGCTTCGCTCATGGGCATCAGCGTCAACCGTACCATCACGATGACCTTTGCCATCGGCTCGGCACTGGCCGCCTTTGCCAGCATTTTCTACGGCATGACTTATGTCTATATCAAGCCCACCACCGGCGCCATGCCCGGAATCAAGGCGTTTACCGCCGCGGTCTTCGGCGGCATCGGCTCCATTCCCGGTGCAATGCTTGGCGGCATTCTGCTCGGACTCATCGAGCAGTTTTCCAAAACATACATTTCTACCCTCTGGGCGGATGCCATCGTGTTCGGCGTTCTGGTCGTCGTTCTCGTGGTCAAGCCTACCGGCTTGCTCGGCAAGCAAATGAGTGAGAAGGTGTGAGTGGCATGAAGAAGAAAAAGAATCTGAACTTTCTGACCCTCATCCTGGTCATCGCGGCCTATGCCGTGGTCGCTTTTCTGCTTTACAGCGGCGGCCTCAAGCGGCAGATCTCCAACATGCTCATCCCGATCTCGGTTTACATCGTGCTCGCGGTATCACTGAACCTGGTCGTGGGTCTTTTGGGCGAGCTGTCGCTCGGTCACGCAGGCTTCATGTCCGTCGGCATTTTCTCCGGCTGCCTTGTCTCCATCGCGCTGGAACCTTATCTTCCCATGGTTGCGCGTCTGCCGCTTTGCATGATCATCGGCGGTCTCGTTGCGGCTTTCTTCGGCTTCCTGGTCGGTCTGCCGGCGCTGCGCCTCAAGGGCGACTATCTCGCCATCGTGACGCTCGCCTGCGGTGAGATCATCAAAAACGTGATCACCAACCTGAAGCTTACCGGCGGCGCACTCGGCCTCAACACGGGCAGCATCTATTCTGCACCGAAGCAGCTTCTGCCCTACGCCATCGTTCTGGTGCTGCTGACGACGATCGTGATGATGAACCTGAAAAACTCCAAGCAGGGCCGCGCCATCATGGCCATTCGCGACAACCGAATTGCCGCGGAATCCATTGGTCTGAACGTGACGCGCTTCAAGCTTGTTGTGTTTATGATCGCAGCGTTCTTTGCCGGCGCGGCAGGCACGCTTTACGGTCACTTCTTTGCCAACGTCAAGGCCGCATCCTTCGACTACAACATGTCCATTGAGATTCTGGTCATCGTTGTGCTCGGCGGCATGGGCAGCGTGCCCGGCTCGATCATCGCAGCGATCATTCTCGTGGCGCTGCCCGAAGCGATGCGCAGCTTTGCCGACTACCGCATGCTGCTCTACGCCATCGTTCTCATCCTCGTCATGCTCGCAAGAAACAGCGCCGGGATGAAGAACCTGCTCGAGCGCATCAAGCCCACCAAGCTCATCAATCGACTCGCGAAAAAGCAAGTGCAGGAAAAGGAGGGGGCATAAATGGCAGAACGCTCCAAGCTCGTGGAAGTAACGCGCAAGGCATACCTGCCCGAGCGCGACGCTGATAAGAGTCCCGTCCTTGAAACCGTAAACCTCGGCATCACTTTCGGCGGCCTCAAAGCGGTGGACGACTTCAATGTCACCATCGGCCGCACGGAGATCGCCGGCCTCATCGGCCCCAACGGTGCCGGTAAGACGACCATTTTCAACCTGCTCACCAAGGTCTATCAGCCCACGCACGGCACAATCCTGCTCGAAGGCAAGGACATTCACGGTCTTTCCACCGCGCAGATCAACCACGCCGGCATCGCCCGCACGTTCCAGAACATCCGTCTGTTCTCAAACCTCACGGTTGAGGAGAACATCACCGTTGCAATGGAGCCCCGTATTAAGTACAACATGTTCAGCGGCATTTTCCGTCTGCCGAGCTACTGGAAGGGCGAAAAAATCGCGCACGAGCGCGCGATGGAGCTGCTGTCCATCTTCCATATGGAGGATTTCGCCTCCGCGAAGGCGGGCAGCCTGCCCTACGGTGCCCAGCGCAGACTGGAGATCCTTCGTGCATTGGCAACGAATCCCTGCCTGCTGCTGCTTGACGAGCCGGCCGCCGGCATGAACCCGTCCGAAACAGCGGAGTTGATGGAAAACATCCGTGCCATCCGCGACACGTTCCAGATCGCCGTTTTGCTGATCGAGCATGACATGAACCTTGTTATGAACATCTGCGAGGGCATCGTCGTGCTGAACTTCGGCCGCGTGATTGCCAAGGGCAGCCCCGATGACATTCAGAACAATCCCGAAGTCATTGAAGCCTACCTTGGAAAGAAGAAGGAGGCGTGAGCGCATGGGAAAGATTCTTGAAGTCAATGACCTCCACGTCTATTACGGCAGCATCCACGCCGTCAAGGGCGTTTCCTTTGAAGTAAATGAGGGCGAAATCGTCACACTGATCGGTGCCAACGGCGCCGGCAAGTCCACGACGCTCAACACAATCTCCGGCATCCTGCACGCCAGAAGCGGCAGCGTCACCTTCGAGGGCAAAGACCTCCACGGCATTGCCCCGCACAACATCGTGCGGCAGGGCCTGGCTCAGGTTCCCGAAGGCCGCCGCATCTTCCTGCAGATGACGGTTGAGGAGAATCTGGAGATGGGCGCTTACACGCAGTCGAACGCATCCATCGCCCCCGGTCTGGCCGACGCGTATGCCCGCTTCCCGCGCCTGAAAGAGCGCCGCAAGCAGATCGCCGGCACGCTCTCCGGCGGTGAGCAGCAGATGCTCGCAATGGGCCGCGCGCTCATGTCGAAGCCCAAGCTGCTGATGCTCGATGAGCCGTCCATGGGTCTTGCGCCGATTCTGGTCGAGCAGATCTTTGACATCATCCGCGAACTCAACGAGGCCGGAACGACCATTCTGCTCGTGGAGCAGAATGCGCAGGCCGCGCTCTCCGTTGCCCACCGTGCCTACGTTCTGGAAACCGGCAACATCGTCCTCTCCGGAACCGGTGCGGAGCTGATGGCAAGCGACGCTGTGCAGAAAGCCTATCTCGGCGGCTGATCTCCGCTTATTTCAACACTTAAAGAGCCCGCTTCCGCAGTTTCCGGAAGCGGGCTCTTTCTTTTCGGATGCGGGCTTGACAGGCCGTTGCGGGCGCGGTAGTATTTTTATATATTGGTATATAAAGGAGAGCAGATTATGAAGACTTTTCGTTTCCCGCTGCGCGAGGACAGCACCGCCCACCTGCTTGTAAACGTAATGCAGGAGCCTATGGGCTTTTTCGGTCCTGTGAAAGCGCCCGCCCTGATCCACGCCTCTGCCGGCGGCTTTATGTTTTGCCTGGAGTCAGACACCTTCCCGCTGGGCACCCGTCTGCTGGGCAAGGGCTTTAACGTCATCTGCTCCTATATGTATCCCGTGGGCGGAGACTACCGTTTCCCCCAGGTTGTGATCGACATGATGAAGAGCATCCGCATTCTTCGCGAACACGCGGACGAATGGGGCATCGATCCGGATAAGATTGTCATCTCCGGCCACTCTGCCGGCGCTTTCATCTGCATGGCCACCGGCAACCTCTGGAACCGTCCCGATCTGATGGAAGCCGCCGGCTGCACCGGCGAGGAGGGCAAGCCCAACGCCATGGTCGTGGGCTACGGCCCCATGTTCTGCGGCCAGCAGACGGATGACGGGCTGGTCTATGTGCCCAACGGCGACCTTGTCGGAGCGCAGACGCCGCCGACATTCTTCCACCACGCGCGGCAGGACAAGCTGGTTTCCGTGTACCAGACCATTTCCATGCTGGATGCATTTGAGAAGGCGCAGCGCCCCTATGGCTGCTACATCTCCAGCGTGGGTGATCACGGCGCAACCGGCAGCATCAACCGCACGTTGAATCCCGACGGAACCGTCGGCCCCTGCATGGACGACTGGTTCGATTGCTGCTGGCGCTTCCTGCAGAATCACCTCGGGCTGGAAAAGCTCCCGCAGCCCGCGCCCATGATGTCGGTGGCACCCGGCGCCGACGGCGGAGACGCCGCCACGCCGCCTCCGATGCCCGCGTTTTCCCCGATGAAAGTGCCGGAGGGCAGCGCCCCCGTCACCCCGGCGGATATGCCGCTGGGCAAGCCCGGCAGCCTGCACATGCCCTTTAACATCGGCTTCTGGGACAAGGATTTCACCGTCTACGAATAAACGCTCCCGCAAAAAACACAACAGCAAAGCTCGGAAACCGCAGCCGTTTCCGGGCTTTCGCACACATTGTTAATAGAAATCCGTGCGCTCTTTTGCGTTCGATTGGAGAAAAACCGTGGAAGATTACATTCTGATTAAGCCCACAATGGAATATGCGGAACAAATCGCCGAATACAGGAAAGCGTTTCTTGAATCGGGTGATTCCATGGACGGAACCGGCCCTCTTCGCAGAATGACCGATCCCGGCGAGTACATAAGCTTCTGTGAAACTTGCGAGATGCGCGCCACGGTTCCCGAAAACCTTGTGCCGGCAACACAGTTTCTTTTTATCCGCACGTTTGACAACAAGCTTGTCGGGATGATTCAGATCAGACATGAATTGAACGATTTTTTGAAGCTGTACGGAGGACACATCGGGTATTCCGTAAGACCGGGCGAAAGGCGAAAGGGATATGCCAGGAAGATGCTCAAAAAAGCGCTGCCCTATTGTGCGGAGATCGGAATAAACAAAGTGCTTGTCACCTGTATCGCCGGTAATGTGGGCAGCGAAAAGACGATTCTTGCAAACGGCGGTGTGTATGAGTCCACCGTTTACGAACCGGGCGCCAAAGTGAATCTGAAGAGATTTTGGATTGCGATAAATCCCATTTGTTAAGCCAAACAGCAAATGCATTCAAAAAGGAGCAAGGTCTGCGCGCACCTTGCTCCTTTTTTACGCACATTTTTGCTTTCAAATCAAGGTAAATCTTGTTATTATGCCGCAAAAGTTTTATACTACAGAAAAGGCGGCGGAAATCAGCAGATTGATGCAGATTCCCGCCGGGAAACCGAGCTTACGCAGGAAGCTGCAAGTTGTCCGGTGAATATACTGGGGCTGTCACGGAAACGACGCGCAGTACCGGCTGTGTACCCCGTCAACAAAGGAGACTTTTATGGCTGAGATTCTCGCCCCCGCCGGGGGGATGGAACAGATTCATGCCGCTGTCCGCTGCGGTGCGGACGCGGTCTATCTCGGCGCGCAGGGCTTCAACGCCCGCCGGAATGCAGCCAACTTCGATGAAGTCACGCTGCCGCAGGCGGTGTCCTATTGCCATGCGCGCGGCGTAAAGGTCTATGTCACCGTCAACACCGTTATTTTGGATTCGGAGCTTCCCCGGCTTGAGCAGGAGGCGGATTTGATCGCCCGGTCGGGCGCAGACGCCGTTATCATTCAGGACATGGCCGTGCTTCGGCTGTTCGCCTCGCGTTATCCGACGCTGGAGCGCTATGCCTCCACACAGACCGCTGTGCACAATGTCGACGGTGCGCTGTTTCTGCGCGACCTCGGCTTTGACAGCATTGTCCTCGCCCGCGAGCTGACGCTCAAAGAGATGGAGCAGATCTGCTCGGCCGTCAACATCAAAACCGAAGCCTTTGTCCACGGCGCACATTGCATGAGCGTGTCTGGGGCATGCTATCTCTCGTCCATGATCGGCACGCGCAGCGGCAACCGCGGACTCTGCGCGCAGCCCTGCCGCCTCAACTGGAACAACGGCAAAAACGGCTATGCGCTCTCCCTCAAGGACATGTCGCTCATCCCGCACATCCGCGAAATGGAAAGCATCGGCGTCACCTCGCTGAAAATTGAGGGGCGCATGAAGCGCCCCGAATACGTCGCCGCGGCGGTTACCGCCTGCCGCGAAGCGCTGGCAGGCCGCCCCTACGATGTGGACACCCTGCGCGCCGTCTTTTCGCGCAGCGGCTTTTCGGACGGCTATCTCCTCTCCCGGCGCGACGGGACGATGTTTGGCGCGCGAACCAAGGAGGATGTGGGACTCGCGCAAAAGGTTCTCGGTGAGCTCGCCGGCCTTTACCGCGCCGAAACGCCGCTTATCCCGCTCGAAGGGCATTTTCAAATGGACGCAAACGGCTCCTCGCTGCGCGTGTGCGACGGCAAACACAGCATCGAAGTGCCGGGGCCCGTACCCGAGCCGGCACAGCACCGGCCGACGGATGCCTTAACCGCAGAAAAGAACCTCAAAAAAACCGGCGGCACTCCGTTTTACTTTTCCGCCATCACCCATGAGATTGCGCCGGGACTGATGCTGCCGGTGTCTGCGCTCAACAACCTGCGGCGCAGCGCGCTGGATGCGCTGCTCGAGGAGCGCGGCCGGATCACCGCGCACGAGGCCGAGCCCTTTGCATTCGAGCCGATCAAGCCCTATTCCGCCGAGGGCGAGCCGAAGCTCTGGGCGCGTTTTTCCAGCGCAGAGCAGCTCGTCTGCACGGATAAATTCGAGAAGATCCTTCTGCCGCTTCGGGAGATCACAAAGGATCTGATTTCCCGCTTCGGTGACGCCCTCGTGGCGGAGCTGCCCGCCGTCGTGTTCCCGGAGGACGAAGCGGAAAATGCGCTGCAGCTTTCCGCGCTCGCCGAGGCCGGTCTGCGGGAGGTTTATGCCGACAACATCTATGGCATCGAGCTTGGCCGGCGGCTGGGACTCACCGTGCGCGGCGGCGCCTGCCTGAACATCACCAACACCGAGGCGCTTCGCAGCGCAGAGCGCAGCGCTCTGGCAAGCGTAACCGTCTCGTTTGAGCTGAGCATGCAAAAAATCAAAGCCCTCGGCGGCGCGCTGCCGCGCGGCATTCTGGCATACGGGCGCGCGCCGCTCATGCGGCTGCGCAACTGCCCCCTCCGCGCCGGCATCGGCTGCGAAAGCTGCCGCGGCCGCGCGCACCTTACCGACCGGTTCGGCGTCGAGTTCCCGGTCGAGTGCACCAATCGCCGTTACACCACGCTGCTCAACTCCGTGCCGCTGCACATCGCCGAGCGCGACACGCGAGGGCTTGACTACCAGCTGCTCTGGTTCACTTCCGAGGATCGCGCGCGCTGTGAGGAGGTCGTTTCGGACTTCCTGCTCGGCAGAAAATCCAATGAACCGCGCACCGGCGGCCTCTATTACCGCGACCTGCTGTAACAGACCATTCTACCGCATATTTTCAGGAGAATTGACACATGAAGCTCACATGGCTCGGCACGGCCTCCGTGCTTTTGGAACTGGGCGAAACGAAGCTGCTGTTTGATCCGTATCTGCGCAAGCGTGGGAAGGACTTGCCGCCGTTTCCGCTCGATGCGCTCCGCGATGTCGCCGCCGTTTTCATCACCCATCCCCATTTCGATCATTTTGCCGACACGAAAGAGGTCATGGCCGCATGCGACGCGCCCGTATATGTGAACCGACGCGGCAAAGAGCTTGCGCAGGTGCATGGCTTTGACTCGGCGCGGCTGTGCTGCCTGACACCGGGCGACACGCTCACTTTCGGCGCCTTCACCGTAAAAGCGCACCAGAGCCGCCATGTTGAATTTGACCGAAAGCTCATTGCAGGCGTCTATGCCCGGGCGCTCCTGCCGTGGAACACCGGGGCCGGGCTGCGGTTTCAAAAGCTCAACAGCCGCTTTGACCTCGACAAGGAAACCGATGTGCTCAGCTATGAAATTCTCGCGCAAGGCAAGCGCATTCTACTTTTTGGCACGGCCGGTTTTCGGGAGGATGTTGCCTATCCGTCCGACATTGATCTTCTTGTCTATCCCTATCAGGGCCGCAGCGATCTGTCCACATATTCCCTGCGGTTTTTGGAGCGTTTCCGCCCCCGGAAAGTTCTTTTGGATCATTTCGACAATGCCTTCCCGCCGGTTTCGCAGTGGATAGACTCCCGGGAATTTGTCCGCCTTGCGGGAGAGCTGTATCCGCAGATTGAAATCACGGTTCCGGAGGCCATGGTGCCGTACGAAATATTCGGATAGGCGCGCAATTTTGGGTCAAGCGCTGCGAAACCGCGCGGGGAAACGCAATCCGTACAACGCAGTCCAAACCCGTTTACCTGATCGCGCCCACCGCTCAAAAACGCGGCGGCAAAATGCGTATCCGCGGCGGCCATTTCGCGTTCTGTATACGCTTATAACACTTTTGTCCAAAGGATGGCGAATCGGACGGCCTCTTTTCGTTGTTTTTCCTCTTTCTGTATTGGCCGATGCGTGCTATAATACAGTCCGTTCAAATCAAAGCGCGGTAGTCGGCAATTCAGTCGGACTGCCGCTGTACTTTTGAAAGGAATTCTTACCGCTATGCTGCATTTGCTGCTGATTGCTTTCGCCCTGCTCTGCGGGCTTCTCATGACGCGCCTGATGAGCCGGTTTCGGCTGCCGGACGTCACCGCTTATCTGGTGGCGGGCGTTCTGATCGGGCCGTGCTGCCTGGGCGCGCTGGGCATTGGATTCACCAGTTTTGAACAGGTGGAAAGCATGAGCCTGATTACCGACGTGGCACTGGGCTTCATCGCCTTTGCCATCGGTCACGAGTTCCGCCTGTCCAGCCTGAAAAAGACCGGACGGCAAGCCGTCATCATCGGCATTCTTCAGGCCGTCATCGCCACGCTTTTCGTAGACGCCGCGCTGATCGCGCTCCATTTCCTGCGCCCCGACCTCATCAGCATCCCCGCCGCGCTCACGCTGGGCGCCATCGCCGCTGCAACCGCGCCGGCCGCCACGCTGATGGTGGTGCGGCAGTACAAGGCCAAGGGCGCCGTCACCGATGTGCTGCTCCCCGTTGTGGCGCTGGACGACGTTGTGGGGCTGGTTGTATTCGCCGTTTCCTTCGGCGCTGCGCAGGCCATGACCAACGGCAACACAAATCTTGCCGTTTTGCTGGTTCAGCCCCTGATTGAGATTGTCGCTTCGCTGCTGCTGGGCGGAGTGGTTGCCCTGTTTCTCACGTTTCTGGAGCGTTTCTTCAACTCCAACCGTAACCGCAACGCGCTGGTCATTATGGCGGTGCTGATCGCGGTGGCGGTTTCTCAGTGCAGCTTCCCCATCGGCCGCTTCACCGTTGCCTTTTCCCCGCTGCTGGTGTGCATGATGCTGGGCACGGTGTTTTGCAACTTCTGCCCGCTCTCGGAAGAGCTGATGGACATCGCGGACAAGTGGTCCGCGCCGGTGCTGACGCTGTTCTTTGTTCTGAGCGGCGCTGCGCTGCAGCTGAATGTCTTTACCAACCTGGCCGTGGTTGCCGTGGGCGTGCTGTATATCCTGACGCGATCCGTCGGCAAAATTCTTGGCGCACGCTGGAGTGCCGGTCTGTCGAAAAGTGACCCGATGGTACGCCGATATCTGGGCATTACGCTGCTGCCCCAGGCGGGCGTGGCGCTGGGTATGTGCGCAACCGCCGCCAAGGGGCTGGGCGCAGACGGCGCTTTTGTGCGCAACATCATCCTCTTCGGTGTGCTGATCTACGAGATCGTCGGCCCCTCCCTTGCCAAAATGGCGCTTACCAAAGCCGGGGACATTCATGCGAAGAGCTCGGACGTGCTCAACCGACGGGATGCAAAGCTCTCTGCCGTCACCAAGCCCATGCCGAAGCGTCATCACGACCGCTGAGCAAAAAGATTTTCGCAAATCATATACATAGCCGCGCAGGCCGGAAGCTGCAATCGAATTTTTTCGGCCCACCGGCAAAGCGATTCCCTGTCTACCCCACCGCCCGATGCACACATCGGGCGGTGTTTTTATGCGGCGAAATGGCGTTTGTCCGGCTGAAAAACGGCGCGTTTCCGGCGGAAATGGACGCATCATTGCGCTCCGTTTCCCGCTGATCTTCCGCGAAGGCGCAGAATCCGGCTTTCTATGATGAATATCCTTCGTTTTCCACATAAAATTTCTTGGCGTCGGCAGAAAAATGTTGTATAATGATAAATTGGTTGAATGCACCGCAAATGCATTTTGCCCACCGCATGAGCAAAGGAAGGAACATCAAACATGTGTGAGTGTCAGAAAAACAAAGTCGATCTGATGCTGCTGGAACCCACGCTGGCAGAGTATGCCGCCGTGAAGGGCAGCCTGATCACCATTCTGCAGCATACGCAGGAAATCTACGGTTACATACCCACCGACGCGGTCTACCATATTGCGGAGCGCACCGGCGAGACTCCCGCAAAGATCATGGGTGTGGCCACTTTTTATTCCCAGTTCCGTTTCACGGCGGTGGGAAAATATCTCATTCTGCTCTGCAAAGGCACCGCTTGCTATGTCAACGGAGCGGATCGCATTGCGGAGGCCATCCTCGATGAGCTGGGCATCCGGGACGGCGAAACCACGGAGGACGGCCTGTTTTCTCTGAGTCTGGTAAGCTGTCTGGGCTGCTGCTCGCTGGCGCCGGTAATGATGATTAACGAAAAGACCTACGGCTCTCTCACGCCGGATAAGGTCCGTCAGATCCTCCGGGATCTGCGAAAGGAGGCGCAGCAGGCATGAATGCACGCATTGTTGTCGGTCAGGGCAGCTGCGGTCTGGCCGCGGGCGCTGCCGATGTCTATTCCGCACTTGCGCAGCTGCTGGACGCTTCTGCGCCCGCCACGCTGGGCATCACCGGCTGCATCGGCCTGTGCTATCTGGAGCCGATTGTGGATGTCTATGATGCACAGGGCGCGCTGCACCGCTGCGTCCGGGTGAAGCCGGAGGATGCGCAGCGCATCGTGGATGCTGTGCGCACGCAGGATTACAGCCTTCTGGGCGCACTTCTCATCGAAAAAGAGGACGAGGAATTCCTCACGAAGCAGACGCGCATTGCGCTGCGTCACTGCGGCGTGATCGACCCGGAGAGCATCGAGGACTATATCGCACACGACGGCTATCAGGCGCTGGAAAAGGTTTTGAAAACGATGACGCCGGAGCAGGTGATCGAGGAGATCAAAGTCTCCGGCCTTGCCGGACGCGGCGGCGCAGGCTTCCCGACCTGGTTTAAGTGGAACGCCGCGCGCAGCAGCGCCGGCGAGGAAAAATATCTGATCTGCAACGCCGACGAGGGCGACCCCGGCGCGTTTATGGATCGCGCGGTTCTCGAATCCGACCCCCACAACCTTATTGAAGGCATGCTGATCGCCGCTTACGCCATGGGCGCGCAGGAGGCGGTTGTCTACGTCCGCGCCGAGTATCCGCTTGCCATCGTCCGGCTCACCGCCGCCATTGATGCAGCGCGCGAACACGGCTATCTCGGGGATCACATTCTGGGCACGGATTTCTCCTGCAGCATCCGCATCAAGGCCGGCGCGGGCGCTTTCGTCTGCGGAGAAGAAACCGCCCTTATCGAATCGCTCGAGGGCAGCCGCGGCATGCCCCGGCTCAAGCCCCCCTTCCCCGCGGAATCGGGTTACTGGCAGAAACCCAGCAACATCAACAATGTCGAGACCTTCGCCAACGTCAGCTGGATTCTTCTCAACGGCGGCACGGCTTTTGCCGCCATGGGCACAGAAAACAGCAAGGGCACCAAGGTCTTTGCCGTCACCGGCAAGGTGCGCCGCGGCGGCCTCGTGGAAATCCCCATGGGCAAGACGCTGCGCGACGTCATCTTTGACATCGCCGGCGGCATTCGGGATGGCCGCGAATTCAAGGCCGTGCAGCTCGGCGGTCCCTCCGGCGGCTGCGTGCCCGCCGCGCTGCTTGACACCGTGATCGACTACAAAAACCTCAGCGCAACCGGCGCGATCATGGGCTCCGGCGGCATGGTCGTGATGGACGACACCACCTGCATGGTGGGCATCGCCAAATTCTTCCTGGAGTTCACCACCAAGGAGTCCTGCGGAAAGTGCGTGCACTGCCGCATCGGCACCAAGCGGCTGAGCGAGATTCTTGAGCGCATCGTCAGCGGCAACGGCCGCGAGGGCGATGTGGAGCTGCTCGAGGAGCTCTGCAGCAGCGTCAAGGACGGCGCGCTTTGCGGCCTCGGCCAGACAGCGCCCAACCCCATCCTGACCACCATCCGCTATTTCCGAAACGAGTATGACGCGCACATCCGCGAAAAGAAGTGCCCTGCCGGACAGTGCAAGCCGCTTCTGACCTATGCGATCGACGCGGAGAAATGCATCGGCTGCGGCGCCTGCGCGCGCAAATGCCCGGTCGGCGCCATCTCCGGCGAGCTGAAAAAGCCGCACTCGGTCGATTCGGAGAAGTGCATCCGCTGCGGATCGTGCCAGAGCGCCTGCCGCTTCGGCGCGGTGCAGGTAGACTGAGGAGGTGCCGAAATGTCTGAAATTAAACTGACCATCAACGGTCTGCCCTGCGTCGGCAGCGCCGGTGAGACCATTTTGCAGATTGCGGAGCGCTACGGCATTCACATCCCGACGCTCTGCCACAAAGAAGAAGTGCAGCACTATGGCGCCTGCGGCCTGTGCGTTGTCGAGAACGAGGGCAGCCCCAAGCTGCTGCGCGGCTGCTCCACCCTTGCAACCGACGGTATGGCGATCCAGACCGAGGGTGCGCGCGCAGTTCAGGCGCGGAAAATCGCGCTGGAGCTGCTGATGAGCGATCATGACGGCGACTGCGTGGGTCCCTGCCGCCTGGCCTGTCCGGCGGAGACGGATTGCCAGAGCTATGTCAAGCAGGTCGCGCTGGGCAACACGCACGAGGCCGTTCGCATCGTCAAAGACAAGCTGCCCCTGCCCGCATCCATCGGTCACATCTGCCCGCATCCCTGCGAGAAGGAATGCCGCCGGAATCTGGTAGAAGAGCCCATTTCCATCGCGCTCATCAAGCGTTTCATGTCCATGGCGGAGCTGAAAAAGGCCGACCGCTGGCAGCCGGAGCGCAGCGCGCCGACGGGCAAGCGCGTGGGCGTCATCGGCGGCGGCCCTGCGGGCCTCACCGCTGCATATTACCTCTCGCTCAAGGGCCACGACGTGACGCTGACAGAGCAGATGCCGCAGATGGGCGGCATGCTGCGTTACGGCATCCCGCAGTACCGTCTGCCCAAGGACGTGCTGGACGCGGAGATTGCCGACATCGCTGCCGCCGGCGTCCGGATGGAAAACGGCGTGAAGATCGGCCGGGACATCTCCTTTGCCGATTACCGCGCGCGCTTTGATGCCGTGGTGCTCGCCATCGGTGCATGGAAAAGCAGCCCGCTCGGCTGCCCCGGCGAGACGCTGGACGGCGTCTACGGCGGAATCGACTTCCTGCGCTCCGTGGCGCTCCACGACCCGCTGCCCATCGGGAAGAACGTCGCCATCGTGGGCGGCGGCAACACCGCGATGGACGCCTGCCGCACCGCGGTGCGTCTTGGCGCGGAGAATGTCTATGTGATCTATCGCCGCACCCGTGCGGAGATGCCTGCCGCAGCGGACGAGATTGAAGAAGCCATCGAAGAGGGCGTCAACTTCAAGTTCCTCACGAACCCGGCGGAGCTGCTGGGCGAGGACGGCAAGGTGAAGACCGTTAAGCTGCAGGTGATGGAGCTCGGTGAGCCCGATGCTTCCGGCCGCCGCAGCCCCGTTCCCGTGGAGGGCAAGTTTGAATATCTGGATGTGGACTGCGTCATCGCTGCCATCGGGCAGAAAACGGATTCCACGGGCATTGATGCCGAGCTGAACCGGCGCGGCAACATCGTGGCGGACGCGTGCAGCTTCCTCACCAGTCTGGAGGGCGTGTTCGCGGTAGGCGACGCCACGAACGGCGGCGCGGACATCGCCATTGCCGCCATCGGAGAGGCGAACAGGGCCGCAGACGTGGTGGACTCCTACCTCCACGGTGCGCTTGTGCCCTGCAAAAAGCCCTTTGTCAGCCAGAGATATGTCACCGCAGCGGATTACGCTGACCGCGAGAGAAAGCCGAGAGTGCAGATCAAAAACCGCGACGCGCAGGCGCGCAGAGGCGACTTTGAGCCCGTCAACACCGGCTTCACCGCGGAGGAGGCCATGCGCGAGGCATCCCGCTGCCTGGAATGCGGCTGCCATGACTATGAAAAATGCACGCTCATCCGCCACGCCAACCGCTACGAGATCCATCCCGAGCGTTTTGAGGGCGAAAAGCGCCGCCACGACAGCGAAAAACGACTGGTGGTCATCGAGCGCGACCAGGGCAAATGCATCCTCTGCGGTCTGTGCGTGCGTGTGTGCAATGAAGTGGCCGGAAAGGGCCTGCTCGGTCTGATCGGCCGCGGCTTCGGTACCGTTGTGAAGCCGGAATTCCGCGAGAGCGCCGCCATTGCGGGCTGTGCCGATTGCCGCAAGTGCGCCGAGGCCTGCCCCACCGGTGCAATGAAGCTGCTGTAAAAATCAGCGGGCAGAAACACACAAAACCGTGAAAAACCGAAGCGAAGTCTCCCCTTTGGAGCGCTCCGCTTCGGTTTTTTCTGCGCAGACAGCAAAATTCTGCGGTTTATGCACAAAAAATAACTGTCCGATACCGCTTGACAAACCGAAAAGAATGTTTATAATAAAAGCAAGTTTATACAAATAAACCTTTGAAGAAGAGAAGTAATCAGTGCGGCAAGCGCACAGAGAGCTCCGGATGGTGGAATCGGGGCGGCAAGCGGCTGATGAATGGACTTCCGAGGGCGACCCGAACAGGCTTCATTCGCCTCAGTAGGCATCGACGGGGTTCCCATCCGTTACCAGGCGGGATGCGTTTGATGGAACGCATAAGC
Organism: Oscillospiraceae bacterium; assembly: GCA_017522015.1. Classification (GTDB taxonomy): domain Bacteria; phylum Bacillota; class Clostridia; order Oscillospirales; family Oscillospiraceae; genus SIG483. The sequence goes on along the minus strand of JAFXAW010000011.1, from coordinate 15,456 downwards.
GAGAGGACGTAGAATACGTCAATTTGGGTGGTATCGCAGAAGCAGTCGGCTTTTGTCCCATGTGTGGGGCAGGGGCTGTTTTTTTATCCGCAACTTGCCATCTGCCGCCCAAATCAAACAAAAAGGAGAAAAAACCATGAAAATCAAGACCATGAAAAAACTGGCCGCTCTGCTTTGCGCTGTTGCGCTTCTGCTGCTCGCCGCCTGCGGCGGCACCGCCGGAAAGCCGGACGACAACAGCGACGACGACATCACCACCTATAAGGTCGGCATTTGCAACCTCGTGTACGATGCCTCTCTGGTGCAGATCGCGGAAAACATTGAGTCCGAGCTTGCAAAGCTTGGCGAAGAAAACAACGTCAAGTTCGAGATCTCCTATGACGTCTGCAACCTCGACGCTTCCGTACTTAACCAGATCGTTTCCAACTTCATCGCCGATGACGTTGACCTGATGGTTGGCATCACGACGATGGTGGCAACGTCCATGCAGGCCGCCACCGAGGACAACGGCATCCCCGTTGTGTTCTCCGCGGTTTCCGACCCCGTGGGCAGCCAGATCGTGGATTCGCTCGAGGCTCCCGGTTCCAACATCACCGGCACCTCTGACTATCTGGACACCAACGCTGTGATGAATCTCATCTTTGCCGCCGATCCCGATGCGGACAACATCGCCCTGCTTTACAACATCGGAGAGGATTCCTCCACCACCCCCATTGCCGCGGCAAAGGAATATCTGACCAACAAGGGCGTTGCCTATAAGGAATACACCGGCACCACCACGGACGAGGTTTCTCAGGCCGTGCAGGCGCTGATCGCCGACGGTGTGGACGCCGTCTTCACCCCCACCGACAACACCATCATGACCGCGGAGCTGGCCATCTATGAGGCGCTTGCCGAGGCCAAGATCCCGCACTACACCGGCGCGGACTCCTTCGCCCTCAACGGCGCGTTCCTGGGTTACGGCGTGGACTACGCCAACCTGGGCCGCGAGACCGCACAAATGGTCTGCGAAATTCTGGTGAACGGCGCCGATCCCGCCGAGCTGCCCGTTCGCACCTTCGACAACGGCACCGCAACCATCAACACCGAGACCTGCGAGGCCATCGGCTATGACTACGACGAGCTGGTCAAAATCTTCGAGCCCTACTGCACGAAGGTTCAGCCCATCCAGACTGCGGAGAACTTCTGAGTCCTCGTCGAACGCAAGTTCCATTTGGCATTTAACCGGATTTAAGGATGTGATTTCATGACGGCTTCGGCAATTTTAGGCCCAGTACAGACCGCGTTTGAGCTGGGACTCATCTGCGCACTGACCGTGCTGGCGCTGTATCTCAGCTATTCCATGCTCAACGTCTGTGACCTTTCCACCGACGGCTGCTTCACTATGGGCGCAGCGGTGGGTGCGGCGGTCGCGCTGGCGGGACACCCGTATCTGTCCATCCCCGCTGCGATGGCGGCCGGCGTCTGTTCCGGCCTGATCACGGCCGTGCTTCAGACCAAGCTGGGCGTCAACAGCCTGCTGGCAGGCATCATTGTCAACACGGGTTTGTATTCTGTGAACATCGCCATAATGGGCGGAAGCTCCCTGCTGAACCTGAACAAGACCGAAACCGTTTTCACCAAAGTCAAGGCGCTGCTGGAAAACACGCCTCTGGCCGGCCAGTACAAGCTGCTTGTTGCGCTGGTGTTCGTTGCCATCGTGGTGCTGTTTCTCTCCTTCTTCCTCCGGACGCGGCTGGGTCTGTCCATCCGCTGCACCGGCGACAATCCCGACATGGTGCGCTCCTCCTCCATCAACCCCGCCCGGATGACCATCATCGGCCTGTGCATCTCCGGCGCGATCACAGCGCTTTCCGGCTGTCTGCTGGCGCAGGCGCAGAAGAGCATGGACATCAACATCGGCACCGGCATGGTCACCATCGCGCTGGCCTCACTGCTCATCGGCGGAACCATTCTGGGCAAGGGCGGCGTCACCGTGCGGGCCATCGGCGTTGTGCTGGGCTCCATCATCTTCCGTCTGGTCTATACGATCGCGCTGCGCTTCAACATGCCGGCCTTTATGCTCAAGGCCGTGTCGTCCGTCATCGTGGTGCTGGCCATCTCCCTGCCTTATCTGAAATCCCAAAAGGACACGCTGCTGCGTCGCTTCGGAAAAGGGGGGCGGACAAAATGCTGAGGATCGAACACATCAGCAAGACCTTTAACCCCGGCACCGTCAACGAAAAGGCCGCGCTGCGGGATTTCTCCCTGCACGTCAAGCCCGGCGATTTCGTCACCATCATCGGCTCAAACGGTGCGGGAAAATCGACGCTCTTCAACGCTGTCTGCGGCAGCTTTCTCACGGATCAGGGCAGAATCCTTCTCGGCGGGAAGGACATCACCTTCATGCCGGAGCATCGGCGCTCCAAGCAGATCGGACGTCTGTTTCAGGATCCGATGCGCGGCACTGCGCCGAACATGACGATCGAAGAAAACCTCTATCTGGCATCCGGACAGGGCGGCAGCTTTTCCCGCATCCGAAAGAAAGAGCGGGAGATGTTCCGCGATCGTCTTGCGCTGCTGGATATGGGACTGGAAAACCGGATGAACAGCAAGGTTGGCCTGCTCTCCGGCGGCCAGCGGCAGGCGCTGACGCTGCTGATGGCCACCATGGTTCCGCCCCAGCTGCTGCTGCTTGACGAGCACACGGCGGCGCTTGATCCGGGCACGGCGGACAAGGTGCTTCGGCTCACAAAAGAGATCGTGGAGCAGTCACAAATCACCTGCATGATGGTCACGCACAACATGCAGCAGGCGCTGGATCTCGGCAACCGCACGCTGATGATGGCGGACGGCGGCATCGTGCTTGACATCGAGGGCGAGGAGCGCGCAGGCCTGTGCGTGGACGACCTGCTGACCCGTTTTCGCGTCGGAACCGGCAAGGCGCTGGATAACGACCGGATCCTGCTGGGCTGAAAAGATAAAAAGGCAACAGACCCGCGGCCTGCAAGGCCGGCGGGTCTGTTTTTTTTCGCCAACGGGGTATGGCTGCCGCCTCCGGTTGATTTCAAAGACCTTCCGGAACTTTCTGCCGATTTCCCACCCTCAATATGCAAACAATATGCAAAATTGGATTAGATTTTAATAAAGGGGTGTGATCGTTTGAAGCAGAAAAAGTGGCTGATTCCCGTTTTGATCCTTGCCGTGGCCGTCGTTTTGTGGCTCACAGGCGTGATTCCAAAGCAAATTGCCAGAATCTCTGGCGAAAGTTATGTAAACCAACATTTCCCCGAAATGCAGCTCAAGTGCACGGATGTGGAGTGGGCCGCTGTCTATGGGGATTATCTGATCACATTCAAAGACGGCGACGGCAACACATACAGCTGTGTAATCGGCCCTAAGTATTTCCCGGTTTCCCTGGGGCAAGGCCTTTTTGCCATAGAAAGTGATTACGCGGAGCGTAATCAATACGACTAAGAAGGAGTATGTGTCTATGAAAAAGCTTATCGTATTCTTTTTAGCCCTGTTCTGTGTTTTGGGAACAGTCGGCTGTTCTGAAAAGGTTACGCACGATCCCGCCCCGCAAACAGAGCAGAACCATATAACCGCCAATCCCGAGGACAACGATCCGCTTGCCGACGCACCTGTGAATGGTGACGATGCTCTGAAAGCGGAACTGTTCGAAAAATATGGCACCCCGTTCTGTCTTAGAAGGGCCGAGGGAATGGGCATGTGGATGTTTACACTCACTGAGACCACGGCCAAAAGAGAATATCATCACAGCATAGAGGGCTCATTCCATCAGGAAGCCCTGTCCTGGAAAATAGAGAACGGTGAACTTATAATCACCGGGGAATGGAACGAATCTTTTTCCCTTGACATGGCCGCCGGTGAGGCAAGCTCAAAAACCGACGGCGCGGTTTATCGCATCATCCAAAATCCTCAATAACACCGCGCAAACCGATTTCCATTTGTTATGCGTAGCGGCATAGATATATAAGTTTGGCGCGGGGCAGGCTTCGCCCCGTCCATCTCCCCCCCCAAAAAACAGGAGAGGATGCCCCGGATTCGGGGCATCCTCTCTATGTTTTTATCGCTTATTTCCCGCGTGGAAACTGCGCAAGGCTTAGTCTTTCCAGTCTTCCTGCAGGCACTTTCCGCAGGAGTCGCACTTCTTGTTTTCGTTATACTTGCACTGCATGGGGCCGTTGTAGTACATTTCCTTGGTGCCGCCATCGGGCGTGTCGTAAATGCCGCCGAACATGGGCATCATGCAGGCCGCAAGGAACAGCACGGGCTTATCCACGCGCTTGAAGTGCAGCGGGCAATGATAGACGCCGGCGGGAATGCGCACAACTGTGGGCTTGGTGATGTGGTAAACTTCCTCATCCTCGCCCTTCTTGCCAATGGTCAGCTCGATGTCCGCATCGAAATCAAAAACGTTCGGGAAAGACGCGCCCAGGAAGATCAGATACTCATCCTTGGGATGACGGTGCTGCACACGGTCGAGGAAGAAGGGCTTGACAAAAATCTGGAAGCTGGAGTTGAACTCACTTCCGGGAATCTGCGAGGCGCCGCGGAAATAAGCCTGCGGCTTGACGACAAAACCGGGATCATCCCCCTCGGCGACGATCTCGTTGTACTCCTGCGGAAACTCAAACACCAATTTTTCGTACATTTTCTGTTACCTCCAATATTTTCTCATTTATTTTTGAAGTTTCTTTTTGAATGCGGTCAGCGGATTCTGGTAGTCCTTCAGGAGTGACTCCGGGGCTGCGCGCAGAATGCTGTCCACCGTCCAGTCCTCGCCGTTCTCCGGACGCATGGACGCGATGATCTGCGGCTTGGAGAACAGGCTGATGGTTTTGCCGTTGAGCATGAACACAGCGCCCGTCAGATCGGCGGCCTCTTCCGTGCACATGTAGGCCACAAAAGGCGCAAAGTCCTCCGGATACGGCGTCACGTCATAGCCCATGAGCGGTTTTCCGGAGAGTGTGGAGGTCTTGCCGTCCGTAACAGTTCTGTCAAAGAGCTCCATATCGATGGATGCGCGGGTCTTGGCGACCGGGCAGAAGGCGTTGACAGTGATGTTGTGCTCGTTCAGCTCCCAGGACAGCGCGCGGGTCAGGCCGACCACGCCGGCGTTTGCAGCGGAATATTCGCTCTGGCGGATCTCCCCGCCGAGGAAAGCGCCGGAGGAGCAGTTCACAATGCGGCCCCAGCCGTTGCGGATCATGTACGGCACGGCATGACGGATCACATAGAAATAACCGGTGGGCTTGACGGCGTTGACCTTGTCCCAGAGCTCCTTGGGCATCTCCTCAACGGCGCAAAAACCGAAAGCGCCCGCCACGTTGACCACGATATCCACGCTTCCGTAGGTCTCCACGGCCGTGTCCACAAGCTTTTTCGCCTCATCCCAGTCGGAGATATCTGCAAAACAGGCTGTCGCCTCCCCGCCCGCGTCGCGGATCTGCTGCGCGGTGGTCTCCGCATCGCCGTTAAAGGCTTCCGCTTCTTTCTGCACCCAGGCGCGATCTTCCGGCGACAGTCTTGCTAAACGTTCCGGCGTGAGCTGCCCCGTCTCAACCGCCCCGGCGGGCTTGCGGTTGTTCGTCACAACCTTGGCGCCCTCAGCGGCGAGCGTCTTGGCAATCGCGCGGCCGATGCCCTGGCCGGAACCGGTTACGATTGCAACTTTTCCCTCAAGATACTTACTCACTTCGAGTTCCCCTCCCATGCAGTTTATTGTTTTTCGTTTCTGATGTCAGTATATAGGATTCGATCAAAAGATACAAGGCTTTTCAAGCAATGATTGACTTTGCTGTGCATTATGATATGATTTTATTTGGAAATTGTGGAGAACGTATCCCGGGCAAAGGACGAAAAGGGGCGCGAGCCGGTCTGCCGTCTTGACGGTAAGCGTCTGCCGGGAGTCGGGAAGAAAAAACAACACATCCGGAGGTCAGATTATGAAAAAGCGTATATGCACCCTTCTTTCTCTCCTGCTTTGTCTTGCTATGCTGACCGCGTGCAGCGCGGCAAACAACGGCAAAGATACGCCTGACGCCGAAATGTCCGGGGATTCGGCGCAGACTGAAACGGAAAATTCCGGCGCTTCGGGCGAAGACGCACAGAATCCGGATGAAACGGAAGCCGACACGCCGTCTGCATCGGCGCTGCGCTTTTCAACCGTGGACATAAACGGCAATCCGGTTGATGAGTCGATTCTGGAAGGCTATGATCTGATCGTTATGAACATCTGGGCCTATTGGTGCGGGCCCTGCGTCGCCGAGCTGCCGGACATTGAGCGCGTATACAAGGAATATGACAATGTCCTGTTCCTGGGCGTCCTGTGCGACACCGGCGACATGGAGGCAACACGGCAGATCGTGGAGCAAGCCGGCCTCACTTATCCCATCCTCTATCCCGGTGACGACCTGCAGGATTTGGTGAATGCACAGATGTATATCCCGGCGTCCATATTTTTCAACAGCAAGGGCGAGCAGCTCGGCGACACACTGGTCGGCGGGCGCAACTATGACCAGTGGAAAGCCGCCGTTGAGGAGCATCTGCCGTGAAGCGGGCGTATTTCGGCATCGCAGCAGGCGTAATCGGGCTTGTCCTGATTGCATACGGCGTCCTGTCCGGGCAGGCCGGGCTCGTCCTGCAAAAAGCAATCCGTGTATGTCTGGAGTGTGTGGGGCTTGGCTAAAGAAAAGCGCGTGAAGGGTGACGGTAAGCGACATGCCATACAGGCCGCCGTCACGCTGGCATACAATTTCAAACTGTGGAACTTTCTCAGCGGCAGCATCTCGCAGGGAAAGACGAAGAGCATCTGCGTGCCCGGACTCAACTGCTATTCCTGCCCGGGCGCGGTCGGCGCCTGTCCGATGGGCGCGCTGCAAAACACCGTGCGAAACGGCGGCCGGATAAGCTTTCCGTATTACGCGCTCGGCATGCTGATTCTGTTCGGCGCAGTGCTCGGGCGGCTGATCTGCGGATTCCTGTGCCCCTTCGGTTTCGTGCAGGATTTGCTCTATAAGATCCCGTTTTTCAAAAAGCTGCGCAGCTTCCGGGGTGACCGCGCGCTGCGCTGGATTAAATATGCGGTTTTGCTGCTGCTTTGCATCCTTTTCCCCATGTTCCTGAGCGGGGATTGGGTCACCGTGCCTTTTTTCTGCAAGTACATCTGCCCGTCCGGCATGCTCTTCGGCGCGATCCCGCTCACGCTGGCGAATCCGGCGCTCGCATCGCAGGCAGGCGGGCTCTTCTGGTGGAAAATCGCCGTGCTTGCCGTGATTGTGCTGCTCTCGCTTTTGATCTCCCGCCCATTCTGCCGTTATCTCTGCCCGCTCGGCGCTTTCTATGGGCTGTTCAACCGAATCGCGATCGTGAATCTGCAGCATTCGGAGGACAAATGCACGCACTGCGGCGCCTGCGAAGCGGTCTGCCCCATGGGCATCGACCCGGTGAAAGATTACGCTTCGACGGAGTGCATCCGCTGCACACGCTGCGCACGCGCCTGTCCGCACGGCGCGCTGCACCTCGGCATCGGGGCGCAGAAAAATTCTGACAAAAAACAAGCGGCCGCAAACAGACGGAAAGCAGGCCGCAAAAATAAGTAACGGAAAAAGACAAAAAGGCCGGAGGCTGTTCGCCTCCGGCCTTTTTCTTATCCGATTCAGAGAGGATTTTCCTCTCTTCCTCCGAAATTATTTTTCACAAAAATCTTACGGCTTTTTGTCCCAGCAGCAATTTTTCGCCTTTTTTCCGCTGCCACAAGGACAGGGATCGTTTCGGCCGATCCCCTTCCAGCGCTGCAGCTCCTGCGCGCGCAGGCGTTCCATAATCGCGCCCGGCGCAAGCCCCGCCCGCTGCAGCTGCGCGAGCGTTTTCAGGCGCGGCACCGCATGGTCAAAAAACGCTTTGAGCCCCGCGCAGAGATAGGCATGCCCCTCCTCGCCGTCCTCCGAGCGGACGAAGCGATCTTTCATGCAGCCGCCGTTGCACAGCGCCAGGTACGGACAGGCGCGGCACTGTGCCGTGAGCTTCTCCCGCTTTGCGTTTCCGAACGCCGCCTGCTTTTCGCTGTCGACAAGCGCGCGCAGGCCGTCCGTCTGCACGCTGCCGAGCCGATGGTCGCTGTCCACGAAATGGTCGCAGGCGTAAACGCCGCCGTCCCGCTCCGTCACCAGCACGCGCCCGCAAACGGGCGCCATCCAGCAGAGGCTGGCGCTCCCGCCCGAGAGCACCAGTGCGCACTCCAAAAAGAACTGCACGCCGGTTTTCCCGAGGTCGTGATAGATCCACTCGTCGAAAACGTCGCAAAGGAACTTCCCGTAGCCCTCCGGCGTCACGGAATCGGGCGTCACGTCCCCGTTTTCATCCTGCCGGACGATGGGGATAAACTGCACCCAGCCCGTGCCGAGCTCCCGCAGCGCGCGGTAAACCGAAAGCGGATTTTCCGCACTGTCCGAGGTGACAGTGCACAGCAGATCCGGCCGGACGCCGTGCGCCACAAGCCGCTTCGCTGCCGCACGAACCTCGTCATAAGTCTCGGCGCCGGCGGCGTTTTTCCGGTACTTATCGTGGACGCTCTTTGCCCCGTCGATGCTCAGACCCACATCAAAGTGTTCTTTGGCAAGAAAGGCGCACCATTCCTCGTCCAGAAGCACACCGTTTGTCTGCAGATTGTTCCAGCATTCCCAGCCAGCGGGCAGATATTTCTTCTGCAGGGCGACGCATTTTTTGAAAAAATCCAGCCCCGCCAGCGTCGGCTCGCCGCCGTGCCATGTAAAGGACACCGCTGGCCCCGTACTCTCCCCGATATAGCGCCGGATGAAGCACTCGAGCGTCTCGTCGTCCATCACAGCGGCGCAGCCGTTGTCAATGCGCTCGTCTGTGCCCAGATAGTAGCAGTAGCCGCAGCGCAGGTTGCACTTTGAGCCGACCGGCTTGGCCATCGCCACGAAGGGCGCTTTCTCTGCGCTCATCTCAGATTCTTCTCAAAGAAGGCGAACACCTTTTCCCAGGAATCCATCGCCTGTTCGCGGCGATACATCGGGCTGTGGTAATACCAGATGCCGTGGCCCGCGCCGTCATAGCGGTGGAATTCATATTCCTTGCCGCGCTCCTGCAGCGCCGCCTCCAGGCGGTCAACCTCCTCCTTCGTGGGGCTGAAATCCTCGTTGCCGAAAATGCCCATGAGCGGGATTTCCAGGCGGTCAATATAATCAATCGGCGCTACCGGACGCGCGGGCGTGAGCTCCTCCGGCTTCGGGAAAATGCCGCCGCCCCAGCAGTCCACCGCCGCGCCAAAGCCGTCCACCGTGCAGGCCGCCATAAAGGCGTGACGCCCGCCGGAGCACATGCCGATGACACCGACCTTGCCGTTGGACCAGCTCTGCTCCTTCAGATAGCGCAGCGAACCCGCACAATCCTCCATCACGTTCGCATCGGGCACGCCGCCCGCGGCGCGCATGGATTCCGAGGCTTCCACCGGCGTTTTTCCGGAATAGTCGCCGTAGATATTCGGGCAGGCAACTGCATAGCCGTGCTGCGAGAAGCGGCGCGCCGTTTCGCGGCACCACTCGTCCCAACCGGGCATGTGCGAAATCAGCACAAGCGAGGGGATGGGCTCCTCCACCACAGGGCGGGAGAGATAGGCGCGGATCGTCTTTCCGCCGTGCCCCTCATACTCCACCGTCTCGGCAATCATTTTTTCATTCGCCGTGACATCAATGTCGTTCCACATGGATTTTGCCTCCTTTATTTTCATATTTACTTAAATTATAAACGCATACGCTCCGGAAGTCAATGAAGTGCCTTGACCGCAGGGATAAGCCCGGCAGCCGCTCTTTCGCAAAGACGGCTGCCGCTTCATGCTGCACGGAACCCCACGCCTCCGATTGCGATTCTATCCGCCGACCCTTTGCCTGACAAGCCCGCTGACACAGAAACGGCGTGCCGCTTCCGAAAAAGCAGCACGCCGCCTGCGTTTATGTGTTTCGTTTTTGCAAAAGGATTAATACTTACCGTACTCTCTCACGGTCTCGAACATGGCCTCGACGTTCTCGCGCTTGACGTGGCTCAGACCGGAACCGGTGGTGAAGATGAAGCCGCCGCCGGGGGCGCAGATGTCCAGCAGACGCTTGGCCTCGTCCCGCACGCGTTCCGGCGTGCCGAACTGCAGGAGGTTGGTGTTGAAGCTGCCGGAGATGCAGGCGATGTTGCCCAGCTTCTCCTTGGCGACCGCCATGTCCACCTCTTCAAAGTGATAGAACACCTTGCCGGGGGTGACTTCCGTCAGGCAGTCCAGACGGGAGTTGTACTTGCCCTCGCAGAAGATGTACGGCACCATATCCACCTTGATGATCTCCTCGATGATCATCTGCAGGTGACGCCAGTAGTACTTGCGGTAGTGCTCATCGTTCATGAAACCGTCCATACCCTTGTGCAGCGCCATGAACACGTGCTTGCCCTTGGCGTTGGGACGCTCGGCCATCTTGTGGATGTTCTCGAGCATGGGGCCGATGGCGGCCTCGATGTAACGCTCAATCTCATCCGGGTTGGCATACAGGTCCTGCAGAGACAGCAGCGTGCCGCGGTAACCGTCGGAATAAGAGTCAAACGGAACGGCAGCCTGGCCGCCCTTGAAGATGGGATAGCCCATTTCGTAGACGATCTCGTTGAGCTTGGCGCAATTCTTCTGATATTCCTCGTTGAGCTCGTTGATCTTCCAGAGATCCTCGATCATGGCCTTGAACTCGGGCGTGGAAACCTTGGCGGACAGGGCGCGGGCGCTGATGCGGCCCGTGAAGAGGTCAGCCAGCGGCTCCAGCAGGCCGGAGGTGCGGGGGATCTCACGACGCAGCATCCAGCCGGTACGGTCGGTGAAAAACTCCTCAAATTCTTCGTCCAGCAGCGTGGGGAACTCGATGAACTGCTGAATGGAGTTGATGTCGATGAGGTTGCCGGGCATACCCGCCCAGCGCATGTTCTTCGAGCGCTCAAGCTCCATCATGGGGCCCTGGCCTGCGAAGTTGTTGCCGGCATCCAGGCCGCAGTCCGGATCGAAGTCCTCAAGGTACTTCACGACGCTCTTGGTCATCTTCTCCAGGCTGGTGTCATAAATGACCTCGCCAACCGTGTAGCCCGCATTGAGCATAGGGAACAGAGAAGCAGAGGGGATCATGGGTACCATGTCCGGCTCTTTCAGGGCGATTGCGGCCTCTACTCTGGCCGATTTTTCGTTATAGCGTTTTTGTGCCTCCGGTGTCATGCTGTTTCCTCCTCCAATTAAATTGATATGCAGAATATTTTACTACATATTCAGCCGTTCCGAGACCGGAACGGCTGAATCAGATACAGGGTCAAAATCCGACCGGACGCGGGAATTTATCTGCCGATGTCCAGCGCGACGGCCATGGCCTCGAGGTTCGCCTCGGCGATGTTGCGCGGGCGCACGCAGTCGCCGATCGGGTAGTACAGTCCGGCGCAATTGTAGAGCGCCTTGGTCTCTTCCGTGCGCGCCTTCTGACCCACCGCATAGATCACGGTGTCCGCTGCAAAGTACTTCTCGCCTTCCGGCGTCTCGCACCACACGCCGCCCTCGTCGATGCGCGCGGCCTTGGTGGAATAATGGGCGGTGACGCCCTCTTCCTTGCACTTGATCTCGATGGCGTTGCCGTGCAGCTTGTTCGGGCCGGGGTTGAAGCGCTCTGCCATCTCCACGACCTCGACCTTCTTGCCGAGGGAGTTGAGGTAGATCGCAAGCTCCATGCCGACCAGACCGCCGCCGAGGATGACGGCCTTCTCGCCGACCTTCTCCGCGTTGACGTAGGCATCGTCCGCGAGCAGCACGTTGCTGCCGTCGATACCCGGGATGTTGGGCTTGATCGCCTCAGCGCCGAGCGCTGCAATAATCACGTCCGCACCGACGCTCTTGGCGTACTCGGGCGTGACTTCGGTGTTCAGGCGCACTTCAACGCCCGCATCGGCGACCTGCTTTTCGCGCAGCGCGATGTAATCAAACAGGTTCTTCTTGAAGGGAACCTTCTCCTCGCAGCGGATGTGGCCGCCCAGATGATCGCTCTTCTCGCAGAGGATAACCTCGTGTCCGCCCTCAGCCGCGGTGAGCGCAGCCTGCATACCGGCGATACCGCCGCCAACGACGAGAACCTTTTTCTTCTCGGCCGTGGCCGCAACGCGGGCGAAGGCACGCTCGCGGTTGGTCTTCGGGTTCAGCGCGCACCAGAATGCACCACGGTCCATGCCGGAGGTGAAGCAATGGAAGCAACGCATGCACTTGACGACCTCGTTTTCCTTGCCGCTGCGGGCCTTGTTGGGCAGCTCCGGATCGCAGATGAGGCCGCGGGCCATCTCCACGATGTCCGCCTTGCCGGAGGCAATGATCTCCTCGAGCATATCGGGGTTGGACAGCGCGCCGACGGTGGCGATCGGGGTGTTCTTAACGTGCTTTTTGACCTCGGCCGCATACTTCACGTTCAGGCCGTCTTCCTTGAACATGCAGGGGTGCGTGATGCTGAAGGTTCTGTACTTATCGGGCAGACCGAAGCCGTAGCCGGCGGAGCAGTGGATAATGTCCGCATGACCCTCGAGCAGCTTGGCAACGGCAATGCCTTCCTCAACCGTGTAGCCGCCGTCGATAACCTCGGAGGCGCTGATGCGCATCTCGATGGGGAAGCCGGCGCCGCACTTCTTGTGGATCGCATCGCAGATCTCCACGGCGAGGCGCGCACGGTTTTCAATGCTGCCACCCCAGCGGTCGGTGCGCTTGTTCACGCGGTCGGAGAGGAACTGGTTGATCAGCCAGCCGTGGCCGCCGTGCACCATGACCATGCCGAAGCCGCAGTTCTGCGCGAAGGCTGCGCCATTGGCGAATTTCTCGATGATCTCGAGGATCATCTCTTCCGGCATCTCCTGAATCTGGACGCCGTTGACCTCCATCGCGGAGGGGCCGTAGATGATGCTGGAGCTTGCGCCGAGCTCGGGCGTGATCACGCCGGGGTTGGCAGACATGCCGGAGTGCTGCAGCTCGAGGGAGGGCACCGCGCCGTGACGGCGGATGGCGTCCGCGACCTTGGAGAGGCCGTGAATGCCGTTGCGGCAGTCCAGGCTGACCTGGAAGTGATGGCGCTTGCCATACTTGCTGTCCACGATCGCTTCACCGAGCGTAACGGCAGCCGCGCCGCCCTTGGCCTTCGCCTCATAGTAGGCGACGACATCGTCGGAGAAGTTGCCCTCAAAGCTCGCGTCCGGATGGCCGGTGGGCGCGGCAAAGATGCGGTTGCGGAACAACGTGTCACCGATCTTGATGGGCTCAAAAATGTGCGGATACTTCATTTTCTAACACCTCATTTTTTATTTATGGTTTTTTGTTTTTTACCTTTCGATGTATATTATATAGGAGATTTTCACAAAACACAAGCCCATATCTGTTTACTGCACACCAAAGCTTGATTTTCCGGAGAATGTCGGATATACTCAAAGCGGATCTAAATTTTGCTTTCACATATATGAGGAGGAGAGCTTATGAAGTACGATTTCACATCCATCATGGATCGTCACGGAATGGACGCAGTTGCGGTTGACGGTCTGGGCAAGGGCCGCGGCGCGCCCGCTGCGCCGAAGGAGGGCTTTGACGCCATCCCCATGTGGGTTGCGGACATGAACTTCCCCACGGTTCCCACCATCGCCGATGCAATCACCGCGCGCGTGCAGCATCACGCTTTCGGTTATTTTGGCGCGCGTGATGAATACTACGATGGAATTATCGAATGGCAGGAGAAGCGCAATGGCGTCACCGGCCTGGCGAAGGAGCACATCGGCTATGAAAACGGCGTGCTCGGCGGCGTGATCTCTGCGCTCAACTGCGTTTGCAGCAAGGGCGACAAGGTGCTGCTGCACTCCCCCACCTACGTCGGCTTCACCGGTTGCCTGGGCAACAACGGCTACAACATGGTGCTCTCTCCGCTGGTGCAGGACGAGCAGGGCGTGTGGCGTATGGACTTTGCGGACATGGAAGAAAAGCTCAAAACGCAGAACATCCATGCTGCCGTCTTCTGCAACCCGCACAATCCCTGCGGCCGCGTCTGGGAGCGCGAGGAAATTGAGCAGGCCATGGAGCTGTTCAAGAAGTATGACGTTTTCGTCGTCTCGGACGAGATCTGGTCCGACCTGATTCTCCCCGGCCACAAGCACACCCCCACGCAGTCCGTTTCCGAGGATGCGCGTCAGCGCACCGCAGCGTTCTACGCCCCCTCCAAGACCTTCAACCTGGCCGGCCTTGTTGGCAGCTATCACATTGTTTACAACAAGTGGTGGCATGACCGCATCCGCAAGGAGTCCAGCCTGTCCCACTACAACGGCATGAACGTTCTGTCCATGCACGCGCTCATCGGTGCCTACAAGCCCGAGGGCTACGAGTGGCTGGATGAGCTCGTTGAAGTTCTCGGCGGCAACGTGGACTTTGCCTGTGATTACATCTGGAATCACTTTGAGGGCGTTGAGGTTTCCAAGCCCGAGGGCACCTATATGCTCTTTGTTGACTGCACGAAGTGGTGCGAGGCACACGGCAAGACTGTTGACGACATTCTGAAGGCCTGCTGGGATGTGGGCGTTGCGATTCAGGACGGCCGCGCCTTCCACGGCCCCTGCCATGTGCGCATGAACCTCGCCTCCCCGCTCAGCCGCATTCAGGAGGCTTTCCAGCGCATGGACAAGTACGTCTTCAACGCGGAATAATCCAAAAAACAAAAATCTCCGCTCCGCTGTGAAACACAGCGCAGCTCAAAATAAGAGCAGCGAGGGTGCTGCGGAATTTTCGTTCTGCAGCGAACCCTCGCTGTTTTCGTATGTTTCGCTATGGTTTTTTCTTTGCGGCAACGCCTTACTGCTTCGCCAGAAACTTTTTCAGCGGCTTTTGCAAAATCGCGCAGAGCACAACGGCAAGAACCGTGTTCGGCAGCATATAGCTTGCGTTGTAGAGCAGGGAGTACAGCGCAGAGCTGCCCGTCATGACGCCGAGGATCTCCTCCGGCGCGAGAATGGCATAAATCGTCACGCCGCTGAAAAAGTGAACGGCAAAGCGCGCAGCGCAGCCGATCAAAGCACCGAGCGGCAGAGCTCCGCGGCGGCCTTTCATCAGCCCGGCAAAGCCCACAAACATATAGGCCACGGAATAGTCCAGCAGCATACTCTGCCAGTTGATGGCAGTGCCACCCGCCAGAAAGAACTTCAGCGTGCCGAAAACCAAGCCTGCCCCCAGCCCCCAAAGCCCCCGGTGACAGGCAAAAATGATCAGCGGGATCATCACAAGGTCCACGCTGCCACCCCAGCCGCCGAAGCCTGCGCCGATCGGGATTTTCAGATAACTGAGTGCAAGCGCGAGTGCAACGCTGATTGCGCCCTCACAGATCGTGAGAATTTTTACTCTTTTCAAATTCATTCCCT
>JAFXAW010000010.1 GCA_017522015.1 Oscillospiraceae bacterium | reverse complement strand
GTTAATGACGTTTATTTTGCGGGGAAAAAGGTGGCCGGCATCCTCGCGGAGGGCGGCGTCGATGCGCAGTGCGGCGCCTGGGTGGCGCTTGGGATCGGCGTGAATCTGCTGACGCCGGAGGCCGGATTTCCGGACGCCTTGCGCACAAGCGCCGGGGCGCTGCTGCCAAACGGCGCGCTCGCGCCGCGCGAAGCGCTGATGGCGCAGATCCTTGCGGATTTCGTGGAGCTCTATGAGAATGCCGAAAATGATCTGCTGTATGAGGCCTATTGTGCGCGGGATATGCTTCGCGGCAAGAAGGTTTACATAACGAAGAATGATAGAGAGACCGAAGCGCTGGCGCTCGGCATTGATCGGGATTTTGCATTGCGTGTCCGCCTGCCAGACGGCAGCGAAATGCCGCTGCGGAGCACTTCCGCGCTGTGTTTGGCGGAATCCTGACGGTTTACATAATATTATTCGTTTCTGTTGTTACGGAGAGCATCCCGACCGGAGGCCGGGGCTGAAAGAGGATAGAGGGCGGCTGCTTTGATTTAGCGGACGCGCTTGATTGCGGAGAGTGGTCACATGACAGGCATTTGGATTGCGATCAATTGCATAGTGGGGCTTCTGCTTCTTTGGATAGCGGTATCTGCGTTGCTGTTTTGCATGGTGGCTTTGCGCGTGCCGATCAAGGAACCGGAGCCGGAGCAGTTCAAGCGCCTGAAGCGTTACGGAGATGTGATCCGCGACGGGGTCAAATGGCTGCTCGATCGGCATCCGGAGGAAGTGGAGATCACCTCTTTTGACGGGTTGAAGCTGCGCGGTCTGTTTCTGCAGAGAGAGAATGCGCGCTGCACGGCCATTCTGATGCATGGGTTCCGCTCTGACTATCTGTCGGCCTTTGCCGGCATCTATGAGCTGCTGTATGAAAGCGGCTGCAATCTGCTCGTTCCGTGGCAGCGTGCGCACGGCAAGAGTGAGGGAAAAATCATCTGCATGGGCCTGAAGGAAAAGCGGGACTGTGCAGATTGGGCGCGGTATATCGAAGCGCGGCTGGGCAGTGAGATGCCCATCGTGCTCCACGGCACGAGCATGGGCTCTGCAACCGTGTTCATGGCAGCGGGGGAGAAGCTCCCGAAGAACGTGCGCGGGTTGGTTGCCGATTGCGGCTTCACCTCGCCCTGGGACGAGTATGCCCACCTTCTGAAAACCCGGCTCCACTTGCCCGCCTGTCCGTTGATTCAGAGTGTCAATCTCATAAGCAGACTGGTTGCGGGTTTGGATTTTCTGGGTTGTCCCGGTGAGGATGCGCTGCGCGCGAGTAAGCTGCCTCTGCTGCTCATCCACGGGGAGGAGGACAATTTCGTGCCGCCGGAGTTCAGCCGGCGCGCCTTTTCCGCCTCCGCGGCGGAGGATAAGGAGCTGCTGATCGTGCCGGGCGCGAATCACGGCGTGAGCTATTATGCCAAGCCTGCGCTCTGCGGAGAAAGAATCAAGGCCTTTTATGACCGCGTTTTGGGATAGACGGCGCAGCGCCGAAGCTTCACTTCCTGCGCAGACCCAAAATCGGCGCGCATTTGCATCTTGCACAATCGAAAAAAGTGTGTATAATAAATAGGAAGCGGCCGTGGATAAGGCTGCACTAGTCGGGGAGCCAGCGGTGCCCTATACCTGCAATCCGCTACAGCAGGGATGAATTCCCGCCCCCGGATATTCGATGTGTTGTCTGACCGTGGTAAGCAGCGTTGACGATTCGGTCTCGCGCAACGGGGCCTTGTGAACCATGTCAGGCGGGGAACCGAGCAGCATTAAGCAAGCTTCCCCGTGTGCCGTGAGGTTGCCGGATCTGAGCCGGCTGCCTCGGTAACGGATGTATCGGATATTCAAAGGCGGGTGTGCAGTCTTATCAACGGCCGTATTATTTTAGGCGAGGGGGCCTCGCCGGATGACGGACAGGGGGGAGAGCGAGCGATGTATCAGGCTTTGTATCGAAAATGGAGACCGCGCACATTTGATGATGTGGTCGGCCAGCCCCATATTACGGAAACGTTGAAAAATCAAGTGATTTCCGACTCTGTGTCGCATGCTTACCTGTTTGTCGGCACGCGCGGCACGGGAAAGACGACCTGCGCGAAAATTCTGGCCAAGGCCGTCAACTGTCTCTCGCCCGTGAACGGCAACCCCTGCAATCATTGCCGGGCCTGTCAGGGTATTGACGACGGTTCGATTCTGGACGTGGAGGAACTGGACGCTGCGTCCAACAACGGCGTGGATAATGTCCGCGCGCTGCGGGACGAGGCGGTGTATTCCCCGGCTGCCGTGCGCAGACGTGTGTACATCGTTGACGAGGTGCACATGCTCTCCATTTCGGCCTTTAACGCGCTGCTGAAGATTTTGGAGGAGCCGCCGGAGCATCTGATGTTTATTCTGGCGACGACGGAGCTCAATAAGGTGCCCGCAACGATTCTTTCCCGCTGCCAGCGCTATAATTTCCGGCGTTTGCCGCCCGAAACGGTGGCGAGTCGCCTGCAGTATGTTGCGCGGGAAGAGAATTTGGAGTTGACGCTCGGCGCGGCGGAAATGCTCGGCAGACTGGCCGAGGGTGCCATGCGCGACGGACTGAATATGCTCGACCAGTGCATGGGGCGCGGAAAGATTGATGAGGATGTTGTGCGTGACGCAATGGGCCTTGCCGGCGGCGCGCGGACGGCGGAAATTCTTTTCGCGGTCGCCGAGGGTGACACGGCGCGCGCGCTTGCGGCCTTTGATGCGCTTTGGCAGGACGGAAAATCACCGGAGACGCTGCTCGGCGAGCTGTGCAGTCTGGAACGGGATGCGCTGATCCTTTCGGTCGCGCCCAAGGGCGGAAATGCACTGCTCAGTGGCGCATATGACGATGCCGTACTCCGCAGCGTTTGTGAAAAATTCAGTCCCGGTCGTCTGGCGTCGGATATGGAGCGGATTCAGGAGACGCTGGGCAATCTGCGCAACGTACAAAATCCCCGGACGGCGGCGGAGCTGTGTCTGATCCGGCTCTGCGAGCCGGCGGAGATCGGAAGCCTGCGTGATCTTGCCGAGCGCATTGCGCGACTCGAACAGGGCGCGCCGATTGTGCGAACAGGGAAACAGCCTGTGCAGACACCAGTGCCGGAATCTGCGCCGCAGGCGAAACCGCTGCCGCAGGAGCAGCCGAAACCGGAGCGGAAAGAACAGCCGCAGATGCAGCCCGAGCCGCAGGTTGCGGCGCAGCCGGAGCCGGAAACAGCAAAAGAGTCAGCGCCGGCTGTGGAGATGCAAAAGTCCGCACCGACGGTGGCGGCGGCGGACAGCGTCGGTTTGTGGCAGAATATTCTGGAGTCTGTGCGCGGCGAGCTGCCGGTCGGCACGTTCAACATGCTCTCGGACGGCGCGGCCGTCGGCGGTAAGCTGGTGGGCGATATGCTGACGGTGCAGTATAAAAACGGCTTTGCGCGGATGATGCTGGATAAGCCTAACATTTTGGAAGCGGTTCGCGCTGCGGCGGAGCGGACAACGGGCAGGAAGCTGCGCATCAGCTCGGAGGATATGCTCTCGGTGCAGACGGACGAATCAAAGAAGGATAAACTTGCCGATCTGGCGAAGTTCGGCGTAACATTTGAGTGACGGCTTTGGCGTGAAGCGAAATTCCGTCACAGAAAGAATACAGGAGGGACAAACATGGCAAAGGGCGGTTTCCGCGGCGGCATGATGGGCGGCGGCGGAATGAATCAGATGAACATGATGAAGCAGGCACAGAAGATGCAGGCGGAAATGTTGAAGATGCAGGAAGAGCTGGAGGCCAAGGAGTTTGAGGCCCGCGCCGGCGGCGGTGCGGTGACGGCTGTGGTCACCGGTAAGCGGGAGCTTGTGCGGCTGGAGATCGATCCGGATGCCGTGGATCCCGAGGATGTTGAGATGCTGCAGGATATGGTCATTGCTGCGGTGAACGAGGCGCTCCGCGCGGCGGAGTCGCAGGCTGCTGCAAATATGTCGAAGCTCACGGGCGGCATGAATCTGCCCTTCTGAGGCATTATAAGGAGAAAGCAATACGGCGGGTCTTTGACCCGCCGTCTGTTATCGGGAGAATGTTATGGAAAATAAAAGGATACTCAGCCGCAAGTGGTTTTTGTATATGACCGAGTTCTTCTCCGGCATGTCCGTCATGGCGGTGGAGCTCGGCGCCAGCCGTCTGCTTGCGCCCTATTTCAGCTCCAGCCAGATCGTCTGGACGATCATCATCGGCACGATCATGATCGCCATGGCGCTCGGCAATGTCTGGGGCGGACGCTCCGCGGATAAGAAGCCGGATCCGGGGCGTTTGTACCTGCGCCTGCTGCTGGCCGCCTGCTGGATTGCGGCCATCCCGCTTCTCGGGAAATATGTCATCGTGGGCATCACCGGCGCGCTGGCGCTGTTCGTGACGAAGAATTTCCTGATCTGGGCGGCCTTTGCCGCCTGCATGATTCTGTTCGTGTTCCCGCTGCTCCTGCTTGGAACAGTGACGCCGTCGCTGGCGAAATACACGGTCGGCAGTCTGGAGGACAGCGGCAAAATCATCGGCAGACTCGGTGCGCTCAACACAATCGGCAGCATCATCGGAACATTCCTGCCGACTTTTGTGACAATCCCGGCGGTGGGAACCTCGGTCACGTTCCTGATTTTTGCGGGCGTGCTGCTTGTGATCTGCGCGATCTATTTTCTCGCAGAGAAAACGCGGCTTGTGCGCTGCGCTGTCGCGGTCGTGATTTTTGCGCTCTGCTGCGCCTTTGGCCACAGTTCGTCTTTCGCTTTCTGGGAGAAAGATCTGGTTGTGGAGGACGAGAGCATTTATAACTACCTGCAGGTGCGGGAGGATGAGGACTCGATCACCCTTTCCACGAATGTCATGTTCGGCGTGCAGTCCATCAAAATGAAGGATGACGGGCTAACGGGCATGTACTATGACTATGCGCTTGCAGCGCCCTTGATGGCGGGGGTTACGGAAGATGCTCAAGCGGATGTTCTGATCCTCGGTATGGGTACGGGCACCTATGCGACCCAGTGTCTGAAATACTTTGACGGCATGGACATCGAGGGCGTGGAGATCGACGAGAAGATTGCTGCGCTCGCCTCGTCGCATTTTGCGCTTCCCGAGGAAGCAACAATCACGGTCTATGACGGACGCGCCTATCTCGATGCGGCGGAGAAGCAATATGATGTCATCATGGTGGACGCCTATCAGGACATCACCATTCCTTTCCAGATGTCCTCCGTGGAATTTTTCACCATGGTGCGCGATCAGCTCAAGCCCGGCGGCGTGATGGTCGTGAACATGAACATGCATTCCGGCGGAGAGGGCTCGATCAACGAATATTTGTGTGACACGATTGCATCGGTATTCCCGGAGGTCTGGACGGTGGACGTGCCGCGCACGACCAATTCAGAGCTGTTTGCATCCTTTGGTGACGGCATGGCGCGTTTCCGGGAGGGGAAGGAGGAACTTTCCGATCCGCAGCTTCGCGCGATGATGGACAAGGTGGAGACGGGGCTCACCGCCTATGAAGGCGGGGATCATATCTTCACGGACGATAAGGCGCCGGTGGAGCTGCTGGGCATGCGCGTGATTGACGAGCTGATCGGCAGTGAGCTTGAGGAGATCCGGGAGGGCTACCGCGAAAATGGCCTTGCCGGGCTGCTGGAGATGATCGGCTAAGACTGCGCAGGCAAACGAAATTAATATAAGTGAAGCGGAAATAAAGAAAACGGGCGGACGCAAATGCGTCCGCCCGTTTGTTGTTTTTTGCGATGGACTTAGATGATGCCCGCGAGCTTGAGAACCTCGGGAACCTTGTCTTCCCAGCCGAGCGCCATGATGTGGACGCCCT
>JAFXAW010000009.1 GCA_017522015.1 Oscillospiraceae bacterium | reverse complement strand
GGGTGCGCGCGCTTACGCGCGAAAGGTTCGCGGCGGACTTCGTGGCCGCCGCTGGTGCGGTGGGACGGGGAAGAGGTTTTTGCCGCACCAAAGCATCCCCCAACCAAAAAAAGGTGCTGCCCGTTTCGGGCAGCACCTTTTTCTGTGCAAAATCTGTTCTCTTTTACAGGCCGCGGCGGAGCAAAAACCACAAAATCCCCGCGTGCAGCGCAAGCATCACCGGAATGCCGAGGAAAAAGGCCGCGTGGCGCGTCTTGTGCCGGAAAAGCAGCATGCCGAGCAGTCCGCCCGCGCTGCCGCCGATGAGCGAGAGCAGCAAAAGCGTCGCTTCCGGAATGCGCCATTTTCTGCCCTTTGCCTTCGCCTTGTCCGCGCCCATCGCCGCAAAGGCGGCGAGGTTCACCGCCGCAAGGTAGATCAGCAGACCCTTCATCTGCCCTTGCCGTGTTTCGCGCCGGGGCGCGCGTTCTTCTTCGCCTTGGGCTTGGCCCAGCCGGCCTTGTAGGCCGGTTTTTTGTTCTTTTCGGCAGCTTTGGCAGCCTCCGCTTTGGCGGCATCGCCCTTCGCCGAGGCTTTTTTGCCGGCGCCGTTTCGCTCCGGGCGGATGAGACAGTTCTTGCCAAAGCCGATCAGATCCGTGCGCCCCGCCTCGCGCAGCGCCTCGAGCACAAGACCGCGCTTGTCCGGCCGCTTCCATTGCAGCAGCGCGCGCTGCAGCGCCTTTTCCCGCGGCGTGCGCGCAACGTAAACTTCCTGCATCGTGCGCGGGTCAAGCCCGGTGTAATACATGCAGGTGGAAATCGTGCCCGGCGTGGGATAGAAATCCTGCACCTGCTCGGGCTGCCGCCCGTGGGCGTTGAGATATTCCGCCAGCGCAACGGCGTCAGACAGCGTGCTGCCGGGGTGCGAGCTCATCAGATAGGGCACAACGTATTGCTCCTTGCCGTGCTTTTCGTTGAGCTTGGCGTATTTTTCGAGAAAGCGCTCATACACGTCGATGTGCGGCTTTCCCATATAGCCCAGCACGCTGTTGATGCAGTGCTCGGGCGCGACCTTGAGCTGGCCGGAGATGTGGTATTTTACCAGCTCGGAGAAAAACGCGCCGTCCTTGTCGCAGAGCATGTAGTCAAAGCGGATGCCGGAGCGCACGAACACTTTTTTCACGCCCGGAATGGCGCGCAGCTTGCGCAGCAGGCTCAGATAGTCGCTCTCGTCCGCGTCCAGATTCGGGCAGGGGGTGGGGGCGAGGCAGCCGCGATGCGCGCACATGCCGCGCTCGCGCTGCGCCGCGCAGGAGGTGTGGCGGAAGTTCGCCGTCGGGCCGCCGACGTCAGAGACATAGCCCTTCCAAAGCGGATGCTGCGTCATGCGCTCCACCTCGCGCACGACACTCTCGTGGCTGCGGGAGGTGACCATGCGCCCCTGATGGAAGGCCAGCGCGCAGAAGTTGCAGCCGCCGAAGCAGCCGCGGTTGTGAATGACGGAAAAGCGCACCTCTTCAATCGCGGGCACGCCGCCGAGCTCTTCATACATGGGGTGGTATTCCCGCGTGTAGGGCAGCGCGGCCGCGGCGTCCAGCTCAGACGTCGATAGCGGCACCGCCGGGGGATTGACCACAAGGCAGCGCCCCGCGCAGGGCTGCGCCAAAACCTTGCCGCGCACGGGGTCGTGCTGTTCATATTCCATCTGCGTTGCCTCGGCATAAGCGCGCTTGTTTTCGCTCACCGCCTCGAAGGACGGCAGCAGCAGCGCGCCCTCGGGCGCCTCGCGCGCGATGTAGGCCGTGCCCGGGATGTCCGTCATGGACGAAATCGGCTCTTTTTTCTTCAGCCGCTGGGCGATGGCCTTGGTCTGCCGCTCGCCCATGCCGTAAACGAGCAGATCCGCCTGCGAATCAAACAGCACGCTGCGGCGCACCTTGTCGTCCCAGTAATCGTAATGCGCGAAGCGGCGCAGGCTGGCCTCCAGCCCGCCGACGATGATGGGCATCTCGCGCCCGAAAGCCTCGCGCGCGCGGTTGCAGTAGACGATCGCCGCGCGGTCCGGCCGCAGGCCACATTTTTTGCCGGGGGAATAGAAATCCTCGCTGCGCGGCCGCTTCGCCGCCGTGTAATGCGCCACCATGCTGTCCAGATTGCCCGCGCCGATCATCACGCCAAGGCGCGGCTTGCCCATCGCCGTGAAAGCGCTGCAGTCATGCCAGTCCGGCTGCGCGAGCACGGCAACGCGAAAGCCGAGACTTTCCAGCAGGCGGGCGATGACCGCCGCGCCGAAGCTCGGATGATCCACGTAGGCATCGCCGGTGACGACCAGAAAATCGTACCACCACCAGCCGCGCGCGTTCATATCCTCTTTCGAAACGGGGAGAAAAGCCTGTTCCATAGTTATTCCTGTTCTTCCTCTTGCAGTTTTCCGAAATACCAGCCGCTGACGCCATCAAGCTTCGCCAGATAGCCGCGGCTTGTTTTTTCCACAATGCGAAGCGCATCGCCTTTCTTCACGGGCAGCACGTAGTCCGTGCAGTCGTTGCAGCGCACCACGTCCTCCGTGCCGTAAAGATATTTGCTCAGCACCTCGAGCGTATAGCCCGTGCGCTCGTGCCGGACGCGGGAAAATTCCGCCCCGCGCTCAAGCACGCGCACAATGTTGTCGCCCCAGCGGACGTAAATGCTTTTTTCTGAGCCCTCCTGCGCCTCCCGCGCGTGAAAAACGGGGAAGGGGTCGTAGGCGATGTGCGAGAAATCCTCGCTCCCGTCATAGGGGATGACGAGGGCGTTGAGCTGCCCGTCGTCCTTGAGCACGTTGCCGCCGTCGATGCTGATGATGCGGCTTTCGCGGTCGATGATCGGGTTGGCGCAGGTGATGTCCTCGCGGTAGAGCATCACGGGCCAGTGCCCGACGATCACCCATTTGTCAAAGCGGCGCCCCTGCTGCATAAACGCGTCGTTTTTCATGCAGCGGTAAGCGTCCCAGTTTTCGCTCTCCCCCTCCGGCAGCCCGCCGTGCACAAAGGTGTAATGCTCTGTTTCAATCACGTGGGGGAGGGAGGCGAGGAAATCAAGCTCCGGGGCGAAGTGAAGCGCCAACTCCACGCGCAGCGCCTCCATGTCCATGTCGTCCGTGAGCGGGAAGCCCATCTCCTGACACATCTGCCGCAGCAGCGGCGGCCCCTGGTCGACGCGGTTGCCGTGGAGGATGTAATCCCGCGTGTGGAAATCCAGTTCTTCGCCGTGACTTCGCAGCAGCGTGTGCCAGCCGTCACAGTTGCCAAGGAGGGGATAGACTTCGCCCTCGGCGGCAAGACGCATGATGTAGCGCAGCGTCTGAAGACTCTGCGGCCCTTTTTCCAGCATATCGCCGCAGAGGATGATTACATCCTTTTCCGGCAGGTACTGCGTCTTTTCCAGCAGAGCGCGCAGATAGGAGAGATTGCCGTGTATGTCCGAAATGACCAGAATGCGCCGCTCGGGCGGGAGACAGCGCCGGTCGATGACGGCCGGAATCATGGTTAAATCGGGCGTTCCATCAGCAGCAGCGGCGCGGTGACGCCCGCGTCGATGCCGACCTGACGGAAGCCGTTGCGTTCGTAGAACGCAATGCCTTTTTTGTTCTCGGTGGAGACGTGCAGCCGGATGGCGCTGCGCCCCATGCTGCGATAGACGGAAACGGCGTGGCCGAGTAGCTGCACGGCCAGCCCGCGCGAGCGCATTTTTTCCGTGAGATACAGCAGCACGATCCAGCCCGTGTTCCCGCCGGAGATGCGCTGCGTGTCCAGCTCCACAACGCCGGCAAGCTCCTCGCCGCGCAGCACCTTCACCAGCGCGCGCGGATGCGCCTGCGCATGGCGGCAGGCGAGAGCGTAATAGGGCTGCGGCTCGAAGCCCTCCAGATTCCCGTGCGCAAAGCGCCATGCGTCGGCATAGGCGTCTGTGTAAATCTCCTTCTCCTCCGGCAGACGCAGCGGCTCGATGCGCATGTTGTTGAGCTCGCCGCTGCCCTCGTGCTTCCACCATTCCTGCCGCGCGAGCGTGCTGAGCTCCACGGGCACGTGGCTTGCGTCGTTGAGCACGGCTGCGTGGATGTGCTCGCCCTCCACCTCTAAAATGGAAACGGAGGTGTTGTCGCCATGGCCGGGATTGACCTCCCGCCCCTCGCGGCGCAGCGTGTCCAAAAGAATGGCGCGGATGGCCATGCCGTGCGAGCAGAGGGCAATTTCGCCCCCCTCGTGCTTTGCCGCAAGCTCCAAAATCGCCTCGCGCAGCCGGGTCGCGAGGGCATCGAAGCTCTCCGAGCCGGGAACGGACCATTTCTCCGGGACGTTATTGAAGTAGTAAAGCTTTTCCGGCCCCTCGTGCTCGATGTTGCCCCAGGGCTCATCCTCCCACACGCCGAGATGCACCTCGCGCAGACGCTTGTCCAGCTTAATTTCCAGCTCGGGATGCGCGCGCAGGATGCCCTGCGCCGTCTGCACGGAGCGGGAGAGGTCGCTGGAATAGACGGCCTGCAGCGGCACATCGCGGAAGCGCCCGGTCAGCAGCGCGATCTGCTTTTCGCCGAGAGAGGTGATGTGCCCGTCATATTGTCCCTGCGCGCGGCGGAAAAGGTTGCCCTCGGCTTCGCCGTGCCGGACGAGATATACCCTGGTCATGCCTGATGTTTCCTCCTGTTTGCGCCTGTCGCCGCTTCCGGATCTCGGGAGCGGCGACAAAAAACCTATGTGTTTATGCGTTTATAAAGGCCTCACTTGCGGCGGCGATTGTTGCCGCTGCGCTTGTCGATGTTGTAAAGGCGGTTGCCGGAATTTTTGCTGTCACTGTCCGCCATGAACTGCTTGAGCTTGTCCTCAAAGCTCTGATTGCCGGATGTGGCCTGCGCCCTCGGGAAAGGCGCGCGGGCGTTCTGCTGCCCCGAGGACTGCTGCCGGGGCGCGAAGTTATCGCGCTTCGGCGGCGCGGGGGGAGGCGGCAGCGCCTTGCGGATGGAGAGGCTGATCTTGCCCTCCTCACTCACGCTGATGACCTTCACCTTCACCGTCTGTCCCATCGAGAGGTGCTCACTCACCTCGTTGACATAGGAATTGGCGATCTCCGAAATGTGGACAAGACCGCTCTTCCCCTCGGGCAACGTGACAAACGCACCGAATTTTGTGATGCCGCTGACCTTGCCCTCTAAAATCGTTCCCACTTCAAGCTGCATAGCTGCGCAGATTCTCCCTCTGTTTTTAATCCGGCCAACGCGCCGGAAAAGAATACTTTTTTGTGTGGCCGCCCCCGGCCGGACGCGATTGCAGCGTCCTCACAGGGCGCAGCCGGATGTCCCCCGGCCGACTCAGTCGTTGATGTCCACAAAGACCTTCTCGCCGGGCTTGACAAGGCCGAGCTTTTCGCGCGCGATGTCCTCGATCAGCGCCGGATCGTCTCTGTGGTCAAGCTCGTATTGCAGCTCGGCGTTCTCCTGCGTCAGCGCATCGAGCCGATCCTGCAGCGCGTCCTTGTCCGCGCTCGCCTGCGCGATCTGCTCGCGGATCGTGGAGAGGCGAACCCCCGCGAACACGACCAAAATCAGCACGATCGCGATTATGATAATTCCGGCTCGCTTAAACCTCATTGCTGCCCTCCCGGATCTGTGGCCGAAGCCTTGCCCTCCGCGCGAAGCTGTTTTCGCTGCGCGCGCCTATTCCGTCTTATTGTAAACCATCTTGCCGCGCTTGGAAAGAGCTTTTTGCAAATTTTTTTCCCGTAAGTGCGCATTTTTTGCGCGGAGGCGGCGTTTTTCGCGCCTTCGCGCAGCAGTTCGGAAAGCCGCAGCACGCCGCGGCGGATTTGCCGCCCGGCGGAGAGCTCCCAAAGCAGGAATCCGGCAGCGGCGGCAAGGAGCATAAAGATGCGCAGCTCGCCCTCTCCCGGGCCGAGACCCAGCGTGAACAGGCCGAGCAGCGCCCCGAGAGAGAACAGCAGGTCGCAAATCGCGGTGCTCACGCCGCCGCGCAGCAGCGCCCGCGGCAGACTCAGCAGATCGTAGTAGAGCCCGAGCAGCGCCCCGGCAAGCACGCTCACCGCCGCCTGCGCGAGCTGCGCGCCCATGGAAAGCTCCATTTTGCGCCCTTTCTCAGCCGAAAATGCGCGACCAGAGGCTGCCGCCGGGCGCAACCTCGCTGTAATCCAGCGCGCTGATCAGTCCCGTCACGCTCACCTCTCCGAGCTCGAGGTCGAGCTTTTCCACGTGCAGATCGCTGCCGGAAATGTGCAGCGCGCCCTGCGAGGTCTGCAGCGTGATCTCCGTCTCGTCGAAGTTCATCACGTCCGCAACGCCGGAGACGGAAAGCTTCTCCCGTCCCGTGAGAATGATGTTGTGGTTTGCGCTCCCGCGCGATCTTTCTTCCATTGCCATAGCCGAGCACCCTCCCGAAAGCTTTTGTAACAGCCTATGCACCGCCGCGGGGTGGATATGCCATCCCGTCCGCGTTTCGCCCGAGCGTTTTGCATCCCCGCGCACGCACCCCCGCCCCGCGCACGCACCGCATCCGCGCCCCGTACCCCACACTCCATTCCCACGCATTCCACGCAATCGCCCCCTCGCATCCCCACGCAGCCAAACCAACCAACGCCCCCGCGCCCTCCCACGTCCGCGCACCCCCACATCTGCGCCGATGCCCGCAGCCCCGTTTCCACGCACCCCGACATCCGCACCCCGCGACGCCCTCACCCCGGCTGCACCGCCCCACATTTCCCGCGCTCCCGCGTCGGAGCGCGCAATTCCACCACGCACCACCCCACGTTTCCTACCGCCGCCGCTTACACCCGCGCGCCATCCCACCCCCCACACTCCATTCCCACGCAGCCCGCTCCCGCATTCCGCACCCGCGACGTCCTCGCCCCGCGACACCCTCACCCAACGCCCTCGCCCCGTCTGCACCGCCCCACATTTCCCGCGCTCCCGCGTCGGCGCGCGCAATTCCACCATGCACCACCCCACGTTTCCTACCGCCGCCGCTTACACCCGCGCGCCATCCCACCCCCCACACTCCATTCCCACGCAGCCCGCTCCCGCATTCCGCACCCGCGGCGTCCGCGCCCCAGCTTCCGCACTCCCTAACTCCCGCATCCCGCGTTTCCGACCCAAATTCCCCAAAAAATTCCCGAAAATAAAGGAAAAAAGCCTTGACATCCGGTGAAAAAGCTGGTACTATTTTATGGCGCTCCGGAGACAGCAGGCAGCCGAAAGGTGTTAAGTCCTGCCGAGGAACAGCACAAAAGCCATGCTTATGCTGCTATTTCCGTCTCTGCCCTGGGGCAGAGGCTTTTCTTTTTGGGCGCGAACAATAACCCGGAGGTGAACACATTGCCGAACGCAAAGGTTCTCAGCGAGAAGCAGGCCATCGTGGCGGCGCTCGTCGAGCGTATCAGCAACGCGTCCGCGGGCGTTTTTGTCGATTATAAGGGCATCAACGTCGAGCAGGATACCGTGCTGCGCGCAGAGATGCGTCAGAACGAGGTGGAGTACACCGTCGTGAAGAACACCCTGGCTCGTTTCGCAATCAACCAGCTCGGTATGCAGGAGATCGATCCGATTCTCAACGGCACGACCTCTCTTGCCACCAGCACTGGCGATCCCATCGCTCCCTTCCGCATCGCGAACGACTACTCCAAGAAGTTGGGCGCGAACTTCAACATCAAGGCCGGCTTCATGGATGGCCGTGTCCTGACGATGGAAGAGATCGCGGGTATCGCTGAACTGCCCAGCAAGGAAGCCCTGTACGCGAAGGTACTTGGCACCATGCTCGCACCCATCACCAGCCTGGCCGTCGTTCTTGGCCAGATCCTCGAGCAGAAGGGTGGCTCCGTCGAGGCGCCCGCAGCTGAGGAAGCGCCCGCCGCCGAATAAGGCGCGGGAACACACCGGCGCCATTGTGCGCTGTAATTAAGATTTGAAATTCAGGAGGAAAAACGAAAATGGCTAGCGAGAAAGTCACTGCGATGATCGAAGAGATCAAGAACCTGACCGTTCTGGAGCTTGCGGATCTGGTGCACGCTCTGGAGGAGACCTTTGGTGTTTCCGCCGCCGCCGTCGCCGCGCCCGCTGCCGGCGCTGCTGCTCCCGCTGCGGAGGAGAAGACCGAGTTTGACGTTATCATGACCGATTTCGGCGCTGAGAAGATCAAGGTTATCAAGGAAGTCCGCGGCATCACCGGTCTGGGCCTGGTCGAGGCCAAGGCCATGGTCGAGGCTTGCCCCAACGCCAAGGTCAAGGAAGGCGTCTCCAAGGAAGAAGCCGAAGAGATCAAGAGCAAGCTGGAAGCCGTCGGCGCCAAGATCGAGCTCAAGTAAGTCTCTTTCATACCGAAAGCGAAACCCCGCCTCTGCGCCGGGCTTCGTAAGGACAAAAACCCGGTCTGTGAAAACAGACCGGGTTTTTGCTTTTTTCTTTTCCTCGCCGCAATGCAAAAGCAGCGGTACGCATTTGCGTACCGCTGCTTTTTGTGCGTATATCCGCTTCGGGGGGCGCCTTACAGCAGTCCCTGATCGAGCATGGCCTGCACCTGCGTCGGCAGACCCCAGAGGTTGATGAAGCCGGTGGCGTCGTTCTGATTGTAGTCCGACTCGCCGAAGGTGGCGATCTTCTCGGAATACAGGCTGTAGGGGCTCTTGACGCCGGCGTTGATGATGTTGCCCTTGTAGAGCTTGAGCTTCACCGTGCCGGTGACGTTCTTCTGCGTCTCGGTGACGAAGGCGGAGAGCGCCTTGCGCAGCGGGGAGAACCACAGGCCGTTATAGAGCAGCTCCGCGAAGGTGACGGAAAGCTCCTGCTTTTTGTGCGCGGTCATCTTGTCGAGGCAGATCGTCTCGAGCACTTCGTGCGCCTTGTAGAGGATGGCGCCGCCGGGCGTCTCATACACGCCGCGGCACTTGATGCCGACGAGGCGGTTTTCCACGATGTCCAGCAGACCGATGCCGTTCTTGCCGCCCAGCTCGTTGAGCTTCCAGATGATGTCCGTCGCACTCATCTTCTCGCCGTCCAGCGCGACGGGCACGCCCTGTTCAAAGTCCAGCGTCAGATAGGTGGGCGCATCGGGCGCCTGCATGGGCGAAACGCCCATCTCGAGGAAGCCGGGCTCGTCATACTTCGGCTCGTTCCACGGATCTTCCAGATCCAGACCCTCATGGCTGAGATGCCAGATGTTCTTGTCCTTGGAATAGTTCGTCTCGCGGTTGATCTTCAGCGGCACATTGTGCGCCTCGGCGTAGTCAATCTCCTCCTCGCGGGACTTGATGTCCCACTCACGCCAGGGGGCGATGATCTTCATCGTGGGAGCAAAATGCTTGATCGCCAGCTCAAAACGCACCTGATCGTTGCCCTTGCCGGTGCAGCCGTGGGCGATGGCGTCCGCGCCCTCTTTCTTCGCAATCTCGACGAGGGACTTGGCGATGATCGGCCGGGCGAAGGCCGTGCCCATCAGATATTCTTCATATTTGGCGCCCGCCTGCACGGAGGGGATGATGACGTCGTTAACCATCTCGTCCATCAGATCGACGACGTAGAGCTTGCTCGCGCCGGTCTTGATGGCCTTTTCCTCCAGACCGTCCAGCTCATCGACCTGGCCGACGTTGCCGGAAACGGCGATGATCTCGGGGTTGTTGTAGTTCTCCTTCAGCCACGGAATGATGATGGATGTATCCAGGCCGCCGGAATAGGCGAGCACGACTTTTTTGATTTCAGACATTTTGTATTTCCTCCTAAGAAAAGGTTTCTTGTTCATTACGGGAGAGAGTATACCATGCGTGCGCGCAAATTGCAATAGTGAAATGCAATAAAAAATGCAATAAAAGGCGGTATATATTCAGAAAATTCCCGACAATATGCACATGCGGCGTGAATATATGAATATTTATTGAGTTGACAGGGCGGGGCAACTGTGCTAAAATGACAGGCAGAAAAAGACAGAAAACGGAGGAAAAGTCATGTCAATCGAAGAAGGGCGCGCTTATTTCCGCGCGCTTGGCATAGAGGACCGCGTGATGGAGTTCACCGTCTCGAGCGCGACGGTGGATTTGGCGGCGCAGGCGCTGGGTGTGGAGGGCGCGCGCATCGCCAAAACGCTCAGCTTCAAGCGCGGCGAGGGCTGTATTCTGATTCTCGCGGCGGGCGACGCGCGCATTGATAACCATAAGTTCAAGGCGAAATTCGCCATGAAGGCCAAGATGCTCACGCCGGATGAGGTGCTGGAGCTGGTCGGTCATCCCGTGGGCGGCGTGTGCCCCTTCGGCATTAAAGAGGGCGTCGACGTCTATCTGGACGAGAGCCTCAAGCGCTTTGAAACGGTGTTTCCCGCGGTGGGCAGCCCGTCGAGCGCCATCGAGCTGAATCTGGATGAGCTGTTCACCTATTCCAAAGCCGTGGAGTGGATCGACGTCTGCAAGCTGCCGGAATAAGGCAGCGCGACGAGGCAAAGAGGGCGGATGCAAAAATGCGTCCGCCCTTTCTGCTGCGGGAAAGCGGCAACTCCGTAGTTGGACTCACGGAAAGCCTCCCCTGTGTAAGGGGAGGTGCCCAGTGCGTACACTGGGTGGAGGGGTTGTGCCTCTCACCCGTCGCAGCGCAGTCGGACTTCACGCACCAACCTCTTGGCTCCCCCTCTGGGGGAGCTGTCAGCGAAGCGGACTGAGAGGGCATCGCCGCAGTCCGGACAAGCTTCGCCATAACCCCGCCGAAAATCCCACAGCCCTCTCAGTCGCCTGGCGGCGCCAGCTCCCCCATAGGGGGAGCCAAGGGGATGGGGGAGAAAAGTCGGACACGCGCAAAATCTTGTTACCCGTCCATCCACAGCAGCGGCGTGGAACGAAGTCCGCCGCGAACCTTTCGCGCGACAGCGCGCCCGCCATATCATCCAACTTCCCTCCTCGCGGCATAGCCGCTGCGGTCGTTGGCTAAAAATGTGCCACCGACACATTTTTTAACGCACCGACGCACAGAAAGCCTTTTTTGGGCGCGAAATGCAGAAAAATTCGCCTGCCGTAAAGCGCGAAGTCTTGACGCGGAAATGAAGCTGTGTTAAAATATGCAGGGTGAATTGTGAATAAATGTAAGAAAGGAACTAGCTGTCTGCAGAGGTTGTTGGTTCCTTTTTGTTTTTATGCATAAAAAGTAAGTATATATATTCTGAAAAAGGAGCGATTGTCATGGAAATTCAACTCCGGGAGCTGATTGAGCAGATCAAGAAGGACGGTGTGACCGCCGCCGAGGCCGAGGCCGAAACCATCGTGGACGCGGCAAAGGCCGAGGCGGAGAAGATTGTTGCGGAGGCAAAGGCGGAGGCAGAGCGAATTCTGCGCGATGCAAAAGTGGAGACGGAGCGCCTGACAAAATCGAGCGAGGATGCCATCCGGCAGGCCGGGCGCAACCTGCTGATCTCTTTCAGAGAGAGCGTGAGCAGGGAGCTGGGCGCCATCGTGGGCGAAAATGTTTCCGCCGTGTACGCGCCGGATGCGCTCGCGCGGATGATTGAAGAGATCGTCGTGCGCTGGGCGAACAAGCCGGATGCCGAGGAGCTGACCGTGATTCTGAACACGGAGGAATGCGACAAGCTGGAGCAGAGCCTGCTCGCCGCGCTGAAGGAGAAGCTCAGTCAGGGCATCACGCTGCGCGCGAACGACAGTTTTGACGGCGGCTTCCGCATCGCCGTGAGCGGCGGCAGCGCCTATTATGACTATTCCGCCGAGGCGGTTGTGGAGATGCTCTCCAACTACCTGAACCCCAGAGTAACCGCGCTTTTGAAAGAGGCGAACTGAGA
Organism: Oscillospiraceae bacterium; assembly: GCA_017522015.1. GTDB lineage: Bacteria > Bacillota > Clostridia > Oscillospirales > Oscillospiraceae > SIG483. The sequence goes on along the minus strand of JAFXAW010000009.1, from coordinate 6,733 downwards.
TGGCGGAGTATTATCTGATTTCGCAGCTTCCGTCGCTGGACGGAATCAGCGAAAATCTGCCGCTGCCGATCACCGAGGAACGCTTTGCGGAGCTGTGCGGGCGCCTTTTGGGCAAAAAGGCGCGGTCTGCGCTGGAAAAGCTCACGCTCTCGCCGCCGAAGAGCCCGGAGCCGACGGGCTTTGCGCTGATTGACGCATGGAACGAGAGCGAGCGGAACCTGCGCTTTGCCCTCGGCAAGCTGCGCGCGGAGAAGCTGAAAAAGAGCTTTGACACGGAAAACAGAGCTTTCCCCACAGAATATCTCAAGGCGGCGGCCGCGGCGCTCGAGATGGAAAACCCGATGGAGGCGGAGAAGTATTTGAGCCGCTTCCGCTTGGAGATTCTGGAAGCCGGCAGACCGATGGACGCTTTTTCCGTGGATTATATTTTCTATTACGGGCTGAAGCTCAAGCTGCTTGCCCGCATCCGGCAGTTTGACCGCGCGGCCGGCGAAAAAGCATACAGAACGATTTACAGCTCCATTTTGGATGGAGACAGGCAGGAGGCGAAACAATGACCGAAAATAAAGGAAAGGTAGTCAGCATAAACGGAAACCTGGTGTCGGTTGAATTTGACGGCAATGTTTCCATGAACGAAATCTGCTTTGTCAAGGTTGGAAACACCACGCTCAAGAGCGAAGTGATCCGCATCCGGGGCAAAGTTGCGCAGGTGCAGGTCTATGAAATGACGGACGGCATCAAATGCGGCGACGAAGTGGAATTCACGGGTGATATGCTCTCGGCAGATCTCGGCCCCGGTCTGCTCGGGCAGATCTATGACGGATTGCAGAACCCGCTGCCTGTTCTGGCGGAGCAGGCGGGCTGGTTTTTGGAGAGAGGCGTTTATGCCGAGGCGCTTGACGGCGAAAAGAAATGGGCCTTCACGCCGACCGCGCGCGTGGGCGACACGGTCCGCGCGGGTGAATACATCGGCACGGTGCCCGAAGGGCCGTTCACGCATAAGATTTTTGTGCCCTTTTATCTGCTCGGAAACTATACGGTCAAATCCATCGTCGCGGCGGGCGAATATACCGTGAAGGAAACGGTCGCGGTTTTGAGCGACGAGCGCGGCAGGGAAGTGCCGGTTTCGATGTCCTTCAAGTGGCCCGTCAAGCGCGCGATTAACTGTTACAGCGAGCGCCTCGCGCCTGTGGAGACGATGGAAACCAAGGTCCGCGTGATCGACTCGTTCTTCCCCGTGGCCAAGGGCGGAACCTATTGCATCCCCGGCCCCTTCGGCGCGGGAAAAACGGTTTTGCAGCACACCACGAGTAAGTATGCGGATGTGGACATCGTCATCATCGCCGCCTGCGGCGAGCGCGCGGGCGAAGTTGTCGAAACGCTCACGGAGTTCCCCGAGCTGACCGACCCCAAAACCGGCCGCTCCCTCATGGAGCAGACGGTCATCATCTGCAACACCTCCTCCATGCCGGTTGCCTCCCGTGAAGCCTCGGTTTACACGGCGGTGACGCTGGCGGAGTATTACCGGCAGATGGGCCTTCACGTGCTCCTGCTGGCGGACTCCACCTCCCGCTGGGCGCAGGCGATGCGCGAGATGTCGGGCAGACTGGAGGAAATCCCCGGCGAGGAGGCCTTCCCCGCCTATCTGGAGTCCTATATCGCGGCCTTTTATGAGCGCGCGGGCTATGTCCGCCTGCCGGACGGCAGCACCGGCTCCGTCACCATCGGCGGCACGGTGTCTCCCGCGGGCGGTAACTTTGAAGAGCCGGTCACGCAGGCGACGCTGAAGGTCGTCGGCGCGTTCCACGGCCTTTCCCGTGACCGTTCCGACGCGAGAAAATATCCCGCCATCGACCCGCTGATCTCCTGGTCGAAATATGGCAGCGTGATTGACAGCGAAAAGCAGAGCTTCTGCAAGAGTATTCTGCAGTACGGCGATGAGATCGGCTCGATGATGAAGGTCGTCGGCGAAGAGGGCACCGCCCTTACGGACTATATCACCTATCTGAAGGCCGAAATGCTCGATGCCGTCTACCTGCAGCAGAACTCCTTTGACCTGGTGGATGCCAACTGCGCCACCGCGCGGCAGCGCTATGTGACGGATAAGCTGGTCAATATTCTGGGCAGCAATTATGCGCTGGAGAGCAAGGATGACGCGCGCGGCTTCTTTAACCGCCTGCGGCAGAAATTCATTGACTGGAACTATGTCGAGTTTGAGAGCGAGGCCTTCCGGAAGCTCGAGCGCGAGATCGACGAGATCTATGAAAAGGGCGAGGGCAAGCTTTCCAGCATCGCGGAAAAACTGTTGAAGGAGGGTGAATGAGCGTGAATAAAGTATATAACCGCATCGAATCCATCATCGGCAACGTCATCACCGTCCGGGCCAGCGGCGTTGCATATAAGGAGCTGGCGCAGATCAGCACGCGCTTCGGCAAATCGCTGGCGCAGGTCAATAAGATTGACGGCGACATCGTGTCGCTGCAGGTTTTTGCCGGCGGACAGGGCATTTCCACCGGAGACGAAGTGCGCTTCCTCGGCCACGAGATGCGCGTGTCCTTCAGCGAGGATCTCCTCGGGCGCATCTTCAACGGCTCCGGCGAGCCGAGAGATAAGGGCCCGGCGCTGACGGAGAACATGAAAGCGATCGGCGGCCCCTCCGTCAACCCCACGCGGCGCATTCTTGCAAACCGCATGATGCGCACGAATATCCCGATGATCGACGTGTTCAACACGCTGGTCGTCTCGCAGAAGCTGCCCATCTTCTCCATCTCGGGCGAGCCGTATAACCAGCTGCTTGCCCGCATCGCCATGCAGGCGGAGGCGGACGTGATCGTCCTCGGCGGAATGGGCCTGAAATATGACGATTTTCTGTATTTCAAGGATGCGCTCTCCAAGGGCGGCGCGCTGAGCAAAACCGTGATGTTCATCCACACGGCAGCCGACCCCACCGTGGAGTGCATGATGATTCCCGATATGGTGCTGGCGGTGGCGGAGCAGTTCGCCCTGCAGAATAAGGACGTTTTGGTGCTGCTCACCGACATGACGAACTTTGCCGACGCCATGAAGGAAATCGCCATCACGCAGGAACAGGTGCCCTCCAACCGCGGCTATCCGGGCGATCTGTATTCCCAGCTTGCCTCCCGCTACGAAAAGGCGGTTGACTTTGCCGATTCCGGCTCCGTCACCGTTCTGGCGGTCACCACCATGCCGGGTGACGACGTTACCCACCCGGTGCCCGACAACACCGGTTACATCACCGAGGGGCAGTATTACCTCAAGGGCGGGCGCATCGAGCCCTTCGGCTCGCTCTCCCGTCTCAAGCAGAACGTCAACAACAAAACGAGAAAAGACCACCGCACGCTCATGGACGCCATGATCCGGCTGTATTCCTCCTATAACGAAACGCTGGAAAAGAAAAACATGGGCTTTTCCATGAGCCGTTGGGACGAAAAACTGCTCAAATACGGCGAACTTTTTGAAGACAAGCTCATGAGCCTGTCCGTCAACCTTCCGCTGGAGGCGGCCCTTGATCTGGGCTGGGAGATTTTGGCGGATTGCTTCGAGAAGGACGAAACCGGCATCAAGTCAGACCTCACGGACGAATTCTGGCCGAAGAACTAAGGGGGGTCTGCAGTTTTGGCAAAAATCAAGCTAACCAAAAATGAGTTAAAGGTACAGAAAGACGCGCTGAAAATGTACCAAAGATATTTGCCTACTCTGACACTGAAAAAGCAGCAGCTCCAAACGGAAATCCGCACGATTGAAGCCAAGGCCAAAGCCGTTCGGAAAGAGCGGGAAGCGCTGGAACTCGGTTTTCGGGACTGGATTGCCGTGTTCAGCGAGGAGGGTGCCTTCCCCGCGGGCATCATCACGGTAAGCAATATCCGCAAAGGAAGAGGCAATATCGCCGGCGTGGATATCCCCGTGTTCGAGGGCGCGGATTTTGCCCGGAGCGACTATGATCTGTATGAAACCCCGCTGTGGGTGGACCTTGCCGCGAACCATATGGAACAGGCGATGTCGCTCGATCTGCAGGCGGAAGTGTTGGACGAGCAGGTTCGGCTTTTGGAGAAGGAGCTTCTCACAACTTCGCAAAGAGTCAATCTGTTTGAGAAGGTAAAAATCCCCGAAACGGAAGAAAATATCCGGAAAATCTCCATCTATATGGCGGACCAGCAGGTCAGCGCCGTGGTTCGCTCCAAAATCTCGAAACGCAAGCTGGACCTTCGCAATGCTGCGGCTTCCGAAAAGGAGGTTTATGCATTATGATTGTGCCGATGAAAAAAGTTTCCCTCATCATCCGGGGGGAGAAAAAGACCGAAACCCTCAAAACGCTGCGCAAGCTGGGGCTGGTCCATGTTGAGATCAGCGAGGGCTCGGGAGAAAAGCTTGCCGCGCTGCGGGAAGAAGTTGCGCTGCTGGAAAGCGCGACCTTCCTCATCGGAAAGAAGAAAAAGGCAAAGCAGGAGGCGCTGTCTGTTTCTGAAGCGCAGGCTCTTGCAAGCCGGGTGCTCGCGCTGGACGCGGAGAGAAAGCGGCATATCGCGGAAAAAGCCGCGTTGAACGCCGAGCTTGAGCGCGTGAAAAGCTGGGGCGACTTGGACCCCCGCAGCATCCTCGATCTGCAGGCAAAGGGGCTGGACCTGTCGTTTTACGAGATGCCCAGGTCCGAATACGATCAGCTTGGCGAGGATGTGAAAACCCTCCGGCTGGAGGGAAGCAAATCCACCGTTAAGTTCGTGCTGCTGCTGCCTGCCTCCGCGGAGGGGGACGCCCTGCGCGGCTATCGCCTGAAGCTGCCGCAGAAATCCACGGCGGAGATGCGCCGGCGCATCGAGGAGCTGGAAGCGCAGGTCACTTCGGCGGAGGAGGAGATCGCCTCCCACGTCTGCCATATTGACAGCCTCAAGGCCGCCGCCGGCGCCATCGAAAAGGAAATCGAGTTTGAAACCTACGCCACGGGCATGGCGGATGAGGATCTGGCGTCCGAGGGCGGGAAGCCCGTTTCCGTCGCCTGCTTCACAGGCTATATCGCCGCGGAAAATGTGGACAGACTCAAGAAAACGGCCTCCGCGCACGCCTGGGGTCTGCTCGTGGAAGAGCCGGATGAAGAGGATAACGTGCCCACCGAGCTGCGCAACAACAAGTTCGTCAGCCTCATTTATCCGCTCACCGACTTTTTGGGCACCGTTCCCGGCTATTTTGAGTATGACATCTCCGGCTGGTTTCTGGGCTTCATCCTCATCTTCTTTGGCATCATTTTCGGCGACGGCGGTTACGGCCTGCTGATCTGCGCCATCACTTTGGCGCTGATGGGCAAGGCGCGGATGGAAAAGAAAGCCATTTCCCCCGCGTTCCTGCTCGCCGGACTGTTCGGATTGTCCACAATCCTCTGGGGCACGCTCACCTGCACATGGTTCGGCATCCCGGCCGCGCAGCTGCCGAAGTGGCTGCAGAGCCTGTCGATTCCCGTGATCTCCAACGTCTATGCGGACAAAATCTGGTATCCGTTCTGGACGAAGGGCGCAGTCGGACTCACCACGGCGCAGAATTTGCAGATTTTCTGCTTCACGCTTGCGCTGGTGCAGCTTGGCGTGGCGCATATTATGGGCGCGGTGCGCAACAGGCGCTCGGTGAAGCTGCTGGGCGATGTCGGTTCGCTGCTGCAGCTTGTGGGCATCTACTATCTGGTGCTGAGTCTTGTCGTCAATGCCGAGGTGTTCAGCTTTGGCCTTGTGATCGGCGCCGTGCCCGTTGGGAAGGTGGCAATCGCGCTGATCGCCGTGGGCTTCGTGCTCAGCTTCGTGTTTTCAAACTATGCGGGAAGCATTTTCAAATCTATCCTCGCAAGCGTGAAAAACATCGTGTCCGTCCTGCTTGGCGTGGTCAATGTCTTTTCCGACATCGTTTCGTACATCCGGCTTTGGGCGGTGGGCCTTGCGGGCGCTGCGATTGCAGCCACCGTCAACGAGCTGGCAGGCCCCTTGTTTGGCAAGTTCCTGTTTATGATTCTTGCCATCGTGCTTTTGGTGTTTGGCCACGGCCTGAACATGATCCTGAATATCCTTTCGGTGATCGTGCACGGCATCCGCCTGAACACGCTGGAGTTCTCCTCGCATCTGGATATGTCGTGGAGCGGCCATAAGTTTAAGCCTTTCAAAGAATAAACATTTTGATTATAAAAGGAGAATCATTATGAATTTGGGTATGTTAGCAACCGCGTTGGCGATGGGTATCGCCGCAATCGGCTCGGCAATCGGCATCGGTATTGCAGGTCAGGCCGCCATCGGCGCCTGGAAGAAGTGCTACCTGAGCAATAAAGCCGCCCCCTTTATCCTCAGCGTTTTCGCCGGCGCGCCCCTGACGCAGACCATTTACGGCTTCCTGCTCATGCAGCAGATGCGCTCCTCCACCGCCGACCCCGGCTTCCTGCTCGGCCTCGGCATCGCCTCCAGCCTGGCCATGGCCTTCTCCGCAGTCTTCCAGGGCAAGGCCGGCGCCGCCGGCGCGGACGCGCTGGCCGAGAGCGGAAAGGGCTTCTCGCAGTACATCACGGTTGTCGGCCTTTGCGAAACCGTCGCGCTGTTCGCGCTGGTCTTCAGCATGGTGGCGCTGGGCTAAGTCCCGTAAAAAAACAAAAATCCCCGCCTTGCGGGGCGCCTCCGTGCAGGGGCGTGAGTCCCTGCGCGAAAGAGCAAAAGGGCGGACGCATTTTGCGTCCGCCCTTTTATTT
>JAFXAW010000008.1 GCA_017522015.1 Oscillospiraceae bacterium | reverse complement strand
TCGCGCGTCAGCGCGCGCACCCTACAAACAGCGCGAAGCGCGCTTTTTAATCCTGCGCCCGCAGGCGCGTTTTCTCTTTCCCCTATTTATCTTTTCTAAAAAGAGAAATAGGGCCGCCGGAGGCAGGATGCCTCTCTGCCGCGGTCGCGGTGAATGGGAAAGCCCTCTCAGTCAGCTTCGCTGACAGCTCTCCCAGAGGGAGAGCCAAGGCATTGGCGTGCGAAGTCCGACTGCGGTGCGACGGGCGACAAGCACAACCCCTCCGCCCCTGCGGGGCACCTCCCCTTACACAGGGGAGGCTTTGAGGGTGCGCAGCACTCCCGGACACAGGGGAGGCTTGGGACAAAGCGAAAGGCTCCCTTGTGTAAAGGGAGCTGGCAGCCGACAGGCTGACTGAGGGATTGACCCTTGTTCCCCGTCTTGCCGCAGTCATGACGAAGCGTTCTTGGCTCTCCCTTTTGGAGAGCCAAGTTGGGAATCACAAAACATCATAAAACTGGAGGAAAAACACATGCTTACTGCAATTTTCATTCTGCTATGCCTGCTGGCGGCGGGGAACGCGGCTGTGCTGATGCTGCTCATGCGCGGCAGGTCTGACGCACAGGGCGGCGTCCGTGCGGCGGGGGCTGCAAACGCCGGGGCTGCGGGCGGACACGCCGAGGCCGCGCCGGCAGAAACCGACGCCGACGACGACCGCGCGGAAAAGGCCTTTCTTGAAAGCCTGAGCAGTCTGCTCGGCTACAACATCGACACGGCCAGAGAGGCGGTGCGCAGATGAAGCTCTGGACTCGCGGAACACCCGACATTAAGCGCGCATGGGCGCTCTACACCCGCGCGCGGGAATTCAAAGAGGCCATCGACCTCTACGACACCGTGGAGAGCAACGAAAACTTCTTCATCGGCAAGCAATGGGAGGGCGTGAACGCCGCCGGGTTGCCGACTCCCGTTTTCAACATCCTAAAGCGCGACGTTCTCCACGTCGTGGCCAGCATCACCACCGACAACCTCTCCGTCAAGGCATCGCCGCTGGAGAACACGCCCGACACGAAGCGTCTGGGCGACGTAAGCCGCATCCTCTCCGAGGAATTTGCCGCCCTGATGGAGCAAAATCACCTCGTCGAGACCATCCGGGAGTTCGCGCGCGACGCCGCCGTGCGCGGTGACGGCTGCCTTTACAGCTATTGGGACACCGAGCGCAACAGCGTGCGCACCGAGACGCTGCCGAACACGCAGGTGCACTTCGGCAACCCGAACGACCGCCGCGTGCAGACGCAGCCCTATCTCATCATCGAGCGGCGCGACATCGCCGAGGATGTGCGCGAGGAGGCAAAAAATAACGGCTGCGCGGACTTCGAGCGCATCGTCTCCGACGAGGAGGACAGCCACCTCCGCGCGGAAAAGCGCACCGGCGACAAGGTGACGCGCCTGCTCTTCCTTTGGAAAGAAAACGGCAGCGTTTGGGCCTATGAATGCACGAAAAACTGCGAGGTGCGCGCGAAATGGGATTTGGGGCTGCGCCGCTATCCCATCGTGTGGCTCAACTGGGACTACGTTTCCGACTGCTGCCACGGGCAGAGCATGCTCACGGGGCTGATTCCCAATCAGATTTTCATCAACCGCATGTGGGCGCTTTCGATGCTCTCGATGATGACGACCGCCTATCCGAAGGTCATCTACGACCGCAGCAAAATCAGCAAATGGTCCAACCGCGTGGGCGAGGCCATCGGCGTCACGGGCGGCGATCTGCAAAACGTCGCGCGCATTCTCGACCCCGCGGCGATCAGTCCGCAGGTGGGCGGCTTCATCGAGATGGCCGTGGAGCAGACGAACCGCTCCCTCGGCGCGAACGCCGCCGCGCTCGGCGACGTGCGGCCCGACAACACCAGCGCCATCGTTGCGCTGCAGCGCGCCGCCGCCACGCCCAGCGAGATCACCAAGCAGAATCTGCGCCGCTGCGTGGAGGAGCTGGCGTGGATTTGGCTGGAGTTCATCGCGGAATATTACGGCGTGCGCGATGTGGATGTGCCCGCGACGGAGGAAATTCTGCGTGCGGCGGAGTTTGCAAAGCTGCCCGCGCCGGAGACCGTGCGCGCGCCCTTTGACTTCGGCGTTTTCAAGGCGCTGCCGCTCTCGCTGAAAATCGAGGCGGGCGCGAGCGCTTACTATTCCGAGATCGCCGCCATTCAGACGCTGGACAACCTCCTGCGCAGCGGCGCGATCAGCGTCACGCAGTATCTCGCGCGGCTGCCGGACGGCTATGTGCCGGATCGGCAGGGACTGATCGAGGAGATCGCTGGGGCTGGGATGAAAGGCGACAAAGCCTCCCCTGTGTAAGGGGAGGTGCCCCGCAGGGGCGGAGGGGTTGACCCGTTCACCGACTGAGCCATTACGGGCAACAAGAATCAATCCCTCAGTCAGCCTTACGGCTGCCAGCTCCCTTTACACAAGGGAGCCAGCGCTTCATACCGGCTGCGGAGTTGCCCTCTCAGTCGCCTGACGGCGCCAGCTCCCCCAGAGGGGGAGCCAAGACACTTTATCCGACTGCGGCAAAAACTTCTTGCCCGTCTTTGCGCACCAGCGGCGGCCACGCAGTCCGCCGCGACACTTTCGCGCGAATGCGCGCGCACCCTACAAACAGCGCGAAGCGCGCTTTTTAATCCTGCGCCCGCAGGCGCGTTTTCTCTTTCCC
>JAFXAW010000007.1 GCA_017522015.1 Oscillospiraceae bacterium | reverse complement strand
TTGATCATGGGGATCAGGATCTTGTTGACCACGAAACCGGGAGCCTCGTTGACCTCAACGGGAGTCTTGCCGATGGCCTCGGACAGCTCCCAGATGGCCTTGAAGGTCTCATCGGAGGTGTTCTCGCCGCGGATGACCTCCACCAGCTTCATGACGGTGGCGGGGTTGAAGAAGTGCATGCCGATGAACTTGTCGGCGCGCTTGGTGGCGGCAGCGATGGCGGTGATGGAGATGGAGGAGGTGTTGGAAGCCAGAATGGTCTCGGGCTTGCACAGAGCGTCCAGCTCGGCGAACACGCTCTTCTTGATCTCCAGATTCTCGATGGCGGCCTCGACCACCAGATCGGCGTCGGCAGCAACGGCCAGATCAACGGTAAAGCTGATCTTGTCGGTGATGGCCTTCTTGCCGGCCTCGTCCATCTTGCCCTTGGCAACCAGCTTATCCAGACCCTTGTTCAGACGGGCCTCGGAAGCCTTGATGATCTCTTCCTTGATGTCGCGAACCACGACTTCATAACCGCTGCGGGCAAAAACCTGCGCGATGTCCAGACCCATGGTACCGCCGCCAATGACTACGATTTTTTTCATTGCTTTGTTTCCTCCGTTTTTATTTTAGGTTGGATTATACTTACTTGTTCTTGAAGTGCTTCTCAGCGCGCTTCTCGAGGAAAGCGCCCATGCCCTCGTTCTTGTCCTCGGTGCCGCAGGTGATGCCGAAAGCCTCAGCCTCAAAGGCGGAGCCGGTGGCGATGTCAGTCTGCATGCCCATGCGGATGCAGCGCTTGGACTCCTTCACGGCAATGGGGGCGTTGGCGCAGATGGCGTTGGCCAGCTCCAGAGCCTTGTCCATCAGCTCCTCGGGAGGATAGACCTCGCTGACAAGACCGATGGCCTTGGCCTCGGCCGCGCCGATGGTCTTGGCGGTGAGGATGAGCTCCATCGCCTTGGAAACGCCGACGATGCGGGGCAGACGCTGGGTGCCGCCGAAACCGGGGGTGATGCCCAGACCGACTTCAGGCTGACCGAACTTGGCCTTCTCGGAAGCGAGGCGAATGTCGCAGCTCATGGCCAGCTCGCAGCCGCCGCCGAGCGCGAAGCCGTTGACCGCCGCGATGACGGGCTTGGACAGATTCTCCAGACGGAGGAAAACGCCGCCGCCGTGCACGCCGAACTTCTTGCCGTCGTATGCAGAGAAGTTGACCATCTCGCCGATGTCCGCACCGGCAACAAAGGAACGGCCAGCGCCGGTCAGAATCACAGCGTACACATCGTCCGCTGCTTCGACCTTGCTGATCGCCTCGTCCAGATCGCTGAGAACCTGGCTGTTGAGCGCGTTGAGCGCTTCGGGACGCTCGATGGTGAGGATGGCAACGCCGCCCTGCTGTTCAAACTTTACAAATGACATACCGGTTAACTCCTATCTTCCAAAAATTTGTTTTCTTTGTATCAGAATGGGCAATCGCAAAATGCTGTGATCGTCCGAATCGGATCCTGTCTGATCGGGTCGGCAGCACAGGTGGCTGCGCCTGCCGGGAAGACCTGTCTGTTGGAGGCTTCTCCAGCCAAAAGGCCAAACCAGCAGCATTTAGTTTACAGCAAAATTCTATGTATGTCAAATCTAAAATGTGTATTTCCTATATCTAATAAAGGTATACCCATATAACCAAGCGCCAAATTCCGGAAAATCTGCATTGCGGCGGCAGCAGATACTTCGCAGCCTCACTTTCTGTTGTAAGAACTTACAATGCCGATGCGCCCCGGGGAGCGGATGTGCCTTGCCGCGCCCGGCCCGTCTTGACCGGGAGATGGAAAAAGTGATATGATAAAATTCGGTTAATACAACGCGGAAAGGGAGTTTTTGCTTTGGAGGAGACCTCCTTGAATCTGTCCGGACCGGGCTGTCTGCGCCGTGGTCCGGGCTGGCTGACTTTTGTGATTGCGCTGGTCGGCACCGTCAGCGCATTTTATCCCCACGGCGCGCTCAACGTGCTGCTGCCCGTGATTGCAAAAGAGCTGGCAATCGACACCGATCTGATCGTTATAATCAATATTTTCTATTCGCTGATCAGCGGCGTGCTGACGCTGCCCTTCGGCCGGCTCGGTGACCGCATCGGCTATCAGAAGCTGTTTATTTGGGGACAGGGGGTTCTGGTTGTCGTCACCGCGCTGACGACCGTGTTCGCCCGGAATTTTATCTCGCTGGTTCTTTTCCGTTCCGCTCTGGCGGTGGGCGCTGCGATGGTGCAGTCGGTGGTGCAGGCCATGCTGTCCCAGGCCTATCCGGGCAAACGCGGCCGCATGATGGGGCTGTATTCGATGGCGGTGTCCTACTCCGGCGCGTTTTCCCCGCTCATCAGCGGAGTGTTGTCCGAGACGGTGGGCTGGCGGCTGGCGCTGGCCTTCGGCGGCGTGTTCGGCATCATCGCGCTTGTCCTCGGCGTGCTGTTTTTGGGCAAGTTTGCCTGCAAACCCACCAGAAGTGACCGGCTTGGCACGGCGCTGCTGGTCGTGACGCTGGGCACGCTGATGGTCGCGCTCAACGCGCGCACCATCACCATCCCGACCTATCTGATGATTTCGCTGCTGGCCGTGTTTGCCGTCTCGCTGTTTTTCTTCATCCGGGTGGAGAATCGGGCGGAGGCGCCGCTGCTGGACTTCAAGCTGCTGAAAAACAAGCAGTTCGCGCTGGGGTTTGTGGGCTGCCTGCTGGGCTATCTTGTGTCCTCCGGCACCAACACGGCGCTGCCGTTCTTCGTGCAGGACATCAAGTTCCAGACGGCAACGGTTTCCTCGCTGTGCACGATGGGCTTTTCCTTTATGATGGGCACGCTCGGGCCCTTCACCGGCGGCTGGTGTGACAGGAAAGGGCCTTTCCGCTATATGCTCGCGGCGATGGTCATTCAGGCGCTCGCCGTTGTGGGCTACTGTACGCTGACAGAAAATTCTCCGCTGGCGCTGGTGATTGTCTGCGTTGTGATCTACGGAATCGGCGGCGGACTTTTCTACGCGCCCGTCACCTCGATGGTCATGGGCAGCGTGCCCGCCAATTCCGGCGGCGTGGCCTCCGGCATGATGTCCACCGCGCGCAATCTCGGCAGCGGGATCGGCATTACCATATTCAGCATTGTGGTCGGCCTGACGGCGCGCGAAGATGTGGCATTCAACAACTACATTGTCGGCCAGCGTATTGATATGTTCATCATGCTCGGGCTGAATATTTTGAACATCATCATTATGGCTGTTCTCTACATGACCTTTGGAAGACAGAAGAAAACGACGCAGGCGGAAAGCTGACATATACAGAACAGGGGAAGAAAATGGCTTATTCAGGGAATAAATTTGTGAGCGGGAAGAAGCGCCGCGGCGGCAAGAAGAGCATCAGCGCAGTCGCGCTTTTGCTGTGCGTGATCGCAGTCGTTGGCTACTTCATGGGCGGCTCGACGCCTCCGGAGGTGCCGGATGGCTTTGATTACGCGGAGGTGCCGGAATATTCCGGCGAGCCGGTTGCGGAGATCCACGGCAATATCCCGCTTTTCGCGCAGAACGAAGTTGTGGACACGGCCTATGAGGACTATGCACCGCTCGATTCGCTCGGACGCTGCGGCAGCGCGATGGCCTGCATCGGAACGGAGCTGATGCCGACCGAAAAACGCGGAGACATCGGCATGATTAAGCCCGCCGGCTGGCATACCGTCCGCTATGACGACCTGATCTCGGATAAATATCTATACAATCGCTGCCACCTGATTGCGTTCATGCTCGCGGGGGAGAACGCAAACGAGCGCAATCTGACCACCGGAACACGCTATCTCAATGTCGAGGGTATGCTGCCCTATGAAGACGAGGTCTGCGACTATGTGAAGAGCACGGGAAATCACGTGATGTACCGCGTTACGCCTGTGTTTGTGGGCAAGGAGCTTGTCGCGCGCGGCGTTCTGATGGAGGCCTATTCCGTGGAGGACGGCGGCCGGGGCGTGCAGTTTTGCGTCTTTGCCTACAACGTCCAGCCCGGAATCGTCATTGATTACGCCACCGGCGAGAGTCGGAGAGCGGAAAGCTGAGCGCGAAAGGGAATAAGGAAACGCGATAAAGGCGCAAAACAAGGCTGCGCAAAGATCGAGCAGTCACAAAGCGCAGCAAAGAAGCGTACCAAAAATGCGCGACAGGGAACATAAAAAGGGAAGCAGAGCCGAGAGGCTCTGCTTCCCTTTGCTTTATGCAGCTTTTGTTTCCCCTTTGCTCTGGGGGGAATGGGTTTTTCGTAAGCTTTTCCCGTGAACGGATAAACATCCGCGCCGCCGGAGGGCAGCGCCTTCGCCCACTCACAGCGCCTGCGAGGTGCGCTCGATAACTTCGTTCTGGATGGAGGTGGGCAGGCGGTTGAAATAGGCGCTGTAGCCCGCGACGCGCACGGTGAGCTCCTCGTGCTGTTCGGGATGGACTTGCGCGTCGAGCATCTCCTCTTTGTCGACCACGTTGAACTGAATGTGCTTTCCGCCGTTTGTGAGATAGGTGCGGATCAGGCCGGCGAGCTTGCGCTTGTCCTCCGGCGTTTTGAGCATGGTCGGGTGGAATTTCATGTTGAACAGCGTGCCCTGATAGTGATCCTGATTGATCTTCATGGCGCTTTGGAAAACGGCGAGCGGGCCGCGCACATCCTTGCCGTGACTGGGGGAGATGGAGGCGTCCGCCAGAATCTCCCCGCCCTTTCGGCCGTCGGCCGTCGCGCCCGTCAGCGCGCCGCCGGGCTGGTGGGCGGAGATGGAGATGGCGTTGGGCTTGATCGTCTCCCCGTACGCGCTCGGGTAGCTGCGGCAGGCCTTGTTGTGCTCGTCGTAGACCTCGGCCACGAGTCTGTCCACCTCGTCGATGTTGTTGCCGTACTTGGGCGCATTCAGGAAGTCCTTTTGCATGGCTTCATAGCCGACCCAGTCGGCATCCAGCGCCGTGAGCAGCTGCGCCATGCTGTATTTTTTCTCGTCGTAGACGAGCTTTTTGATCGCCATGAGCGCATCGCCCGTGTTCACGCCGCCGACCGCGCCGACGAGACCGCCGTTTTCAAAGCAGAATCGCCGGTTGAACATATCCTTTCCGGTTTTTACGCCGTCAGTCATCAGCGCGCTGCGGAAAACATCCGGAAACAGCTCCCGCTCCGCGATAAGCTCGACGTTCACGCGCTCGGCCGCCATGCCCATGAGATAATGAATCTGCCGGAAAACGGCAGCCTTGAACTCTTCAAAGCTTTCCATCTTCGTGACGTCGCCGATCTGCAGGCCGACCATCTCTTTGGTGAAGCGGCAGTAGCCGTTGTGCATGCAGATGTCCATCGCGTGCGGGATGATGAAGAAGCAGGCAACCTGCGTGCGGGTGCGGCCGGGGATGTTCCCGTCCACGCAGCCGGTTGCGCAATAATCCCGCGCCTGCTCAAGAGAGAGCGTGCCGTCCTCCGTAAAGAAGCGGATGTAGCTCTCATCCCCGATGAAAGCGGGCATGCCGAGACCGGAATGCACGACCTCGAGCGCCTTTTCCATCAGCTTGTCGGGTGTGTTTTTGTGTACGCGCACGGTGATGGTGTGGTGCGGCAGATGCGTTTCCAGCGCCGCTTCCAACAGCAGATAGCTCAGTTCGTTCGTCGCGTCGCTGCCGTCCGCTTTCTGACCGCCGATCGTCCAGTTGAGCCACTTGGCCATACCCGCGTTTTTCGCGCGGTTGGCCATGCCCGACACGCGGTTGATCTTCATGGTCTTGCAGCGCAGAATCTCCAGCAGCTCCAGCGCATCGTCCCGCGTGAGACGGCCCTCGGCAATGTCCTTCTCATAGAAAGGATACATGTATTGGTCAAAGCGCCCCGCTGTGGCGGTGGGGGAGGGGCAGGCCATCAGGAACGTGAACCAGAACGACTGCAGCGCCTCGCGGAAGGTCTCCGCAGGCTCGTAGGGCACCTTGCGGCAGATTGCCGCCATCTCCAGCAGTTCCGCTTTGCGCAGCACGTCCGTCTCCTCTTCGGCCATGCGCGCGGCAAGCTCGGCATAGCGGTTTGCAAAGCGCACCCATGCCTCAAAAACAAGGACGACGGCCTCCCAGAAATTCCGCTTTTTGATGCTGTCCGCCTCGTGATAGCGCAGGTTTTTCAGGCAATCCTTCGCTTCATTGATCACGCTTTTTGCGCCCTCGCGCAGGATTCTTTCGTAATCAATGCACACCAGCGAGAAGCCCGGGCCGAGGCCGTAGCCCGACATGGCGTAGCCGCCGCCGGAGCCGCCGGTGCGGTCCTTCCACGGCGGGAGCACAACGCCGGATTTCATAAAGGGCCAGAGCCGCTCGTCCATGCCGAGGGATTTGCCCATCGTCTCGACCAGATTGCTGTTGAGGCTGTTGCTGGCAAAACGCTCGTTGAGCCGGTAAAGCTCCGCCTCATCCTCCGGCGAGATGGTGTAAATCTCCGACTTGAGGGATTCCACCTCGTCCTTCGTCCAGACGCCGTATTCATACTGCATCTCCAGCCCGAAGGGCTTGCTCGCCCCCGCGCCGCAGAGCAGGTCTCCCTCCTCGATAAAGATCGTGATGTTATCCAGAACATGCGCGTGCAGCTTTGCCCGACGCAGCAGCATCGGCTGGCCGGCGGTCAGCTCCAGCGATTCATTGGCAAGGCGGAATTGCTCCACGCAGAGCGGATATTTGCTCACGCGCAGGCTTTCTTTCATCTTTTCGACGCGTTCTCTCATTGCCCCTGTCCCTTTCCCGATGGAATTTGGTCACCCGCCACAGCAGTTTGCTTCGCGCTGCGCGGAAACGTGCGCCGTGAGGCGGGTTTGGATTTCGTTTCGCAGCCTGTTATACTTCACATTAAACCACAATTCCGAATACAATTCAATCGCTTTCCGAAAAGCGCCGCGCGCAGGGGAAAGAAAAAAGAATTCTTCCGGCATTTCTGTCTTTGGGTATGGAATGTGGCAAAAAATGTGCTATACTGTGTAAAATGCCTCACGAAGAACGGGATGAAGCCGGCCGAGAAATCCGCCCCGGCGGAGTATGGCTTTGTCGCCGGCTTGCGACGGATCAGCGATATGGAGAAGCATGAGCATGGACGGAGAAAGAACAGGAATCGTTTTTAACATACAGCACTGCTGCATCCACGATGGCCCCGGCATCCGCACAGGCGTCTTTCTCAAAGGCTGCCCGCTGCGCTGCCTGTGGTGTGCAAATCCGGAATCCCAGCTCGCGCATCCGCAGGTGTTTTGGGACGAGAGAAAATGCTCGCTCTGCGGTGCCTGCGTCGCGGCCTGTGCGCAAAAGGCGCTCTCCGTTTCGGACGGGAAAGTGCGCGTTAAACCGAACACCTGCATCGGCTGCGGAAGCTGCGCTGCGGCCTGTCCGCTGGGCGCGCGGGAGATGACGGGAAAGCGGATGCGCGTGGACGAGGTGATGCAGGAGGTGCTGGAGGACCGGATCTTTTATGGAGAGGACGGCGGCCTGACGGTCAGCGGCGGCGAGCCGCTGATGCAGGCGGACTTCACGCTCGCGCTGCTGCGCGCGACGAAAGAGGCGGGCATCACCACCGCTGTGGAGACCTGCGGCTTTGCCGCGTGGGAGACGCTGGAGGGCCTCGCGCCATATTGCGACACCTTCCTGTACGACATCAAAGCGGTCGACCCACAGAAGCACCGGTGCTATACGGGCTGCGACAATGCCCGGATTCTCGACAATCTGAAACGGCTGTCCGCGCATTTTCCGCAGTGCGACATCTGGATCCGCACGCCGCTGATTCCGGGCTATAACGACAGCGAGGAGGACATGGCCCTGCTTGCGGAGCTGGCGAAAAGCGTTGCGACCGCGACGCAGCTGCATCTGCTGCCCTATCACGACCTTGGCGAGGGGAAGCGGGAGCAGCTTGGGGAAGGGCAGGCTTTCCGCGTCGGGATTCCCACGGCGGAGCACATGGAGCGCCTGCGCGAGATGCTGCGCAGCAGCGGCGTGGGCATCCCGGTTCTGTGACAGGGGCAAGCGCAGAGTTTGACAAACAAAAAAGAAAACCACAATAAAAATAGAATTTTCGAACTTGAGAAAGGAGAATACACACATGGCATACCATTACGAACCCGCGGGACTGTATCTGGAGGATTTTGAGATCGGCAAAGAGTACGTCAGCGCCGGCCGCACGATCACGGAGGCGGATGTGATGACTTTTGCCGGCCTGTCCGGAGACTACAACCCGCTGCACGTTGACGAGGAATTCGCCAAGACCAACATGTTCGGCACGCGGATTGCGCACGGCGCGCTGGGCTTTATCATCTCCACCGGTCTGACCAATCAGATGCGTACGCATGAGGGCACCACCATCGCGTTCATGGAGTGCACGCTCAAATACGTCGCGCCGCTGATGATCGGCGACACGATCCACGTCGTCGTCGTGCCCACCGAGAAGCGCCACAGCTCCAAGCCCGGCCGGGGCATCCTCAAACAGAACCTCAAGCTTCTCAATCAGGACGATAAGCTCATCATGGAGTCCGATCAGGTGCTCATGATGGTCAGCCGCGAGTGAGAAAGCGGCGCTGCGCTGAATACAAAATAGCCGGCAGCGGGCGGTGAGTACGCTGCCGGCAGAGAGAATCATTTGTCCGGAAACGGACAGAAAAAGCCCGCTGCGATCACGGTGTGTCGCCGCGGGCTTTTTGCTGTGTTTTCTGCTTTTTGCGGATGCGCTCAGGCGCGGAATTCGCCGGCTTATTCGGTGAGCATGGCCGTGACGGCAGAGGCGAGCGTGGCTTTCTTATAACCGAAGCTCCAGCGGGTCAGGGGGATGTAATCATAGAATTTGCCGCCCACATGGCGCACGAAAAGATCCATCTGCTCCAGCGCTGTCAGAGTGCCGTTGCCGCTGCCGCCGGCGGAAGCGACCATGATGACGGGTTTGCCCGCAAAGGCGGATTTGCTCTCCGGATTCTTGCTGAAGTTTTTGCTGGCTTCGCAGCGGCGGATGCGGTCGAGAAAAGATTTCAGTTCTTCGCTGAGTCCGCCCCAGTAGACGGGGGTGAGGAGCACGAAACTGTCCGCCTCCGCGAGCTTGGACTGCAGCTCGGTCAGCCCGTCGCCGCCAAAGGCGCAGACGTGCTTTTCGCGGCAGCTGCCCCAGCCGTCCCCGCACATGCGGCAGGGCTGAAGTCTACAGTCGTGCACGCGCAGAACCTCCGCCTCCGCGCCCGCCTTTTTCGCGGCCTCCAGGGCGATTTCCGCAAGCTCCGCGCAGAGCCCCTCTTTCTTGGGGGAACCGGTGATGATGAGCGTTTTCATGGTTTGCCCTCCGTTTTGTTTTTTAATATGGTCTGATTTTATCGCAGATGCGGGGAAAAAGCAACCCTTCCGGGCGGCGCGGCGCAAGTTCCTGTTGGCAGAGCGGGTCGGGGCGTGTTATACTGTCGAAAAAAGGGAGGGGACGCAGGTGAAATTCGGCAAACGCCTTGGCGTTTATGCAATCGGTCTGGTTATTCTGGCGGTCGGACTCGTGCTCAACACGAAAACGGGCTGGGGCGTGTCGCCGCTTGTTGCGATCGCGTACTGCGTGTCACAGATCACCGCGCTGAAATTTGCCAACACCACGCTCGTTGCGTTCCTCATCTATTTCGTTGCCGAGTCGCTGATCAAGGGGAAGAAAAACTTTAAGGTTTTTGATCTGCTCCAAATTCCGTTTTGCTATGTCTTCACGCGCTGCATGGATCTGATCTCCGCACTGCTGCCGACGCCGGATGCCCTGTGGCTGCGCATTCTGATTCTGATCCTCGCCATCACTTGCATCGGCTTTGGCGCTGCGATCATGCTTGCAATGCGCCTTGTGCCGAATCCGGCGGACGGTCTGGTGCAGGCGCTCAGCGAAAGGTTGCGCCGCCCGATGGGAATCACAAAGAACGCCTTTGATATTCTCAGCGGCTGCGCCGCGCTTGCGATCGGCCTGCTCGCCGTGCACCGCGTGGTCGGCGTGGGCATCGGCACGGTTGCGGCGATGCTTGGCACGGGGCGCGCGGTCGCGCTGTGCAACCGCCTGTTTGGAAAGTCCATGGAGCGTATCCGCCGAGATGCCCCGCTTGCGTTCCTTGGGGAAGGCCCGGTTGATGAGCCGGGAGTGGCAGAGCAGGCCGAAACGTGATGCACAATCGGAGAAATCCGACAAAGCGACAAGTCCGAAGCTGAATTTGCCTGTGGAAAAGAAAACAAAAGAGACTGCATATTCTGCTTAGAACCGGAGCGGTTCAAAGCGGAATGCAGTCTCTTTTTATTTGAATGCGCACGGTTTCGGGCGCTGTGTTGATGCCAGGTACAGGGCTGGCAAAGTGAACGCACGAAAGCCCTTTATCCGTCAGCCCGCCACTTGAATCTGCGCGGGAATCTGCCCGGCGGCTTAGTGAATCATCACGGGCAGGCCGCAGGCCTCAAGCTGCGCCTTGCGCGCCTGCATAAGCTCGTTCGTGGGCGGCGTTGCAACGAAAACCTGCTCGTTGCGCAGCAGCCGGTCGTGCTTGGAAACGCCAAGCGTGTGATACGGCAGGAGCTGGACAAGATCAATCGCGTCGCGGATTTCCGTCAGGAATGCGGCGTACTGGTCAAAATGCTCTTTCGATTCGTTGAACATCGGGATCGTCGGGATGCGGATCTGCAGTCTGCCGCCGGCTTCGGCGATCTTTTTGCAGTTTTCAAGAATCAGCTCGTTCGGAACGCCGATGACCTGCTTGTGCAGCGCGCTGTCCATGCATTTGAGGTCATACAGGAACAGGTCAGTATAGGGCAGGACGCTTTCAATGGTCTCCCACTGCACAAAGCCGGTGGTGTCCACCGCCGTGTGGATGCCGTTTTCCTTGCAGCGACGGAGAAGCTCGCGCGTGAACTCCGGCTGGCAGAGGCATTCTCCGCCCGAGATCGTTGCGCCGCCGCCCGATTCGTCAAAGAAAGGCTTGTCGCGCACAAGGCGGTGCAGCACCTCGTCCACGGTTTTGTCCGTGCCGCACATGTAAAGCGCCGTCGCCTTGCAGGCCGAAGCGCATTTTCCGCACTCGTTGCATTTGCTCTTGTCCACCTGGGGATAGACAATGTCCTCCCCGATGGCGTTTTTCGTGAGCGTACCGCGGGTGATGGCGTCCTGCGGGCAGACGTTCAGGCAGTGGCCGCAGGCATCAAGGCCGATGCAGCGCACCTTCATCCAGTTGAGCTCGGTTTCAAAGCGCTGGGATTCCGGGCTGTGGCACCAGGGGCAGCGCAGCGGGCAGCCTTTCAGGAACACGGTCGTGCGGATGCCGGGGCCGTCCTGCACGCTGAAACCCTGAATATCATAAACTTTTCCCGTGAGTGTCTTTTCCATACATCCTCCTGCCTTTCGGGGGATTGTTTTTTCTCAGTATATCATAGGAATCGGAATCGGCAAGGAAAAATTTTCGTTGAAACCGGACGGCCGCTATGATAAAATATTGGCAAGTATTGTGGATAGGTATATCCACGCGATAAAATAACAGCGCATATGCTGATTCACAGAGGGGAGAGGGCTTATGTTCCAATTTGCACCGATGTCAGAGCGCATCCAGGCGATCCGCGCCAAACGGGATGCTTTTTCTTCCGGGAAGTTCATGACGATCAACTCGGAACGCACGGAGATTTACACGAATTATTACAAGACGCATGAAAACGAATTCCCCATTCTCAAGCGCGCCGGCGCGCTGTATACCTGGTGCGCGACCAAGGAAGTCAATGTCTTTGATGATGACATCTTTGTCGGAACGACCGGCCCTGCCCAGCGCTCGCTGAGCCCCTATGTGGACTGGAACTGCCGCTGGATTCCCGGCGTTGTCAACGGAGACGATGAGACCTTTAAGAAGGCCTGGCAGAGCGAAAACTCCATCTATATGAGCTTTGAGCAGCGCGAGGTGTTCCGCGAGGCCTATGAGTTCTGGAAGGACCGCACGGTGTCCAAGATGGTTGAGGGCGCGCTGACGGACGATTTCTGGGATGCCGTCGGCAACGGCTGCCTGCTCAACATTCCGAAGGGCGAGGGGCCGCGCGGCGTGTCCGGCATCGCACAGGGACATTATATCGGCAACTTCAACAAGGCGATCAATGTCGGCTTCGGTGAAGTCCGCCGTCAGGCGCTGGAAAAGATCGAGGAGCTGCGGGGCAAGGTCTTCGGCAAGAAGGCGAAAAACAACATTTTCTACCATGCCGTTGTGCGCGTGTGTGACGGCGCAATCCTGCTCTCGAAGCGCTACGCCGAGGCCTGCCGCAAGAAGGCGGAAACCGCAGAAGGCGCGCGCAAGGCCGAGCTGCTCTCTATGGCGGATTCGCTTGACTGGATCATGGAAAACCCCGCCCGCACCTTCTGGGAGGGGCTGCAGGCTGCAATTTTCTATCAGCTCATGCTCTCCACGGACGCGCAGCAGCACGGACAGTCCATCGGCCGCATCGACCAGTACACCGGTTATCTGCTGGAAAAGCAGCTGCAGGAAAACACGATCAGCGACGAGCAGGCTCAGGAATATGCCGATGCTTTCATCCTCAAGCTCAGTGACATCATCGTGCTTCCGTCTGCGGACACGAATCGCGTCCTCTCCTTGATGGAGAAGGGCATGAATATCTATTCCTCCATCTACAACGGCCTTACGCCGACCGCCGGCATCGCGCTCACGCTCGGCGGCATGAAGCCGGACGGCACGGACGCCACCACGCCCGCCACCTATAAATTCCTGCAGACTTACGGCCGCATCATGTTCCCGGATCCGACAGTCGCCCTGCGCGTGCATAAGAACACGCCGGATGACGTGTGGCGCCTCGGCATCGAGTCCAGCAAGCGCTGCGGCGGCATTCCGCAGATTCAGAACGACGAGCTGATTATCCCGATGCTGATGGATCTTGGCCTTTCGCTGGAGGATGCGCGCGATTACAGCATTGTCGGCTGTGTCGAGCCTGCGGGCACCGGAAACGAGTGGCCTGCCTGCGGCTGCACTGGCAGCGAATCCATCTGGAATATGGTCAACGTCGTGCTCATCACCATCAACGGCGGCGTCAACCCCAGAACCGGCAAAATGGCGAAGCCCTGCAAGAAGCTCTATGAGTACGAGAGCTTTGAGGAGTTCCAGGAGGCCTTCAAAGAGGAGATGCAGTATCTGCTCGACTGGAACATGTCCTATGCCAACACCTTTGAGATGGTCTATTCCCATTACTTCCCCTGCATTGCCGCTTCCACGCTGATGGAGGGCTGCATGGAGAAGGGGCTTGACGTCACGGAGGGCGGCGCGAAGTACAACCGCATTGGCCTGACGGCGATCGGCACCGCCAACGTGGGCGACAGCCTCATGGCGATCAAGAAGCTCTGCTTTGACGATAAAACGGTCTCCACGCGCGAGCTCTATGACGCGCTGCAGAACAACTGGGAGGGCTATGAGCAGCTCCGCCAGACCATCATCAACGAAGTGCCGCATTACGGCAACGACAATGATGAGGTGGACGGCCTCGCCGCCTGGGCGCTGAAGCTGTTTGCCGACATCATGACAAACGGCGAAGGCCCGCGCGGCAACTACTCCGGCGGCACTTTCACGATGACGGCGCATATCTACTCCGGCAGCGTGACGCTTGCCACGCCGGACGGCCGCAAGAACGGCGATCCGCTTGCCGACGCGATCAGCTCCCGTCAGGGCTTTGACAAGAACGGCCCCACCGCCTATCTGCGCAGCGCGGCTAAGCTGCCGCACCGCGCGCTCACCAACGGCGACCAGCTCAACATCCGCTTCTCGCCCAGCAGCGTGGAGGGGGATGCCGGCGCTGAAAAGCTCAAGCAGCTCATTCGGGCCTATTTCGCGCTCGGCGGCATGCAGGTGCAGTTCAACGTTGTCTCCTCGGAGGCGCTGCATGAGGCGCAGGATAAGCCGGACGAGTATCAGAACCTCATCGTCCGCATCGCGGGCTTCTCGACCTATTTTGTCTCGCTTGACAAAAAGACGCAGGATGACTTCATCATGCGCACGGAGCAGGCGATCTGACGCCTCCGCTGCGCAGGAAAGCAAGCCCGATTGCGGCTGGATACGTAGACCTGCCTGTCCGGATCGCATAAAATGGTTTCCAAAAGGGGAAAATCGGTTTTAACAGGAATGGCGCGGCTTTCAGCGGCGCCATTCTGCTTTGTGCCGGTGCGGCTGCCCGGCGGATGCTGCCGGGGCGGGAAGTGCGTCTGTCGAATCCGCCGGCAGGCAGCTTTTTTAAGCGCTGCGGATGAAAAAGGGCTTCTCTGTTTACAAAAAGCTTGCAAATCCGTGCTATAAATATATACAGGAGTATAATGCGCGCCGGGCTAACGCCTCCCAAACAGATGCGGAAGCGTCAGCCCGATGCGGAGGAAAGGGTACAGCCGATGAAAAAGAAGAGCGTGTGGAAAAAGATTTTGCTTGTCCTTTTGTGCCTTGCCGTGCTGGGTGCGGCGACGGTTTTTGGCATCAATGCCTATGTCCGGGACTATGCAGCGGACCGGGTGATCACGCCGGAGGAAGCGGCAGCGCTGGAGGATGTGGACTGCATTATGGTGCTCGGCTGTCAGGTGAAGCCGGACGGCACGCCCAGCGATATGCTCCGCGACCGTCTTCAGCGCGGCGTCTCGCTCTATTTTGATTCCGCCGCGCCCAAGCTGCTCGTCAGCGGCGACCACGGGCAGGAGGTCTACAACGAGGTTGCCGCGATGAAGACCTATGCGCTGGAGGCAGGCGTTCCCGCGGAGGATGTCTTCATGGATCACGCCGGATTTTGCACCTATGACAGCGTCTATCGCGCGAAGGAGATCTTTCAGGCGGACAAAATCCTCATCGTTACGCAGGAGTACCATCTCTATCGCGCGCTGTATATCGCGGAGAAGCTCGGTGTGGAGGCCTATGGCGTTGCCTCGGATTACCACAGCTATGCCGGGCAGACGCTGCGGGACGTGCGGGAAATCGTTGCCCGGTGCAAGGATTTTGCCGCCGTGATTCTGAAGATTGAGCCGAAGTTTCTGGGCGAAGCCATCCCCGTGAGCGGGGACGGCAACGTGACCAACGACTAAAGAATTTGCATAGAAATTTTCTCTGGCCTGCGGATTTGCTTTCCGCAGGCCAGGCTGTATTTGCCGCGCTCTATTGACACGCAGAGCGCGGCATTGTAAAATCAAGGAAGAATATATATTGTGTTGTGCAGCGCGGAGATAAGCGGCAGCGCGACCGGGACAGAAAGGAAGAATGCTATGAACATCAACCCCAAATGGGGCGCATGGGCAACACCCCCGAAGCCCTTTGCCAAGGAAGATTTTGCGGAAACCTATCAGACGGAGGTGCTGGTCATCGGCGCCGGTATCAGCGGTCTGTCCTGCGCGTGCAGCGCTGCCGAGTCCGGCTGCAAAGTCACGGTGATTGAGAAGCTGGGCTCCTACCACGGCTATGCCGCGAGCGTGGGCGTGGTGAACTCCAGCTATATGGCTTCTCAGGGCTATGAGAACGACCCGGACGAGCTGGTCCGCGAGTGGCTCAAGCGCTCGGCGAACCGCTGCGACGAGCGGCTGGTGCATCTCTTTGCCTACAACTGCGGCGAGGCGATGGACTGGGCCATGGAGATGGCCGGCAAGCCGGAGTACGGCGGCTATAACGTCAGCATTCTGCAGGCGGCCTACAGGGGCGAGTCGTATAAAGAGATTCCCTGCGCCCATGTTTTCACCAGAAAGCCCGAAAGCGGCGGCAAGCGCGGACTCTTTGGCGTGACCGTGCTCATGGAGCCCATGTATCAGGAATGCCTCAAGCGCGATACGCAGTTCCTCTTCAACACCACCATGCTTCAGCTCATCAAGGAGGATGGCCGCGTGGTGGGCGCCGCTGCGCAGACGGCGGACGGCAAGCTCATCGCGGTTTACGCCTCCAAGGGCGTTCTGGTCTCCACCGGCGGAATCGAGTGGAACGACGAGATGTGCGAGGATCTCTGCCCCGTGGCCAACAAGACGGCCGCGAAGGTGAACGCGCCCAAGGGCATGTCCGTTGGTGAGGGACACCGCGCTGCGCTCTGGGCCGGCGCCGCCTTTGAGGATGCGCCGTTCCCCATCATGTCGCACCCGCAGGCCTATGATCACCCGACCTATTGCTTCCTCTTCGTGACGCCCAAGGGCAAACGCTACATGAACGAGGATAACTATCTGCAGGCGCGCAGCCTGGGCATCATCCGCACGGGCTACCAGTATTGCTGGAGCATCTTCGATTCCGACCTGACCGAGAAGGTCAAAGCCACCCTGCCTTACGGCGGCGGCCTCTTCTGGAACGAGGGCTCCAATCCGGAGATGTCCCGCATTCATCTCGAGGCGGGCCTGCGCACCGGAAACACCGTGCAGGCGGACACCCCGCGTGAGCTGGCCGAGAAGATGGGCATTGATCCGGACGCCTTTGAGGAGACCTTCAACAACTATAACGCCTTCTGCGAGAAGGGGCACGACGATGAGTTCGGCAAGCGGAAGGAAATGCTCATTCCGCTGGATAAGCCGCCTTATTACGGCCGCAAGATCGGCGCTGCCACGCTTTGCGTGGTGGGCGGCGTGAAGGTGGACGAACAGTTCCGCGCGCTGGACGAGCATAATGAGCCTGTGCCCGGTCTCTACGTGCTGGGTAACACCATGGCCGGCCGTTACGGCGTGGACTATCCTTTCATCATGCCCGGCAACAGCACCGGTTCCGGCATGACCTACGGCTATCTGCTGGGTCGCGCCTTCGGAAACCCCGAGTTTAAGCCTCGCTAAAGTCCGTGCAAGACGGCATATAAGAACAGACAGCGGGCGGTTCATTATGAACCGCCCGCTGTCTGTTTGCG
Organism: Oscillospiraceae bacterium; assembly: GCA_017522015.1. Classification (GTDB taxonomy): domain Bacteria; phylum Bacillota; class Clostridia; order Oscillospirales; family Oscillospiraceae; genus SIG483. The sequence goes on along the minus strand of JAFXAW010000007.1, from coordinate 47,234 downwards.
TGCCTTATTTGCCGGAATGCGGCAAGTCTGCAATCTTGCCAGAGCACCGCGCCTTGTTTGCCGGAGCGCATACGAGCGGGAGCTTTTGCGCAGTTATATATCCTGCCCGTTTTGGTCGCCCGTGATATGCATGAAAAAGCCCTCATTTCCCGAGCGGGAAATGAGGGCTTTGGTGATTCTTATGCGCTCAGAAGGTGAGCTTGATGTGGGCGTTGCTGGGATCAAAGGGCTTGCAGAGGAACTCGTGCACGACGGTTTCCAGAATGTTTGCGGAATAGGCGGGGGTGATGACCATCGCGGTGTCCACGCCGCGGTGAGAGCCGCCGCAGGCGACAACGGGCTTGCCGTAGGGGATCGCGTCCGCCTCCAGCGCCATGATGGAAACCTCAAAGCTGACCTTGGTGCCCTGACCCATCGTGCGCAGCGTTTCGGCCATGATCTCCAGCGGAGAGATGCCCTTGAATTTCGCGCTGATGCCGCGCTCGCCGACGCTAAGTGCATGTCCGGCGGTGACGACGGTCGCGCCGCGCGCTTCAATCTGCTTCTTGGTCTCGGCATCCATGAGGTTGACGCCGTTTTTATACTTGTTGGATACGCCGCGGACAATCACGACCGGACCCGTGAAGCCGAGCTCCTCGGCCAGATCCAGAAGCGTGAGCGCAGTTGTGCCCATGGTGGAGGAGATGACGATGGGGCAGTCGAGCTCCTTCGCGCGCGCAAGTGCGATGCGCAGGGTTTCCTCAGCGTTTTGCTGACCTGCTTTTTCAAATGTTACCATGTGTGGGGGCCTCCTTACGATTTTTTTATGTGATGGCTCTATCATATAGCAAAACCTCCGCTCCGTCAAGCGGACAGAGCGGAGGCGGCTGGCGACCCAGCGCGAAGCGCGTATAGATAGTTCGAAACAGGAAAGCTGAGCAGGCGTCAAAAGCGATATTCACACTCACCTGAACACGCTGCGCTTAGCTTTCGGGCTTTCCGTCCGTAAAGGTAATCCTGCGGTCAACTTCGGCATAGCTTTCGTCAATAATGCCGCCGAGATGGTCGGTGATGTAACGCTCGAGCAGCTCCACATCCAGCGTGCCTTCGGCATCCAGAATCGTTGCGTCTTTGAGCATTGTCATGCCGCCGCCGAAGTCGAGCAGGAAATAGTTGAAGCCCGCGAGAACATACTTGCCGTCAGGCTCAAGGGGGATGTATGTGCCGGTTTCTTTGTCAAAGACCTTTACGTTGTAAACCCGATACTCGCCGTTCACACCGGTGAAAAATCCATTTTCATCAACCTGTACGGAACTGTCAATCGAGGCGTCGACCGACAGGGTCAAACCGGACATGTGGGGGAATGAGCCGTCTTCCTCCGGATAATTCATCATGGCCATTTCCAGCATATCAAGCAGGATCCGGCCGGATACCTCAGCCGTTACCACTTGGTTGTTAAAAGGAAACACAGAGAAAATATCATTGAAAGTTACGTCGCCTGCGGCCATGGGCGCGCGCAGGCCACCGCCGTTGACAAAGGCGATTTCCGCCCCTGTCGTCACGCGAAGCGCATCGGAACAGAGGTTGCCGAGGTTCGTTTCCGCAATTCTGACGAGGCGGTTTTCGTTCTCATCGTGCGTGATCAGATCCACCTTACTTTCGCCGATTTTCCGGTTGCCAAGCTCGGCGTAGCTCTCGTTGATCTCGGCAAGATAGGCGTCCATCCCGGGGTCGGTTGCCTCGATGGACGCGGTCTCGATCAGCTCGGTGTCCAGCCCTTCATCTGTGATTGTGAGTTTGCCGATGTATTCAAACTTTGTGCCCGTGGAGGAAAGCAGAACGTCGTCGCCTTTGCGATTCTTCACGGACATTTCCTCGATGACCAGATGCGCATGGGCGTCCAGCACCGCGTCAAGGCCGTCGGTGTTTTCGATGATGTCGGTAATGTCGAGCAAATCCTCTGCATCGCTGTAGCCAATATGAGACAGCGCAATCACATAATCCGCGCCCGCTTTCTCGGCCGCATCAATGTTTGCCTGCACGATGTCATACAGCTTGTTTTCATTGAAAGTGAAGATGATCTCGCCCTCGTCATTCTTAAACTGCGACGGATAAGCCGATGTAATGGTTTCGGGCGTGGTGATGCCGATGTAGGCAATGTCCACGTTTCCGTAGGAGGCGATGGTATACGGCTCGAAATAAGAATCATCCTCGCCGATCTTCGCAAAATTGCAGGAGAGGAATTTCGTGTTTGACAAGCCGTTGAGCTCGGTGAGTCTGGTGAGCTGATAGTCAAACTCATGATTGCCCAGCGCAATGGCATCGTAGCCCACCTTGTTCATGATGTTTACGATGTATTCGCCCTTGGAAACGGCGCCAAGCGTTCCGCCCTGGACAAAATCGCCGACGGAAACAACACCCACGTGGGCATCACCCTCGGAAAGCGCGTTTTTCATTGCGAGAAGCTTTGAATATCCGTCCACCGCGCAATGCACATCGTTTTCATACAGGATGACAACGGGGTCATTTGGGCGGCTGTGAATCCATACAGCGACGGCCAGCACCGCGCAAAGCACAATGCATACACATAGAATAATTGCAATATTTCTCTTCCTCAAAACGGTTTCCCCCTTCACACGAGTTGAGATTCCTTCAGTTGGCAAAACCATACTAAAGTTTACCTTTGCTATGCCGTTTTGTCAAAACATTTCAAAACGGCTGCCGCATGATCATGAACGGGAACGGCATTTCAATCCGTGCCCGAAAGCCAAGCCCCAAAAGGGTAAAATAATGCGGCTGTCCAACATTTCAGCCCATGCACCGCGACGGCGGTCGCGTTGAAAACCGGCACCCGGCACGGCGACGGTGAACATTTCGGCCGCCATACCGGTCACGAAGCCCTCTGCGTGTGTCCGGTTAGGACGCAGCACTTCGTGCCGAATTGGCCTGGATTCGTTTGATATTACTTAAATAATAGAAATTTACATCATTTCGGCGGTGTGGTACAATGAAATAAAGTGAGGTGGAGTTTGTGAAAATCAAAGCCGGCCTTTCCGTGGCTTCGGGGTTTCTGTTTGGTTTGATTGGGTATTATGTTTTGCTTTTGTTTGATTTCGATCAACCGAAGCAACTTGCTACTCTGTGTGGGTTGCTCTTTGCCCTTGCGCTGTTTCTTTTCTTGGTTGTTTACGGGAAAATTATGGACAAACGATATGCAAAGTTTGAAAAGGAAGTTATTGTTTCACCGATTTTCTATAAGTCCAACGGAAATTTTAATTTAGGTAACGGCAAAGTCAAAAATGGAAATATCTATTTCTGCGAAGCCGGAATCGTCTGCGTGTGCTTGGAAGATAAACCATATGGATTGGATGAAATACGGTTGCAGGATATCGAACGGTATCAAGTTGATAACATTCACTTACGCATTTTTACAAATGACGGAAGAGTAATTCTTCTAACCACACCAGATGTCGCCAAGATTATCGAAGTGCTACGGCAGAAAGAATGGATTTAATGTGACGAGAACAGAATTTTTCGAACTATGCCAACACAACAATATCTCAACAAATCTGATCCATTTTGAAAGTTCCGTTGCAGAAGGATACTATGTGCTGAAAAACTCTCATTGTTGGGAAGTGTTTTTTCGCGAACGAGGAAAAGATTATGCGTGTATGGGGTTTCCTTCTGAAAGTAATGCTTTAGAATATTTGCTTGAAAAGTTATTAAAGGCTTGACCGAGTCGGTCAAGCCTTTTGCGTTATTATAACAATGACGTAATCCAACATTTCAGCCCATACGCCGCGCTGACGGTCGCGCTGAAAACCAGCATCCGGCACGGCGACGGTGAATATTTCGGTCGCCATGCCGGTCACGAAGCCGTTGCTGCGGACTGGCAGGACGTATACATTGGCGCTTCGTTAGGGCCGATTTTCGTCCGAAGCAACTTAAATAACTGCAAAAAGCCCGGCAACCTTTGCTATTGCCGAGCTTTTTATTGGAGTCCGTTGCCGGTGTGTTTATTTCTGCTGACCAAACAACTGATACAGCATCCGGACTTCTTCTTGGGTTAAATTTCTGTCCGCAATAACGCGATCCAAATTTTCTAATCCCTCATAATGAATAATTCCGGGATTATAGCGTTTCTTGACATTCAACATTTGTCCAAGCTCTGAATGTGCGTCATTTCGAAAGTCACCATGTTCAAACGTATATTTCTTTCCGCCGGCTGTTTTGAACACCATCCGGACGCCCCAGTGCTTCTTTCTACTGTACCTTCCGGTGCTGTACCGAAAAGTTTCAATTTCGATATCCGCAATATCACCGGATCTAAATTCATGGGTTTGGCTGTTAAACATATTGTACTGCGCAATGCTTCCGTCAAAGAACAAACAGTCCCGGCCATATAACGACCACGGGAAAGGAATGAAGCTGACCAGCAGCACGATCAGCAGGACAGTGGCAATTCGCTTTCGGTTTTTCTTTTTCCGCTCACTGACCCAAACGGGGGGCTTGTTCTTCATGAATAGAGGGTAAATCTGGGGCCAGGCCGGGGGGCCGTATCTGATATTTTTTCGACCAAAGATCGGGATGCGCTTTTTATAGGCTTGTTCCCACAATATAAAGGTCATCAGGGAAAATGTCATCCACGGCACGATCAGCCACAATGCGCTTGCATGATCCACAACTGCAATAACTTCCACATCAGAAAAAGCGATTATACGGCTCAACTGTAAAGGGCCGAGCAACAGGGCGAAATACGCGGCACATAGCAATGCCATAATAGCCCAATATATCAGCTTGTCCACAAAAGATAATGGTGGCATTTGCTGCGAACGTTTTTTCGCTTTCCGCGCCATGAATTTTCACCTCAATTCCAAGGCGGCTTAGACTGTTTTTATTATACAGAAGAATCCATAGATACACAATAGCGTCTGCGGACTATGAATTCTTATAAATATCAGGGCGGTGACGGATTGCTTCCGTCACCGCCCTTTTCGCGATTGTGGTTATGAATTTTCCTTCTTGCGCTTCCTGGCTGCCGGAAGCAGAACGGCAAGCGCTGCAAGGCTGACAGTAAGCATGGAAACGTACAGCAGGATGCGGGAATCATCGCCGGTTGTTGGCGTCAGAGATTTGGTATGAATCCTGAACGTGCCGGAGGTTTCGCCATCGGTGTAAATCACAGTAAGGGTGTGTTCTCCGGCGGCAAGATTCATTAAGAAGGACTGCTTCAAAGTGATGATTGTGCTGCCGGATTTGGCCTCATAGTGTTTTGCATCCACTTCTTCGCCGTCCACTTCGATGCCGACAAACTTGCTGAACGGACCGTTTGCGGTGAAGCTCAGGCTTCCGTCGCTGCCCTTGATCCATTCGCTGCCATCGCCCTTGATGATGTCATAGGCGATCAGCGCAGCCACCAGCTCATCCAGCTTCTCTCTGGAGGCTTCATCCACCAGAGACTTTTCGTGGTCGGTCAGCCCGTCGTAGGCTTCCTTGGCGGCCAAAATCTTCCCGGCGGCTGCTTCATCGTCCGGCTCCACGGACTCGGGAAGCTGGGCAATGCTTGCCGTCACGTCTTCGGCATTCTCAAGCGCTGCAACCGCAGCCTCGATCCGGTCGATCTCGTCCTCGACGGATTTCTTTTCTTCCTCGGTGTAGTTGCCGCCGTTGTCTTCCAAAGCCTTTTCCAGGTCGGTCTTTGCCTTTTCCAGATCGGCCTTGTCTTCGGGTTTTACATTCTCCGGCGTCACGTTTTCGACCTTTTCGGCGTTCTCGGTGCTGACGGCATCCTGCGCTTTTTCGATCACATCGATCAGCGCCTCGGCCTCCGCCTTGGCATCTTCCAATGCGTTGCGCTCTTCTTCGGTCAGATGGCCGTCCTGCAGCAGCTTGTCGATGGTCCCGATTGCCTGCTCCAGTTCGTCCTCGTCCGCGGAGGTAACGGTTGCGGGATCGTGTGCATCGATGGCCTCGGTCGCGTCCTTGCTGGCCTCGGCAGCGTCTTCGACGGTGTCGATCATGTCGTTGACCTGCTCCAAAACGGTTTCCAGACCGCCGCGCTCGTCCTCGGTCAGGTTCTCGGTGTCCAGCAGCGCTTCGATGTCTTCAGCAAGCTGCTCCAGATCTTCCTTCTCCGTGGATTTCACGGTTTCCGGATCAAAGTCTGCTGCCGCGTCGGTCAGTTCCTTCTGCTCGGCCTCCACCTCGTCAATCCGGTCAAGCAGCTGGCTGCACTTGTCGTCGGTGGCTGCCCACTCGTCCTTGACGGAGTCTGCGTTTTCCAGCATTTCCTGCACTGCCTTGATGTCCGCTTCGTTTGCGGAAGTGACATTCCCGGCGGTCAGGTCATCAATTCCGGAAGTGTCGGGCTCGATCACGAGCTTGCCGTCAACGTAGGTGATTTCATAGTTGGCGGTCACGTCGGTGCCGTCAGCGGTGATGACCGCCGCGCTTGCGGTGATGCTGCCGTTTGCGGTCACGTTCGCGGTGCTGGGAGTCAGGGTCGCGGTCACGCTGTGGCCTTCAATCAAACCGACGGAAGCGATCTCCGCGCCGGAGATCGCGCCGCCGTAGGTGACGGTCTGGTCCTTCGCGGTGATGGTGACAGGCTTGCGCGTGATTTGCCAGCCCTCTTCGACCGTGCCGGCGAAATTGCCTGTTGCAGTAACGGTCATTGTGTATGTACCGGCCTCGGTGCCGGTGTTTCCGGTCACCTCATAGGTGACATCCATGCCGCACATCACAAAGCTTTCCACGGTCATGGTCTGCTCTTTGCCGTTGTATACCGGTTCTGTGCCAAAGACGATGTCATAATCGTGAGGCTCCAGATACTGTAGATCCAAAACAACGATCTCGCCCACATCCGCACTGGCTGTTGTGGCCTTCAGTTCATAGTTAGCAGCATCCTTGCCGGAGAGCGTGATGTTGGTGGCATTGATGGTTGTCGTACCTGCATTGACGCCTGCGAAGGCAAAGTCTGCGGAAGCAGTTACGGTATCGCCGGAGATCACGCCATTCAGAACAATGTTCAAGCTGTGACGCTCGGGAACAGCATTGGTTCCGTCATAGCTCTTGCTCATGGAGCCGGATACAGTGGCGGTCAGCTCCTTCCGGGCGATCGTCACGGAGACAGATTTCTTTGCGGAATCGTTGTGGTTATCATCGCCCCGGACATAGTACCAAACCGTGTATTCACCTGCATCGGTTTCAGCGGGCAGATTTTGGGAATAGATATTTCCATCCCGGCTGAGTAAAAGCTCGCCGCCTTCCACCTGAACCTCGCTGACGCTGATCAGTTCCTGGCTGCTGCCGGTGTAGACCAGACCCTCAATAGCGGTGGGGGCGGTGTAAACCGGCTCTGCCTTGTCCACCTGAACCTGACCCATGGCGCACAGCGCGCTGCGCGATTCAATCCATGTTGCGTTGTGCGTCTGCCAGTTGCAGGCCGCCCAGTCATAGTTCGTGAGGTCCTCGGGGTAGAAGTCCAGCGCATAGCCGTTGGTGCCCGCGTTGGGAACGCCGATGGGCGCAGTCCAGTTAAACGTGCCGTATTCGTTCTCGTAGAAGGAGAGCTTCGCGTCCTCAAGCATCTGGCCGTAGGTGATGCTGTTGAGCACCTCAGGGAAGGTGATGACGGGGGGATCGGCCTTTTCAATGGTGTAGGTCACGGTGACACTGCCGCCATGCTTGCCGCTGACGGTGATGATCTTCTCGCCGACATTGGTCATATCCGCGGGATAGCTTACGGTGAAATCCTCACCCTCGGTCAGACCCGCAACGGTGACAGCGGGGGCGTGCGCCTCGCCGGTGTACTTGCCGGAGGGAACTGCCAGGGAGGCGGGATTGATATGCCATTTTGCCTTGATGGTAACGCCGCCTATTGGCATGGTCATGCCCTCGGTGTAGCCTTCCCAGCCGACGAGGGTGTAGCCTGCCTTGCGGAAGGTGTCCTGGAAGAATTCGCTTGTGGGAACGGTGATGACCTCACCGTATTTAACGCCAACATCATAGCTTCCGCCGTCGCCGTTGTCCCAGGTGGCCATATAGGTATTGGGTTCCACGATGGCTTCAACGGTCATGTCGCCGGTAACCGTGAGGAACAGCCAGCTGTTGGCCGCGCTGTACTCCAGCACGTTGCCGTTGCCGTCCCGGAAGCCCATGAAGGTATAGCCCTCGGGGGCATTCAGGAAAACCTTCACCTGATGCTTGTGGTCCGCATCCCCGTTGTAGGGCAGGGTTTCGGGAAGCGCGCGGCTGACATAGGAATCTACGGTGCAACCGTTGAGTTCCCAAGTGATGTTGTATTGGATGGGTTCAAATGCAGGCTGCGCATAGACGGAATAAGCGGGCATGGTCGTGCCGGTGTATTCCTCGGTGCAGCCTTCGTCCAGATAGAATTTCCAGCCGGTGAGGGTATAGCCGGTCTTTTCCGGGGCGATGCCGCTCAGGGCGTCGGTAAGCGCCGTGCCGTAGTCCACATCCAGGCTCTGATCCTGGGCGTGGAGGATGTAAGCATTCACATCCCACACCGCGGTAAGGGTCAGATTGCCACCGGGCAAAATGGGTTCCATGCTGTAGTGGTCGCTTCGCTCATGGAGGGTGTATGCCTGGCCGTACTGGTCGGTAAAGTGGCTTAAGGTATAGCCCTCCCGGGCAAAGCCTGTCCAAAGCATTGGGCCGTAGCCATAATCATATACCGTGGGCAGCTCCTCGGGATACTGCGCGTAACCGCCGGCCAGATCCCAGGTAATGCCATAGCTGACCGGATCCCAGATGCCGAAGATGCTTTCATCTTTGTACATGCTTTCGGGACCGTTTTCCAGATCCCAGCTCCGGAAGGTATAGTGTTCTTTTTTGAGCGTGGAGGTGTCGACCTGTCCGATCAGAGCATTCAGATAGTCGGTCGCGCCGAGGAAGGTTACGTTGTCGTCCTCGTCTTCTTCCCGCCGGATCAGCTCCGTGCCGTAGGGGACACTGAACGTGGCCACGGGGGTCTCGTCGCCCTCGCTTGCGTAGAAGCTGAGGGTATACTCTTTCACATCGGTGCAGACGCAGCAGCCGTTTTCGTATTCATGGCCCGTTGCTTCCACATCCCCGGCCTGCTGGCAGCAGGGGTAGTAAGCCTTGTGTCCTTCATCTTCCAGATTCACATAGGTAAGGGCAAGGGAGTGGGGGCCGGTGACGGTGTTGCCGCAGCAGGACCAGGTTGCAACGTGCTGCGTGCCGTCCCCGGTGGGTACGGGTGTGCCCAGCGCGCCGGTATGGTCAGGCTTCGTCTGGCTTGCAGCGCTGTCGTTTGTGTATTTCATTCCGGTGTCGCCGCAGGAAGTGTAGCCGTAATAGACCCTGGCGCTTACAAAGTCGGGATAATCATCGGTGCCGATGTCCTGACCCCAGACCTGCTCAGTCTGTTCGCCCTGGAGCAGGTAAGCCACCTCGCCGGAGGCGAACTGCTCCGCAGTTTTGGCTTCCGCCAGACCTGCTGCATCTGCATTGTTGCTCTCTTCGTCAAGAATTCCGACTCCTGCGGTTGTGTTGAGGTAATAGCAGTTGGTAATGGTGCTGTTGTTAAAGCACAACGCGCCGGAGACGCCAGCATTGCCGGTGACAGTACCAAAGTTATAGCAACTGGCAATGGTGCCGTAGTTGGTGAACACCAAGCCGGCGATATATTTGTTGCCGATGACAGTGCCGAGGTTATAGCAATTGGTAAGGATGGCGCGGTTATCGTTCACCACACCGGCGACATGCATATTACCGGAGACAGTGCCGCTGTTATAGCAGTTGGTAACAGTGCCAAAGTTATCGTTCACCACACCGGCGATACCGCCGAGTTTGTCATCATCTCCGGTGCCTGTGACTGTGCCGCTGTTATGGCAGCTGATAACGGTGCCGCGATTGTATGCCGCCACGCCGCCGACTCTCATCGTGCCGGAGACAGTGCTGCTGTTGTGGCAGTTTGTAACAGTGGCGAAGTTGTTGACTTGGCCGACTACACCGCCGGCATAGTCGTCACCGGTGACCGTGCCGCTGTTATAGCAGCCCGTCATGATGCCGCCGATTACGGTTTGTCCGCTCTTGGTGCCCTCGACGAGGCCCGCCACACCGCCGACAGAATAGTAGCCGATGATCGTGCCGCTGTTATAGCAGTTAATAACGGTGCCGTAACTGCCACCCACCACACCGCCGACAGCACTATATCCGCTGATGTACGAATTGATGACGCCCACATTCTGCACAACGCCAGCTCTGTTTACACAGGAGAAAAGGCCAACCCAGCCTGTACTGCTGTTGTTGCAGTACAGACCGCTGACAGTCTTGTTGTTTCCTTCAAAGGTGCCGTTGTAATTATCGGTACCAATGGGGGTCCAGTCCCGCCAGCTGCTCTGCTTCGCGCCGCCGCAGCCGGAGACATCGCCGGTGTTGACCACGATGTTTGCCATCAGTTTGCCGTTGATAGCCGTTTCGCCTGCGTTAACCTTGGCGGCAAACCAATAGAGCTGACCTGCGTTGCTGATTTCGTAGACTTCACCGTTGAGCACCGCAGGCTCATAGCAGCCGTGGGGGCAGAAGCCGTTGTCGTATACCACGGTTTCTTCGTGATTGGCAGCGTCCTTCTCGCCGTATTCACCGCAAAGACCGCAAACCGCCAGGTTGGCGCAGGTGGCCGCCGAGACGGTGGTGTGATCTTCGGTCAAGGTGTTCTGGCAAAGGGAGCACAGATAGCTGTGCTTGCCGTCTTCCAGAGGCGTGTAATCAGTTCTGCTGCTCTCCGGATGGGTGCAGGTGACTTTGACGGTGATATCGCCCTTGTCGGTGATGGCGACAGAGGCAGTATCGACATTGAGCATCGTATTCTTGCCGTCCACCACTGCCCAGTAGCCGACAGAAGCTGCGGTGGACAGAATATCCTGCAGATTGGATTTCTCCACAGCAATACCGTCGGCAAAAGTGGCGCCCACACCACTGCTGCCCAGACCAAGCGTCAGCGTGCCGTCTACATACAGCGTGCCGGAAATGGTACCGCCGTTGACGGTGGCGCTGCCGTTTTGATACAAAAAGATGCCGTAATTGCGGCCGGTTATGGTACCGCCGCTGATGATTGCGGCGCCTTGATTCACATACACACCGCTATAGGTAACGGAAATGGTACCGTCGCTGATGACAGCGACGCCGTTCTCCCCCGCATACACACCGTACTTGCCGCTGGTTATGGTACCGCCGCGGATGTTCGCCGTGCCGCCTTCGACACGTACACCGCAGCTTTCCAGACCCGAGGTCGTGAAGTTTCCTCCGGTGATATTGGCGGTGCCGCTGCGCACCATCACACCCTTATTACCGGAAATGCTGACAGTGCCGGAGATGTTGATTATACCGCCGTTCACAACCACAACGCAGTGCGTGGAGCCGGTGTTGGTAGCAGTGCCGCCCTCGCCGGAATCGGTGAGTGTCACATCACCGCCGGTGATGTACAGCACGCCGTCCACGTGGCCGCCGGAAAGTGTACAGCCGTTCAGATCAAGGACAAATACACCGGAGTCGACGTTCAGACGCTCGCTGCCAAGCGCAACGCTCTGCAGCAGGGTAATCTTGGCATGATCGGATGCTGTGCAGCTCTTTATTGCATTGATGGCAGCCTGCAGCGTTTCCGCATAGGTGGTGTTGCCGCCGATGGTGACCGCGGCCACAGCCATATCCATGCCGCAGGCGCACTTGCCGGTGGTGGAGATCATGGCGTGATCCTCGACGGCCGTGTAATCGCACGCAGAGCAAGACTTGTTATGGTTCTCACCGTTGTTTTCATAGGTGTAGCTGTGCCCGGTTTGCACTGTGGTCTTACCGCAGTCGCATACCTGCCAATGGTAGGTGTCGCTGAATCCGGACTCATCATAGGTGTGCGCGTGGCGCACAATGTAGCCCGGGAAGTAAGATGGCAGAACCGACACAACACTGCCTTCAAGCTGCACTGCATATCCCTCGGGCAGATGAAGTTCGCTGACGGGCAGGTCCTGCGCGGTTGCATTGACTATGTGAGTGTTAGAGTCAAAGGAAGCTTCGAACAGGTCAATCGAACATTCTCCGGAATATGTAAGATCATCAGAAACACTGACAGGACCGGAGAGCGATGAGTCACTCCTGCAGTCAACACTCTGGAAACTGCCGCCAATGACGGTGCCGCTATTTATTGCACTGTAAAACTCACCGCCCTTGATGGTGCCGTGGTTTCTCACAAAGAACGCAAACACGCCATCCTCAATAGTGCCGTCATTGTAGATCCAGCCGGCACCTTCGCCGGATACGGTATATTCTCCGCCGCTGAAGTTTACGCCCGCGGGAATCGTGTGTGCAGTGATTCCGATGTTCACATCTGCGCAGAGGGTGACCGTGTCGCCGCTCTTGGCGGCAGCCAGGGCATCCTTCAGTATTTCGTAGTAGGTATCCACACCGGCCGAGGTCACCTTCGCGCCTGCCATTTCCAGACCGCAGACACACTTGCCGGTAGTGGGATCGATCGTGTGAGCCTCGCTGACGCCTGCGCGGCACACAGAGCATACGAAGTGGTGCGTGCCATCGCCGTTGTTGGTGGCAGTAGTATGCTCGCTGCCGCTGTGGTTGCAACGGGCAAAGGTTGCGCTGACGGTAACATCGCCCGCAGGCATGGTGAAGGCATTATCGGTCACGGTGACCGCGGTTTCACCCTGCTGAACGGTCACGGTGTCCAGCGCATAGCCCCCAAAGGCAGTGGCCGTGACCGTGACAGTCTGGCCGTATTTTGCGGTTGCGGGAACGCTGACCGTGCCATTCGTGGCAGCAGCGGTGTTGACCGCGTATTCGCCCACATAGTTGGTATAGTTGAGCGGCACCGTGCCGCCGGTAACCTGAGTGAGATCCTGATACCATGCTTTCGCTTCGCCAAGGGCTGCAGGCAGCGGGGCGTTATAGGTCAAGGCAACGTCCTTGCCGTTGACACTGTGGATGACGCTTTGGGGAGGGGTACTGCCCGCTGCAAGCTTTGCATTGCTCTCAAATTTGGCTTTGCTGATGGTAGCGGATTCAGACTTATTAGAAACTGTGGCATACCAAAAGGTGACATCGGTAATAGTACCATAGTTAGATACATGCCCTGTGAAAGTACCGCCGATGATCATGCCATCGTTAACCACATCATTCTTGAAAGTACCGCCGATGATCGAGCCAAAAGAGTTAACCACATCATTCTCGAAAATACCGCCGCTGATCGTGCCATCGTTATCCACATCGTGCTCGAAAATACCGCCGCTGATCGTGCCATAAGAGTTAAACACATCACAGGTAACCGTAGCTTCGCCAAGGTCCAGGTTGCCGCCTACGCTAACCTCAATTTCGCTGTAGTCCACCCCTTCGGGCAGCGCGGTAAGGTGACCGGTGACTATCAGATTGGTCTCCTCAATCGTCCAGCCGGTGCCATATCCAGCAGACCGGTCGGTTCCGGTGCAGGCGGTATAATCAAAGCCGCAGACATCGCACCAGACATTGGCTTCGGTGCATTTCTCGGCGCAGTAGCACATGGGATTCTCCGGAGCCACATACACGGCACAGGTGGTGGCGTGAATGGCCGGGTCATCGGTGCCGCAGTCGCAGACCGCAGTGGATTCAGAATTTGCACACTCGGCACATTCATAGTGGCACTCGTGGGCTTCCACTGCTGCTGCATAGCCGCACTCCGCTGTATGCTCAGTATGATGCGCACATAGTCCACTCTCTGCCGCATCTACAGCAAAGGCAGCGCTTGGTGCAAACTGCAACACCATGCACAGGCAAAGCAGAATGCTGAACACCGTTTTCCTTCCGTTTTTCATATTTATTTCCTCCTTGAGAAGGCTTTGAAAGAGGTCTTGATCTCAACGAATTTTCAAACAATTATTCATAATAAATATATCACAAAAACCGGAATATTTCAATAAAAATATGGGCGATTTACATCGCCCATATCACTAAACCAATGTTGTAATCCAGTATATCAGTCCATATATCACACTGGCGCTCACGCCGAAAACCAGCACAGGTCCTGCGATGATGAACATCTTGGCCGCCATACCGGTGACGAAGCCTTCTGCTTGTGTTAACTTAGGACACATATATTCGTGTTCTGTTAGGACTCAGTTTTTAACTTTACATTGAAATGACGATGTTGTACAATAAAACAAAAAGGGGTGTAGTGTATGAAGAAAGCCAAAAGCCTAACTACCATCAATCTTTGCATCTCTGCGGTTGCTTGCCTTTTATTTGTTTTTAACCAGTTATGCAACTTGCGATTCCTCGGCTTATGGGTAGCATGGAATCTTTCCGGCTATGCTTTCACCCTGTTGGTAGGACCTATATCTGTAGTTTTCTCTTGTATCAGCACCGCAATTAGTTGTAGCACGCAAAAGGATTCTCCCAAACGAATCAAATATATAGTCACTAACATCATCTGCACAGTCATTATTGGACTTTTGTTGTTAAGCTGTTTTATGATTCGTGGAACATTAACCTGGGCATAACATACAAAAGGCTTGACCGAGTCGGTCAAGCCTTTTTTGTTATTATAGTAATGACGTAATCCAATAAATCAGCCCATACACCACGCTTGCGCTCACGCCGAAAACCAGCACAGGCCCCGCGATGATGAACATCTTGGCCGCCATACCGGTGACGAAGCCTTCGCTTTTGAATTCCAGCGCCGGACTGACGACAGAGTTGGCAAAGCCGGTGATCGGCACGAGCGTGCCGGCACCGCCGAGTCTGGCGAGATCGTCATACACGCCGAAGCCCGTGAGCAGGGCGCTGAGAAAAATCAGCGTCATGGACACCAAAGCCGCGGCGGCGTCCTTCTCCAGCCCGGCGCATGTGTAGATCTGGTTGAAGGCCTGCCCGATGCAGCAAATCAGCCCGCCGAACAAAAAGGCGCGGAGCATGTCCGGCAGCAGCTTTGAGCGGGGGGCGAACTGGTCTGCAAATTTAGAGTATTCCGCATTTGTCATGTTTTGTCACTCCTTCCCATGTATTCTGCGCACAAGGCGCGCGATTATTCCCGCCGCGGCGGTGGAATGCCGTCTGCGAACAGGCTTTCGCATAAAGCGGCAGGGCTCGTACATAGGATGAAGCGAATGGATAAAGGAGGCGCAAAACAT
Organism: Oscillospiraceae bacterium; assembly: GCA_017522015.1. Taxonomy (GTDB): domain Bacteria; phylum Bacillota; class Clostridia; order Oscillospirales; family Oscillospiraceae; genus SIG483. The sequence goes on along the minus strand of JAFXAW010000007.1, from coordinate 32,103 downwards.
GAATAAACGCATGAAAGCGATTCGCCGCAGACTTCAGGAGAACAGAAAGCTTCTCGGCGGCGTTGCCCTTTTGGTGGTCGTCACGGTGATCTTCACGCTGGTAAACAGCCCGAAAATCGTCGGCGTGTCCGCCACGACGCGCAAGCTGCCTGTGTACTGCGTACAGCGGGAGGATAAGTGCGTCTCGCTGACCTTTGACGCAGCGTGGGGTAACGAGGATACGCAGCAGCTGATCGACACGTTTGAAAAATACGGCGTGAAGGCCACGTTCTTTGTGGTCGGGGACTGGGTGGATAAATACCCCGAAAGCGTCCGCGCGCTGCACGACGCGGGGCATGAGGTGATGAATCACTCCAATGACCACGCGCACTTTTCCAAGCTCAGCGCGCAGCAGATTGTGGAGAACGTCGGCGCGTGCAACGACAAGATTGAAAGCGTCACCGGCGTGCGGCCGACGCTGTTTCGCTGTCCTTACGGGGAGTATGACGATCATGTGGTGCAGTCGCTCACGGACATGGGTATGTACACGATCCAGTGGGACGTGGACAGCCTCGACTGGAAGGATCTGTCCGCATCGGAGATTCTCAGCCGCGTCAAAAAAGGCGTGCAGCCCGGCAGCATCGTGCTGTTCCATAATGCGGCCAAGCACACGCCGGAGGCGCTCGGCGGGATCATTGAATATCTGCTCGCCGAGGGTTATGAGATCGTGCCGGTTTCCGAGCTTTTGCTGGAGGGCGAGTACGAAATGGATCACACCGGGCGCATGTGCCCCGTGGGATAAAGGCCGGACAGACCGGCACGGGCCCGGAATCTGTCGCCCGGCGGTGAAAGCTTAGCCCGCGGCAAAAGGGGAGAAACTGCGCTTTCCGTTGCCTGCTGCCGGAATCTGTGTTATGATGTCGGCAGAATGAAGCGGGAGGTACGGCGTGAAAAAAACGGTGATCGGCATCCTTGCCCATGTGGATGCCGGGAAGACAACTTTAACCGAGGCCATGCTCTACTGCGCCGGTGTGACGCGCACGCTCGGCCGCGTGGATCACGGCGACGCGTTCCTTGACAATTTCAGCCTTGAGCGCAAGCGCGGCATTACCATCTTTTCCAAGCAGGCAATCCTCGATCTGGGTCAGACGCGCGTGACGCTGCTGGATACGCCCGGACACGCAGATTTTTCTGCGGAGACGGAGCGCACGCTGGATGTGCTCGACTGTGCGATTCTGGTCATCAGCGGCACGGACGGGGTGCAGAGCCATACGCGCACGCTTGTCCGGCTTTTGAAAAAGCGGGGCATACCGATCTTTGTGTTTGTCAACAAGATGGATCTCCCGGGCGCTGCGCGCGAAAAGGTGCTCACCTCGCTCAATGCGCAGCTGGAGGGGGAGTTTTTCGATTTTGAAAATCCGGACTGCGAGAGCGTCGCCCTCTGTGACGAGACGCTTCTGGAGGAGTTTCTCGAAACCGGAACGCTGGAAGAGGCTTCACTCGGCGCTGTCGCGGCGGCGGGGAAAGCATATCCCTGCTGGTTCGGCGCGGCGCTGAAGCTCGAGGGCGTGGAGGCCTTCCTCTCTGCCATCGCACGCTATGCACCCGCGACGAAGGACAGGGGGAGCTTTGCCGCGCGTGTGTTCAAAATCTCCCGTGACACGCAGGGCAACCGCCTCACACATCTGAAGGTCACTGGCGGACAGCTTTGCGTGCGCGATGTGATTACCGGTGCGGACTGGGAGGAAAAGGCCACGCAGCTTCGCATCTACTCCGGGGCGAAATATGTCCAGACGGAGCGCGCGCAGGCGGGCGACGTTGTGGAGGTGCTGGGGCTGACAAAAACGCGCCCCGGAATGGGCCTCGGCGCGGAGCCGGACGGGGAAATGCCGGCACTCGAGCCGGTCATGACCTACACGGCCATTTTTCCCGAGGGCTGCGATGTGCACAAGGCCGTCGGACAGCTTCGGCAGCTTGAGGAAGAGGATCCGATGCTCCGCCTTGACTGGAACGAGAGCCGCCGCAGGCTGAATGTGCAGCTCATGGGCCCCATCCAGCTGGAAGTGCTCACCAATCTTGCAAAGGAGCGCTTTGATCTGGATGTGCGCTTCGACACGGGGCGGATTCTCTACCGCGAGACGATTGAAGCTGCGGTGGAGGGCGTCGGGCATTACGAACCGCTGCGCCACTATGCGGAGGTGCATCTGCTGATTGAACCCCTGCCGCGCGGCAGCGGCGTCGTGCTTGGGAGCATTTGCCCCGAGGACAGCCTCGCGCGGAACTGGCAGCGGCTTATCCTGACGCACCTTGCCGAGAAGGCGCATCTCGGCGTGCTCACCGGCTCGCCGATCACGGACGTAAAGATCACGCTCGCCTCCGGACGCGCGCACCTCAAGCATACGGAGGGCGGCGATTTCCGGCAGGCGACCTATCGGGCTGTCCGGCAGGGGCTTATGCAGGCGAAAAGCATTCTGCTGGAGCCGTGGTATGATTTTGCCATCGAGCTGCCGCAAAGCAGCGTGGGCAGGGCGCTGGCGGATTTGCAGCGCATGGGCGCGCGCTGCGCGCCTGCCGAAACGCGGGGGGAGACGGTTTTCCTCAGCGGCAGTGCGCCCGCTGCGGTCATCGGCGGCTATGCGCAGGAGCTTGTCGCCTACACCCGGGGGCTTGGAAGTCTGAGCTGCAGCTTTTGCGGCTTTGAGGAATGCGCCGACGCGGAAGCAGTGATTCTGGAAATGGACTATGATCCCGAAGCGGACGTGGAAAACACGCCGGACAGCGTGTTTTGCAGTCACGGCGCCGGACATGTTGTGAAGTGGGACGAGGTTCCCAAATATATGCATCTGGACAGCGCGCTCCCCGGGAAAGAGCCGGAAACGATGGGCGCGCGGGCGGCAAGTATGCTGCGCAGCAGTGGCGCGTCCGATCAGGAGCTGCTGGCCATTTTTGAGCGTACCTACGGACCCGTAAAGCGGGAGCTTTATAACGCCGTGCGGCCCGCCGCGCGCGAGAAGTCCGGCCGCGACGCGACATATCGCGCATCCCCGGTGCCGCAAGGGCCGGAATACCTGCTCGTGGACGGCTATAACATCATCCATGCGTGGGAGCGGCTGCGCGTGCTGGCCGAGGACAGTCTGGAAACGGCGCGAAACCGTCTCATCGAGATTATGCGCAATTATCAGGGCTTTTGTCAGAACCGGGTGATCCTCGTGTTCGATGCCTATAAGGTGCGCGGCGGCACGGGCAGCGTGGAAAAGCACGGCGGCGTGACCGTTGTATACACGAAAGAGGCGGAAACGGCGGATACCTACATCGAAAAGGCCTCCTACGACCTGAGCAAAAAGCACCGCGTGCGCGTGGCAACCTCGGACGGGCTTGAGCAGCTCATCATCCTCGGCGTAGGCGCGCTTCGCGTGAGCGCATCGGCCTTTGAGGCCGAGGTGGAGAGCGTGGAGGACGCGATCCGCACGATTTTGAAAAAACAAAGCTGAGCCTTATGCACAAAATGCCATTTCCGGCATAGAATAGAACAGAACAAGAATGCCCGCCGGCACCCTGCCGACGGGCATTTTCATGCGCAGAGACTGGATAATTTTTCTGGAATATTGCGCTCGCGCGCCAGAAAAACTATGAAACAAGCGCCGGATATTTTTTGGGTAAAGGGAGGAGTCGCGTTTTGCCGGATTATGAAAAAATGTATTTTCGCCTCTTTCGTGCAGCGGAGCGGGCGATCAATATCCTCATCGAAGCGCAGCGGGAGTGCGAGGAGGATTATCTCTCCGGAACGCTGCCGCGGCTCGTGGAACTGCCGCGGCCGGAACCGGAGAAGCCGGAGCGGGAATAGAATTTGTCAGCTTTCAGGACGGCGGATGCCGTCCTTTTTCCTGCCCGCGGCGCGACGGAATATTTCCGCAGCGGCGTGGAGAAACTACCTGTATTTCAGAAAAAACACCAGCAGCTTACACCAGCAGCTCAGGAGGCTTTTATGATCTATTCGCCGGACGAATTCTTTGTGGAAGACGAACAGCTTGAAAATTACGGGGAGAATCTTGCCAGAAGCCTGAAGCCCTCCGGCAGCGTTTCGGCAAGACGCTGCGCCGCGGCGGCAGCCACGCAGCTCAAAGCGCTCTCCGCCATCCACGCGGCACTTTTGCGGCGCGGCGGCGCAGCGCGGGAGAGCAGCGCGGCGGAGTGGCTTTTGGACAACTGGTATCTCGCCAAGCGTGAGGGGGGCGAGGCCATTGTGCGTCTGCGTGAGGCGGGCAGACTTCGCGCTGTGCCGGAAAAGGACGGACAGGATGCGCGTGCGCTTCTCGAGTGTCTTGCCGAGGCCTTTGTCCACGCGGGCGCCGGCAGCGTGACGGCGCTGCGCTGTGAGAACTTTCTGCGCGGCGTGCAGAAAGTCCAAAGTCTGACGGAAAAGGAGCTTTCGCTGTTCATCCCGGCGGTGCGCTGTGCGCTCGTTGCACAGATTGTCGTGTATGCCCGGCAGAGGGAGGACGAAAAATCCCGCCCGCACATCCGCGACGGGATGGCGCGCGCCTTTTCCTCGCTGCGCCTGCTGAGCACGCTCGACCTTTCGGAGGTCTTTCTGCGCGTTGACCGCACGGAGCAGATTCTACGCCGCGACCCGACGGGGGAATACCCCAAAATGGACGCGCACACACGGCGGCATTACCGCCGTCAGGTGGAGCATCTGGCGCGCAGGTACGGCTGGATGGAGCATCGTGTTGCAGCCAGAGCGCTGGAGCTTGCGCAGAATGCCGAGGGGGCAGCGCGGCATGTCGGCTATTTCCTGTTCACCCGGCCGCTTGGCGAAGCGAAAAAGGAGAAAAGCGGGGGGCTCTTCATCGCGTCCCGGCTCTTGCTGACGCTCTTTTTGTCTGTGCTGGCCGGTTTCCTGACCAAAAGCGCACTGACCTCGCTGCTGCTGCTCATTCCCATTTCCGAGCTTGTGCACACACTGCTGGACTATGCGCTTTTGCATGCGCTGAATCCGGCGCATATTCCGCGGATGGAGCTTCAAAACGGCATCCCGGCGGAGGGAAAAACGATCTGCACGGTGACGGCGCTGATTTCGGACGAAAAGCAGGGAGAAAGCCTTGCCCGGCAGCTGGAGGAATACCGTCTGGCCAACCGCGACGCGGGGGAAAACCTGCTCTTTGCGGTTTTGGCCGACCTGCCGGAATCCGGAGAAGCGCAGCTGCCGGAAGCACAGAAATGGATTGACGCCGCCGCTGCGGAGATCGCCGCGCTGAATGAAAAATACGGCGGCGGCTTTTATCTGCTTTGCCGCGAGCGCGTGTACTGCGAGCGCGACGGGAAATACCGCGGCTGGGAGCGCAAGCGCGGCGCGATCATCGAGCTTGCGCAGCTTCTGCACGACGGGAGCAGTACGCTCTATACAGCGGCGGGTGACGAAGCGCGGCTTCGGGACGTGCGCTATATCCTGGTTCTGGACGCGGACACAAGGCTTTGCCCCGGCACGGCGCGCGAGCTGGTCGGCGCGATGCTGCATCCCCTCAACCGCCCTGTGGTGGACGAAAAACGGCGCGTTGTGACACAGGGCTACGGCGTGATTGCCCCGCGCATGGGTGTGGAGCTGCCCGCCGCGGGGAAAAACCTCTTCACCCGCATTTTCGCCGGGCAGGGAGGCATGGATCCTTACGGCAGCAGCAGCGGCGAGGTCTGGATGGATCTGCTCGGGCGCGGCAACTTTGCCGGCAAGGGCATTCTGGATGTGGATGTTTTTCTGCGCTGCATGGCCGGACGTATACCGGAAAACAGCGTCCTCTCGCACGACATTCTGGAGGGGGCTTATTTGCGCTGCGGCTATATGAGCGATGTGGAGCTCACGGACGGTTTCCCCACGCGGCCGGACTCCTGGCTCAGACGTCTGGAGCGCTGGACACGGGGAGACTGGCAGAACCTGCCCTGGCTTTTCCGCCGCGGCAAGGTTTTGCAGGAGGCGGAACGCTGGCGCATATTGGACAATCTGCGCCGGAGTCTTGTTGCGCCCTTTAGCTTTCTGTGCATTTTCCTCGGCATTTTGATGCCCCGCGGCGTTTTCGGCATCGCCGCGCTCGCGGCGCTTGGCGCTTTCCTTGTCAATCTTCTGCTGAACATGGCGGAGGCGCTCGTGCGTCCCGCGGCGGATGTGCGCGCACGCTATCACTCCACCGTGCTCGGCGGTCTGCGCGGAAGCGTTTTGCAGGTGGCGTTCCGGCTGCTGCTTCTGCCGGCGGAGGCCGTCACCTCCGTCCTCGCCGTGCTGACGGCACTTTGGCGCATGCTCGTCAGCCACAGAAACCTGCTGCGCTGGCAGACTGCCGCGCAGTCGGATCATATCTCCGCATCTGGACTCGATGCAGCGTACCGCGCGCTTTGGGCCTGCCCGGTTTTCGGCGAGCTCTGTGCCGCCCTTTCCGTGTCCGCCCTCGGCCTCGCCGCCGGGATTTTCTGGTTCTTCGCGCCGCTTGCCGCGCATTTGAGCGCGCGGGAACGGGGGCGCATTTCCCCGGTGTCGGAGACGGAGCGGGACTATCTGCTCTCCTGCGCAAAGGAGATGTGGAGCTATTTCGAGACCTTTTGCACGCCGGAGGACCATTTCCTCCCGCCGGACAACTTCCAGCACGCACCGCCGGTGGGGGTGGCGCACCGCACTTCGCCCACCAACATCGGCCTGTGCCTGCTCAGCGCGCTGGCAGCCGACGACCTTTCGCTCACCCCGACACACCGCTGCATGGGTCTGATCTCCAACATTCTGGACACGGTGGAGCGTCTGCCGAAATGGCACGGACATCTGTACAACTGGATTGACACGCGCACACTTGAGCGGCTGCGCCCTGCCTATGTCTCGACGGTGGACAGCGGCAATCTCGCCGGTTGTCTCATCGCGCTGCATCACGGCCTTTTGGAAAAGGGGAGGGAGGATCTGGCAGCGCGCGCAAAACAGCTCTATATCCGGATGGATTTCCGCCCGCTGTACGATAAAAAGCGCCGACTGTTTCACATCGGCTGGGACGAAAATTCTAATGCGCTCACGGAGGGCTGGTACGACCTGCTCTCGAGCGAGGCGCGGCTGACCGGCTACGTGGCCATCGCCAAGGGCGATGTGCCGCGCAATCACTGGCGTCGTCTGAGCCGCGCGCAGCTGGAGAAGGATGGATACCGCGGCATGGCCTCCTGGACGGGAACGGCCTTTGAATACCTGATGCCCGAGCTGCTGCTGCCCTGCTGGCGGGACAGCCTGATCTATGAGAGTGCGCGCTTTTGCCTCTATTGTCAGAGAAAGCGCACCTCCGCGCTCGGCCTGCCCTGGGGCGCGTCGGAGAGTGCGTTTTCCATGCTCGACGGAACGCTCGGCTATCGCTACAAGGCGCACGGCGTCTCGGCGCTTGCCCTGCGCCGCGGTATGGACGAGGAACTGGTCATCGCGCCCTACGCGAGCTTTCTTGCGCTGCCCTTCGAGCCGGAGGCCGCCCTGCGCAACCTCCGTGCGCTCGAGGGTGTCGGTGCGCGGGGGCTTTACGGATTCTGGGACGCAGTTGATTTCACGGAAACACGCCTCGCTCGGCAGGAGAAACAGCGCGTTGTTTTCTGCGTGATGGCGCACCATGTGGGCATGAGCCTGATTGCGTCTGCAAACCGCCTGCTCGGCGGCGTCATGCAGCGCCGCTTCATGGCGGAGAGCGCCATGGCCGCGTATGCGGGTCTGCTGCAGGAGAGAATTCCCGTCGGCGGCGCGGTGCTGCGCCGCGCCGGTTATAGCGCAGCGAGAAAATCGCGCCCCGCCGTCCCGGACACTTGGGAGAAAAGCGGAGAAAACCGCTCGGATGCAGAGCGCGGCTGCTGTGTGCTGTCCAACGGTTTTTATAATATTATGTTAACCACATCCGGAGAGGCGGAGCCGTCCTGCCGCGAGCTTATGCCCTACCTCGGCGATTTTGGCGCGCACGGCGAACGGCACGGCATGGCCTTCTTTTTGGAGACGAAAACAGGCAGGACGCCGCTGCTTCCCACGCAGGAAGCGGACAAAGACGGGGCCTATCGCTGGGCGTTTCGCGCAGACCGTGCGGAGCACAGTCTGCAGACGGCAGAATTCTCCTCCGCGGTCGAGACGGTGGTTGCCGCGTCCGAGCCGGGAGAGCGGCGCACGGTCGTTCTGCAAAGCAGGGCGACGTCGCCGCAAAGCGTCAGACTGCTCGTGCAGTTCGAGGCGGTGCTGGCGCGCTATAACGATTATGTAAACCAGCCGGCCTATTACGGGCTTGGCTTGCACGCACGCATGCAGGAGAATGTGCTCATCGTGCGCAGAGTCGCGCGAGGCACGCTGGAGGAATGCCATCTGGCCTTTGCGTGCAGCGCGAAGATGGACATCCGCGCTCTGCGTGACCGCGGTGCTTGGCTGCCCATCAACGAAGCGGGAAGCTGGCTCACAAGCGGACGACTGGAGGCCTCGACTGACCTCATTCTCTCGGAAAATCTGCCCGCGCGCGTTGCGTTTGCGCTCTGCGTTGCCAAAACGGCGGAGGGCGCGTACGCTGCGGCGATGCGCACGCTGCATCTGCCGAAGGACGACATGGCGGCGCTTCCGGGCGTCTGCGCTGCGCTGCTTGGGCTGCGCCGCGGCCTGACAGGGGCCTTTGAACTCCTGCGCTGCGCGCGTTTTTCCGTGCCGGATGCCGAAACAACCGGATATGCGCGCGACAAGCTGTGGCAGCACGGTGTGTCCGGCGATCTGCCGATTGTCAGCGTGCGGATGGATGGGGAAGAGGGCCAGAACTATGCCGCTGAGCTTGTGCGGCAGCATGCGCTTTTGTCCGTCTGCGGACAGAAATTCGACCTTGTCCTGCTCGATCCGGACGGCGGAGACTATCGCCGCACGTCCGTGCAGCGGCTGTGGAAGCTTCTGCGTGAGCTCGACCGCGAAAAGAGCATCGACGCCCGCGGCGGCGTGCATTTTGTTGCCGACACACCGGAGAATCGGGCGGTATTTGCAGGCGCAGGCGTCCTGCTGCCGGAGGACACAACGAAGCGTTCAATGCCGGCTGAAAATATTATGTCAACCGAAGAAATGCCGCCTCGCAGCACGGGAAAGCTGCGCTTTGACTTCGCCGCGGACGGCAGTTTTTGTTTTGACGCCTCCGGCGCGCTGCCGCCGCGCGCATGGAGCCAGGTGCTGACAAACGGCGCATTCGGCTGCCTGATGACGGAGCGCGGAGCGGCGCACATGTGGTTTCACAACGCGCGGGAGGCGCAGCTTACGCGCTGGACGGGCGATGTTTTCGATGTGCACGGCGCGGAGCGCCTCAGTCTGCGGATCGGCAGGGAGACGCATACGCTTTTTGCCGCGCCGGGGGACGGAGAAAGTCTGGTGGAATACGATCTCGGCTGCGCGGTGTGGCAGCGTGAATTCCGGGGCGTCCGGGTGCGCACAAGCGTTTTTGTTCCGCTGCACGCGAAAAGCCGCGTTCTGATGATTGAGACGGAGGGCGCGGAGGACGGCTGCATTGAATGGCAGCTTATGCCGTTTCTGGCCTCCTGCGAGGCGGATCAGACGGCGCTGCGCTGCCGGCGGGAGGGTAACATGCTGCTTGCAGAGAACCCGCGCTTTCTGTATCCGCAGGCGCAGTTCCGTGTGCTCGGATCAAAAACGCCGCTGCAAAGCGGCTGTGATTTGGAAAACGAGTCGGCGGACACGGGCGCGGGGAAGAGCGCGTGCTTTTTCCTGCGTCTGCCCGCAAACGGTATCACGGTGCTCGTCTGCGGCATGGACGCGCCGGACAAGCTGCGCATTCTGGCGCAGCCGGAAACGGCGAAACGTCTGCTCGCCGAGACGCGACAGGCGTGGCGGGAGCGCTGCCGCAGCTTCACCGTGCACACACCCGACCCGCTGCTGGATCGCTATCTGAACGGCTGGGCGGTATATCAGACGCTGGCCTGCCGGCTGCTTGGCCGGTGCAGCGCGTATCAGAGCGGCGGCGCGTTTGGCTTCCGTGATCAGCTGCAGGACGCGGTGAATCTTTTGCCGCTGCTGCCGGAGATTTGCAGAGAGCAGCTTCTGCGCGCCTGCGCGCATCAGTTCTCCGAGGGAGACGTGCTCCACTGGTGGCATACGTGTCCGATGGGTGACCGCGGCGTGCGCACGCGTTGCAGCGACGATTTGCTCTGGCTGCCGTGGGCGATTTGCGAATATACGGACTCGACGGGCGATCTTGCCCTCTGCGCGGAGCAAACGCCGTTTTTGCAGACGGAGCTGCTGCGGGACGGCGAGGAAAGCCGCTACGACTGCTTCGGGCAGACGGAGGAGACTGCCTCCGTCGCGGAACACGGTTTTCGCGCGCTGGAGATGGCCATGCGCCGCGGCACGGGTGCGCACGGGCTGCTTTTGATGCTCGGCGGCGACTGGAACGACGGCTTTGACCGCGTCGGCGCTGCGGGCAGGGGCGAGAGCGTTTGGCTGAGCTGGTTTTTTGCACACACGGCGTCGCGCTTTGCTGCGCTGGCAGAGCGTTTGCAGCTGGACTCTGCGCGCATAGAGACTCTTCGCACTTTCTCACGGGCAGTCGGAGAGGCGGCGAATGCGGCCTGGGACGGAGGCTGGTATCTGCGCGGATATTTTGACGACGGCACACCGCTGGGCGGTGAGGGAGTTCATGCCTGCCGGATTGATTCTGTGGCGCAGAGCTTTTCCGCGCTGTGCGCGGAGGCAGAGCCGACGCGCGTGGATATGGCGCTGCAAAACGCGCTGCGGGAGCTGTATGACCGGAAAAAGGGCGTTGTGCATCTGTTTGTTCCGCCGTTTGAGAACGATGCGCGGCAGCCGGGCTATATCTCAGGCTACGGTCCGGGTTTCCGGGAAAACGGCGGCCAGTATACGCACGGTGCTGTCTGGCTGGCGATGGCGCTGCTGCTGCGCGGGGAGACGGACGCGGGCTATGCGGTGCTGCACGCGCTGCTGCCCGGGGCGCGGGATTGGGAGAATTACGGCGCGGAGCCCTATGTGTTGGCAGCGGACGTCTATACAGCGCCCGGCCATGAGGGGCGCGCGGGCTGGAGCTGGTATACGGGCAGCGCGGGCTGGCTGCTGCGTGTGGCGCTGCGGGAGCTGCTGGGTCTGAAAATGGTGGACGGGAAAATGTGCTTCGCGCCCCGCCTGCCCTCTGCCTGGAACGGATTTTCCGTGGAATATACGGAAGGAAACGGGCAGAAACATCGGTTGGAGGTCACGCATGAGGCGACCAGGCTGGATGGGAAAACGCTTGAGGCCGAAAACGGGAAAGAACAGGAAAAATGTTTTTAAATTTTTCATTTCCAAATGGCGGTGTTTGTGGTAGAATAAAGTGTAAAACTGTATCGAGAGCGAAAAACCGCTTGGAAACGAGGAATGCGATATGAACGCTGTCAGACGGGAACTGCTGCCGGGTGTGGCGCTGACCTGCATAACGACGGACAAATTCAAAACAGGCTGCCTGAGCGTAAACCTGCTTACCCAACTGTGCCGCGAGAACGCCGCGAAAAATGCACTGATACCGACGGTGCTGCTGCGCGGCTGTACGCGGCTGCCGGATATGGAGAAGATCTCCGCGGAGCTGGATATGCTCTACGGTGCGCGCATCGAGCCGATGGTTCGCAAGTACGGAGAGATTCAGTCGCTCGGTTTTTATGCCGACTTTGTCGATGACCGCTATTTGCCGGAGGGCACAAAGCAGTTTGACGGCGTGGCCAAGCTGGTGTGCGAGCTGCTGCTCACGCCGGTCACCCGCGGGGGACTGCTGCTGCCGGATTATGTGGACAGCGAGCGCGACAAGCTTCTGGATCTGATCCGCAGCCGCATCAATGAAAAGCGGAGCTATTCCATGTTCCGGCTGGTGGAGCTGATGTGCTGCGGGGAGGATTATGCCGTTGCGCGTATCGGCAGCGAGGAGGAAGCGGAGAGCATTAACTACAAGAAGCTGACGCGGCATTACCGTGATCTGCTGGCGACCGCTCCGATCGAGATTTTCTATTGCGGCAGCGCCGACACGGAGCATGTGGAAGCGGTGCTCAAGGATGCGCTGCACAACCTGCTGCGCGGTGAGATCGACTATGACATCGGCACGGACATCCGCATGAACACGCTGGAAGAAGACACACGTTACTTCACCGAGGAGATGGATGTGTCGCAGGGCAAGCTGGCCATCGGCTGGCGCCTTGGCGATTGCATGGAGGAGCCGGACGCAGCGGCGCTGCGCGTGTTCAACGCCATGTACGGCGGCGATGTGACCTCCAAACTCTTTGAAAACGTGCGTGAAAAGCTTTCCCTGTGTTATTTCGCAAGCTCGATGGTGGATTATTTCAAGGGTATCATGCTCGTGTCGAGCGGCATTGAATTTGACAAATATGACGAGGCGAAGCGCGAGATCTTCCGCCAGCTGGATGCCATCCGCAACGGAGAGTTCAGCGAGGAAGAGCTGCAATACGCCCGGCGCAGCACGGCTTCCAGCCTGCGCGCCGGATCGGACAGCCCCGGCGCGCTGGAGAGCTTTTATCTCGGACGGAACATCGGCGGATGGGACTGGAGCAACGAGGAGCTCGCGGCCCTGTGCGAGGAGGTCACGAGGGAGGACGTGATTGCCATCGCCCAAAGCGCGGTGTGCGACGCGGTCTATTTCCTGCGCGGAGAACAGGATGAGGAGGCGGAGGAAGAATGAGAGAACTGGAATATCCCGTCATCGGCGAGAAACTGTATACCGATACGCTGCCGAACGGCCTGCGCCTGTTCGTGTGTCCGAAGCCCGGCTACACGAAGTCCTACGCTTTCTTTGCCACGGATTACGGCGGGGCGGACCGCCGCTTCCGTCTGGGCGACGAGTGGCACGACACGCCGGCGGGCGTGGCGCATTTCCTTGAGCACAAGATGTTCGACATGCCGGACGGCAACGCCCTGAGCGTGCTGTCCGCCAACGGCGCAGATCCCAATGCCTTTACGTCCTCGGGCATCACGGCCTACCACTTCATGTCCACCGAGGGCTTTTATGAGAATCTGGAAACCCTGCTGACCTTTGTTTCCACGCCGTATTTCACGGAGGAGAGCGTGCAGAAAGAGCAGGGCATCATCGGGCAGGAAATCCGCATGGTGGAGGATAATCCCTATTACGCGGTGTATTACGGCCTGATGCAGTGCCTGTTTGCGCACAACCCGATGCGCGAGAGCGTTGCCGGAACGGTGGAGAGCATCGCGGAAATCACACCGCAGACGCTTTATGATTGCCACGCGGTGTTCTATAACCCGTCCAACATGGCACTTTGCGTTGTGGGCGATGTGGACGCGGAAAAGGTGCGGGAGATCGCGCTGCGCATCCTGCCTGCGGAGGCAGGCGAGCGCCCGGTGATCGATTACGGGGAGACGGAAAGCGGCCTGCCCCTGTGCACACGCGTGGAAAAGCAGATGGATGTTTCCATGCCCATGTTTGCGCTTGGCTGCGGATTCCCGAGCGCGCTGCGGGGACGCGCTTCGCTGCGTCAGCGCGTGAACGCATATCTCGCGCTGGAGTGCATGTTCGGTTCTTCCTCGCCGCTGTTCAACCGCCTGTATGCCGAGGGGCTGATTGACAGCAGCTTTGGCGCGGAGGCGGAATTCACCGCCGGCGTCGGTACGGTTGTCATTTCCGGGGACAGCGAGGATCCCGAGAAGGTGTTTGAGGAGGTCGTTCGGGAGGCGGAGCGCATCGGACGCGAGGGGCTGGATGCCGGACTCTTTGCGCGGATCCGCCGCGCGGCCTACGGCATGCGTGTGCGTGGTCTCGGTCGCTTCGGCGACCTTGCTTATGACCTTGCAGCCAGCGCGTTTGAGGGCTATCAGACCCTGGACGCCTTTTCGGTGATCGAGTCGGCCACAAAGGAAGAAGCGGAAAAATTTATCGCGGACACGCTCCGGCGCGAGGCGCTTGCGCTCTCTGTCGTCAGCCGCCGTGAATAGGAGGGAAAGGCATGATTCCGAATTTCACCATGGAGCAGCTGCGGCAGGCGGCCATCAGCTTCCCGATGTTCGGGGAGAATTTTTCCATTTGCCCGAGTGCATCCTTTTCCATCTTTGGAAAAGAGATCTATCTCTATGGCGTGATCATTGCCCTGGGCTTTCTCATTGCCATTGTGTACTGCGTGAAAGTTGCCTGCCCGCGTTTCGGGCTTGCTTCGGACGATATGTATGACATGCTGCTTGCGGCGGTGCCGCTCGGCATCATCGGCGCGAGACTGTATTATTGCCTGACTTATAAGGACGCGCTCGGCATCAACCCCTATCTGGAGGATCCCGTTTCCATGCTGTATATCTGGAACGGCGGTCTTGCCATCTATGGTGGCGTGATCGGCGGCGTGATCGGCATTGCGCTCGTGAGCAAATTGAAAAAGATACGTTTTGGCGCGCTGCTGGATGTGGCTGCCTTTGCCGTCCTGATCGGGCAGACGGTCGGCCGCTGGGGAAACTTCTTCAACCGCGAGGCCTTCGGCTGGACGGAGAATATCAACACGGTCTTTTGCCGCATGGGGCTTACCGTTCCGGGCGAGGAGACCTTCTATGTACATCCGACTTTCCTTTACGAATCCCTCTGGAACCTGATTGGGATTATCGGGCTGCACATTTTTTCCAAGCGTGTGCGCCGGCGCTTTGACGGGCAGATTGCGGTTATGTATTTTGCCTGGTACGGCTTCGGCAGGATGCTGATTGAGGGACTGCGCACGGACAGCCTCTGGCTCATTCCCGACAAAATCCGCATCTCCCAGCTTTTGGCGGCGATCACCTTCGTGGCGGCGCTTGTGGTTCTGCTGCTCGCGTGCCGGAAGAAGAACCGCGTGCTGTGGGTGGAAAAGAAAGCGCAGCTTGCCGCAGAGCAGGCGGCGACGCTTTCTTCGGAGGATGTACAGGCAGCGGACGTTTCCGCGGAAACGACGGAAGAGGCGGAGGAAGATGCTGCCGGACAGGAGTCGGAGTCCGGTCGGTAGGCTGAGAATGAACGCATATTCATGTCTGTTCATGAAATTTGACCGGAATATTTCTGACAGGAGGTATTTGCATGGCAAATTGTGACGAGATCATGGAAAAAGTGAAAGAAACGTGGGAGATCGTGGCGGAGGGTGCGAAGGAACTGGCGGTAAAGACTGCGGAAAAGGCCAAAACCACGGCGCGTATCGCCAAACTCGCGCTGGAGATCAACGGCGAGAAGGACACGATCAAAAAGGCATATCTGGAGATCGGCAAACTCTATTACCAGATGCACCGGGACGATCCGGACGGTTTCTTTGCCCAGCTTTGCGATGAGATCACGGTTGTAAGCGCGAGCATTTCCGCCAAGGAAGAGGAGATCGCGGAGCTCAGACGCAATGGCGAAAAGGACGATATTGAGATCGAACTCTACGACTGCGATGATGCGCCCTATTGCTTTGAAACGGTGGGCTGTGACTGCGACGGGGAAGAAGAGACGTTTGAAGCGGAGGAGACGGTGGTGCGTGCGTTTAAGGAAATCCCTCCCGTCGTGGCGGAAGAGGATGATTCCTGCGCGTGCGACGAATAGAGCTTTTCGGCGCGGACTCTGAAAGTTTTTTGACAAACTGAAAAATGCCCGGTGCAGCATGCACCGGGCATTTTTTCGTGAATGTAGCTTTCAATCAGAGGACAATAACGCCGCTGAGGATCAGCAGAAGCAGGACGCAGGCAACCAGAATGAGCAGCGAAAGGATCACAACGCCAAGCTGGCGCTTTCCAGTTTTGATCTCGCCGCCGGTTTTCTCGTGCGACGGGATGAGCCTTGCCGCGCGCAGCGCGTTGATCACGGGCTTGTACAGCAGAATCGTGAGCGCAGCGTTGATGCAGCCCTTGAGCAGGTTGAAGGGCAGGAACACCGGCAGAAGCATCCCGGTGACGACCTCGCGAGGCACGTTCATATACAGCGGCGTGACCAGATAGTTCCAGATCAGCATCATAATGGTCATCATCAAAACGCCGAAAACAAGGCCGAGCACGGCGCTGGAGAATTTGTGCCGATGCTTGTAGACGATCGTTGCCGGCAGCGCGAAGGCGCAGGTGGACAGGATGTTCATCAGCAGTCCGATGGGGCCCGTGGAGCTCCATGTGAGCATTTCCAGCACGGAGACAAACACGCTGATGAACAGCGAAGCCAGCGGCCCGAGGATGAAGCCGGCGATGACAACCACCATGTCCTTGAAATCCGGCGTGAGGAAGCCGGAAACGGAGATCGGGATGAGCTTGGACAGGAGCATCACGACGTAGGCGATGGCGCAAAACATCGCAACGCTGGCGATTGTTCGCGCGGTGAGCTTCTTGCCCTGGGGCTTGGAGGCGGTTACGGTTTTTTCTGTCATGGTTTTTTTCCTTCCTTATGAAAAATTGACGCCCGAAAGAAATGCCTTTCAGGCGCCAATTACATAAAGCAATTCGACGAATCTTCTTCCATCCAGACTGTACTGTCGGTATCGGAGTTGCACCGATTCGGCCACAAGCGTGGTTCGCGGACTTTAACCGCCGGTCGGGGATTTCACCCTGCCCTGAAGACATCTATACGGTTGTCATGGCCACTCGCTGGCCACAAAAGCAGTATACCATATTTTCAGCAGAATGCAAGTGCTTTTTGCATCTTTGGCCCTTTGACATTCCGGGGTGGACGGCGTACAATGGATGGCGGGGGCGAAGAGACATGGAACGCGAGAGAACCTGCTGCTTCACGGGACACCGGGAAAACAAGCTTCCGTGGCGCGGGAACGAAACGGACGCGCGCTGCGTCCAACTGAAAAAAGAGATCAGCCGGGCGCTGGAGCGCGCTTTTCTTTCCGGAATGCGCCATTTCATCTGCGGGATGGCGACGGGCTGTGACCTGTATTTTGCCGAAGCGGTGCTTGCGCTGCGCGAGAAGCTCCCCGGCATTACGCTGGAAGCCGCGATCCCCTGGGAGGGACAGGCGCAGGGCTGGTCACCGGCGCAGCAGCGGCGCTATGACGCCTTGCGCGAACGCTGCGATTATGAAACGGTGATTTCGGAAAGCTATACGCCGGACTGCCTCAAGCGGCGCAACGAATATATGGTGGACAGCTCTGCGCTCGTGATCGCGGTTTATTCCGGCGCCGCGGGCGGCACGCGCAACACCATGCTCTACGCCATGCGCAAGGGCGTGGAGCTCTATGAGATTGAGATATAGGTTTACATAATGCGAAATGCGAACATAAAAGGGCGTCGGCACATTGGCCGACGCCCTTTTTGCGCTTGCGTGAACTTGCTTCCGAACGCTTGCGCACCCGGCTCACAGCGTGATGACCAGCTCTTCCTCGCTGCGGCACAGCGCGTGCTTTTCGGAAGCTTCGGCATCCGCTGCGGGGTAACCGAGGGGCATCAGCGCGGTGGGCACGATGTTCTCCGGCAGATCAAAGGCCTCCGCCAGTTTGGTAGGATCAAAGAACATGACCCAGGTTGTGCCGAGCCCGAGTTCGGCCGCCTGCAGCATCATGTGCGTGGCAACGATGCTCGCGTCAATGTCACCGCTGGATTTTCCGTCAAAAGGACGCTTCCAGCAGGTGTTCGTGTCGTGGCAGATCATCAGCACAATGGGCGCGCCGAAGTGGCAGGGGGTGCAGCCGCGCACCTTCTCCATGGCCTCTTCACTTTTGATTACGTAGATTTTCTGGGGCTGGAAATTGACCGCTGTCGGCGCGAGATGTCCGGCCTTGAGCACCTTGGCAAGCACCTCGTCTTCAACGGGTCTGGGGTCAAACTTGCGGACGGAATAGCGGTCCGCTGCGAGTTTCAGAAACTCCATCGAAATACCCTCCCTGTATTGTTTGTGTTGCTTCCATTAAACCACGGCCGGAGGGATTTGTAAACAGCGCCTTGTGCGTGCTTTACCTTTGCTTGACACGGCCCTGCCGATGGACTAAAATCGGGAAAAGGGAAATGCTGTGCGCCCGCGGCGCTTTGCCTGCTGCGGCGTTTTGTTTGCCTTAACACAGAAACAGGAAGTGTAGCTATGGCTATTGTCAGGGATATTACGGATTTCAGCGCACCGGAACTGGATGTCTATGCCCGGCTGACGGAAAATCAGCTCGTCAACCGCGCCGACCCCGCAAACGGACTTTTCATTGCCGAAAGTCCGCTGGTGATTGGCAGGGCGCTGGACGCGGGGTTCGAGCCCGTGTCTTTCCTGATGGAGAGCCGCCACGTTGAAGGGAAGGCCGCCGAGATCCTCGCGCGCTGCCGCGCGGATATGCCCGTCTATGCCGCGGAGTTGGAGGTGCTTACGCAGCTCACGGGCTTTCATCTGACCCGCGGCATGCTCTGCGCCATGCGCCGTCCGGCTTTGCCCTCTGCCCGGGAGGTCTGCACCGGCGCACGGCGGATTGCCGTGCTGGAAAACGTTGTAAATCCGACAAATCTGGGCGCCATATTCCGCTCCGCTGCTGCTTTGGGCATGGACGCGGTGCTGCTCACAAGCGCCGGGAGCGACCCGCTCTACCGCCGCGCGCTGCGCGTGAGTATGGGCACGGTCTTTCAGGTTCCCTGGGCCTATCTGCCGGAGGATAAGCCGTGGCCGGAGCTGCTGCACGAGCTGGGCTTTCAAACCGCGGCCATGGCGCTGCGGGAGGACGCCATGGACATCTCGGATACCCGACTGGCGGGAATTGAAAAGCTTGCGCTTGTGCTCGGCACGGAGGGAGACGGCCTGAAGCCCGAAACGGTTGCGGATTGCGATTATACCGTGCGCATCCCCATGTCGCACGGCGTGGATTCCCTCAATGTCGCCGCGGCGAGCGCGGTGGCGTTTTACCAGCTCGGAACACTGCACAGATAAAAAACGAAGGCGAAGGGACGGAAGATCCTTCGCCTTTTTTGCAATGCCGGGAGCTGTGCGGGATGTTGCTGTCCGTATGAAGCGGACGTCTGCCCGCGAGGGAGATTTTTTCTGTCGGAAGAGGGCAGATTTTTTTCGTTCAGGACGAACATTCTGCAGCAGACTACTTGAAAGAACATACACATATCTGTTATAATAATGCGGAGTTTCCAAATTGAGTTCTCCATATGCATTTCCGTCTGCCGGGAGCGGGTGCGCGCTTGCTCCGATAAGCGGAAGTTGCGGCGCAAGGACATCTCCGGCAGAGCCGGATTTTCCGGTTGCCGGAACACCTGTGACCGCCGTGAGCCTGTCTCGCTGACCCCGGCGGAGCGGAAATAAATTATCAAAGGATAGTGTATTGATATGAGTAACCAAGAACGCAAAGTAGGCACCGTTTCCCGGGGCATCCGCTGCCCCATCATCCGGGAGGGGGATGACCTGGCGAACATCGTAACCACCAGCGTGTTGGAGGCGGCGGAAAGCGAAGGTTTTGCGCTGCGTGACCGCGATGTGATCGCGATTACCGAGTCCATCGTCGCGCGCGCCCAAGGCAACTACGCTTCCGTTGCGGACATTGCCGCCGACGTCCGGGAAAAGCTGGGCGGCGGCACCATCGGTGTCATGTTCCCCATTTTGTCCCGCAACCGCTTTGCCATTTGTCTGCGCGGTATTGCCATGGGGGCCAAAAAAGTGGTTCTGATGCTCAGTTATCCCTCCGACGAGGTGGGCAACGAGCTGGTCAGCCTGGACAAGCTGGACGAGGCCGGCGTGAACCCCTATTCGGACGTGCTGACGCTGGATCGCTACCGCGAGCTCTTCGGCGTGAACCGCCATGAATTCACCGGCGTGGACTATGTTGAATACTACGGCAACATCATTCGCGAGGCCGGGGCAGAGGCGGAGATCATCTTTGCCAACCGTCCGGAGGCCATGCTGCGCTATGCAGACCATATCCTGACCTGTGACATCCATACCCGCGCACGCACCAAGCGCCTGCTGCTCTCCGGCGGTGCGAAGGTCGTCTGCGGTCTGGACGATATTATGACGGCCTCCGTCAACGGAAGCGGCTTCAATGTACGCTACGGTCTGCTGGGCTCCAACAAGTCCACGGAGGATAAGATCAAGCTCTTCCCCCGGGAGTGCAAGGATCTGGTGCTGGAGATTCAGGCGCGGATTCTGAACGCTACCGGAAAACATGTGGAGGTCATGGTCTACGGTGACGGCGCTTTCAAGGATCCCCAGGGTAAGATCTGGGAGCTGGCCGACCCCGTGGTTTCGCCTGCCTATACGGACGGCCTTGTGGGCACGCCCAATGAGCTCAAGCTCAAATATCTTGCGGACAATGACTTCAAGGATCTTTCGGGCGAGGCACTCAAACAGGCCATCTCGGACAGCATCCGCAAAAAAGAGGATAACCTTGTGGGCAACATGGTGTCCCAGGGTACCACGCCGCGCCAGCTGACCGACCTGATCGGTTCCCTCTGTGACCTGACCAGCGGCTCCGGAGACAAGGGCACCCCGGTTGTGCTGGTGCAGGGTTATTTCGATAACTACACCAACGCGTAAAGAAAAACGGCTGCGCGCGGCTGTATCCGGAATTCCGGAAAAGCGGCTGTGGCCGTGTGCCGAAGTTCCGGATGATTTTGGGAAAATCATCCGGGGCTTCCGGATATTGCCCGCTGCCGGGGGGAGAACTGTCGGCGGCGCGGCAAAACATCGCCGGGGATTGCCGGTCTCCCTGCAACTTGCGGGGGAATGACGGGGATTCCGGCGGAGAATGGGATCTGTGCCGGCTGCACGGTGCAGACGTGTATGATTGTTTTGGCAAATAAGAGAGAAAGTGAGGCGCGAACGACATGGAGAAGAACGTGAAAACCGTCATGACCGACGCCGCCTCCTTTGCGCTGGCAGAGGCTTATTTGCAGTCCCATGATCTCATGCTGCCCGCGGGCGAATATACGGTGTTTCCCGGTTTCTGTGATGTGCATGTGCACTTCCGCGAGCCGGGTTTTTCTTATACGGGTACGGTCCGTACCGGCTCCCGCGCCGCGGCGCGGGGTGGGTACACTGCAGTGTGCACCATGCCGAACCTGTCCCCGGTGCCGGACTCTGTTGAGAATATGCAGCGGCAGCTCGACATTATCCACCGGGACGCTGCCATCGCGGTCTATCCCTACGCTGCTATAACGGTCGGCGAGCTTGGAGAGCAGCTTTCGGATATGGAAAACCTGACTGCAAAGTGCATCGCCTTTTCCGATGACGGCCGCGGCGTTCAGGAGGAAGAGATGATGGAGCGCGCCATGCGCAAAGCCAAAAGTCTCGGTAAAATGATCGTGGCGCACTGTGAGGTCAACGATTTGCTGCACGGCGGCTATATCCATGACGGGGCCTATGCCCGTGCCCACGGGCACCGGGGCATCTGTTCGGAAAGCGAGTGGCGGCAGGTGGAGCGGGATCTGCGTCTTGCAGCGGATACCGGCTGCAAATACCATGTCTGCCACATCTCCACGAAGGAGAGCGTTGCCCTCATCCGGGAAGCGAAAAGCGCGGGCGTGGATGTGACGTGCGAGACAGCGCCGCACTATCTCACGCTGGACGATAGCTGCCTGCAGGAAGACGGGCGCTTCAAAATGAACCCGCCGCTGCGCTCGGCGGCGGACCGGGAGGCTTTGCTGGAGGGTGTGCTGGACGGAACGGTTGACATGATCGCAACCGACCATGCCCCGCACAGCGCGCAGGAAAAAGCGCAGGGGCTGGAGAAGAGCCCGTTCGGCATCGTGGGGCTGGAAACGGCCTTGCCGGTGCTGTACACCCGGCTGGTAAAGCCCGGCGTTTTGTCCATGCAGCGGCTTTTGGAACTGCTGGTCTATGCGCCGCGCCGCCGTTTCGGCATTCCGGAGGACAGAAGCTTTTCCCTCTGGCGGCTGGACGAGGCCTTTACTGTGGACCCGGACGCGTTCCTTTCCCTCGGGCGGGCAACGCCCTACGCGGGGGAGCGTCTGCTCGGCGTGAATTACCTCACGGTGTTGGACGGCAGGATTGTTTATAAGAAATAAGAATTTTTGTGAGATATATTTCGGGAGGCTATTATGGCAAAGAGAACGGATCTGAAAAAAATACTGATCATCGGCTCCGGTCCCATCGTGATCGGTCAGGCTGCAGAATTTGACTATGCCGGCACGCAGGCTTGTCTGGCGCTGAAGGAAGAGGGCTATGAGGTGGTGCTGGTCAACTCCAACCCTGCCACCATCATGACCGATACCACCATTGCCGACAAGGTTTATATGGAGCCTCTGACGCTGGAATACATGGCGAAGATCCTGCGCTATGAGCGGCCGGATGCCATTCTGCCCGGCATCGGCGGACAGACGGGTCTGAACCTTGCCATGCAGCTGGAAAAGAAGGGCGTTTTGCGTGAATGCCGCGTGGAGCTGCTGGGCACCTCCAGCGAAAGCATTGAGCGCGCGGAGGACAGAGAGATGTTCAAGGAGCTTTGCCAGTCCATCGGTGAGCCCACCATCCCGTCCGAAATCACCTACAACCTGCAGGAGGCCAGGGAGGCTGCCGGACGTATCGGCTATCCGGTGGTGCTGCGTCCTGCCTTTACGCTGGGCGGTACCGGCGGCGGCTTTGCCAACAACGAGGAAGAGCTGGAGGAGATCGGCCTGAACGCCTTCAAGCTCTCTCCTGTGCATCAGGTGCTGATCGAAAAGAGCGTCAAGGGCTATAAGGAGATCGAGTTTGAGGTCATGCGCGATGCCAGCGACTGCGCCATCACCATCTGCGGCATGGAAAACATTGACCCCGTAGGCGTGCATACCGGCGACTCTGTCGTGGTGGCCCCGATTCTGACGCTCAATGACCATGACCTGAAGATGCTCAATGACAGCGCCATCAAGCTCATCCGTGAGCTGAAAATCGAGGGCGGCTGCAATGTGCAGTTCGCGCTCAATCCCAAAACCAGCGAATACTACCTCATTGAGGTGAATCCCCGCGTCTCCCGCTCCTCTGCGCTGGCTTCCAAGGCCAGCGGATACCCCATCGCCCGCGTAACGGCGAAGATCGCCGTGGGCATGACCCTGGCCGAGATTGACGTGGCCGGTGGCAAGGGCAACGCAGAGCCGAAGCTGGACTATATCGTGGCCAAGTTCCCGCGCTTCCCCTTCGATAAATTTGCCTCTGCGCCCAATCTGCTGGGCACGCAGATGAAGGCCACGGGTGAGGTTATGGGCATCGGCTCCAATCTGGAGGAGTGCCTGCTCAAATCCGTCCGCTCGCTGGAGATCGGCGTGAACCACCTGCACATGGCCAAATTTGATGACATGAGCCGCGAGGAGCTGCTGGAGTATCTGCAGGAGTTCCGCTCGGATAACATCTTTGCCATCACGCAGCTGCTGCGCATGGGTACCTCCGTGGAGGAGATCCATGCGGTGACGAAGATCACCCCGTATTTCCTGGAGTCCTTCGGACGCATTGTGGAGATGGAAAACAGACTCCGCGAAAATGTCGGCTCGGCAGAGGTCCTGCGCGAGGCGAAGGTTATGGGCTTCTCGGATCCGTATATTGCCCGGCTGTGGGGCACGGACGAGCTTTCCGTCTGCCGCACCCGCAAGGAAAACGGCATTGTGCCCGTGTTCCGCATGGTGGACACGCTGCACACCGGGACCTATATCCCGTATCTGTATTCCTCCTACACCGGTGAAAACGATTCCCGCCTGACGGATCGGAAAAAGGTGATCGTGCTCGGCGCCGGCCCCATCCGCATCGGACAGGGTGTGGAGTTTGACTATTCCACCGTCCATGCTGTCGGCACCATCCGCAACGTGGGCTATGAATCCATCATCATCAACAACAACCCCGAAACCGTTTCCACGGACTATACCTGCGCGGACAAGCTGTATTTCGAGCCGCTGACGCCGGAAGACGTGATGAATATCGTGGACTTTGAGCAGCCGGAGGGCGTCATTGCCTCTCTGGGCGGGCAGACGGCCATCAATCTGGCGGACCCGCTGATGCGCCGCGGCGTGCAGATTATCGGAACCGACTGCGCGGCCATTGACCGGGCGGAAAACCGCGATCTGTTTGAAAAGCTGCTTGAGGAGCTGAACATTCCGCAGCCGCAGGGGCGCGCGGTGACCAGAATTGAGGACGGCATCGAGGCCGCCGCCCGGATCGGTTATCCTGTGCTGGTGCGTCCCAGCTTCGTGCTGGGCGGCCGCGCCATGCAGATCGTGGCCGACGAAGAGCAGCTTCGCCACTATCTCAAGACGGCTGTTGAGATCGATGAGGACAAGCCCGTGCTGGTGGACAAGTACATCAGCGGTAAAGAGGTGGAGGTTGACGCCATCTGTGACGGGCGGGATGTGTTCGTGCCCGGCATTATGGAGCTGGTGGAAAGAACCGGCATCCATTCCGGCGACTCCATCAGTGTGTACCCGTCCTTCAGCATTTCGGACAAGGTCAAGGGTACGATCCTGGGCTATGCCAAAAAACTGGGTCTGGGAATCGGCATTGTCGGATTGTATAACATCCAGTTCATTGTGGACGAAAAGGATGATGTGTATATCATTGAGGTCAACCCCCGTTCCTCCCGCACCGTACCCTTCCTGTCCAAAGCCACGGGCTATTCCCTGGCCGACATCGCCACCGAGGTCATCATGGGCAGAAGCCTGAAGGAGCAGGGCATCTTTGACCTGTATCCGGAAGAGAAGAAAAGATGGTATGTCAAGGTGCCGGTGTTCTCCTTCAATAAAATCCGGGGTCTGGATGCCTACCTGTCGCCCGAGATGAAGTCCACGGGCGAGGCCATCGGCTATGACGATAAGCTCAACCGCGCCCTCTATAAGGCGCTGCAGGCCTCCGGTGTGCATCTGCAGAATTACGGAACGGTGTTTGCCACCATCGCGGATAAGGACAAGGCGGAAGCGCTGCCCCTGATCCGTCGCTTCTATGATCTTGGCTTCAACATTGAGGCCACCGAGGGTACGGCAAGGTACCTGAAAGAAAACGGCATTCGCACCCATGTCCTCCAAAAAATCAAGGATGGCAGCGAAGAGATTTGCGAGTCCATCCGTCAGGGCCACATTGCCTATGTTATCAACACCAGCAGCATCGGCGGCGGCTACCAGATGCGGGACGGCTATCAGATCCGCAAATGCGCAACGGAATGCAATGTGACCATCTTCACCTCGCTCGATACGGTGAAGGCGCTGCTGGACGTGCTGGATGAGACCACGCTGCGCATCTCCACCATCGACGCATAAGAGGAAGCTGTCATGAAGCAAGAATTCTTTACGGTTGCAGAAAATACGTACTTGACCGAAACGGTCTGCCGTATGCGACTGCAGGGCGATACCGCGGCCATCACCGGCCCCGGCCAGTTTGTGAACATCCGGTTGGACGGCCACTTCCTGCGCCGTCCGATCTCGGTATGTGATGCCGTTCCGGGTGAGCTCACCATTCTGTATAAGATCGTAGGGAAGGGGACTGCCACCATGGCGGAGCTTCCCGTGGGCACGATGCTTGATCTGCTGGTGGGCCTCGGCAACGGCTACGATCTGAGCAAGGCGGGAGAGCATCCGCTGCTGCTCGGCGGCGGTGTTGGCGTTCCGCCGATGTATATGCTGGCGAAAAAGCTGCGGGAAGCCGGAAAGACGGTTACCGCCGTTCTCGGCTTCAACACCGCAGAAGAAGTGTTCTATGAGCAGGAATTCCGTGCCCTTGGCGTGGAGACCCGAGTCACAACGGTGGACGGCAGCTATGGCATTCGCGGTTTTGTGACCGACGCCATCGCCGATGTGCCTTATACGCATTTTTACACCTGCGGTCCGGAGCCGATGCTCAAAGCGGTGTATGCCGCAACGAAAACGTCCGGTCAGTTCAGCTTTGAGGAGAGAATGGGCTGCGGTTTCGGCGCCTGCATGGGCTGCTCCTGCAAAACCATTACCGGAAACAAGCGGATCTGCAAAGAGGGTCCCGTGCTGATGAAGGAGGAGATCCTATGGCAGAACTGAATGTGGAACTGTGCGGAATCGGTCTGGATAACCCGATCATCCCCGCCAGCGGCACTTTCGGCTACGGCTATGAGTTTGCCGAACTGTATGACATCAACTGCCTTGGCACCTTTTCCTTTAAGGGCACGACAAAAGAGCCCCGCTTCGGCAACCCCACGCCCCGCATTGCAGAGTGCACTTCGGGCATGATCAATGCCGTGGGGCTTCAGAATCCCGGCGTGGACAAGGTCATTGCCGAGGAATTGCCCAAGCTGCGAAACGTGTTTCACAAGCCGGTTATGGCCAATGTGAGCGGCTTTTCCGTGGAGGATTACGCCTATACCTGCGAAAAACTGGATGCCTGCCCGGAGGTGGGCTGGCTGGAGGTGAATATCAGCTGCCCCAACGTGCATGGCGGCGGCATGAGCTTCGGAACATCGCCGGAGGCGGCCGCGGAGGTGACGGCCGCCGTGAAAAAGGTGACGACAAAGCCGGTGCTCATCAAGCTTTCGCCTAACGTGACGGACATTGTCTCGATCGCCCGCGCCTGCGAACAGGCCGGGGCGGACGGCATCAGCCTGATCAACACCCTGCTTGGAATGCGCATTGACCTGCGCACACGCAAGCCGGTGATTGCCAACAGAATGGGCGGCTTTTCCGGCCCCGCCATCTTCCCGGTGGCGCTGCGGATGGTTTACGAGGTTTCCTCGGCCGTGCAGATTCCGGTTGTGGGCATGGGCGGCGTGACGAGCGCGGAGGACGTGGTGGAGATGATGCTCGCCGGCGCAACGGCCGTGGAGGTCGGAGCGGCCAATCTTGTGGATCCCTATGCCTGCCGGAATATTCTCCGCGACCTGCCGGAGGTTATGGAAAAATACGGAGTCCACGCTTTGAAAGAAATAATTGGGGGTGCCCACTGATGGGAAAAGATGTAATTGTTGCCTGTGATTTTGACAGCGCAGAAAAAACCTTTGCGTTTTTGGATTTGTTCACCGGCAAAAAGCCCTTTGTCAAGATCGGCATGGAGCTTTATTACGCCGAGGGTCCGGATATTGTCCGGGAAATCAAGAAGAGAGGGCATAAGATCTTTTTGGATCTGAAGCTGCACGATATTCCCAACACAGTGAAAAAGTCCATGTCCGTTCTTTCCCGGCTGGATGTGGATATGTGCAATCTCCACGCTGCGGGCACCATCCCCATGATGCAGGCGGCGATAGAGGGCCTGACGCGGGAGGACGGCAGCCGCCCCATGCTGATCGCCGTGACGCAGCTGACCTCCACCGACGAGGAGACCATGCAGCGGGATCTGCTGATATGCCAGCCCATCGACGAGGTGGTTATGCACTATGCAGCAAACGCCAAAGCCGCGGGGCTGGATGGCGTGGTCTGCTCTCCGCTGGAGGCAGCCAAGGTTCACGAGCGCTGCGGGGCGGACTTTATGACCGTTACCCCCGGCGTGCGCTTTGCCGACGGGGACAAGGGCGATCAGAAGCGGGTTATGACTCCGGAGGAAGCGAAAAAAATCGGTTCGGATTATATTGTGGTGGGCCGCCCCATTACGGCCGCGCAGGATCCGGTGGCGGCTTACGAGCGCTGCATCCGTGAATTTGTCGGATAATCATTTTGTTCAGATAAAGGAGAAAAGAAAAATGGAAAAACGTATTGCAGAAGGCCTGCTTTCCATTAAAGCCGTGTTCTTCCGTCCGGAGGAGCCCTTCATCTGGGCAAGCGGCATTAAGAGCCCCGTGTATTGTGACAACCGTCTGACGCTGACCGCGCCGGCGGTTCGTCAGGATGTGGAAGAGGGGCTTGCCGAGCTGATTCGCCGGCATTATCCGGAGGCAGAGGTTTTGATGGGCACGTCCACGGCCGGCATCGCCCACGCGGCCATCACGGCGCACCTTATGGGTTTGCCGATGGGCTATGTCCGCTCGGGTGCCAAGGATCACGGCCGCGGCAACCAGATTGAGGGCAAGCTGGAGCCCGGCCAGAAGGTCGTTGTGGTGGAGGATTTGATCTCCACTGCCGGCAGTGTGCTGGAGGTTGTGAACGTGCTGCGCGAAGCCGGCGCCGATGTGCTGGGCGTTGTGAGCATCTTCACTTACGGAATGAAAAAGGGACTTGAGCGCCTGGCTGCGGCCGAGGTGAAAAACATTTCCCTGACGAATTTTGATGTGATTGCCGCCACTGCCGCGGAAGCGGGCTATATCCGCCCCGAAGATGTGGCAAAGCTGATCGCTTTCCGCGATAATCCTTCCGATGAAAGCTGGATCGGAAAATGAGAAGCCTGATTGATATTCCGGATTTTTCCGTGGCGGAGCTGGACGAGCTCATTGCCTGCGCCAATGATATTATCCGGAATCCGGATGCTTACCGGGATGCCTGCCGGGGCAAGAAGCTTGCCACCATGTTTTTTGAGCCCTCCACCCGCACGCGCCTGAGTTTCGAGGCGGCCATGCTGGAGCTGGGCGGCAGCGTCATCGGTTTTTCGGATCCCGAAACCTCCTCGGCCGCGAAGGGCGAGAGTGTGGCGGACACCGCCCGTGTGGTGAGCTGTTATGCCGACATCATCGCCATGCGCCACCCCAGAGAGGGCGCACCCTATGTGGCCTCTCAGAGCGCCACCATCCCGGTCATCAATGCCGGTGACGGCGGACATGCCCATCCCACCCAGACGCTGGGTGACCTGCTGACCATTCACCGGGAGAAGGGACGGCTGGACCATCTGACCGTCGGTTTTTGCGGGGATCTGAAGTATGGCAGAACGGTGCATTCCCTGATCGCTGCGCTCTCCCGCTACGAAGGGATCAAGATCGTGCTGATCTCACCGGAGGAGCTGAAGTTGCCGGACTACGTTAAGCTGGAAGTGCTGGAAAAATGCGGCATGCCGTATACGGAAACGGCGAGTCTGGAAGAGGCCATGCCGGGGCTGGACATTCTCTACATGACCAGAATCCAGCGCGAACGCTTTACGGATCCGGCAGAATATGAGAGACTGAAAGACAGCTATATCCTCACCGAAAAGAAGATGGAGCTGGCCAAAGCGGATATGTCCGTTTTGCATCCGCTGCCCCGTGTCAATGAAATCAGCGTCAAGGTGGACAGCGACCCCCGCGCCTGTTATTTCCGTCAGGCGAAAAACGGCAAGTATATGCGCATGGCGCTGATCCTCAAACTGCTGGAGGAAGCAAAAATAAATCCGGAGAGAGAAAAACCGAAAGGGGAGCTGCTGGTCAATGAGATACAGTGCCGGAACCCCCGCTGCATCTCCGCTTGCGAGCAGGAGCTCGACCATGTTTTTAAGGTGACAGACCAAGCCGGCGGTGTTTGCCGCTGTTTGTATTGTGAATCCAAAGAAATGATACAGGAAAGGAAGAATTGACAAATGGCGACTTTTATTAACGAGCCCTCCCATACCTTTAATGAGTATTTGCTGATCCCCGGCTATTCTTCGGATAAATGCATCCCGGCCAATGTGAGCCTGCGCACGCCTTTGGTGAAGTACCGTAAGGGCGAGGCGCCCGCGATCACCATGAATATCCCGATGGTTTCCGCCATTATGCAGGCGGTGTCCGGAGACAAGCTGGCGGTTGCGCTGGCCATGGAGGGCGGCGTTGCCTTCATTTACGGCTCCCAGTCCATCGAGGATGAGGCTGCCATGGTTCGCCGGGCGAAAAATCACAAGGCGGGCTTCGTAGTCAGCGCCTCCAACATCACGCCCGATGTCACCATGGCCGACGTGGTTGAGTTGAAAGAGAGAAACGGCTATTCCACCATTGCCGTGACCGATGACGGCACCGCAAACGGCAAGCTTCTGGGCATCGTCACCGGACGGGATTACCGTGTGAGCCGCATGGATCCTGCCACGAAGGTCAAGGAATTCATGACGCCCTTTTCCAAGCTCGTCCTGGCGCGGGAGGGCACGACGCTGAAGGAAGCCAACGATATCATCTGGGATCACAAGCTCAATTCTCTGCCCATCGTGGACGCAGAGGATCACCTGTGCTACCTGGTGTTCCGCAAGGACTATGACACCCATAAGCAGAATCCCAACGAGCTGCTGGATGCTGACAAGCGCTATGTTGTGGGCGCCGGCATCAACACCCGCGACTATGCCGAGCGCGTTCCCGCTCTGCTGGAGGCAGGCGCGGATGTGCTGTGCATCGATTCCTCCGAGGGCTTTTCCGAGTGGCAGCGCCTGACGCTTAAATGGGTGCGCGAAAACTACGGCGACAAGGTCAAGGTCGGCGCAGGCAACGTGGTGGACGCCAAGGGCTTCCGTTTCCTGGCCGAGGCCGGTGCGGACTTTATCAAGGTGGGTATCGGCGGCGGCTCCATCTGCATCACCCGCGAGACCAAGGGCATTGGCCGCGGTCAGGCGACGGCGCTGATTGATGTCTGCGCCGAGCGCGACCGGTATTTTGAAGAGACCGGCATCTACATCCCTGTTTGCTCCGATGGCGGCATCGTCTATGATCACCACATCACCCTTGCGCTGGCAATGGGCGCGGATTTCGTTATGCTGGGCCGTTACTTCGCCCGCTTTGACGAGAGCCCCTCTCAGAAAGTCAGCATCGGTGGCACTTATTATAAGGAGTATTGGGGCGAGGGATCTGCCCGTGCCCGCAACTGGCAGCGCTATGACCTGGGCGGCGATAAGAAGCTTTCCTTCGAAGAGGGCGTGGATTCCTACGTGCCCTATGCCGGCAGCCTGAAGGACAATGTGGCGATGTCCCTGGCCAAGGTTCGCTCCACGATGTGCAACTGTGGCGCGCTGACCATTGCCGAACTGCAGCAAAACGCCGTGCTTACGCTGGTGTCGGCCACCAGTATCGTGGAAGGCGGCGCGCATGACGTCATTCAGAAAGAAAAAACCGACGCGATGAAATAAGAAAAGAGGAGAATAAAATGATGGATACGAATGTTCGTCCTGAGGACATGATCCGCATTACCACCCCGGCCCTGGCGGAAGCCTTTATTGCGGAGCAGGTTGCTGCCCTGCGGGCACAGATCGGGGATAAAAAGGTGCTGCTGGCGCTGTCCGGTGGCGTGGATTCCTCTGTTGTGGCCGCGCTGCTCATCAAGGCTGTCGGTCAGCAGCTGGTTTCCGTTCATGTGAACCACGGCCTCCTGCGCAAGAATGAGGCCGAGCAGGTGATTGAGGTTTTCCGCAATCAGATGCACGCCAATCTGGTCTATGTGGACGCAACGGACCGTTTTCTGAATCTGCTGGCCGGGGTTTCCTCTCCGGAGCAGAAGCGCAAGATCATTGGCGCGGAGTTTATCCGTGTGTTCGAGGAAGAGGCCCGGAAACTGGAGGGCATCGAGTTCCTCGCGCAGGGCACGATTTATCCGGACATTTTAGAGAGCGACGGCGTAAAGGCGCACCACAACGTGGGCGGTTTGCCGGAGGATATGCAGTTTGAGCTGGTGGAGCCGCTGAAGCTTCTGTATAAGGACGAGGTGCGCGTGGTGGGCGAGGCGCTTGGTTTGCCGCATGGCATGGTCTACCGTCAGCCTTTCCCGGGCCCCGGCCTTGGTGTGCGCTGCCTTGGCGCCATTGACCGTCCCCGGCTGGAGGCGCTGCGGGAGGCGGACGCCATTCTGCGCGAGGAATTTGATAAAAACGGTCTGGCAGAAAAGGTCTGGCAGTATTTCATTGCCATTCCGGATGTGAAGAGCGTTGGCGTAAAGGACGGCAAGCGCTATGAGGGCTGGCCGGCCATCATCCGTGCGGTCAACACGCTCGATGCCATGAGCGCGACCATCGAGGAGATCCCCTATGCGCTGCTGCATCACATCACCGATCGCATCACGCATGAAGTGCCCGACGTCAACCGCGTGCTCTATGACCTCACCCCCAAGCCCATCGGCACGATTGAATGGGAATAATTTGAAAAAGCCGAAAAACCCAGTGTTTACAAGGCTTTTCGGACTTCGCCCACTTCTTCTGATAAGGTTTTGATAAGAACTCCCTCCAATGCGATTATTCTGCATTGCGAGTGGCTTGTGAGTAAAGAATAATTTCAACTATCTCACAAAAATCCCATATTAACATTTAAGCCCGTACTGATCGGATGTCAGTACGGGCTTTTTGTCGTTCATTTTTACTTGATGTCCTCTTTGAATGCTTCCACAAGCATATCGCTGAGTGCCTGGGACGGAACTTTCACCCAGATCTGAGTGGTGTCCTCTGCCGGGAATGTATAACGCCAACGGTCATACTGATCTTTGCTGATCTCGCCCTTTCTGAG
>JAFXAW010000006.1 GCA_017522015.1 Oscillospiraceae bacterium | reverse complement strand
CTGGTGCTTATTTGCATAAGCTTCGATATGTGTGGACATACACATATCTTCTTACATTGTTTAATTTACAAGGTGCACGCCCTGCCGTTCGACAGGAGCTTCAGTGTAACACACTCGTCTCGCTTTGTCAAGAACTTTTTTCGTTCCCTCCGCTCGACCCGCTCCCGCGCCCCAGCAGCTTTGCTAATATACCACCCCCATCCCCCCTTTGTCAACACTTTTTTGCATCGAAATTCACACTTTTTTTAACTTTTCTTTTTCACCCTAAATATTGTCCCAAACATGGGGCATACTACCCCATATGATGTATAACGACGCAAACGAAAAACACAACGCGGAAAGGTCCATCCCCTTTCATCCGCAAAAACAACCCCATTACAGCTGTTCGCTACGCGCAAAAAACCTGAAAAATATTTTTTCCGATTGCGTGGATCTGGAGACGCGAACGATTTTTGTCGGCGGCAGCGACTCGCTCATGCTGCACTGTTTTTTTATTGACGGGCTTATATCCGGCACGGATGCTTCAAAAAACATTCTTTGCCCGCTCACGGACAACGCGCGCTTCGGCGACGTGCGCAGCGAGGCGGAAGCTTTCGACCTCGCGCTCGGCGGCGGCGTATACGGCGCATCGGCAAAGCCCTGCCGCAGCACAGACGAAGCGGTAAGCGCGATTCTCAACGGTTTTGTCCTGCTTGTCTTTGATGGTCTGGAGCGCGCACTCGCCTTTGAAGCACGTTCGAGCGCGCAGCGGAGCGTCGAAGAGCCGGTCAGCGAGCAGTCGCTCAAGGGCGCACGCGACTCCTTCACGGAGACGCTGCGCATCAACACCGCGCTCGTGCGGCGGCATCTCCGCAACAGCGCGCTCAAATTTCGCGCCACGACGCTCGGCCGCAAGTCCAACACGCGCGTGGAGCTTGCCTGGATAGACGGCGTGGCCAATCCCTCGCTGATTGAAACGCTCCAAAACAGGCTGGACGCACTCGAAACAGACGGCCTGCTCACGTCGTCCGTGGTCGAGGCGATCCTCTCGGACACGCCGCGTTCGCCTTTCCCGCAGTTCATGCTCACGGAGCGTCCCGACCGCTTTGGAATGAATTTGCTGGAGGGGCGCATCGGCCTGCTGATAGACGGGCTTCCGCTCGGCTGGCTGCTGCCGGCAACGCTGCCGCAGCAGCTTCGCGTGCCGGAAGATGTGTCCAAGCACAGCTTTATTGCCTCCACGCTGACGCTGCTTCGCCACCTTGCGCTGCTCGTGGCAATCCTGTTTCCGGCGCTCTATGTCGCCGTTGCGATGTATCACCAGGAGATGATTCCCGTGCGGCTGCTGCTTTCGGTGATCGAGAGCAAGCAGGCCGTGCCTTTCTCGACCGCGGCAGAGGTTGCCGGAATGCTGATCGCTTTCGAGCTGCTGCAGGAGGCGGGATTGCGCCTGCCGCCCTCCGTGGGCGAAACGGTGAGCATCATCGGCGCGCTGATCGTCGGACAGAGCGCGGTGGAGGCAAGGGTCATCAGCCCCATCGCCGTAATTGTTGTGGCAACGGCCGGCATTGCCAGCTTCACGATCCCGAACCAGGACCTTGGACAGGCGCTCCGTCTGACGCGCTTCGCCCTTGTCCTCACGGCCATCGCGGCCGGAATGTTCGGCATCGCCGCCGGCTGCATTGTGCTGCTGTGGCATCTGTGCAGTCTCAACAGCTGCGGCGTTGCCTATCTTGCGCCGATGGCAGACGGCGGTTTGCGCGACTATCTCCACGCCTTGACCGTCGCGCCGCGCCACCGGGACAAATTCCGCGACCCCAGACTGAACACGCCGGACAGACGACGGGAGAAGTAACGCATGAAACGAAAACGCTGGCTGATTCTTTTTGTCCTGCTGCCCGCCCTTGCGCTCCTGTGCGGCTGCAGCTCGGTGTATACTAATTATAAGGATATAGAATTGCTCCAGGTTATCCAAACGCTCGGCATCGACCGCGGAGAAAACGGCGGGGTGGTGCTCTCTGTGGCCTCCGGCGGGAATGTCAACGGCGGAGAACCCACTGTGCTGTCCATCTCCGCCCCCTCCATCGAAATCGCCATGGAAAAGCTGCAGGAGCATTTCGCGCGCACGCCTTTTTTCTTCGCGCACACACAGTTTCTCGTCGTAGGGGAAAACGCCGCGCGCAATGGAGTCTCCGCATATCTGGACTATATCCGGCACATGCCGCTGCTTCGCTCGGACGTGCGGCTCTTCCTCGTGCGCGGCTGCGACGCCAAAACGCTCGTCACCGGCTCGATCGACGGGAAACACGACATCTCGGACGAGCTGACCTCCCTCCTGCTGGATCTGGAGCATCAGAACGGCATGCAGGTCTTTTCCTGTGCGGAGGTGTCGCGGCAGCTCATGGAAAACGGCGCATCTCTCGTGTGCGCCATCGACGCCGTGGATACCAAGGGCATCGTTTTCTCCGGCGGCGGTGGATTATCCGCCGTCTCGGCAGGCTACGGCGTGCTGACGGACGGCGTACTCTCGGGCTATATTCTCGGGGACACCGCGCGCGGAATTGACCTGCTCTCCGGCTCGCTCAGCGGAGGGCCGATCGCGCTGGAAACAGAAAGCGGAACCGTCACCGTGCAGCTGCACGACGGAAAAACGGATTTCTCTCCCGTCTGGGACGCCGACGGGAACATGGAGTCTCTGCGCGCGGAGGCAACCGTCTCCGCCGAGATCGCCGAAGTCAGCGACCCGGAGGCCGCCGAGCAGCCGGGCTTTTCCGATTCCGTTGCGGACCTTCTCGCCCGCCGTGCGGAAAACTGGCTGCGCGAGTCGCTGGACTTCTCCTCGGCGCTGGAATCGGACTTTCTCTCCCTGGGGGAGAAGCTGGCGCGTCATGACGCGCAGCGTTTCCGTGCCATGCCGCGCACATGGCGCGAGACGCTGCCGCTGCTGCGCTATGACGTCTCTGTGAAGGCCGAGATCACCGGCGGCCACAAAGCCGGCACATCTTCCGACATACGGGAGCAGAGAAACGGAGGCTCGGAATGATCCACGAAAACGAGATGATTACGCGCCGGCAGTACATCTCTGTCTGCTTTCTGGCGCTGCTGTCGCCTCTCATCCGGCAGCTTCCGCAGCTTGCGCCCTACACCGCGGGCAGAGCCGGCTGGCTCGCCGGGCTTGCCGCGCTGCCGATCCTCATCCTCTTTGAGCTGATGATGACGCGCCTGACCAAAAAGCGCGCCGAGGGCGAGGGTATGACCGAAATTTTTCTGCGCGTCTACGGAAAACCGGTCGGCAGCGCGGTGCTGCTGCTCTATGCCCTGTGGATGATTGCCTATGCAGGCTTCGTGCTCGTCGGCGGATCCGAGCGTCTGCTGACGACAGCCTATCCGCGCGGCGGACGCAACCTGTTCATCCTGATCATGGGCGCGCTCGGCGTGATGGCGGTGCTCGGCCGGGCGCGCACGCTTGCGCGGCTGGCAAACATCCTGCGCCCTCTGCTGCTTGTGACGCTCCTGCTTGTGATCTTCGCCGCCTTTCCGTATGCCAAACTCGGCACGCTTTTCCCCGTCACGGTGCAGGACATCCCCCCGATTTTCAACGCCGGAGTCCGCACGGCAAATGTGTTTCTGCTCGTGGTGTCCTTCCGTTTCCTGGAAGATCGCGTGGAGATATCCCAAACCGGCAAACGCGCGCTTCCGTTTCTTCGGCTGTTTTTGCTGCTTGCCGTGCTCTCAACGCTCCTGCTCGCGGCCATCCTTGCCAATTTCGGCGCGTCCTACACCCTGCGGCATACCTATCCCTTTTTTGCCATGGCGGGAAACATCCGCCTTTTCGGCTCGCTGGAACGCTTCGAGGTGCCCATCCTTGCGCTGTGGGCTTTCACCGATTTCGTGCTCCTTGCCGCGCTGCTGCTCAGCGCCACGACCATCTTCCGCCGCGTCCTGCACTCGGAAAGCCGCCTCATCGCGCTCCTCTGCGCTTTGGCCGCGACGCTCGCGGCGCTTGTCTGTTCTTTGACGAATGCCGACCTCAGCTTTCTTGCCGAAACCGTTTTCCCCCTCACCGGCGCAGTCTGCACCTTCGGACTTTATCCGCTGACCTTCCTCGTCGGCCTGCTCAGGAAAAAGATATAATTATAAAGGTATAAGTACAGAAGGAAACGACGGGGCAGCGAAGAGGCGCCCCGTCGTTTCCTTCTACATTATATATATGTTATATTCCCGCTTCCGACAGCTCCGCCACGCGGTAGAGCAGCAGAAGCTGCAGCCGCTCGCCGGGAGACTCCAGATCAATGCCAAAGATCTCGGAAATGCGCTTGGCGTGGTAAATAACGTTGTTGCGGTGCATATGCAGGATTTCCGCCGCTTTGGTGAAGCTGCGCTCCAGACTCAGCAGCACGTACAGAATGCGGTAGTAATCCGTGCCATGCTCCAGATCCCAGCGGCGGATGTCGCCAAGCCGTCCAAGCTCGCAAGCCTTTCCGCAGAGCAGGCCGTAGGTCAGATAGTCCCGGTACAGGAAAAACCGGGCAGCGCAGGCGTTCGGCTCCAAAAAGCTGTCCACACGCTGCGCGCCGCGCAGCTGCCGTCCAAGCTCCAGCGCCGTGAGCGCCTGTTCATAACTCTGCCGCAGCGTCTCCAGACCCACAAAGGTCTCGCTGATGCCCGCATAGGCACGTGAAGCATCGAGATAATCGTCCAGCATGGACATGAAATGTTCCCGGCGCGGCGCATCCGCCCCAAGGTCGGGGTGCAGAATAATATTGCCGTTGTAGAGAATCTGCCGCACGTTCGGGAAGATAGCGTTGAGGTTCTGCATCGCGTGCTCCAGATACATCGCGCCGGTGTTCTCGTGCGCGATGAGCACGGTGTTATATTCCGCCGTGTAGGCCGGCGGATAGACGAGCGCGCGCTCCATGATGCCCTGCGGCGTGGAAATGCGCCCCTCGATGATGTCCACGATGAAATAGTCGAACTGGTTTTTGATATAGTCCCCCGTGGCAACGGCGGGCTTGAGATAGTATTGCAGCTTCTCGATGAACACGCCGAAGATCTGCTTCAGACCGGGGGAAAGGAAGGTGTTGGTGCACAGCATGATAACCAGAAAGCCCACCGCACCGTCATGCGTGACAGCGGCCATGACAATCGGATCAGTGCTGCCCTCGTCCGGCTCAAGCGTGCGCACCTCGCCGGTGAGCATATCCTGATCGAAGCAGCCGCGGGCGCGCAGACGCGTAAAGCTGTCCTGCGTCAGATAGCCCAGCTCCAGCAGTTCACGGAAGGTGGGATCCTCCGTCTCAAAGTCCCAGGTCGCCGCAATGGTTTTGAAGGAGGTCGTGATCACCGCGGTCGGATTTCCGAACACGCGGCCGCTGATGTCCAAAAGCCGCTGCACACCCTCGCGCCGCGAGATGGACAGCTCCAGATCCTGCTCCCAGCTGCGGATCAGGTTCTGCGTGCCAAGCATCTCGTTGAAGATTTCCACAACGGACATGTCTGTATGGAGGAATATACAATTCGTCAGGCTGTCGTCCGCCCGCTCGTCGCGCCGGCACACCACCACCATCGGCGCCCCGCGGTCAATCCTCGCCGCTGCGCCGCTCTGCGCAAAATAGAGATAGCGCGCGTCCAGCCGCCCCGTCTCCGGCATCAGCTTGATGCCCTTGATCCAGCCGCCGCGCTTGTTCAGGCGCACTTCCGGGTTCAGATAGCCCATATAGTCGATGAGCAATTCAATCGGTATGTCCATGAAAACCCTCGCTTCTTATGTGATCCTGCGTTTCTGCTGCGGCCTTATTATAGCACAGCGCTTTGTAAATAGCTACAAGAAAATTTAATTTTTCTGCGCTGTCGCCCTCATTTCCCTGCGACGGAAGGCGCGGCGCGCCCGGGTGATATGTATTTCTCGCGGAAAGGCTTGACAATCTCCCTAAAGCATGGTAAATTAGCACTCGAAGATAGAGAGTGCCAGCACTCAGTTTTGCTGTGTGCCAGCGCTGTGCGGGAAAGGAGTGGCGTTTCATGGAGATTTCGGAGCGGAAAAAGCGCATTTTAGCCGCCGTTGTGGACAGCTACATCGAGTCGGCAGAGCCGGTTGGCAGCAAGACGATCGCAGAAAAGCCGGGCATTGACGTTTCGAGTGCAACCATCCGCCACGAGCTTGCGGAGCTGGAACGTCTGGGCTATCTGGAGCAACCGCACACCTCGGCCGGACGCATCCCCACGCCGCAGGGCTACCGCCTGTATGTCAACGAGCTGATGGAGCAGCACAAGCTCACGCTGGAGGAAACGGAGCAGATCAACCGCAGCCTCAACATGAAAATCCAGCAGCTTGACCATCTGATGGCGGATGTCGGGCAGCTCACCGCGAGCCTGACGAGCTATCCTGCGCTTGCGCTCACTGCGCCGGCGAAGTGCACGATCTCGCGCTTCGACCTGATCTACATTGACGCGAACACTTTTATCATTGTCGTGCTGCTGAGCAGCAACACGGTGAAGAACAAGCTCGTCCACCTGCCCTTCTCGGTCGAACAGGGCATGATCCAAAAGCTCGCAGCGCTGTTTAACGCGCATTTCACGGGCATCGCGGACGACGAGGTGACGCCCCTGCTCATTTCCAGTGTGGAGCGCGCCGCGCTTGACACGATGGGTCTGGTGTCCATCATCGCGGGCTTTGCCATCGAGGTGCTGTCGGAAACGGCGTCCAGCGCCTATCTGACGGGCACGCAGAACCTTTTGCAGCTCCCGGAATTCCGGGATCCGGACAAGGCGCACCGGCTGCTCAACTATCTGGGCGACAAGGAGCATCTTCTCTCCCTGCCGCTGCCGCAGAGCACGGGGGATGTGCAGGTGTTCATCGGTCCGGAGAATGTGGCGGAGGAGCTGAAGGATTCCAGCGTGATCCTCGCCAGCTACGACGCGGGCGACAATACGCGCGGCCTGATCGGTGTGGTCGGCCCCACGCGCATGGACTACGCAAACATCGCAGCAAAGCTGGGATACATCGCAAACGGTATGAGCCAGCTTCTCTCGGCGGGCGAAAAACCGCCGGAGGGTTGGGGAAAGCTCACCCTTATGCAATCCAATGGTGAAGGGAGTATAGGCAATGGCCGCTAAAAAGAAAGAAACCGCGCCCGAGGAAGGACGCGAGGAAAAAATCGCAGAAGAAACGCCAGAGGCAGAGGTTGTGGAAACTCCGGCCGCGCCGGAAGCCGAGGTTCTGCCCACGGCGGACGAGCTGCTCCGTGCGGAGAAGGAGAAATATCTCCGGCTCGCTGCGGAATACGATAACTATCGCAAGCGTTCCCAGAAGGAGCGCGAAGCGCTTTATACGGACATCCGCGTCTCCACGGTGAACGAATTTCTGCCGGTGTACGACAATCTCGAACGGGCACTCCGCCAGGAAACCGCGGACGAGGCCTTCAAAAAGGGCGTGGAGATGACCATGCAGGGCTTCACCGCCTGTCTTGAAAAGCTGGGCGTGCACGTATTCGGCGATGTGGGCGAAGCTTTCGACCCGAACATCCACAACGCCATCATGCACTGTGAGGATGAAACACTCGGCGAAAACGTGATCGCAGAGGTCTTCCAGAGGGGCTTTATCCTCGGTGAGCGCGTCATTCGCTTTGCAATGGTAAAAGTGGCAAACTAAAACAGGTATATCCTTAACTTCAATATAGATTTCTCAAAGGAGGACATTACAATGGGTAAAATTATCGGTATAGATCTCGGTACCACCAACAGCTGCGTTTCCGTCATGGAAGGCGGCGAGCCGGTGGTCATCGCCAACGCGGAAGGCAACCGCACCACCCCCTCTGTCGTGGCTTTTTCCAAGACGGGCGAGCGTATGGTCGGCCAGGTTGCCAAGCGTCAGGCCGTCACGAACCCCGACCGCACCATCTCCTCCATCAAGCGCGAGATGGGCAGCAATTATAAGGTAACCGTGGACAACAAGGGCTACACGCCGCAGGAAATCAGCGCCATGGTGCTGCAGAAGCTCAAGGCGGACGCCGAGGCTTATCTGGGCAGCCCCGTGACCGAGGCTGTCATCACCGTGCCCGCCTACTTCACCGACTCTCAGCGTCAGGCGACCAAGGACGCCGGCCGCATCGCGGGTCTGGAAGTCAAGCGCATCATCAACGAGCCGACCGCCGCTGCGCTGGCCTACGGTCTGGACAAGGAAACCGAGCAGAAGGTCATGGTCTATGACCTCGGCGGCGGCACCTTTGACGTTTCCGTGCTCGAAATCGGTGACGGTGTCATCGAAGTTCTGGCCACCGCCGGCAACAACCGTCTGGGCGGCGACGATTTTGACGAGTGCATCACCAAATACCTCGTCGAGGAGTTCCGCAAGGCGGAGGGCATTGACCTCAGCGGCGACAGCATCGCCATGCAGCGTCTGCGCGAGGCCGCCGAGAAAGCCAAGATCGAGCTCTCCGGCGTCACCAGCTCCAACATCAACCTCCCCTATATCACCGCGGATTCCAGCGGCCCGAAGCATCTGGACGTCACCCTTTCCCGCGCGAAGTTCAACGAGCTGACCGCACACCTTGTGGAAAAGACCGCCGGCCCCGTCCGTCAGGCTATGGCTGACGCCGGACTCACCGGAAATGACATCGCCAAGGTTCTGATGGTCGGCGGCTCCAGCCGCATCCCCGCCGTGCAGGAAATGGTGCGCAAGCTCACCGGTAAAGACGGCTTCAAGGGCATCAACCCCGATGAGTGCGTGGCCATCGGCGCAGCCATTCAGGGCGGCGTTCTGGGCGGCGACGTGGAAGGCATCCTGCTGCTGGACGTCACGCCTCTGTCCCTGGGCATTGAGACCCTCGGCGGCGTGTGCACCAAGCTCATTGAGCGCAACACCACCATCCCCACCCGCAAGAGCCAGATCTTCTCCACCGCGGCGGACAATCAGACCAGCGTGGAAGTCAACGTTCTGCAGGGCGAGCGCGAGATGGCGCAGTATAACAAGAGCCTCGGCCGCTTCCATCTGGACGGCATTGCCCCGGCGCGCCGCGGCGTGCCGCAGATCGAGGTCACCTTTGACATCGACGCCAACGGCATCGTGAACGTCTCTGCCAAGGATCTCGGCACCGGCAAGGAGCAGCACATCACCATCACCTCCTCCACCAACATGAGCAAGGAGGACATTGAAAAGGCCGTGCGTGAGGCGGAGCAGTTCGCTGCGGAGGACGCCAAGCGCAAGGACGAGATCGACACCCGCAACGCGGGCGATCAGATGGTCTATCAGACCGAGAAGATTCTCTCCGAGACGGGCGACAAGCTCGATCCCGCCGACAAGGGCGAAGTGGAGAGCAAGCTTGCCGCGCTCAAGTCCGCGCTGCAGGGCACGGATACCGAGGCGATCAAGAGCGCGACCGAAGCGCTCACGCAGGCCTTCTACAAGGTCAGCGAGAAGCTCTACAGCCAGGCCAACCCCGGCGCGCAGGGCGGCTGCGACCCCAACTGCAACGGCGATTGCGGCACAAACGGCGGCGGTCAGCAGTACTACGACGCGGATTACACCGTTGTCGATGACGACAAATAAGCGGAAAAGCGAAGCCTGAATCGCAAATTTTCGTTCCACAACACAGGGGCGGCCACTGCGCCGCCCCATACCGCTGTTCTGAAAAGAGAGGATTCCCATGGCAGATAAACGGGATTATTACGAGGTCCTCGGCGTTGACAAAAGCGCTTCGGAGGACGAACTCAAAAAAGCATATCGCTCGCTCGCCAAGAAGTATCACCCCGACCTGCACCCGGGCGACGCGGAGGCAGAGGCGCGGTTTAAGGAAGTCAACGAGGCTTACGAAGTGCTCTCCGACGCGGATAAGCGCGCGAAGTATGACCAGTTCGGCTTCGCGGCCTTCGACCCCTCCGGCTTCCAGTCCAGCGCAGAGGGCTTCGGCGGCTTTGCCGACATTCTCAACGACCTCTT
This sequence comes from Oscillospiraceae bacterium, assembly GCA_017522015.1. Taxonomy (GTDB): domain Bacteria; phylum Bacillota; class Clostridia; order Oscillospirales; family Oscillospiraceae; genus SIG483. The sequence goes on along the minus strand of JAFXAW010000006.1, from coordinate 25,710 downwards.
TGGCGGCGGCTTTGGCGGTTTCGGCGGTTTTGGGGACATTTTCGGCGGGCGGCAGGCCAATCCCAACGCCCCGCAGCGCGGCGAGAGCATTCGTCTGAGCACGACGATCCTTTTCGAGGAGGCGGCCTTTGGCTGCACCAAGGAGATCAGCGTCCCCCGCATCGAGGATTGCGAAAGCTGCCATGGCAGCGGCTGCGCCGCGGGCACAACGCCGGAAATCTGCTCCAACTGCGGCGGCAGCGGCTCCGTGCGCACTACACAGCGCACGCCCTTCGGCATGATGAGCTCCACGGCCGCCTGCCCCAACTGCGGCGGCAAGGGCAAGATCATCCATCAGCCCTGCCCGGATTGCCGCGGCAAGGGCAAGGTGCGCCGCCAGCGCAAGGTAAACGTCAAAATCCCCGCGGGCATTGACCACGGGCAGACCATCTCCCTGCGCGGTCAGGGCCACAGCGGCACAAACGGCGGCAGCGCAGGCGATCTGCTCATCACCGTCGAAGTAAGACGGCACGAAATCTTTGAGCGCGACGGCAGCAGCATCCTGCTGACCATGCCCATCAGCATCACGCAGGCCACGCTTGGCGCCGAGCTTGAAGTACCGACGCTTGACGGCAAGGTGAAATACGACCTGCCGGAAGGTACGCAGACCGGCTCCGTGTTCCGCCTGCGCGGCAAGGGCGTTCCCTATCTGCGCGGAAACGGACGCGGCGATCAGTATGTTACGGTCGAGGTGCAAACACCCAAGGGCCTGAACGCCGAACAGAAGGCGCTGCTGCGGCAGCTCGCCGAAAGCATGGGCGAGGATGCCGGTGACGACAAGGTCCGGAAAAAGCGCAAAAAGAAATAAATAAGCTACTTACCGGGATCCCGGGCGTTTAGCCCGGATGTCCGTAAAACAGTTAAACCGACCTGTGATCGTAATCACAGGTCGGTTTTTTCGTACTGCGCCGGGTGGTATATAGAAGCACGCTCTTTATCTGTTCGATAAATTGGAATTTACAGTTTGATTTTATTAGCATACGCTTGCAATATGCGATTGATTTCTTCTTCGCTTTCATAGAATACATCGTCACAATGCGCTATCGTTTCTTCCGCAGTTTTATCATCCTCTTTTTCTAAAACCGAATATGCCTGATATGCCTTTTGCAAATTATCGGAGAGCTTTTTCGACAGGATTGTTTTCAGGACAGACAGTTCTTCCTGCAAATTACCTGTATTATCAACATTAGTGAAATACTGGTCATGTCCACCATTATTGACTTCACTTTGATAAGTCATCAGTTGAAGATAGGGCGAGTCCACTTTTTCTTCGACCCACAATTCCCACATTTTATTCCACTTTTGCTGTTCTTCTGTTAATTCAACTTTCTTCTTAAAGAAATCAAATAGTCCCATCTAATTCACCTCTTCGTCAAATTCAAGTTTATCGAACTGTTTGATCTATTTTATCATACAGCTGCAATCTATACAAGAACAGTCCCGGTGGATGCGCCTGCCGGGACTGTAACTGTTTTATGACACCCCGCTTTTAGCCCGGAATTCTCTTCCTCTTTCGGCAGGGGATGACTTTTTTCGCCGGCCTTGCTCGCTTGACATTTGCTGCTGCATATGCTAACCTGTATATGTTAAATATGCATGAGGGAGTAGTCAGCACGCGAAGGCGTGTTTCAAGTCAACACTCTCGGCTGCACGCAGCCTGATTTGGATTAAATGACCAGACTCATGGACAGACTTTTCTCGTTCTGTCCATGGGTCTTTATTTTTTTGTTTGAAAGGATGAATGCATTGAATTATTACGGCAACAGCGTGGAAGATGTCTTTGCAGAGCTCTCCACTCAGGCCGACGGCCTAACGAGCGCGGAGGCGCAGGCGCGTCTCGATAAATACGGCAAAAACCGTCTCGCCGAGGCGAAGAAGGATTCCCTTCTCAAGCGTTTCCTCCAGCAGATGGTGGATCCCATGATTATCATCCTGCTGGTCGCGGCGGCCATCAGCGCCGTGCTCTCCATCGTCGAGGGTGAGAGCATTGCAGACGCCATCATCATTCTCGCCGTCGTGCTGATTAACGCGGTGCTCGGCGTTTATCAGGAGAACAAGGCGGAGAAATCCATCGAAGCGCTGCAGGAGATGGCCGCCTCCACAAGCCGCGTCATGCGCGACGGGAAGCTCGTCATCATCCGCAGCGAGGAGCTGGTCCCCGGCGACATCGTACTGCTCGAGGCGGGCGACGCCGTTCCGGCGGACGGACGACTCATTGAAAGCGCCTCTCTGAAGATCGAGGAGGCCGCGCTGACGGGCGAGAGTGTGCCGGTCAACAAGTTTATTGACATCATCAATCTGCGCGAGGGCGCTGCCGTCCCGCTCGGCGACCGCAAGAACATGGCCTACATGGGTTCCACTGTTGTCTACGGCCGCGGCACCATGCTCGTGACAGCCACCGGCATGCAGACCGAGATGGGCAAGATTGCTGACGCGCTTGCCAGCACCGCGCAGGGCGAAACGCCGCTGCAGCGCAAGCTCAGCCAGCTCTCCGTTATCCTCACGCGGCTCGTCATTGTGATCTGCGTTGTCATCTTCGGCGTGCAGCTGCTCCGTGCGGGTGATTTCCACTTCGATGTGATTCTCGATTCGTTTATGATCGCGGTGTCGCTGGCCGTTGCCGCCATCCCGGAAGGCCTTGCCGCCGTTGTGACGGTGGTGCTTTCCATCGGCGTGACGAATATGTCCCGCCGCAACGCCATCATCCGGCGCCTCACCGCCGTGGAAACGCTCGGCTGCGCGCAGATCATCTGCTCGGACAAAACCGGCACGCTCACGCAGAACAAGATGACGGTTGTGGACTTTTCCGGCAGCAACGAGGGCGAAATCGCCACCGCCATGGCCCTGTGCTCCGATGCGGAGCTGCAGGAAGACGGCGAGGTCACCGGTGAGCCGACCGAAGCCGCGCTTGTCGCCTGGGCTGCAAAGCTCTCTCTGAAAAAGAACGAACTGAAAACCGCCATGCCCCGCGTGGGCGAGGCGCCCTTTGACTCCGGACGCAAGATGATGTCCACCCTGCACGCGCTGCAGAGCGGCGGCATCGTGCAGTACACCAAGGGCGGGCCGGACGTTGTTCTGCCGCTTTGCACGCATTACATGGAAAATGGCGTCATGCTGCCCATGACGGAGGAAAAGCGGCAGGAGATTCTCTCCGCGAACCGTGACATGGCCTCGCGCGCGCTGCGCGTGCTCGCCGCGGCGCAGCGCAACTGGGAATCCCTGCCGGAAAACCGCGAGCCGGCCGATCTGGAATGCGATCTGTGCTACCTCGGCCTCGCCGGCATGATCGACCCGGTACGTCCGGAGGTTAAGGACGCCATCGTGAATTGCCGCAGCGCCGGCATCCGCCCCATTATGATTACGGGCGACCATATCGACACCGCCATGGCCATCGCGCGCGAGCTCGGCATCCTTTCCGACGGGATGCGTGCCATCACCGGCACGGAGCTGGACGAGATGGACGACGAGATCTTTGCGGGGGTCTATCAGAGCATCTCTGTCTATGCCCGTGTGCAGCCGGAGCATAAGACGCGCATCGTCAATGCATGGCGCGCGGGCGGCAGCATCACCGCCATGACAGGTGACGGCGTCAATGACGCGCCGAGCATCAAGTCCGCCGACATCGGCGTGGGCATGGGCATCACCGGCACGGACGTGACGAAAAACGTCGCGGATATGGTGCTCGCGGACGACAACTTCGCCACCATCGTTTCCGCCGTTGAAGAGGGACGCCGCATCTATGACAACATCCGCAAGGCCATCCAGTTCCTGCTCGGCAGCAACACGAGTGAGGTTTTGAGCATCTTCGTTGCCACCATGCTCGGCTTCCAGATCCTCAAGCCCGTGCATCTTTTGTGGATCAACCTGGTTACGGACTGCTTCCCCGCGCTCGCGCTCGGAATGGAGAAGGCGGAAAAGAACATCATGCGCCGCGCGCCGCGCAGCGCATCCGCGGGCGTGTTTGCCGGCGGCATGGGCTTTGACATCGGCTATCAGGGTGTGCTCATCTCGCTGCTGACGCTTGTCGCGTTCTTCGTCGGTCACTTCATGGAAAGCGGCGTCTGGGCGGCAACGAACAGCCCCGACGGCATGACCATGGCCTTCCTGACCATGAGCATGGCCGAAATCTTCCACAGCTTCAACATGCGCTCGCAGCGCGGCAGCCTGCTCGGCATGCGCAAGCAGAACCTCACGCTCTGCATTGCCGGCGCGGCAAGCCTTGTGGCCACCACGGCCGTCATTGAGATTCCGTTCCTGGCCAACGCTTTCGGCTTCACGCCCATCAGCCTCGCCGAATACGGCGTCGCGATCGGCCTGGCCTTCCTCGTTCTGCCGATCGTCGAGCTGGTCAAGTGCGCACAGCGTGCCATCGAGCGTTCGCGAAACAAAGCGTAAAAAATTTATCTTCCGGTGTTTTCATTTCCGGAAAGATATGGTAGAATAGTAATAATGCGTTTCCGGTTTTTAAAAACACGGAGAAGGAGGTAATTTATGGATCAACTGAGAGAACGTCGTTTTCTTTATAAATTTGCATTCTGGGTTGTCATTTTGGCGATCGTCTATGTCTTTTTCAAATACCTCCTGCATCTTGTGATGCCGTTTTTGGTCGCGCTGATCTTTGCAATGATTATGCGCCCGTTGGTACGGCTGCTGGTAAATAAGCTTCGGCTGCCAAAAGGTTTTGCCGGCGTTTTGGTCACGATATTTTTCTATCTGATCATCGGCACGCTCCTTGTGCTGCTCTTCCTGCGCATCACCAGCGGTCTGGGCCGCTTGTTCGGCCAACTGCCGGATCTTTATCAGGACACGCTGGAGCCCGGCCTTGTTGATCTTTTCGGCCGGCTGGAGGATTTCGCCGGGGAATATAACCTTAGCATTGAAGACACCTTGCAGGCCTACGGTCCGGAGCTCGTCTCCGCAGCGGGCAACGCCGTAACAAATATCTCCACCCGTGTGGTCACCTGGGTTTCCTCTTTTGTGACCTCACTTCCCGCCTTTATTATCCGGCTCGTGATCTGCATTGTCGCAACTTTCTTCATGTCTGCGGACTATGAGCGCATGACGGGCGTGCTGACGAGGCTTTTTCCCGAGAGGATGCAGCAGTTTCTGCGCGACCTGCGGCGCTCCATCGGCAAGATCGGCAAGCAGTACGGTCTGTCTTACTTTCTCATTCTGTGCATCACCTTCTCCGAGCTTCTGATCGGCCTTGCGATCCTGCGGGTGAACCGTTTTGTGCTGATTGCGTTCCTGATCGCGGTGCTGGATATTTTCCCCGTTCTCGGCACCGGCGCGGTGCTGGTTCCGTGGGCGATCATCGCTTTCATCCAGGGGCGCATCGGTTTCGGCATCGGCCTGCTGGTTCTTTACGCCCTCATCACGATCATCCGGCAGATCATCGAGCCGAAGATCGTCGGCAAGCATGTGGGAATGCATCCGATCATCACGCTGGCGTGTATGTTCATCGGCACCAGCCTTTTCGGCGGTTACGGTCTGTTCGGTCTGCCGATTCTGGTGGCGATCGTGCTGGAGCTCAACTCCAGCGGCGCTATCCACATTTTCAAGCTGAACAAAACAGACAATCTGAATGCCGCGCCTGCGGCGGCGGAAGCCGGGGATGGAGACGAATCGGTCAGCGAAAAATAAACGGTCTGCCGGTCTCCACGCCGGAAAGAACAATCCCATACAGTACAAAAAATTTTGGCGGCGAAGGAAAAATCCCTCGCCGCCAATTTTGCTTTTTTAAGCTTTGTCCTCGCCGTAGTCCCGCTGACGGAACAACAGGGAGATACACCAAAGCGCTGCCAGACCGACCAGCGTATAGATTACACGGCTGAGCGTAGAGGTCTGCCCGCCGCAGATCCAGGCCACGAGGTCGAAACGGAACAGGCCGATGCTGCCCCAGTTCAGGCCGCCGACGATGGCAAGGATCAACGCAATCCTGTCCATGATCATGGATGGAACACTCCTTTTTGTGTTGGTTTCCCCGATATTTTGCCCGAATTACTCCGGCTTATGCATGCGGCTGCGTTTCCCTGTCTTTTGGACATCGTTTCGATGCCAAACCTCGGTCTCCGGCAGCTCCATGGAAAAGAGTTGCTTGTAGGCGGCCCATTCCTCGGGCGTTTCCGCCAGAGTGGGCATCAGCCCTGTGCACTCGGTCATAGAGGCCACGTCGGAGACGACCGGCAAATGCATCAGCGCGTCCCGGCTCGGGCGTTTGTTTCGCTTTTCCGTCTTTCTCAACTCCTTTTGGCAAAGAGCTTTCTTTTCTCTTTGTCCAAAACAGTTTTTGCAGTTTTTCTTTGCATTATGTCTGGAAATAGGCGGAAACAAAAAGCAGATGGAGAATCTGACTTCCTCCATCCGCTTTTTCCCTGTTGAACGACACACTTATTCAACCTGCGGCCGCTCAAGTTTTTTGATGTTTTTTTCAAATTTCAGCCGGGGTCCAAAGACTTCGTGCCCGCAGCCGAGACATTTCAGCCGGAAATCCGCCCCCGTGCGCAGCACCTCCCAGCGGACGCTGCCGCAGGGATGCGTCTTTTTCATGGTGAGCACGTCGCCAACTCGCACATCCATCTCACTCGCCCCCCTTGATGAGATCCCAGTAGACCTTCGCCGCCTGCTCGGTCTTGTTATCGCCGTATTCATAGTACACAGCGTCTTTGAGGTTGTCCGGGAGATACTGTTGCTTTACCCAGCGGTTCGGATAGCTGTGGGGATACTTATAGCCCTGCTCGCGCTCAAAGCCCGTTCCATCGGCATGCACATTCTGCATCTCCCGCGGGATGGGGCCGGCCTTACCCGCGCGCACATCGGCCAAAGCCCGGTCAATGGCGACGCAGCCGGTGTTGCTCTTCGGCGCGGTCGCCAGCAGGATCACCGCCTCCGCCAGCGGCAAGCGGGCTTCGGGCATGCCAAGCTGCAGCGCGCTGTCCACGCAGGACTTGACAATGGCCGCCGCCTGCGGATAGGCAAGGCCAATGTCCTCACTCGCCGAGCAGAGGATCCTCCGGCAGGCGCCGGCAAGATCGCCTGCCTCCAGCAGCCGCGCCAGATAGTGCAGCGCCGCATCCGGGTCGGAGCCGCGCATGGATTTCATCAACGCGGAGACCACATCGAAATGCGTGTCGCCGTCCCGGTCATAGCGCATGGCGCTGCGCTGCGTCGCCTGCTTTGCGTCTTCCAGCAAAAGCCGGATCTTCCCGCCGACGCGTCTGCCCGCGGAAAACAGAAGCTCCACGGCGTTGATCGCCTTGCGCACGTCGCCGCCGCACTGCTCGGCCACGAGCTGCACAACGCCCTCCTCCGCGTCGGGTTCGAGACCATTTCTCTCTCCCATGAGCCGGATGGCGCGCTCGACGGCCGGTTCCAGCGCCTGCGGCGGCACCTGTTTGAACTCAAACACGGTGCTGCGGCTCAAAATTGCATTGTATACATAGAAATACGGATTTTCCGTTGTGGACGCGATGAGGATGATTTTTCCCGTTTCGATAAACTCCAACAGACTCTGCTGCTGCTTTTTGTTGAAATATTGGATCTCGTCCAGATAGAGCAGCACGCCGCCGGGCGCGAGAAAGGTGTCCAGCTCATCGATGATGGCCTTGATGTCCGCAATGCCCGCGGTGGTGGCGTTGAGACGGTGCAGCACACGGTGGGTTTTCTTCGCGATGATGTTTGCAACCGTCGTCTTGCCCGTGCCGGACGGCCCATAGAAAATCATATTCGGCACTTCGCCGCTTTCGATAATGCGGCGCAGCAGTCCGTCCTCGCCGAGAATATGCGCCTGCCCGACCACGTCGCTCAATGAGTCGGGACGGATGAGATCCGCCAGCGGTCTGTATTCCGCCATATTTGCCGCGCCTCCTTTTCTGCACACCTCTGTGTTCTTTATATTTCAAATCAAAATCGCTCGCCTGCACGGGCATTTTTGCGGGGCTGTCCGCCCGCGAGGCTCTTATATCGGCGAAGCCGCCGCCAAAAGCGATAATCGCAGGAATCGCTGCGGTTATTATACCTTGTCCGCGCTCCGTTTACAATGACGGAATCGGAAAAAGGCTTTCGTTTTTTCGCAAAATGTGCTATGCTGTAAGCAAAGGAATTGCAGGGAAAGGAGCGCTGCCCATGCGTACACCGGAACAGATCGAGGGAATCATCCTCGCGCTTGAAACAGAATATCCGCTGGCCGAGTGTGCGCTGCACTACGAGAAGGACTACGAGCTGCTGTTTGCCGTTCGCCTGTCCGCCCAATGCACGGACGCGCGCGTCAATCTTGTCACGCCCGCGCTGTTTGCGCGCTTTCCGAGTCTGGAGGCTTTTGCCGCCGCCGAGCCGGAGGAGGTTGAGCCTTACATCCATTCCTGCGGATTTTTCCGGGCGAAGGCAAAGGACATCGTCCTTTGCGCGCGGATGCTTCTGGAAAAGCACGGCGGAAAGGTGCCGGACACGATGGAGGCGCTCACGGCCCTGCCCGGCGTCGGCCGCAAGACAGCGAACCTCATCCTCGGGGATATTTTCGGTCAGCCCGCCGTGGTGGTGGACACGCACTGCATCCGCCTTTCCAACCGCATCGGGCTGGTCGACGGAGAGAAAGACCCGGTGAAAATCGAAAAGCTGCTCCGCGCGGTGCTGCCGCCGGAGAAGAGCTCGGATTTATGCCACCGCATCGTGCTGCACGGACGCGCCGTCTGCGCCGCGCGAAAGCCGAATTGCGCAGGCTGCTGCATCCGGCAGTTCTGTCGGGAGTTTTCCGGAGAATAGGAAGCTGCACTGCGGATTGGAAAAACAGCGTTCCACAGGGCTTTCGCGCCCTCACAACAGACAAAGCTTTTAGATACACACAGAAAAAGCGCGCGCCGCTTCTGCGGCACGCGCTTTTCTCTTTATAATCCTTAGTTTGCCTGCTTCTCCTGAATCTCCTGAAGCTTCTTGGCCTTGTCGATGCGGGCAAAGAGGATTTCCGGCTTGCCGACGGTGTGTCCGGCGGGCAGGTAACCGAAAGTGTCCAGATCGTCCCAGGTGCTGGGCTCGATGTTCAGCTGCTGGAAGATGCGCTCCGCCGTCTCCGGCAGGAAGGGCTTGAGCAGCGTCGCGGCGATGCGGATGGTCTCAAGCAGGTTGTAGAGCACCGTATCCAGGCGCTCCTTCTGCTCCGGATCCTTGCCGAGGATCCACGGCGTTGTCTCGTCGACATACTTGTTCGCGCGGCGCAGCAGCGTGAAGATTTCGTCGATGGCGTCCGCCACGCGCAGCTCCTTCATCTTCGCCGCAGCACGCGCCGGCGTGGCCAGCGCCAGCTCGATGAGCTCGCTGTCAAACTCACCGGCGCAGGCATGGTCGGAGAGCACGCCCGCGGAATACTTGTTGCACATGCTGATGCTGCGGTTGACCAGGTTACCGAGAATGTTGGCCAGGTCGGAGTTGACGCGCTCGATAATCAGCTCATGCGTGAGCGTACCGTCCGAGGCGAAAGGCATCTCATGCAGCAGATAGTAACGCACAGCGTCCACGCCGAACAGATCCACCAGATCGTCGGCATAAACGACGTTGCCTTTGGATTTGCTCATCTTGCCGTCGCCCATAAGCAGCCACGGATGGCCGAAAATCTGCTTCGGCAGCTCGAGCCCCAGCGCCAAAAGCATAATGGGCCAATAAATCGTGTGGAAACGCAGAATGTCCTTGCCGATCAGATGCACATCCGCCGGCCAGTATTTCTTATAAACTTCTCCACACTCGCCGTCCACATCGTAGCCGGGCAGGGTGATATAGTTGGAAAGCGCGTCGATCCACACATAGATGACATGCTTCGGATCAAAGTCCACCGGGATGCCCCAGGTGAAGCTGGTGCGGGATACGCAGAGATCCTGCAGACCCGGGCGCAGGAAGTTGTTGAGCATCTCGTTGCGGCGTCCCTCCGGCTGGATGAATTCCGGATGCTTCTCAATGTGCTCGATGAGCTGATCGGCATACTTGCTCATGCGGAAGAAGTAAGCCTCTTCCTCTGCCCAGATAACCTCGCGGCCGCAGTCGGGGCACTTTCCGTCCACAAGCTGTCCCTCCGTGAAGAAGGACTCGTCCGGCACACAGTACCAGCCCTCGTACTTGCCCTTGTAGATATCTCCCTGCTCATAGAGCTTGCGGAAGATCTTCTGCACCTGCTTTTCGTGCTTCGGCTCCGTGGTACGCACGAAGCGGTCATAGCTCGTGTTCATCACGTCCCAAATGCGGCGGATCTCGCCGGCGACGTCGTCCACGAAGGCCTGCGGCGTGACGCCCTGTGCCTCGGCCTTTTCCTGAATCTTCTGACCGTGCTCGTCGGTGCCGGTCTGGAAATACACGTCATAGCCCTCCAAACGCTTGAAGCGGCAGATGGCATCCGCCAGCACGATCTCATAGGTGTTGCCGATGTGCGGCTTACCGCTGGTGTAGGCGATGGCGGTAGACAGATAATACTTTCCCTTGTTTTCCATTTTTACTTCTCTCCTGTGTTTTCCTGTATCATTAAGCATCCACCGGATCGGTGGGTTCAGGACTTGGTTCGGGACTCGGCTCAGGGATCGGCTCGGGACTTGGTTCGGGACTCGGCTCAGGGATCGGCTCGGGACTCGGTTCGGGGCTCGGCTCCGGACTCGGTTCCGGGCTCGGCTCGGGGCTCGGCTCGGGGCTCGGTTCCGGACTCGGCTCGGGACTCGGCTCCGGACTCGGCTCGGGGCTCGGTTCCGGACTGGGCTCGGGACTGGGTTCCGGACTCGGTTCCGGGCTCGGGCTGGGCTCCGGATCTTCCTCTTCCTCATCTTCCTCTTCTTCCTTGTCCTCCAAATAGTAGCGGCTGTCTGCCTCCTTCGTCCGGGAAAGCAGCACACCATCCGCACTGTACACTTCGCGATAGCTGACCGCGCCGTAGCCGTCCTCTTCGCCATCCTTATCATAGATTGGCCAGGCCGCAGAAGTGAATTTCACATAGCTGCCGTCGGTATCCGTGCCCCAGACGGAGATTTCCACGGTCCACTCATCCACATCCACGTTGGTCTTGATCTTAATGGGATATTCCCGGCTGTTGACAAATCTAAAATCCGGCCCGCCCCAGCTCACCGTTGCATCCATACCCGTAGGCACATAGGACACGGTCATGTTATGGCAGAGGCGGTTGGTAATCTGCAGATTGGCGTAAACCGCGGCGCAATAAAGCGTCGTGCTGACCTGGCAGATGCCGCCGCCAACCTCCAGGACGACCTTGCCGCCGCTGTAAGCACCCGCGGCTTTATATCCGCGCGCGGTGGTGCGCTCACCGACCACCCCATTGTAGGAAAACTCCTCGCCCGGCATGAGAATCAAACCGTCAATGGCGGCGCAGGCAAGCTGAATGTTGTTCAGACGGTTGGCATTGCTGCTGCCGAGTGAGGTGACCATCTTGCCGAGTTCATCGGCAAAGAGCTTATCCTCCAGCCACTCGCGTGTTACCTCCGGCTGCGTGAGAATGAGGGGAATGACCATCATCTCGCCCAGCTCGGTTTCATCCCAAAGCTTTTGCGCTGCTTCCAGATCAAAGTCACGCCCGACAACATGGTCGGAAACGCCGGTTTCCTTATCAAAAACGGCATCCTGTGCTTCGGTTCTAATCTTCTCGCGCAGTACAGCCAGATCAATGCCCTCATCCCCGACCATCTCGGGTATGTAAGAAAATCCCGTGAAGTCCCTGTTTTGCAGCGCGGCCATCACATCGGCGCACAGCGCCTCCTCATCCACAAGCACCTGACCGATGCCTTTGATGAGCTGGATTTCCTCCTCGCCGATCTGCATATCGCTGCCCATCAGGTCTTCATCCGCCCGGGCGGCAGCCTCCTTGACGCACTGACGAATGTATTCTTCATCCAGAATCGCCTCTCCGTCCGCAACGCTAAGCGCCACGCCTCCCAGCTTTCCGCGCAGCCAGGCAAAGCCGCGGCCCAGGAAGCCCTTGCTGCGGCCATAGTTATAGGCCGTCGTCGCCGCACTCTCTGCACTCGGCACTGCGCCGGCCAGCGCGGCGTCAACGACAAGCTGATTGTCCGCCGGCAAGTTCACCGTGAGGGTGATTTTTTCATCCCGGATTATGCCGCTCTCGCGCAACGCGTCGGCCGCCTCGACGGGCGACATGCCGCCGAGCTCCACGCCCTCCATGCGCACGCCGGGATAGATCCCCGTCTCAAACCGCGCACAGACGCAGACTACGATTGTCGCCAGAATCAGAACTCCGGCCGCAATCGGAGCTGCGATCCAGCCCATAGAACGGGCATTTTTCTTCCCATTCTTTGTTCTTTTGCCCTTATTCTTTGTCATAAATCAAACCTCTGTTCCGCATGAACGCGGTTTACGTCATTCCCGCGCCGCTGTTGCGGCCGTCTCCTCCTCGTCGTCCCCCAGCCAGGGGAAGGCGCTGAGTTTCTGCTGCGCCTGCGCTTCCAGCAGCGCGCCGATGAGCGGGTTGGAAACCAGGAAACCTGTGGTTGTGAAATGCCAATGGCCTTTTTCCTCAACGGCCCAGCCTTTTTTTACATATTTCCGCAGGAGCCGCTCCACATCATCAAATTCGCTGAGATAGATCGAACGGTACTCCTCGCGCGAGATGCCGCGCGTGGTACGCATGCCGAGCATGAGATACTCCGCTGCGAGACTCTGCGGGGTGCAGCGCTCAAACTCGTCAAGCAGTTTTGCCCCGGGCACGCCCATCACACCGTCAACATAGCCCTGCATATCCGCCACATAGCTGTAGCGCGTGTCGCTGACGAAGGAGTGTGCCGATGCGCCGAAGCTCATGTACTCATCGAGCATCCAGTATTTCAGATTGTGGCGCGATTCATAGCCGCGCAGGGAAAAGTTGCTGATCTCATACTGCGCGTAGCCAAAGCTCTGCAGCGTCTCCACCGTGTAGAGGTACATATCCGCCTGCTCATCCTCCGTCGGGAGGAAGGGGCTGTCCTTGTACTTGTACATCGGCGTGCCCTCTTCAAGCTTGAGCCCGTAGCAGCTCAGATGCTCCGGCCTGAGCGCGAGGGCACGGCTGAGGCTCTCTGCCCAGTCTCCGGGCGTCTGACTCGGCAGTCCGTAGATCAGATCAAGGCTGATGTTGTCAAAGCCCGCTTTGCGCGCCATTGCAACGCCTTTTTCCACCTGCGCAAAGTTGTGCCGCCGGCCGATGAGCTTCAAAATGTCGTCATTTGCCGACTGCATGCCGATGCTCAGGCGGTTTACGCCCGCCTTGCGCAGGGCCTTCAAATCTCCCTGCTTCATACTGTCCGGATTGCATTCGACGGTGATTTCCGCACTTTTGAGCACATTGCCGCAGGTTTTCAGCTCGGTAAGCAGCTCCACAATGCGTCTTGCGCCGTAATAGCTCGGCGTGCCGCCGCCGAAATACACCGTGTCAATCAGATAAGGCGAGAGCGCCTGCGTGCTCTCCCGGATATGGGTGAGCAGCGCTTCCTGATATTTCGACATTTTTCTCGGCTCGCCCGCCGTCGAACAGAAATCGCAATACTGGCAGCGGCTGGCACAAAACGGCAGATGAATATAAATTCCAAGGGTTTTGTCCATAGAAAACGATCCTTTTAGATTGGACTTTGTACTATACAGCGTTTAGCGGAAAAAGTCAACGGCGCTTACTCTGCCGTCTGTCCTGCAGCGGATTCTTCCTCCGGCTCTTTCTCCGCAAGGGCAATGCCGATGACGCGGTTCTCCTCGTCCTTAAAGCGCATGACGATAACGCCCTGCGTAGCGCGTCCCGCCACGCGGATGGCCTGCACATCGGTACGGATGAGGATACCGCTCTGCGTCACGAGCAGGACGTCCTCCTCCGCGGAGACGACCTTGACGCCGACGACTTTGCCGGTTTTGGCAGTGCACTCATAGTTTTTCACGCCGATGCCGCCGCGATTCGTCACGCGGTATTCCTCCACGGGCGTGCGCTTTCCATAGCCGTTTTCGGTTATGGTCAAAACGGTTTTGCCCTCGTGCATACGCGCCGCGCCCACGACATAGTCGCCTTCCCGCAGACGGATGCCGCGTACGCCGACGGCGGTTCTTCCCATCGGCCGCACATCGTTTTCATCGAAGCAGACGGCCATGCCGTTATGCGTGGCGATGAGGATGCGCATATTGCCGTCGGTCTCCTTGACCTCGATGAGCTCATCGCCCTCGTCGAGCGTGAGCGCGCGGATGCCGCTCTGGCGGATATGCTTGAGCGCGGAGACGGGCAGACGCTTGACCGTGCCGTTGCGCGTGATCATGGTGAGGAACAGCTCATCATTGTCAAGCGAGCGGGTGTGGATCATGGCGGACACCTTTTCTCCGGCTTCCACCTGCAGAATATTCACGATGTTCGTGCCGCGGGCCGCTCTGCCCGCCTCGGGAATCTGATAGCCCTTCTTGCGGAACACACGTCCCTTATCCGTGAAGAAGAAGATATAGTCATGGCTGGAGGAGGTGAACACCGTGCAGACGTAATCCTCATCCCGGGTGGACATGGAGCGTTTGCCCATGCCGCCCTTGCCCTGAGAGACATATTCGCTTGCGGGCGTGCGTTTGATATAGCCGCCGGCAGTCATGGTGAAGACGCACTGCTCCTCGACAATGAGATCCTCGATGTCGATCTCATCCTCGACCTCCTGAATCTCGGTGCGGCGCTCGTCGCCATATTTATCCCGGATGGCGAGAAGCTCCTCTTTGAGCACGCCGCGAAGCAGGCTCTCATCGGAGAGCAGACTGTTATAATAAGCGATGCGCTTTTCCAGCTCCTCATATTCGGCCTGCAGCTTCTCGCGATCCAGCCCCTGCAGAGCCTTAAGGCGCATATCCAGGATGGCCTGCGCCTGCACCTCGTCGAGGCTGAAGCGCTCCATCAGGCGCTCGCGCGCCTCGTCATAGCTGGTGCGGATGATGCGGATGACCTCATCAATATTATCCTGCGCGATGAGCAGGCCTTCCAGCAGATGGGCGCGCTCTTTTGCCTTTTTCAGGTCATAGCGCGTGCGCCGGACCAGCACTTCCTCCTGGAAACGGATATACTCATCGATAATCTGCCGCAGGGAGAGGATCTTCGGCTGCGTCTGATCGTCCACCAGCGCGAGCATGATGATGGAAAAGTTGCTCTGCAGCGCCGTCTGCTTATAAAGCTTATTGAGCTCAACCTGCGGATTTGCATCACGCTTGAGCTCGATGACAATGCGCATGCCGTTGCGGTCGGTCTCGTCGCGCAGATCGGAGATGCCGTCCAGCCGCTTATCCTTGACCTGCTCCGCAATATTCTTGATGAGCATTTTCTTGTTTACCTGATAGGGCAGCTCGGTGATGATGATGCGGGTGCGGTCCTTGTTGAACTCTTCAAATTCCGCTCGCGCGCGCACAACCACCTTGCCTCTGCCGGTGGCATAGGCAGCGCGGATGCCGCTTCGTCCCATGATAATGCCCTTCGTGGGGAAATCCGGCCCCTTGATGTGCTCCATCAGCTCGGGCAGGCCGGCGTCCGGATTGTCGATCACGCAGACGCAGGCATCAATCACCTCGCGGAGATTGTGCGGCGGGATATTCGTGGCCATGCCGACGGCGATACCGGAAGATCCGTTGACCAGCAGGTTCGGAAAACGGCTGGGCAGCACGCGCGGCTCCTTGCGGCTTTCATCGAAGTTCGGATCCCATTCCACAGTTTCCTTGTCGATATCCCGCAGCATCTCGTTGGAGATTTTGGACATGCGCGCCTCGGTATAACGGTAAGCCGCGGGGGGGTTGCCGTCCACGTCACCGAAGTTGCCGTGGCCGTCCACCAGCATATAGCGCATGGAGAAATCCTGCGCAAGACGCACCATCGCATCGTAAACCGATGTGTCGCCGTGCGGGTGGTATTTACCCAATACGTCACCGACACAGGTGGCGGATTTCTTAAAGGCTTTATCGGAGGTCAGGCCGCTTTCATACATCGTATAAAGTATGCGGCGGTGCACCGGTTTGAGACCGTCCCGCACATCCGGCAGAGCGCGGGACTTGATGACGCTCATAGCGTATTCCAGGAAGGAATTTTCCATCTCCTGCACCAGATTGGACTCTGTGATCACCTGGTTGGGAAAGAGAATGTCCTCCGGCTTATAGTTGCGGTTGTGTGCCATACTGCGTCACCTCCTTAAACGTCAAGATTAATCGCATATCTGGCATTTCTTTCGATCCATTCCTTGCGGGGCTCAACTTCCTCGCCCATAAGGATGGTGAAAATCTGGTCCGCCATGATGGCATCTTCCAGCGTGATGCGGCGCAGCGTGCGCTTTTCCGGATCCATGGTGGTCTCCCACAGCTCGTGTTTGTCCATTTCGCCAAGGCCCTTATAGCGGTTGATCTCAATCCGGGCATTCGGATTGTCCGCACGCATCTCGGCAGAGACCCGATCACGCTCTGCATCCGAATAGGCCACACGCACCGTTTTGCCGCGTGTGAGCTTATACAGCGGCGGCACGGCAGAATAGACGTAGCCGTTTTCAATCAGCTGGCGCATATAGCGGAAGAAGAAAGTCAAAAGCAGGGTGCGGATGTGCGCACCGTCCACGTCCGCATCGGACATGATGATGATTTTATGATAGCGAAGCTTTTCAATGTTGAACTCGTCCCCGATGCCCGCGCCGAGCGCCGTGATCAGCGGCTGCAGCTTGTCGTTGCCGTATATTTTGTCCACACGCGCCTTTTCGACGTTGAGCATCTTTCCCCACATGGCAAGGATGGCCTGGAAACGGGAGTCACGTCCGCCGATGGCGGAACCGGCTGCCGAGTCTCCCTCGACGATATACAGCTCACAGAGGGAGGGGTCACGCTCGTTGCAGTCCTGCAGCTTATCGGGCATCTGGCCGCTTTCCAAACCGGTCTTGCGGCGCACGGCCTCACGCGCTTTTCTTGCCGCCTCGCGTGCGCGGTTGGCCATGAGTGCCTTTTCCAGAATGGCTTTGCCAACGTCCGGATTTTCCTCCAGGAACTGCTCCAGCTTGTCGGAGACAATATTGTTGACCAGAGTGCGGACTTCGCTGTTACCGAGTTTGGACTTGGTCTGTCCCTCAAACTGCGCTTCCGTCAGCTTGACGGAGATGACGCAAGTGATGCCCTCCCGGCAATCCTCACCGGAGACCTTTTCTTCATTTTTGAGGATATTCATCTTCCGGCCGTAGCTGTTGAGCACATTTGTCAGCGCACGGCGGAAGCCCTCCTCGTGCATGCCGCCTTCCTGCGTATGCACGTTGTTGGCAAAGGACACGACCACTTCGTTATAGGTGTCCGTATATTGCATCGCCAGCTCTGCAATGGTGTCATCCTTCTGACCGGTCATGTAGATGATCTTCTCATGCACGGGCGTTTTATTGCAGTTGAGGAAGCTGATAAACTCCCGGATGCCGCCCTCATAACACATCGTGATGCTCTGTTCCTGTCCCTCGCGCTCGTCCGCGATGGTGATGGAGAGTCCGGCGTTGAGGAAGGCTTCCTCCTGCATGCGCTTGCGGAGAATTTCAAAATCGTAAACCGTGGTGTCCGTGAACATCTCCGGGTCGGGCTTGAAGCGGACGGATGTGCCTGTGTGATCCGTCTTGCCGACAATCTTCATGCTCTGCGTAATATTTCCGCGGGAAAATTTCATCTCATAGATATTCCCGTTTTTGTGCACCTGCACTTCCAGCCACTCGGAAAGCGCGTTGACAACGCTCGCACCGACGCCGTGCAGACCGCCGGAGACCTTGTATCCGCCGCCGCCAAACTTGCCGCCTGCGTGCAGCACGGTATAGACGACCTCCAGCGCGGGCTTGCCGGTCTGTTCCTGGATATCCACCGGGATGCCGCGCCCGTCGTCCGTAACGCGGATGACGTCACCCTGTTCGATGGTGACGCTGATGTTTTTGCAGTAGCCCGCCAGCGCTTCGTCGATGGCGTTATCCGCAATTTCATAGACCAGGTGGTGCAATCCGCTCGACGAAGTAGAGCCGATGTACATACCCGGCCTCTTGCGGACAGCCTCCAGCCCTTCCAGAACCTGAATCTGACTGGCGTCGTATTCCTGTGTGATCTTTTCACTCAAATCGGACACTTGCATTTTCCTCCGTTTTCTCTCCCAACGCGGGAAAACCGACTCGCCAAAGCAAGCCGAAACACTTTATACTTCGCTGCGGCGTCCTGTTGGACGCTGCAATTTGCTTTTACAAATTCTCAATGCCGCGCAGCGCGCTGCGGCGCAGCAGGGTTGATGCGTTGAGCTGGCTCAGATATACACGCTGTGTGCCCTCCGCCTTGCAGACCACAAAGCTCTTGGGCAGCTCATCTCCCGCCACATTGATGACCTCTCCCGCCTTTTCCGCGGCGGAAAGAAAGGCGCGCGTTAAGTGAGACTGGGAGCTGTTGTCCAGATCGAACACAGCCAGCACATCCCGCTTCCGCACAACGTAGCTGTTGCCGAGATGCAGATACATCAGTGGATCACTCCGTTTACTATGTTCAGCACATGCCCTCCGGTTTTGCGGGCAATCTCCTCTTCCTCGCAGCAGGTGATGAGCGTCTGCCCACCGCCGATGCGGTTGAGCACAAAGTCGCGCCGCTTTTCATCCAGCTCCGAGAGCACATCATCAAGCAGCAGGACGGGGTATTCCCCGGTTTCCTCCAAAAAGATATCCCGCTCCGCGAGCTTCAGACTCAGCGCCGCGGTGCGCGCCTGCCCTTGCGATGCATATTCCCGCGCGGACAGCCCGTTGACGGTGAAAATCAGATCGTCCTTATGCGCGCCGGTCAGGCAGCTCTGACTTTCAATCTCCGCCTGACGGTGCGCGGCCTGATGCACATAAATCTCCTGCGTGATCTGCTGGACGGAGGCCAGCGGATCCGTGACGGTGCTGACCGTTTTATACGCCGTTTCCAGCTTCTCCAGTCCGCCGGAAAACTCCCGGTGGATGTGTTCGGCATCCTGCGCAAGCCGCTGCGCGAAGCTGGCCCTGTAGCGGATGAGCTGCGCGGAGATGCGGCAGAGCCCCTGCGAAAAATCGTCGAGCGTATCGAGCAGAGAGGGCTTTTCGCGCCAGCCCTTCAGAATCTGCATTTTGTTTTCATAGAGGCGGTTATAATCGCTCAGCAGCGCAGCATAGCCCGGCCGGAGCTGGCTGATTGCCAGATCGAGCAGTTTTCTCCGCTCGGCCGCTCCGGACTTGATGATGCTCAGATCATCCGGACAGAACAAAACCGCTTTCAGACTGTCGGCAAGTTCCATCGCCGTTTTTTTCACGCCGTTTTGCGTGATGATCTTGCGCTGACCGCGCTGGAACAATATCCGCACAGTCTGCACACGGCCGTGTGCCTCCACGTCCGCAAGAATTTCGCCGCCCGTTGCATCGAAGCGGATCAGTTCTTTATCAAAGCGCGTGCGGAAGCTTTTGCCGCCCGTGAGCATATACACCGCTTCCAGCAGATTGGTTTTTCCCTGCGCATTTTTTCCGCAGATGACGTTGATGCCGGAAACAAACTCCGCCGTGCCCATATCATAATTGCGCCAGTTGTTTACGTAGATGCGATTAACCTTCATGCCTTTACCACGCGGCAGCTCTCGCCCCCGAGCATGACCTCATCCCCCGGGACAAGCTTTTTGCCTCTCTGCGTGCAGACTTCGCCGTTGACCTGCACAAGTCCGTCCTGTATCACGTTTTTTGCCTCGCCACCCGTGCCGACGAGCGCGGCAAACTTGAGCAGTGCGTCAAGCCGGATAAAAGGTGTTGTAATTTCAATATTTTCCATATTTAACTGCTTTCCGGATTTAACCTCAGTCACCCGCGCGAAGCCGCACAGGCAGAATCATAAACACAAAGCTATCGTTGCCGTCCGCAGGCATGATCACGCAGGGCGAAGAGCCGGTGTTTACGCACAGCAGCAGCTCCTCCGCAGGCGAAGCGCGCAGCGCATCGAGCAGATAGCGGTTGTTAAAACCGATCTCCAGACCGCCGCCGCTGCCCTCCATCGGGCAGACATCCTCGGCCTTGCCGAGGTTTGTGACGCAAACGATTTTCATCGCCCCGTCGCCAAAAGTGCAGCGCACGGGATTTTTGGTTTTTGCGTCAATGATGGGGCTGACGCGGTCGACCGTGCGCAGAAGATCTGTACGCGCGACCTTCATCTTATGCTGAAACTCCGTGGGAACGCTGCGGCGATAGTTGAGAAATTCACCTTCCAGCCGACGCGTGATGATGACCGTGTCCCCAATTGTGAAGCTGATGTGCTTGGAGCCGACAGTGATTCTTGCGTTTTCTTTCTCGTCCGTGCAGATTTTTTCCACATCTCCGAGCGCCGTGCCCGGCACGATGAAGCTGACATTGTCCAGATCGCTCTGACTGACTTCGCCGCGGCGCAGGGCAAGACGGTAACCGTCCAGCGCAACGACGGTGAGCGCGCCGCTTTCCACCTCGAAAAGAGCGCCGGTGTACACAGGGCGCGCCTCGTTATCCGAGATGGCAAAGAGCGTGCGGGAGATCATATCGCGCAGAAGTCCCTGCTCGACCTCGATGATATTTCTTCCGTCCGTATCCGGAAGCTCGGGATAATCGTCGCTGTCAAAGCCCATGATGGAAAAATCCGCACTGCCGCACTGAATGCGCGTCATATAGCCGCTGTCGGTGGAAACGGTGACGATGCCGTCCGGCAGGGCGCGGACAATTTCGCCGAACAGCTTTGCGTTGAGAACGATGCTCCCCGTCTCGACAACGTCGGCAGAAAAGCCTGTATAGATGCCGCGCTTGAGGTCATAGCCCGTGACACGGACTTTGTTGCCGGCCTCAATCAGTAAGCCTTCCAGAGCGGGAATCGGACTTTTTGCCGCTGCTGCACGGGAAGCGGTAACAACGGCTGCGAGCAACAGGTGTTTTTCACAAGAGAATTTCATAATCCGTACCTCCGAGAATAGATTCTTTCTGAAGAGAAAGATAGCTGTTTTTGTAGCAGTAGTCGCAGTAGTAAAAAAATCTGTTGAAAAGTGAAAATTTGCCTTGATTTTTCAGGCTTTCTGATGTGGATAAAATTGTGGGTAAAAATAAAGTTACCAACAGGTAAAATTTTCGGTTTATTGCGGAAATGTTTTCCACAGCTTTTGAATGTGGAAATGTTGAAATTTTTATCAGATAAAATCAGCCGCGGGAATTGATATTGGAGGTAATGTCACGCACGGCATCGGCCATCTCGGGATCGGTGCGCAGGAGCTCCTCAACCTTGCGGATGGACTGCAATACGGTGGAGTGGTTTCGGTTTTCATACTCCCTGCCGATGTCCATAAGCGAAAGATTTGTGATGGAGCGGATCAGATACATGGAGATCTGCCGCGCCATGGCCATGTTTTTGCTGCGGCGCTGGCCGCGCAGATCCTCACTCGTGAGCGAATAGAAACGCGCGGTTTCCTCGATGATGACATCCGGCGTGGGGATGTAGGCGCCGACGCGGATGACATCCTTAATTGCGCGTTTGACGCTGGCGATGTTGATGGTGGAGTCATTGAGAATGTCCCGATACGCGGTAAGGCGGTTGACAACGCCCTCAATCTGCCGGACATTGGTGGTCAGATTCTCTGCAATATAGGCAACGACCTCATCTTCAAGCGGCATGCAGAACTGTGAAGCCTTGTTGCGGATAATGGCCATGCGCGTTTCCATGTCGGGCGGCTGCACGTCGCACATCAGGCCGCTCTCAAAACGGGTGCGCAGCCGGTCGTCAAGCTGTTTCATTTCGATTGGCGGACGGTCAGAGGTGACGACGATCTGATTTCCGGCCTCGTGGATGCTGTTGAAAGTATGGAAAAACTCCTCCTGCGTGCTCTGCTTGCCGGCAATGAACTGCACATCGTCCACAAGAAAGAGATTCACACCGCGATACTTGGTGCGGAATTCTTCGGCCGTACCCTCGCGGATGGAGGCGATCATCTGATTGGTGAACTCATCGCCCTTGATGTAGGCAATTTTCGCCTTGGGGTCTGCCTGATGGACGGCCTGGCCGATGCTCAGAAGCAGATGCGTCTTGCCGAGACCGGAGTTGCCGTAAATAAAGAGCGGGTTATAGGATTTGCCGGGTTTTTCGGCGACGGCAACGGCAGCGGCGTGCGCGAATTTGTTGCTCGGCCCCACGATGAAGCGGTCAAAGGTATAGCCCGCAATCTCCGGCAGATCGGTTGACTCGTCCGGCTTTTCATCGTCATAATCTTCAAGCTCCTCACGCGTGAGCACCTGCAGCTCAAAGCTGCCGGAGAAAAGATCGCTCAGCGCGGTGCGGATCGTGTCGGCAAAGCGATCGACGATAATGTTGCGCTTAAATTCATTCTGCGCGCAGATGACCAGGCGCCCGTTGCTCAAATCAATGGGCTCACAGTCAGCAAACCAGGTGTTCATGGCCGTTTCCGTCATCCGCTCCCGGAGAAGCATGAGAACGCTGTTCCAAACGTCGGCGATGGAATTCATTTGTTTCAAGGAAAAAACCCCTTTCCGAAGCAAAGCGCCCGTTTCCTTCGGAGTATGTTGGAAACAAGAGTGCATAATACCGCTATAATAAATGATTATAGCAAGAAACCGCCTTGTTTGCAACAAAAATATATGATTTTATTATTAAATAATAGTATGTGAAAAAATATGGAAATTATTTCAGAGCATTTCGCGGAAAACGCGCAGAAATACAGCGGCGCTGCCCTTGCTTTCGACGCGGGAATGCGCTACAATGACAAAGCAATGAAAGAACTGAGTCTTGCCCTGCTGCGCGATCCTTCGCTGAAGGATCTGCCGCAGCGCATTGAAGCGGGGATGCTCCCCGCGCTGGTGAGCGGCCTGTCCCCTGTGCACAGACCGCTGCTTGCAGCCGCGCTGTACGAAAGTATGTCGCGGCCTTTGGTCGTTGTCTGCCCGGAGGAAAATGCCGCCGAGGCCTTTGCGCGGGATCTTGCCTCTCTGCTGGGCAAACGGCCGCTTATCCTCCCCTCCCGCGAATATGTCTTCCGCAGCGGCGAGGGTGCCTCCCGCCAGACGGAGCAGACGCGCCTGCGTACGCTCGACGCGCTGCGGGAAGGAAAGGCCGAAACCGTGGTCTGCTCCGTTTCCGCGCTGCTGCAGCGCACGCTGCCGCCGGAAGCGCTTGAAAAATGCGCCTTTACCCTCCGCGCGGGGGATGCGATCTCGCCGGAGACGGTCGTGGAAAAGCTGCTGCGTGCCGGTTACACGCGCACGGAGCAGGTGGAAGGAACGGGCCAGTTTGCCGCCAGAGGCGGCATTATCGACCTGTTCTCCCCGGCGTCGGACGCGCCGGTGCGCATCGACTTCTGGGGCGACGAGATCGACGGCATGGGCTATTTCGATATAGACGACCAGCGGCGCACGGAGAATCTGGAACTGTGCCGCGTCCTGCCTGCGGCGGAGACCGTGGCGGCTTACGCTCCGGATATGCCGGACGGCGCGCAGAAGATGTATTTATGCGCGCAGCTGGAATCTCTTTTGCGAAAAGCGGAAAAAAAGGGCGGGCGTCTTGCAGAGACGCTCGCGCAGGACATAGAAAAGCTGAAAACCGGTCTGCCGCTCATTGCCGTTGACCGCTACATGCCGCTGCTGTACGATTTTGCAACGGCGATGGACTATCTGCCGCCGGATGCGCTGGTTCTGCTCTCCGAGCCGGGGCGTGTCGGGGAGTTGGGGCGCGGATTCGTCAAGCAGACCTTTGAGGATATCAAGGAACTCATCGGGCAAGGCATTCTTTACGGTGTCGGCGCGGTGTTTTCGCTGAGCATGGATCAGCTTACGGACAGGCTGGAGGACTATCCTGTGGTGATGGCGGATGCTTTCACCGTCGGCAAATATATCTTAGAGCCGCGCAGCGTCCTCGGCGCGCGGCTGCGGCAGCTGCCCTCTTACGGAGGCAGCGCCGAGACCGCCATTGGCGATGTGCAGCATTATCTGGAGATCGGGCACCGCGTTGTGCTGTTTTGCGGCGATGAGCGCCGCGCGAAGCTGATGCACGATCGGCTGCAGGAAAACGGGATTTCCGCCGCGTTTGCGGCGACTCTCACGGCTTTGCCGGAGGCGGGCAGCTGTCTGGTGAGCGTAGGCAGCCTCTCCGCGGGAATGGAAATGCCGGGGCTGAAGCTTGCGGTGCTGACGGATGCAATGCTCACCGGCCTTTCGACAGGCAAGCGATCGAAGACGGCATCGCGGAACAAAAAGCGCGGCGAGCCCATACGGTTTTGCGCAGATCTCGCACCCGGGGAGCTCATTGTGCATGAAATCCACGGCATCGGTCGCTTTCTGGGCATTGTAAGGCTGCCGGTGGACGGCGCGGAAAAGGACTTTATCAAAATCGGCTACGCGGGCAGCGACACGCTCTATGTGCCCTGCACGCAGCTGGATCTCGTTTCCAAATACATCGGCGGGCGCGGCACGGATGAAAACGTGCGCCTGTCGAAGATGGGCGGCGCGGACTGGACGCGCGTGAAGACGCGCGCAAAAAAAGCGGCCAAGGAGATGGCCAAAGAGCTGATTTCGCTCTATGCGGCGCGGCAGCGGCTTCCGGGAAACGCCTTTGACCCGGACAGTCCCTGGCAGAAGGAATTTGAGGACGCTTTCGGTTACACGGAAACGGACGATCAGCTCCGCTGCGTTGCGGAGATCAAAGCGGACATGGAGCGTCCCGTTCCGATGGACCGTCTGCTCTGCGGTGACGTGGGCTACGGCAAGACAGAGGTCGCGCTGCGCGCAGTGATGAAATGCGTGCTCAGCGGCTATCAGGCGGCGATTCTGGTGCCGACAACTGTGCTGGCGCAGCAGCATTATCAGACCGTCGTGGAGCGCTTTTTCGGCTATCCCGTTCGCGTCGATGTTTTGAGCCGCTTCCGCACGGCGGCACAGATCAAAGCCGCGCGGCAGGCCATTGCGCGCGGCGAGACGGACATCGTCATCGGCACGCACGCCCTGCTGCAAAAGGATTTGCACTTCAAAAAGCTTGGACTGCTCGTCGTGGACGAGGAGCAGCGCTTCGGCGTCGGACACAAGGAACGGCTCAAGGAGATGAGCAAGCAGGTGGACGTGCTGACGCTTTCGGCAACGCCCATCCCGCGCACGCTGAACATGGCGCTCTCCGGCATACGGGACATGAGCCTGATCGAGGAGCCGCCTTTCGACCGTCTGCCGGTGCAGACCTTTGTGCTTGAGCATGACTGGGAGACAATCTGCGATGCCATTAACCGCGAAATCCGGCGCGGGGGGCAGGTGTATTATCTGCACAACCGCGTGGAAAACATTGAGCAGACCGCCTCGCGCATCCGAAAGATGCTGCCGGAGGTGGCCATCGGCGTAGCGCACGGAAAAATGAGCCGGGAAGAGCTGTATCTGGCCATGGAGCAGATGCAAAACGGCGAGACGCAGGTGCTTGTGTGCACCACGATCATCGAAACCGGCATTGACATCCCGAACGTCAACACCCTCATCATTGAGGATGCGGATAAACTCGGGCTCGCGCAGCTGCATCAGATCCGCGGCCGCGTCGGGCGCGGCAGCCGCCGCGCGAGCGCCTATCTCACCTTCCGGCGCGACAAGGTGCTCACGGAGATCGCGGAAAAGCGCCTGAGCGCCATACGGGAGTTTGCGGAAATCAACGCGGGCGTTCGCCTTGCCCTGCGCGAGCGGG
>JAFXAW010000005.1 GCA_017522015.1 Oscillospiraceae bacterium | reverse complement strand
CAACATACAGCGCGAAGCGCGCTTTTTTAACCCCGCGCCCGCAGGCGCATTTTCTCTTTTCCATATTTCTCTTTTTCAAAAAGAGAAATGTGGCCGCCGGAGGCACGGCTGCCTCTCTCTGACGGATGGGAATCCGGGTGCGGAGTTGCCCTCTCAGTCGCCTGGCGGCGCCAGCTCTCCCATAGGGAGAGCCAAGGGGCGCTTTGGTCTGACTGCCCGGTACAAGACTTCGCTTCGCGATACAAAACAGCGCGCCGGGGGCCAAAATGCAGCCTCCGGCGCGCAAAAACATTCTCTCTGCGCTTCCCGGAGCTATGGTTTCCCTCAGGCCATCAGCCTGACCATAACGGCTTTCTGCGCGTGGAGGCGGTTTTCCGCCTCGTCAAAAATCTCGCCTGCGTGCGCTTCAAACACCTCGGCGGTGATCTCCTCCCCGCGGTGGGCGGGCAGGCAATGCAGCACCATGGCGTCCGCGTTGGCAACGGACATGAGCTTATCGTTGATCTGATACACGCCCTCGAAAACCGCCTTGCGCGCTTCAAACTCACCCTCCTGCCCCATGGAGGCCCAGACGTCCGTATAGAGCACATCCGCGTCCTTCGCCGCGGCGAAAACGTCCTCCGTGCAGGTGAAATCGCCCGTCTCGGCGGCCCACTGCATGAGCGCCGCGTCCGGCTGATAGTTCTTCGGGCAGCCGACGGAAACCGCCATGCCCATCTTGATGCAGCCGGCGATGATGGAGTTGGTCATGTTGTTGCCGTCGCCAATGTAGCAGATCTTCAGGCCCGCGAGGGTCTTTTTATACTCGCGGATCGTCTGCAAATCGGCAAGCACCTGGCAGGGGTGGGCATAATCCGTGAGGGCGTTGATGATCGGGATGGAGCCGTATTTGGCGAAATCCTCCACCTCGGACTGTTCAAAGGTGCGGATCATGATGCCGTCCAGATAGCGGCTGAGCACGCGCGCGGTGTCCTGCACCGGCTCGCCGCGGCCGATCTGCAGGTCGCGGTTGGACAGAAACAGCGCCTGTCCGCCGAGCTGATACATGCCCGTTTCAAAGCTCACGCGCGTGCGCGTGGAGCTCTTCTGAAAGATCATGCCGAGGGTTTTTCCCTTCAGAATGTGATGCTCGATGTTGTTGTTGCGCTCATACTTGAGCTGGTCTGCAAGGTTCAGAATGTCCAGAATTTCCTCCGCGGAGAGGTCCGCAAGCTTGAGAAGATGCTTCATTTGGCAAGAACTCCTTTCAGAATGGCAAGCGCCTCGTCAATCTCCGCCATGCCGATGTTCAGCGGCGGCAGCAGGCGCACTTTTTCGTGGGCTTTGAGGACGATGACGCCCTGTTCAAGGCAGGCAGCGAGGATTTCGCCCGCGTCCTTTTCCGTTTCGATGCCGATCATGAGGCCGAGGCCGGACAGGCTCTTCACGCCCGGCGCGCCGGTGAGCGCGGCGCGGATATAATCGCCCTTCTCGCGCACCTGCGCCATGAGCGCATCATCCAGCCGCTCCACAACCGAGATCGCGCCCGCGCAGCAGACGGGGTTGCCGCCGAAGGTGGAGCCGTGGGTGCCGGGCTGCAGCGTATCGGCGCACTTTTCGCCCATCAGGCAAGCGCCGATGGGCAGGCCGCCGCCGAGGCCCTTGGCCGTGGAGAACAGATCGGGCGTGACGCCGTACTGCATCCAGGCGTAGAGGCTGCCGGTTCTGCCGTTGCCGGTTTGCACCTCGTCCACGGCGAAGAGAATGTCCTTCTCCGCGCAGAGTGCAGCCGTTTTCTGCACGAAGTCTTTATCCAGCGCAATCACGCCGCCCTCGCCCTGCACGAGCTCCATCAAAACGGCGCAGACGCTGCTGTCAGACAGCGCTTTTTCCATCGCGGCAAAGTCATTGGCCGGGGTGTAAACAAAGCCCGGCAGGAAGGGGCCGAAGTGCTCATGCAGCGAATCCTGCCCCGTGGCGCTGAGCGTGGCCATCGTGCGGCCGTGGAAGCTGTTGAGCAGCGTGACGATGGTGGCGCGGCCCTCGCCATACTTGTCGTGAGAATATTTGCGCGCGCACTTGATGAGGCACTCGTTGGCCTCCGCCCCGCTGTTGCCGAAAAAGACCTTTTTCATGCCGGTTTTTTCGCAGAGGAGCGCGGCGAGCTGCGCCTGCGGCGCGGTGTGGTAAAGGTTGCTCAGGTGCTGCAGCTTCGTAAGCTGCGCGGTAACCGCCTGCGTCCAGACGCTGTCGGCCACGCCGAAGGCGTTGACGCCGATGCCGCTGCCGAGGTCAATATATCTCTTGCCCGTCTCGTCATAGACCACGGCGCCCGAGCCCTGCTCGGCGAGCAGGCTTGCGCGGCCGTAGGTGTGCGCGACGTAGGTGCTGTCCATCTCCCGGATTTGCATTGTGTTTCCCTCCTGCCTGTCTCCCCGCTTCGGGAGGCAGCGTTTCCAAAAAATATCGCGTTCGCCCGCGGCGCTTTTCTCCCACGCGGGCAGGTTTGTTTTGTGTGCTTTGCGCTGCCCCGGTACGGGGTGTGCGCCGCCGTGCGCGGGGCGCTGCCCTGTGCGCGCTTGAATGCGGCGGTGGGCATTTTTCGCCCATGTGCGCGGGGTTTGCCGCGGCGCGCGGCGTTTGATGCGCTGCGGGCGGCTTACGACACGAACATCGTGCCGAGGCCCTCGTCCGTGAGCATCTCAATCAAAATCGCGTGCGGCACGCGGCCGTCCAAAATAAACACCCGGTGCACGCCGCGGCGGATGGCCTCGATGCAGCACTCCACCTTCGGGATCATGCCGCCGGAGATGATGCCCTCGCGCATGAGCTGCGGCGCTTCGGACACGGACACCTTGCTGATGAGGGAGCTGGGATCGTCCTTATCGCGCAGAAGCCCCGCGATGTCCGTCATGGAAATGAAGCTCTCCGCCCCCAGCGCGCCCGCGATGCGCGCAGCGGCGGTGTCCGCGTTGACGTTATAGCTGTTGCCCGCTTCGTCACAGGCGAGCGTGGAGATGACGGGGATGTAGCCCTTTTCGAGCACGTCGAGAATCGGCGCGGTGTTCACGCTTGTGATCTCGCCGACGAAGCCGTGCACTTCGTCCTTCTGCTCCGCGATGAGCATCTGCCCGTCCATGCCGGAGAGGCCGATGGCCTTGCCGCCGAGGCTGCCGATGAGGTTGACGAGGCTTTTGTTGATCTTGCCCGCGAGCACCATCTGCACAACGTCCACCGTCTCCGCGTCCGTGACGCGCAGACCGTCAATAAATTCGCTCTTTTTGCCGAGCGCCTTGAGCGTGTCGCTGATCTCCGGCCCGCCGCCGTGCACCAGCACGACCTTGACGCCGATCAGACTCAGCAGCACCACGTCTTTCATCACCGCGTGCTTGAGCTCCTCGCTGATCATGGCGTTGCCGCCATACTTCACCACGAGGATGCGGTTATTGTAGCGCTGGATATACGGCAGCGCCTCGACCAGAATTTTCGCCCGCTCGGCGTTGTTCATTTCACGCAGCATGCGCTTGTTCTCCTCCCTGTTCCCGCTTTTCCGGCTTTTGGGGCGCTTTCTGCCCCCGCCGATTTCATCAGGTGCGGTAGTCCCCGTTGATTTTCACATATTCATAGGTCAAATCGCAGCCCCAGGCGGTTGCGGAAGCGTCTCCGTCCCCAAGGCCGACGTCGATGGTGATGTCCTTCTCGCTGAGCACAGCCTTGGCCGTTTCCTCCGAAAAGTCCACGCCGCGTCCGTTCTCGCAGACGTGCACGCTGCCGGCTTTCGACACGAAGCGCACCGAGACCTTATCCACATCCAGCGGCGCGCCGGCATAGCCCAGCGCGCAGAGCACGCGGCCCCAGTTGGCGTCCGCGCCGAACATGGCCGCCTTGACGAGGCTGGAGCAGATAACGCTCTTGGCGAGCGTCCGCGCAGCGGACACATCCTTTGCGCCCGTTACCTTGCACTCAAGCAGCTTGGTCGCGCCCTCGCCGTCCGAGGCGATGCAGCGGCAGAGATGCTGCGTCACCGCGCGCAGCGCGGCGCAGAAGGCTTCATAATCCGCGTTTTCCGCATCAATGACGGGGTTTTCCGCCATGCCGTTACACAGCACGCTGACCATGTCGTTCGTGGAGGTGTCTCCGTCCACGCTGATCATGTTGAAGCTGTCCTGCACATCGGCAGAGAGCGCCTTTTGCAGCAGCGCGGGCGCGATGGCCACGTCACTCGTGACGAAAACGAGCATGGTGGCCATGTTCGGATGGATCATGCCGCTGCCCTTGGCGATGCCGCCGATGCGGCACTCCTTGCCGCCAAGCTCAAAGGAGAAGGCGATCTCTTTCTTGACGGTATCCGTCGTCATGATGGCCTGGGCGGCGCCGTCGCTGTCATCGCCCAGAGAGGCGACGAGCGCGGGCAGGCCGCTCTCGATCGGCGCGAGGCTGAGCTTCTGCCCGATGACGCCCGTGGAGGCCACGACCACGTCGCAAGCCGGGATGCCCGTTTCTTTCTCGACGAGCGCGCACATGCCCTCGGCGATCTCGATGCCGTTGGAGTTGCAGGTGTTGGCATTGCCGCTGTTGCAAACGACAGCCTGCGCGTATCCGTCCGCGACATGCGCCTTCGTCACCGTGATCGGCGCGCCCTTGACGAGGTTTTGCGTATAGACGCAGGCGGCGGCCGCCTTCTTCTCGCTGACGATCAGCGCGAGGTCCTTTTTGTTCTTCTTGCGGATGCCGCAGCACACGCCCGCGGCCTTATATCCAATCGGCGCACAGACGCCGCCGGAGATCATTTTCATACGCTTTCACTGTCCTTTCCGAGCACGAGCCCCGTCGTTTCGCCCGCGCCCACCATGAGATTGAAGCACTGCAGGGCAGCGCCGGACGCGCCCTTGCCGAGATTGTCAAACAGAGAATGCAGCAAGATGACACCCCCGCTGCCGGAGACGCAGATGCGCATATCGTCCCGCCCCGTCATCGTCAGGGCGGAGAGCATCCCCTCCTGCACCGGCGCGGGCTCGACCTTGACGATCGCGCTGCCCGCATAGTGCGCCTTGAGCGCTTCGAGTACGCTCTCTGCCGTCTGCTTGCCGGGCAGCAGCCGCGTGTGCAGCGGGATGGTCACGTGCATGCCCGCATAGAAATCGTCCACGATGGGCATGAAAGCCGGGCTTCCGGCAAGGCCGCACACGGCGCGGATTTCCGGCAGGTGCTTATGCTGCTGGCTGAGGCCGTACTGCCGCGGCGCGAAGTAGAGCGCGGGCTTCTCGTCCGCCTCGTATTCCGCGATCATGCTCTTGCCGCCGCCGGAATAGCCGGTGACGCTGGTGCAGCAGAGCGGATAATCCGGCGGGAGCAGCGCCGATCGCACCAGCGGATACACCAGCGAGATGACGCCGCTGGCGTGGCAGCCGGGACCCGCGACGCGGGGCGCGGCGATGATTTTCTCCCGCTGCTCGCCGCTCAGCTCCGGAAAACCGTAAGCCCAGTCCGGCGATGTGCGGTGCGCCGTCGAGCAGTCGATCACCCGGCAGCCCGCAGCCTCCGCCAATTCCGCCGCCTCGATGGCCGCGGCGTCCGGCAGGCAGAAAAAGCTCACGTCCGATGCCGCCATCTTCTCGCGAATGGCGTTCGGGTCCTTGCGGAAAGCCTCTTCAATTTCAATGAGTGTCACATCTTCCCGGCCCTCGAGGCGGCTGCGCAGGCGCAGCCCCGTCGTTCCCGAGCCGCCGTGAATGAATACTTTATACATATATATTCACCGCTTATGAATAATTTTGGTAGAATACTGTATATTATACATCATATGCGCGATATGTCAAGGCGTAGGCGTATATATATATTACAGAATCTCCCGCGCGGAGACGTCTTTTTCTTGTGCATTCGGCTAAAGGCGTGTATAATGGAAGCACCTGCCGCGCGGATTTGCTTTCCCGCCGCGGCGGAAAGGAGAAGCATGCTGTGTATGAGCTGATTGAGATTACCAATAATAATTATTATGTAAACTCGCCGACGAAGGTCGGCATCTACGTCTCCTCCCCCGGGGAGGTCTGGCTGATCGACTCGGGCAGCGACAAGGACGCGGGCAAAAAGGTACTCCGCCACGCGGAGGCGATGGGCTGGAAAATTCAGGGCATTTTGGCCACGCACTCGCACGCCGACCACATCGGCGGCGCGGCGCTGATCGCGCAGCGGACGGGCTGCAAGGTCTATGCGTCCCACGCGGAGCTTGCCTTCGTCGAGCACACGGTGTATGAGCCGGCGCTGCTCTGGGGCGGCTGTCCACCGCAGGCGCTGCGCGGCAAGGCGATGTGCGCGCAGAGCGTGGAGTGCGCGGATGTGCGCTCGGCGCCGCTCCCGGCGGGGCTGGAAATCATCCCCCTCGCGGGGCACAGCCCGGCCATGTTCGGCCTGCGCACGCCGGAGGGTGTGTTTTACTGCGCGGATGCGGTGTTTTCTGCGGAGGTTGTGGAAAAATATCCGCTCAATTACCTCTTTGACCTGCGCGGCACGCTGGAGACGCTTGCGCGTCTGACGGCGGTGGATGCGAAGTGGGTTCTGCCCGCGCACGCGGATTTAACGGAGGACATCGGCCCGCTGCGGGACGTAAACAAGGCAAAAATGCTGGAAATCCTCGCGCTGATTGAATCGCTCTGCGCGGAGCCGAGGGGCTTTGAAGCGCTGCTGGGTGCGATTTTTGCGCACTACGGCCTTGCGCTGAACCTTGCGCAGTACGCGCTCGGCGGCAGCACGCTCAAGGCCTACATCAGCTATCTGCTCGACGAAAAGCGCATCGAGCCGGTGTTTGAGGACAACCGCCTGCTCTGGAAAGCGGTGTAAATTTAGCAAGACTGCCCACGTGCGCGCGCCCCAAACACCGCGCGGGGGCGGAAATCGCGCCCGCGCAAATGGAACACGGCAGCGCAAAAAAACGCCCCACGCCCGCGCAGGGAGTTCGCTGCGGGTATACGTCCTACACAGGGTGGAATGCACTTCCCCCGCTCCGATGCGGAGTTTTGCGTGGGCATGAATTTCCAAACCGGAATGCACTTTCCCGCGCCGATGCGGAGTTTTGCGTGGGCACGGATTTCCAAACCGGAACGCACTCCCCCGCGCCGATGCAGCTCTATCCTATACATGAAAAACGCAAAATACATATTATGTAAACCTTTTGAACGGAGGACACATCCATGATTTCGATTGAACGCTCCACAGCGCCGCAGCTCAAGCCCGTGATGGAGGGCATCCGCTTCGGCAGCCATTTTTCCGACCATATGTTCACGATGCTCTATTATAAGAGCGTGGGCTGGTTCGCCCAGCGCATCGTGCCCTACGGCACGCTCACGCTTGAGCCCGCGGCGGCGGTGTTCCACTACGGGCAGGCGAGCTTCGGCGGGCTGAAGGCCGTCCGCGGAGAGGATGGCAAAATCCGCCTTTTCCGGGCGGAGGCCTGCCTTGCGCAAATGAACGCGCGCTGCGCGGCGCTCTCCATCCCGCAGATTCCGGAGGACATTTTCACCGAAGCGGTGATGACGCTGCTGGATCTGGATAAAGACTGGGTGCCCGCGCTGCCGGAGGCCGCGCTCTATCTGCGCCCCTTCGTCATCGCGACCGACCCGCAGCTGCAGCTGCGCGCGAGCGAGAGCTACACCTTCGGCATCATCTGCTCCCCCGCCGCCTGCTATTTCACGGCGCCGGAGCAGCCCATCGAGCTGGTGCTGGGCGCTGAAGCGAACAAGTTTGCTGCGCTGCCGGAGGGCGGCATCGCGCTGCCGACGCACGGGGGCTTCGTCTTTAATCCGGAGCTGATGAACCTGATGTTCAAGATGGACGGCAGAATCGTCACGCCGGAGACGGACGATGTGATGCACGCGAGCGCGCTCGCGCTGCTGGAAAAGCTGGGTTTTGCCGCCGAAAAGCGCGCGATTTCCGCGCAGGAGCTGCTGGAAGCCGCCCGCGCGGGAAAGATCGAGGAGGCCTGGAGCGTCGGCATGGAGACGGGCATTCTGCCCATCGCGGCGCTGCGCTTTGGCGAGGAGCGCCTTGCCATTGCCGTGGGCGCGACCGCAAAGGCCTTGCAGGCCGCGCTTTCCGGCATCCTGCGCGGCACGTCGGAGGACAGCTTCGGCTGGACAAAGGAAATCGGCTGAAAATAAGGCGAAGTAACAAAAGCCTCCCTTTCGCAAGGGAGGCTTTTGTGCGGCACAAGGCTTGCGTGCGCGCAAATCCTCTCACCCGTCGCTGCGCACCAGCGGCGACGCGGCTCATCTTGCCCGTTCTGTTGCACCAGCGGCGTGGAACGAAGTCCGACGCGACACTTTCGCGCGCAAGCGCGCCCGCCATATCATCCAACTTCCCTCCTCGCGGCTTAGCCGCTGCGGTCGGATGCTAAAAATGTGCCACTGGCATGTTTTCTTAACGCACCGACGGCGGACTTCGTAACCGCCGCTGCTGCGGTGGGACGGGGGAGAAGTTTTTGGGTGCATCAGCCGCGCAGGGCGGAGATCATGGCTTTGACATTTTCGGGCTTGGCGTTGAGCGGAACCTCGCAACCGGTGCCGAGCATATAGCCGCCGCGCATGCCCATTTGAATCAGCTTTTCGCAATAGGCGCTGACGGTTTCAACGCTGTCATAGGCCAGCATGGTGGAGGGCACATCGCCGCGGATGGACTGCCAGCCCTGCAGCGTTTCATAGGCCGCTTCGATGTCCGTGGCGCCGTCAAGCTCAATATGGACGCTGCCTTTGGGCACTTCTGTAAAGAATTTCATCATGGGGCCCCAGTTGGCATCCGCATGGAGAATATAAAGGACGCCCGCTTCGTGGAAGCGCTCGATGGACGCTTTCATCACCGGCCAGACGATCTCTTCAAAGACCGGCATGGAGACAAAGGTTGCCGAGGAGCGCATCGCATAGGAGCAGACGCGCCAGCCGCCATTGGCCTTGCAGGAGGCGATGGTTCGCAAATCGGACTCCGGCTGGAAGCTGCGCATGACATCCACGATCGGGCCGGGGTCGGTCATCACATCGCAGGTGAACTCAAGCATGCTGCGCGTGAGCGACAGGCCGTCAAAAATCGGCGCATAGGCGGTGTCAAAATCGGGAACAACGCCCTGGCTGTACAGAAAACCGACGGTTTTGGCCGCATTCTCGCCGATGCGCGCATACTGCGCGGCGAGCTGCTCCGGATCATCGTTGGAAGCGCTGTTCTTGCGGCGACGGATCTCCCCGTGCCATGCATCCCAGCCGATTTCCATGATGCGCTTATACTCCGCCGGATCGTCAAACTGCGGCATTTCGATGAACTGATAAAGCGCGTCGTCCGGTAGCTCACGCCCCGGCAGCCGGGACGGCAGCCCCATCGTGAGCACGGTGTCGCCCGGGCAGAGCGGCATGGAGACATCCGGCTTACCGACGCGCGCGAAGGTGTTGACGATGGATTCGATCCACTTGTCCGCGCTGGCGATAATATCCTTTTGCAAAATGCCGCCGAGCGAACCGTAGCTTGCGAGCATCATCGGGAAGACGGGCATTTCGTCGCGGCTTTCGTAGGGCGCAAGGGAGAGCATCTTCTGATAGCGCTGCATGGAAGTGAGAGCCATGGGAATTCCTCCTGTCACACGATCTGTTTTCTGTTGTTACATTTCTATCATACAGGCATCGCATGGAATCTTCAAGCCTGTTCCGGCGGAAACTTGCGCGGGTCGGCCGGTTGGGGGGGGGCATGCGCACGGCCGACTGCGGCGTTACGGGCGACAAGTACAAGCCCTCCGAGCAGTGTGCGCACTGGCACCTGTCTTCGTCAGGAGGAAACTTGAAACTGCGGAAAATGCCACCGACTTCCCTCCTCGCGGCATAGCCGCTGCGGTCGGTGCTAAAAACATGCCACCGGCATGTTTTCTTAACGCACCGACAGAGGGGAGGCTAACGGGCATAAATAAAGAAACAAGGGGCGGACACGAAAGTGTCCGCCCCTCTTGTTTGATTCAATTTGCTTAACCCTCGCTTGCGGCGGGGGCGATTTCCTGCTTTTTGAGCGAAGCGGTTTTCCACTTGCCGGATTTCGTGCGCAGGAAGAACAGGAAAAAGCGCACATAGCTGTCCGCCACCATGCACCACACCGCGGCGGGCAGGCCGAGGCCAAACACGCCGATGCACAGGATGGCGCCGATGCCGGCGCGGAACACCCACATGCAAGATGCGGTGATGATCATGGGCCAGAGCGTATCGCCAGCGCCGCGCAGGCCGCCGGCGAAGACCATTGCGCCCGTCTGCGCAGGCTGCAGCAGCGCCGCGATCTGCAGGCAGACGGTGGCCAGCGCGATGACGTCCGGGTCGGGCGTGAACACGCGCACAATATACTTGCCGAAGAAGAACAGCCCAGCGCCGGCCACGGCCATCACGATGACGGCGGTGATCACGCAGGAGCGCATATAACGCGAGGCGAGGTCGGTTTTCTTCGCGCCGATGCTCTGGCCGACGAGCGTTGTGCTGGCGGAGGCAAAGGCGAAGCCGGGCATGAAGGCGATGCCCTCAGCCGTGACATAAACGGAGTTTGCGGCAATCGCCACGGTGCCGAGGCTGGCGATGTTGCGGGCGATGACGACGCCGGCAAGCGACATGCACACGCGCTCGACCATGGCGGGGATGCTGATCTTGAGGATGCGGCCCATGACCTTGAAGTCCATGCGGAAGCTGTCCTTAATCGAGATGCACATGGGCAGGCTCTTCTTGCGGAAGAGGATGAGCAGCGCCGCGCCGCCGCCGAGGAACCAGGAAAAGGCCGTTGCGGCAGCCGCACCGGCGACGCCCCAGCCCGCGCCGATGATCTTGATGTTCATGCCGAGGATCTCCACCGTGCGGGTCGGGTTGATGAGGAAGAAGTTGCCGACCACGTTGGCGATGTTGACGCCGATGTTGATGCGCAGCGGGGTTTTCGTGTCGCCGCAGCCGCGCATGGCCGAGAAAATCAGCATCGAGGCGATGGCAAACGGACGTCCGAACGCGACGATGATGTTATACTTCGTGGCGTAGTCGATGATGTCCGGGCCCGCGCCCATCCACAGGGGGATGAGCCGACTGCCGAGGCCGAGCAGAAGCGCGATCGGCAGGCCGAGGTAGAGCAAAATCAGCACCGCGTGCCGCGCTAACTTCTTCGTCAGATCATAATCCTGCGCGCCGATACTCTGCGAAATCAGCGCCGTGACGCCGACGCCGAGCGCCAGAATCGTGCCGTTGAACAGGAACACAACCGAGTTGCTGATGGAAACGGATGCGGTGGCGTAAGCGCCCAGGGCGCCGACCATCGCGGTGTCCGCATAGGACACCAGGGTGGAGAGCACGTTCTCCAGGAAAATTGGCCAGGCCAGCCAGATGATGTTGCGGACCGGCGAGCGCGACTCGTCCAGGAGTATTGCGCGCCGCTCCTCTTTTGTCTTTTGCATTGTCTTCGTTCACTCTTTTCTCGTTATCTTTTCTTAACCTGCTTATTATAGCACCGATAAACAGCATATTCAATAGAAAAGAGAAAAAAGTTTTAGCGGAAACGCAGGGGTGCGGGGTTGGCGCTGCTCCAACTTCTCCCCCGTCGCAGCGACGGGGGAGAAGTTTTTTTGTGCCCCCTTGGCTCTCCCTATGGGGAGAGCCAAGGTTTTTGCGTGAAGTCCGGGGCGGTGTATCTCTCCCTCCGTCAGCTTCGCTGACACCTCCCTCATCAGAGGGAGGCGCGGGTGCGGCAAAAAACTTGTTGATCGTCCCGCTGCACCAGCGGCGGCCACGCAGTCCGACGCGAACCTTTCGCGCGTAAGCGCGCCCGCCCTATCACAGCGCGAAGCGCGCTTTTTAATCCTGCGCCCGCAGGCGCGTTTTCTCTTTCCCCTGTTTCTCTTTTTCAAAAAGAGAAACGGGGCCGCCGGAGGCAGGCAGCCTCCACCACGGATGTGAATCCGGGAGTGCGGAATGACGCCTTTACCAACTTCCCTCCTCGCGGCATAGCCGCTGCGGTCGGATGCTAAAAACATGCCACCGGCATGTTTTCTTAACGCACCGACAGCGGACTGCGTGGCCGCCGCTGGTGCGACAGAGTGGGCGAGATGAGCCGCATCGCCGATGGTGCGAAGCGACGGGCAACAAGTTTTTGGCGCATCCCCCTTGGGAATGAAAGCCTTTGGCTTTCATTCCAGCACTTAAAAAATATAAAAGCGGCAAAGGCCGAAGCCTTTGCCGCCTGGGGTGATTTAGAATTTTGCCCTTTCAGGCAGAATCAGAGAATTACTCCTCGATGATTCTGTAGACGTGGCTGTAATCCGGATAACCGTCGGCGAAGTGGATCATGCCGCCAACGCCTTCATAACGGAAGGAGAAGGCCATGCCGTTGTTAATGCCGATGAAGGGGATCTCCTCAGCGCAGATCTCCTGGATCTCGAAGTACAGAGCCTCACGCTCGGGGCCGTTCGGAGTGCCGCCAGCCTGGATAAGCAGCTCCTGGACGCGCGGGTTCTCCCAGTTGGCCTTGTTCGCGAACATGCCCTTCATGAAGAAGAGGTCGCAGGAGGAGGCCAGGTTGTTCCACGGGCCGGAGTTGATCATCATGTGCCAGCCGGGCTCGCCGGGCAGGGTGCGGGCAGTCAGAGAAGCGTTGTCGGGCTGGTCAACTTCAACGACCATGCCGATGGCCTCGAGCTGCTCCTGGAACACTTCGGCGACAGGAATGGTGAAGCCGGGGATGGAGGCCATGATCTGGACGGTCTCGCCGTTGTAAGCGGAAGCAGCCAGATACTCCTTGGCCTTCTCAAGATCCTGCTCCCAGAAGGGGAGGTTGGGGTTCTTGTAATCGGTACGGCCGCCCCAGTAAGCAGCGCTATCGTGGGTGACAGCGTAGCCCTGGCTGCAGACCTGCGTGCAGACCTCAGGATCGATGGCGTGGGCAACAGCCTTACGGAAGTTGATGTCGCTCATCAGGGGGTTGCACATGTTGAACGCGAGGTACAGGGTGTTGGAGGTGACGTAGGTGACCTGCTCGATGCCCTCGACGCCCTCGAAGTTGGGCAGCTCGTCGACAGTCGCGCCGCACCAGTCAAGCTCGCCATTGAGGAACATCATGGTGATGACGCTCTGCTCAAGAACGACCTTCATGGTCAGGGTCTTGGCGTGGACCTTCTCGCCCCAGTAGTTCTCGTTGGCCTCGAGCTTCAGGTAGTTACCGGGGATGGCTTCGGCGTAAACCCAGGGGCCGGTGCCGATCATCATGCCGTTCTCGGGATCCGCCTCGACGGCAGCCTTGGAGTAGATGCCGGAGCAGAGGGGCTCGACCATGTAGGTGTCGAAGTCAACGTTGGGATACTTCAGGACGATGTCCATGGTGTAGTCATCGAAGATCTCGCAGTGGTCGACGCAGCCCCACTTCTGCTGCGCAACGGCACCAGGAGTGGACATGATGTAATCGAAGGTGAACTCAACGTCAGCAGCGGTGAAGTCGCCGCCGTCGTGCCACTTGACGCCTTCACGCAGCTTGACATGCCAGGTGATGTAGTCCTCAGTGGTGACCTCGGTGGCCAGGCAGGGCTGGTTCACGAGATCGGCGTCACGGCGGAGCAGGCTATCCCAAACCATGGTGACGATGCCGTTGCAGCCAGCCAGGATGAACGCGGGGTTCAGGGGGTTGGCAGTCGCGAAGTCGCCGATGGCCATGGTCAGGTCATCCTTAAACTTGGTTTCCTCAGTGATCTCGCCGCCAACGATCTCGTTGCCACCACCGTCTTCGGTGTTCAGGGTGACCTCGGGCGCGTCATTGACGGGCTCGTCGGGCGTGTCTTCGCCGCCGCAGGCAGCAAACAGGCCGACTACGAGAACGAGGGCAAGAACGATGCTAAGAATTTTGACAGTCTTCTTCATAATTCTTCTCCTTGTTTTCATTTTCGAGCAATTTTGATTGCTTACCCAGACCTTACGCGATGCGCAAAATCGGGGTTTCCTTACAGCCGGTATTATGTATACTGAAAGAAACTCGGTTACCCCAGACCTGTTTTTTCAGTCAAAATACCAGTGAAGAGAGCATAACACATCTCTCCGAATATTGCAAGAGTTCTGCAAAAAATATTATGAAATTATTACCGAATTAAGTGGGCGCGCGGCATCAATCCTTGGCGATGGGCTCGCCGGTTTCGGGGTCAAGGTAAGAATAGGTTTCCGCCATAAGCACGCTGTAATGGAAAATCGGGCGGTCGGCGCGGTTGATGACCAGCGGGCAATGCGGCAGACCGGCGGGCAGGAAAACCATCGTGCTCTTGGTGAAAATGTGCTTCTCGCCGTCGATATGGAACTCGATTTCGCCGTTCAGTTCCTCGGGATGCTCGGGGTCGGAGCCGTAGAAGCCCAGAATCTCCGCGCAGTCGTGCGCGTGCGGCGCCATGACGCCCTTGCCGGGAACGGAGAACTCGCGGTTGGGCTTCTTGTACCAGCTTGTGTTCATCTGGAACGCGCCGGGGATGTTGTTGTTATCGACCCAATGGATGCGCTTGCCGAATTTTTCGTACTGCTCGACGACCTCGGGTTTGGCAAGGCGCTCGGGCAGGATGCACTCCTGCATAATCAGGTGGCCGTATTTGCCTTCGTTGTTCATGGGCATGGGGGGTTCCTCCTTATATTTCCTTATATTTTATGGATATGCGAAAGTTGGGGGATGTTGCGGGGGGCGGCGCAATGAGGGAGAGCCAAAGGAATGGTGCGAGCTGCGGCTGC
Source organism: Oscillospiraceae bacterium (assembly GCA_017522015.1). Classification (GTDB taxonomy): domain Bacteria; phylum Bacillota; class Clostridia; order Oscillospirales; family Oscillospiraceae; genus SIG483. Next base: position 14,562 of record JAFXAW010000005.1, on the reverse strand, counting down.
GGCAAAAACTTCTCGCCCGTCGCTGCGACTAACGGCGATGCGGCTCATCTTGCTCGTTTCTGCGCAGTAGCGGCGGCTACGGAGTCCCGCCGCGAACCTATCGCGCGTAAGCGCGCCCGCCATATAACAGCGCGAAGCGCGCTTTTTAATCCTGCGCCCGCAGGCGCGTTTTCTCTTTCCCCTGTTTCTCTTTTTCAAAAAGAGAAATGGGGCCGCCGGAGGCAGGTTGCCTCTCTCTGCCGCGGGTGCGGTGGGACGCGCCCACCAACTTCCCTCCTCGCGGCATAGCCGCTGCGGTCGGATGCTAAAAACATGCCACCGGCATGTTTTCTTAACGCACCGACATCGGAGAAAACACTTCTCGCCGCGCAAACGTGCGAGCAAAGCGAGTGCGCTGCAGCGCGGCGCAATCCCCTTTGGCAGCAAAAGGCTCTGCCTTTTGCGCCAGTTATAGAAATTGCCAAGTGCAACCGCTGTTGCGGCGGCACTTGGCAATTGGTTCTAATTGTTCAGCTTACACACCAACGGTGCGCTGCAGGGTGATGCCCTCGGGCTTCACGCAGTGGCAGGCCACGAAGTGGTTCGGCTCGATCTCGATGAGCGGAGGCGTGCCGGCCTTGCAGGTGTCGCAGATATAGTCGCAGCGACGGGTGAAGCGGCACTCGTCCGGCGGGTTGATGGGAGAGGTAACCTCGCCGCGCAGAGAGATGTGATCCGGGTTGCCATTGACCTTCGGCACCAGGATGGCGCTGAGCAGCGCCTTGGTGTAGGGGTGAATGGGGTTCTTGAACAGAACCTCGGCCGGAGCCTTCTCAACGACCATGCCCAGGTACATAACCAGAATGTCATCAGAGAAGTAGTTGACGACGGAGAGGTCATGCGTGATGAACATGTAGGTCAGACCCATTTCCTTCTGCAGATCCTTCAAGAGGTTGAGAACCTGCGCCTGAATGGAGACGTCCAGCGCGGAGACGGGCTCGTCGCACACGATGAACTTCGGATTCAGGGACAGGGCACGGGCGATGCCGATACGCTGACGGCGGCCGCCGTCCAGCTCGTGCGGATAGGAGTTGATCAGGCGCTGCGCCAGACCGACGGTATCCATCAGCTCGCGGACGCGCTTTTCAACGTCCTGCTTGCTGGAGCCCTTCATCAGCTTGTTGAAGAGGATGGGCTCAGAGATGATCTCCATAACCGTCTTTCTCGGGTTGAGGGAGGAATACGGATCCTGGAAGATGATCTGCAGGTCATGACGCATTCTCTTCATCTGCTGGTTGCTCAGATCCGTGATGTCCTGGCCGTCATAGATGACCTGGCCGGCGGTCGGATCCTGCAGGCGGATGATGTTACGGCCCAGAGTGGACTTGCCGCAGCCGGACTCGCCGACGACGCCAAGGGTCTTGCCGCGCTCAATGTTGAAGCTGACATCGTCAACCGCATGAACGGTGCCGTGGGGGGTCTTAAAGTACTTCTTTAAGTTCTTTACTTCAATAATATTATCTGCCATTAGTCTTCTACCCCCTCAATGTGGAAATCAGGCTCGTCGTAACGCAGGCAGGCGACGGTGTGCGTCTCGTTGACATAGCGGCTGGCAGGACGCTCCTCGAAGCAGCGCTCCGTGGCGTACTTGCAGCGCTCCGCAAACGCGCAGCCCTTCGGCAGGCGGGTCGGGTCGGGCATCATGCCGGGGATCGGCTTGAGCTCGGAGCCCTTGTTGTTGATGCGGGGCAGAGAGTTGAACAGGCCTTCCGTGTAAGGATGCAGCGTGGTGTTGTAAACATCCTCCAGCGTGCCGGACTCGATGATGCGGCCGGCATACATAACGGCGACCTTGTCGCACATCTTCGCAACGACGCCCAGGTCGTGGGTGATCATGACGAGCGCGGTGTTGAACTTTTCCTTCAGGTCGTTCATCATGCTCAGAACCTGAGCCTGAATGGTAACGTCCAGAGCCGTGGTCGGCTCGTCCGCGATCAGGATCTTCGGGTTGCAGGCCAGCGCAATGGCGATAACCACGCGCTGCTTCATGCCGCCGGAGAACTGGTGCGGATAGTCGTGCGCACGAGCGCCGGGAATGCCGACGAGCTCGAGCATCTCGATGGCGCGGTCGAAAGCCTGAGAAGCGGTGACGTCCTCATGCAGACGCACGCTCTCTGCAATCTGCTCGCCGACGACGAGCACGGGGTTCAGGGAGGTCATGGGATCCTGGAAGATCATGGCGATGTCTTTACCGCGGATCTTCTGCAGTTCCTTGACATCCAGATTCAGCATGTCATTGCCGCAGACGCTGATGCTGCCCTGCTGGATGACCCCGGGGGGATCCGGAACCAGGTTCAGAATCGCAAGCGCTGTGGTGGTCTTGCCGGCGCCGGTCTCGCCCACGAGGCCGATCGCTTCGCCCTCTTTCAGAGAGAAGCTGATGTCGTTGACGGCTTCGACCGTGGCTTCTTTCAGGACATACTGCACGACGAGGTCCTTGACCTCAAGGACAGTCTCACGAGTGTCCACTTCCGCTGCTGCGGTGTTGTTCTTCAAAGTTTCGTTCATAGTCTGACCTCACTTCTTGAGTCTCGGGTCAAGAGCATCACGCAGACCGTCGCCCAGCAGAGCGCAGGCGAAGGTGATGACCATGATGAAGATGCCGGGGAAGGTCGTCATCCAGGGGGCCTTGAGCATGTAGGTACGGCCGCCGGAGACCAGCGCGCCCCACTCGGGCAGCGGCACCGGAACGCCGAAGCCGAGGAAGCTCAGGCCGGCAGCGGACAGGATGCAGCTGGCGATGTTACCGGAGGTGGCAACGATCAGCGGAGACAAGCTGTTCGGCAGAACCTGGGTCAGTGCGATACGCACTTCAGACATACCGATTGCGCGCGCGGCTTCAACATATTCGTTACCGCGCGTTGCCAAAACTGAGGCACGGGCCAATCGTATGTAACCCGCGATTGACGTGACACCGATGGACACGAGCAGGTTAATCAGGCCGGGGCCGAGCGCGGCGACAAGCACCATGCACAGCAGCGTGCCGGGGATGGCGGAGAGAACGTCACAAAAACGCATGATGAGGATGTCGACGGCGCCGCCGAAGTAGCCGGAGATGGCACCGATGATGACGCCGATGATCAGGCCGATGCCCACGGCGCCGAAGCCGACGGCCAGGGAGTAACGGGAACCGTACATAATACGGGTGAACACGTCACGGCCCTTTTCGTCAGTACCGAACCAGTGCTGCGCACTGGGGCGGAGGAACATTTCCTTACCGTTGATGGCAACCACGTCTTCTCTCGTGTACAGCACGAAGGAGAGGAGCATCATCAGAATGTACAGCGCGACCACGATCAGGCCGAAAACGGCACCGGGGTTGGTCTTCAGGCTGTTCCAGGTTTCCATGAGACGGCTTCTCTTCTTATAGACGATGGGGCCGTCCGGAGTTGCAAAGGCAGCTTTCTTACTCATGCCGCAGCCGCTCCTTTCTTCTTGCGCTTCTTGCTTCTCACATACGCAGACTTGATGCGCGGATCGACCAGAGCGTAGACGATGTCAACGATCAGCAGAACGATGGAGAACATGGTGGCGGTCAGGATGACAAGACCGCAGGTCATCATTTCGTCACGTTGGTTGATGGCGGTGACCAGAAGACGGCCGGTGCCGGGCCAGGTGAAGATCTGCTCGATAACCGCGTTACCGGCCAGAGAACCGGCGACCAGACCACCCAGCTGGGTGATGATCGGGATCCAGGCGTTGCGCAGCTTATGACGGATGGTAACCTGACGCTCCGGCACGCCCTTGGCGCGCGCGGTACGCAGGTAGTCCTGCTTGGAGACTTCCAGAATGGCGGATCTGGTCTGACGGCAGACGATGGAGCTCAGCGTCAGGCCCGCCGCGACGGTGGGTATAACGTAGCATTGCCATGTGCCGTCATAGCCGGAAGGCAGCAGCTTGATCTTGAAGGTGAACCAGCGCAGCAGCATCAGGCTGAGCCAGAAGCCGGGCATGGACAGGCCGATCAGGGTGAAGGCGGTGATCAGGTTATCCCAGATCGTGCCCGCGACCTTCGCGGCCAGAATGCCAAGCGGAATTGCAATGATAACACCCAGGATGAGGCCCGAGAAGGAGAGGGACACCGAGTACCACATACGGCTGAAGAACGCGAATGCGACGGGTTCCTTACTCATCTGGGACGTACCAAGGTCGCCCTTGGTTACAAGGTTATACATGTACTTACCGTAGCGGTAAATCATGGGTTTATCCAGATCATATTCTGCTTTCAGCTCGTCGATCTGCTCGGGGGTCATCGAAGGCGTGATCATCAGGTCAACGACGGTGCCGGGAGCGAAATCAACCAGCGTGAAGACGATAAACGTAACGCAGATGAGGATCGGGATAAGCCACAGGATACGGATAATTGCGTAACGTAACATAGGATGCATTACCCTTTCTTATAGAACTTATCACGTAATTGGATGCGGGCAGCGGGTGGCATATATATAATATGTATCGCCCGCTGCCCCAAAGCTTACACGATCCGAAGCCGGATCATGGGAAAAAGTTGCTTAATGCGGGGGTTTAGCCTTCGACAACGCGGTAAGCGTGGCTGTAGTCGTGGCAGTTGTCCTCGAACATCAGCACGCCGCCGCAAGAGGCCTGGCGGCCGTGGAAGCTGGCGCCGCTGCCGATGCCGATGTACGGGATCTCCTCAGCGATCAGCTCCTGGATCTCAAAATAGATCGCCTCGCGCTCGGGGCCGTCGGGCGTGACGTCACCCAGAACGAGCAGCTCCTGCACGCGCTCATTGTTCCACTGAGCCTTGTTACCGGTGGACATGTACTTCAGGCAGAGGTTGCAGGAAGAGGCCAGTCTCGTCCAGACGGAGGAGTTGACCATCATGGTCCACTGGGTGGAGCCCCAGGCGGTGGTGGCCATGCTGGTGGCAAAGTCAGTCGAGAAGACCTTGACGTTGATGCCGATGGCTTCCATCTGGCTCTGCAGAACTTCAGCCTGCGCTACCAGGAAAGGCATGGAGGCCATGATCTCGACCTCTTCGCCGTTGTAGGAGGAAGCAGCCAGGTACTCTCTGGCCTTATCCAGATCCTGCTCGCGGGCGGGGATGGGATTCTTGTAAGCGGTGGTGCTGCCCCAGTAGGAGCCGGTATCCCAGGGCTGGGCATAGCCGTCAGCCGCGATCAGGGAAACGCTCTCGGTATCCAGGCAGTAGGCAACAGCTCTTCTGAAGTTGATGTCGCCGGTGATGGGGTTATTGAGGTTGAAGCCGAGGTAGCCGGTGTTGCTGGTGTAGAAGGTGTCAATTTTGACGTTGGGGTTGGCCTCGCAGTCAGCCAGAGAGGTCGCGTCGATGCCCGCAAAGTCGAGCTCGTCGTTGAGGAACATCATGGCCTGGACAGAAGTCTCCAGGATGACCTTCATGGTGAACTTCTCAGCCAGAGCAGGCTCGCCCCAGTAGTTCTCGTTCTTCACGAGGGTGAGGTAGTTGCCCGGGATGGCCTCTTCAAAGACCCAGGGGCCGGTGCCGATCATCATGCCGCCTTCAGGATCTTCCTCGATGGCCTTCTTGCAGAAGATGCCGCACATGGGCTCAGCAATGTTGGCCAGGAAGTCGATCATCACGTTGGTGAGCACGATGTCGATCTCGTAGTCGTTGATGATGTCGATGTGGTCAATGACCATCCACTTGGAGGACGCAATCGCGTGGTTCTCCATCACGACGGCGATGGTGTCCACGACATCCTGCGCGGTGAACTTCTCACCGTTGTGGAAGTAGACATCGTCACGGAGGACGGCATGCCAGGTCTTGTAATCCTCAGTGGTGATCTCCTTGGCCAGCTTGTACTGATAGCTGCCGTCAGGCATACGGCCGATCAGTCCATCATAGACCATGGGCAGGATGTTCGCGATCTGGCTTGCGATGAATGCGGGGTTCAGGGGATTCGCGGTGGAGAAATCGCCGACGGCGAGGGTGAGTTCGTCCGCATAAACGGTTTCCTCATTCGTCTCGGGATCGTCAACCTCGAGGCCACCTTGTTCGTTGATCTCGGTGTTCACATCGAGGGTGGGATTGGACTGATCAGGAGCCGGCTCGTCCGTGCCGCCGCAGGCAGCCAGACCGAAGACCATGATCAGCGCCAAAACCAGGGCCAATGCTTTCATGATTTTCTTCATTTTGTCCTCCTTAGATTCTTCCGGGTTTCGCCCTGGAAGTATTGGATTTCTAAAATAATGTGTACCGATGTGTATTCCAGAGCGGGAAGGTGAACCCCTTACACACTCCCGCTTTGGAATACTGGTGCAAAGAGAATAACACAACTGAAAACGAATTTCAAGTGTTCTTGCCAAATAATTTGTTTTTCCGCATTCCTGTTTTTGTCTATGTTGTCAAAGAATTTTCCGTTTTTTGTGAAAAGTGCCCAAGGTAAATCGCGCCGAATCTTTTTGTCAAAAATCCGGTTAAATTTTTGTTCGGATTGCCCATAAAAATTCCCCCGTAGGGGGAATTCTCTTCCGGGCGGGTCATTCTCCGCGCGCAGGGGGCTGATTCACTATATTGCCGGATGCGGGCGGGTATGCTTCGCCGGGCCGCGCAAACGGTGAAGTTGCACAAACCCTCTCCCCTGTCGGGGGCGGGGGCGTTAAGAAAATGTGCCGGTGGCATGTTTTTAGCCAACGACCGCAGCGGCTATGCCGCGAGGAGGGAAGTTGGATGATAGGGTGCGCGCGCTTACGCGCGAAAGGTTCGCGGCGGACTTCGTGGCCGCCGCTGGTGCGTAAAAGTGGGCAAGATGAGCCGCACCGCCGATGGTGCGCAGCGACGGGCAACAAGCACAACCCCTCCGTCAGCTTCGCTGACACCTCCCCTTACACAGGGGAGGCAAGGGGTGCGGAGCTCATCGACAGGGGCGGCTTGGTGTCGGGGGCGGGAAAACAAAAAGCCGGGGTGGGGCTTGATGCAGCTCCACTCCGGCCGATGCAAAAGCTATGAAATTCAGTCGTTTAGTCCAGATCCGGCAGGTCGGCGGTCAGGCCGATGATATAGCCGCAGGTGTCCTTGCCGACGGCGGCGGCGTTGCCCTCATCCGTGTCGATATGCGAGAGGACTTCCCCGTCAAACGGGCCTTCCGCGCGGATGATCGTATCGCCGAAAACAAGGGTGCGACCCTCGCTCTTGATGCACATCTGCACGCTGTCGCCATCCTTCAGGCCGAGGCGTTCCGCCGTGAGCGAGCCCATATGGATATGGCGCTTGGCGACGATCGCGCCCTTATCGAAGGTGATCTCCCCCACCGTGCCGACGACGGTGAAGCCGGGCGTGCCCTCGATGTCGCCCGACATGCGCAGGGGCGCGGCGATGCCGCTGGTGAAGGTGTCGCTCTTCGACAGCTCGAACTGGTTGAAGCGGCGGCAGGGACCCATGACGGCCACGCGCTCAAACTTCCCCTTCGGGCCGATCACCGTCGCGCGCGTCGTGGACAGAAACTGTCCCTCCGTCGGGACGGCGGGCTCGATTTTGTGCCCCTTGCCGAAGAGCACATCCACGGCCTCCTGCGTCAGATGCAGATGACGCGCGGAGACGCCGATTTCCACTTTCTGATATGCCATTTTCATTTCCTCCTTATTCCGGACCGGCTGTTTTCTCTCCCGGTTCCGGGCTGCGCTGCCGGACGGTGCGGGGCGGGATTCGCCGCCGGGGTGTCCGGGAATTTTGTGTGTTGATGGGGGCTGCGGGGCAGAGGGCTGCGGCGGGTGATTTTGGCGTTTTGGGGCGCAAAATGCATCCGCGCTGTAAAGTTTGGAAATTATGCCGTTTTATGCGGCATGATGCGTTTTTATATGCCAAATTGTTCGGAAATCCGGTCTTCCCAAAACGGGAAACCTTATTCTTCCTCCAGCTCCTCAAAGGGGCGCAGCGGGCGGACGAGCGAATAATCGTTGACCTGCTCTTCCCCGCTGAGCACGCGCGTGACGCCGCCGGCGAGCGCCTCAATTTCCATCGCGCCGGGCACGATAATCACGGGGGCGAGGAAGCCGACGCGCTCGCGCAGCATCCCGGTATATTTCTTCGACTGGGCGATGCCGCCGGTGAGAATGATGGCGTCGATCTTGCCCGCGACGGGCGCGGCGAGGGCGCAGATGTCCTTACTGTTGAGGTAGGCCATGGCCTCGTAGACCGCCTTGGCTTTCTTATCGCCCGCGGCGATTCTCCGCTCGACCTCGCGGCAGTCGCTCGTGCCGAGGTGGCCGTAGATGCTGACATCCCGGCGCAGGACGCGGTCGAGCTCCTCCTTATCCGGATTGCGGCTGTACAGATCGTTCATGAAGCCCATATTGATGCGGCCGATGCGCTCGGGCGTGAAGGTGCCTTCCTCGGCGGAGCAGGTGTCGATGATAAACCCGTCCTTATACAGCAGGGTCGTGAAGCCGCCGCCCATGTGGGAGATGATGAAGGTGACATCCAGCGGGTCACGGCCGAGATCCTTGGCGACCTTATAGGCCACGGCGCGGCAGTTGAGCGTATGCGACGCGCCCTTGCGGCGATGGTTGGCAGCGCCGGTGATGGTGGCGATGAGGGGCAGTTCGTCCACGGGCACGACATCGTAAAGATAGGCGGGCACGCCGTACTCCTCGGACAGATCGCTGCCGATCACGGTGGAGGCGAAGAGGCCGCGGTGGCCGACGCCGTCGGCATTCACATCGCGATTGACCATATCGGGCGTGAGCAGGTAGGCGCCGTGGCGATAAGCCCCGTTTTTGCCGCTGCCGCGCACGGCGATGCCGTCCATATCCGCCATGCCGATATCGAGCGTGGCGAGGAATTCCTCAATCACCTGCCGGTAAAAGCCGATGATCTGCTCGGTGGTTTTCAGCTCGCGCAGCTCACGCATCTCGTGGTTTTTTTCGAGCTGGGCCACGATCTTGTCGTTGCGGCAATAGGCCACTTTCGAGGAGGTCGAGCCCAGGTTGATGACAAAAATGTTCCATTCTTTTTTCATATTTCAAGTCCCCTAAAATAGTAATCCCGATAAAATTACATTCCTTAACAGAGTAATTATAAACCAAGGGCGCGGCAAGCGCAATAAGAATTTTTCAGATGGGAGGAAAGCCCTCTCAGTCGGCTGCGCCGACAGCTCTCCCAGAGGGAGAGCCAAGGGGGCGGTGTCGCCGACAGCTCTCCCAAAGGGAGAGCCAAGGGGGGGCGGTGTCGCCGACAGCTCTCCCAAAGGGAGAGCCAAGAAGGGCTGGCTGCGAATCTCCCAGAGGGGGAGCCAAGTTTGAGTGCGCTGCAAGACATAACAGCCCTCTCAGTCAGCTTCGCTGACAGCTCTCCCAGAGGGAGAGCCAAGAAGGGCTGGCTGCGAATCTCCCAGAGGGAGAGCCAAGGGGCTTCGCCCGATGGGAGAGCCAAGGGGCTTGTATCCGCTGCGGACGTATGGTAAAGTCTTCTCAACGCACCGCGCGGTGTAACGAAAAAAAGCCACTTTGCACAGAATACCGGACTTGGCTCTCCCTCTGGGAGAGCTGGCGCGGCGTCAGCCGTGACTGAGAGGGCAAACATGAGCATACCAAAAGACAACAGCCAATTGGATAACGCCCGACGGCTTCGCAGGGAAATGACGCCCCATGAGCGCAAGCTCTGGTATCTTTTTCTGCGCAAATACCCGGTGAAGATTTACAAGCAGCGGATCATCGGCAGTTATATTGCGGATTTTTACTGCGCTTCTGCCAAGCTGGTGATTGAAGTGGACGGATCGCAGCACTATGAGCTGCAGGGGATGGCGCATGATACGGCGCGCTCCGAATTTTTGGCGGATCTCGGTCTGGAGGTTTTGCGCTTCTCCAACACGGACATTGACAGAGATTTTGACGCTGTTTGCGCGCAAATTGACCTGGCGATTCAAAAAAGACAGGAAAGCCCTCTCAGTCAGCTTCGCTGACAGCTCTCCCAGAGGGAGAGCCAAGTTGGGGGTGCGGTGCTTCGGCGACAGCTCTCCCAGAGGGAGAGCCAAGGGGCTTCGCCCGATGGGAGAGCCAAGGGGCAAAAGAATATAAAAAACGCACGGCCGAAGCCGTGCGTTTTTGCTGCATTATAAGCTTTGCTTACTTCGCGGGTCCGAAGATGTCCTCGCGGTAGGCGCCGATGTACTCCATGCACATGAAGTCCTCGCCCAGCATCGCCTCGGTCGCATAGATCGCGCCGCGCAGGTCGCGGTTGAACGGATCCATGACCGCACTGTCCATACCGGCGTTCATCGCCAGCACCGCAAACGCGATGTTGATGATCTTGCGGTAGGGCAGGTTGAAGCTGATGTTGGAGATGGCGCCGGAGATGTGAGCCTTCGGGTAGTTCTCCTTGATGTAGTTCATGACCTCGACGACCATGGCAATGCCGTCCTCGGCGGTGCAGAGCATCTCGACCAGGGGGTCAATGTGGATGCGGCTCTCAGCGATGCCGTATTCCTTGGCCTTGGCCATGATGTTGTTCAGCACGCGGATACGGTCCGCAGCGCTCTTCGGGATGCCGGTGTCGTCGCACAGCAGGGCCATAACGTCCCACTTGGTGTCCGCGATCACGGGGAACACGACGTCAATCTTGTCGCCCTCGCCGGAGACGGAGTTGATCAGGCCGGGCTTGTTGCAATACTTCATCGCCTCAACGCAGACGCGCGCATCGGGGCTGTCCACGGAGATGGGGGTATCGGTCACGCTCTGGATCAGGTCGATCATCCAATGCAGGGTCTCAACCTCGTCCACATCGACGCTCGCGCAGCAATCGATGAAATCAGCGCCGGCGTCAGCCTGCTGCTTGGCAACCTTCTTGATCCACTCTTCATCGCGCGCAGCGATGGCCTTGGCCATGGAAGGAATGGAGCCGTTGATCTTTTCGCCAATGATAATCATATCGGAATATCCTCCTGTTTTGTATTATAAAAAGAAATTGTGCTTACTGCAGGGTTCTCTCAGCCGCGGTGACGACATGGGAGATGAGGATGCAGGAAGTGACGGTGCCGACACCGCCGGGAACCGGCGTGATCATGTCAACGATCGGCTCGACATCCGCGTAAGCCACGTCACCGGACATGCCGTTCTTGGCGGGATCCCAGTTCATGCCCACGTCGATGACGATCTGGCCGGGGCTGACATGGCCGGCGCCAACAAGGCCCAGCTTGCCGGCGGCAGAGACGATGATCTCGGCGCGGGCAGCCTTCTCCTGCACGTCATGGGACAGGATGTGGCAGACGTTGACGGTGGCGTTGCGGTTCATCAGAAGAACGGCCGCGGGCATGCCCACGACGCGGCTCATGCCGATGATGCAGATGTCCTTACCCGTGACATCAATGCCGTAATGATCGAGGATCTCGACAACGGCGGAGGGGGTGCAGGGCGGGAAGCCCAGAGGCTTGTTCATGTACATACCGGCGCTGGACAGGTCGGTGATGCCATCAACGTCCTTGCGGGGATCCAGACGGTTGCAGATCTCGACCTCGTCATCGCGCAGATGCACGGGCAGAGGACGGAACATCAGAACGCCGTGGATGCTGTCATCCGCGTTGACCTGCTCGATGGTGGCAATCAGCTCTTCCTTGCTGATGTCCTCGCTCAGCACGATCTTCTTCACGGCAACGCCGACGGCCTCGGCACGCTTGGTGGCGCCCTTTTCGTAGGTCAGATCGTCCGGACGCTCACCCAGACGGATGATGCACAGGGTGGGCTCGACACCCTTGGTCTTCAGCTCGGCAACCTTAGCGGTCATGCGCTCGTTCAGAGCGGCAGTGACTTCTTTGCCCAGTAACTGTTTCGCCATTTTGTAGTTTCCTCCTTAATTTATTATACGGTTTATTGACTGCTTTTTTCGCTCCCCGCAATACGGCGAGCATAAATTATTGTATATAACTACTGTGTAGTATACAACAGTTTTTTCAAAAAGGACAGTTGGCATTTCCACATATTCAAAAAAATCTTTTTTGGCATCTTTTGTGGATTCTGCACAAGTTCCCGCAGCTTTGCCAAAAGCGGCGCGGAAAGCGGTGATTTTTGCCGCCGGAGGGCGCGTTTGCGCCGCGCGGGTGCATTGTAGGATGCTACAAAGGGGGATTGGTGGAAATGACAAAGGGGTGATGGGCGGGAGGCGCGGTGCGGTGCGAAAACTTGTTGCCCGTCTTGACGCGCTCACGGCGATGCGGCTCATCTCGCCCGTCTTTGCGCACCAGCGGCGGCCACGAAGTCCGCCGCGGCACTTTCGCGCGTCAGCGCGCGCACCCTACAAACAGCGCGAAGCGCGCTTTTTAATCCTGCGCCCGCAGGCGCGTTTTCTCTTTTCCATATTTCTCTTTTTCAAAAAGAGAAATGTGGCCGCCGGAGGCAGGGTGCCTTCGGCTGGGATGAAAGGCTTCGCCTTTCATTCCCAAGGGGGTAAGCACCGCGCTACAGCGCACTCGTTGCCGTTAAGGCAACTCGCACGTTTGCGCGGCGAGAAGTGTTTTCTCCGACGTACACGCCGCCGGAGAAAACGCTCCGACTTTTTTCGCACCTGCGGGTGCGAACTCTGCGAGGCTTGGTGCGGGGGGGGGCAAGGCTTGGGCTGCGGGCAAAGCTTGACGCTGCGGCGGGGCTGCGGTGGGGCGTCGGGAGGTTTTGGGTACGGGGAAAGAAAAAGGGCGAGCCGCTGCTCGCCCTTTGGCATTATTCAGGACATCACGCAAAGAAAGCGTGCTCGCCGATGGTGGTGATGTAAGTACGCGTCTGGCTGAACCAATCGCTGATGCCGATCATGGGATTGACGAAGAACAAACTGTTGCCCACCGTATTATACCCCTCCAGGCACAGCTTCGCCGCCACGATGCTCATCTCGTTCGGCTCGTCATAGATCGAGCCCGTTTCCGTCGGGGAGAACTGCACGCCGTAGCGGCAGTCAAAAATCACGTCATAGACCGTATCCGGACAGGTCGGATCCGCCACGCGGTTGAGCACCACGTTGCCGACGCCAATCATGCCCTCGATCGGCTGGTTGCCGCTCTCCGCATGGATGATCTGCGTGAGCCAATGCAAATCCTCTGCATTATAGACGCTCTCCGCCGAAACCGGCACGCAGGCTTCCGCAGAGCTGACGCACACGCTCGCTTCCGGCGCAGGCTCGGTCTCCGCTTCGGCGGTTTCGGTTTCCGCTTCGGCGGTTTCGGTTTCATCGGCTTCCGCCTCGACGCTCTCAGCCTCGGCTTCCGCTTCCGAAAGCGTCCACTCGGCGCGCAAACCAAAGGCGGCGGCAAGACAATCGACCGGCACAAGCAAATCGCCCGCTTCGCCCGCCTGAATGCCGCCAGGCACATAGAAGCAGCGGTCATTGAAGCTGAGGTACGCGTCGCCCAGGCGCATGCTCAACTGCACCAGCTCCACGCCCGAGGGAACATAAACCGTAAGGCGGCTCTCCCGCGCTTCCCAGGCCATCTGCGCATCGCGCACGATCGCGCTGCAAAAGCTGCGCGCAGAGACATAAACCGTTTCCGACAGCGTCACGCTGCCGTCGAGCAAAATGCCGTCCACGTAAACCGGGATGCCCCCGGCTTCCTCTTCCCCGGCAGCCTCTTCCATATATTCCACATAAACGTAGCGCGGGGCGCCGTCCGGTTCGTCCGCGCGCTCTCGCACGGGCTCTTTCGCAGACATCGTCTGCGTTTCGGACTGGGCAGCTTCGCTGCCTCCGCCAACACTCAGCTCCTCCTCATTGCCGAAGGCAAAACCGCCCATGCCGGCAAGGAGCACGACGAACAGACAGCAGAGACATAGCCGGGCAATATGCTTTTTCAAACGAATGCTCATGTATGACTCCTTATCTCCGTTTTCATTCCGAATAATATTCTCGGCAATTCTACCAATAATCACACCATAATTATAGTTGTTATGCCGAAGTCAAATCAATCGGCATCTCGCACAAAAGCTCGTCGACAGATTTAAGAACTCTTCACAAGGCCACAACTTGTTGTTTCTTTTTGTCATTTTTATCGCAAAATATATACAAGATGTAGTTTACAAAATGATTACAAAAATTTCTGAAACCCTTGAAACGACAGGAAAAAACAAGTTTTTTAATCGCGTAAGTTGCAATAACTTTTTGTTATGTAAATCGGATTTTATGGGGAGAGGGGGTGCGAAGGGGGGGTGGGGGTGCGGGCGAATCCTCTCCCCCGTCGCAGCGCAGTCACGGCGATGCGGCTCATCTCGACCACTGCTGTGCACCAGCGGCGGCCACGAAGTCCGACGCGACACTTTCGCGCGTCAGCGCGCGCACCCTACATACAACTTCCCTCCTCGCGGCATAGCCGCTGCGGTCGGATGCTAAAAACATGCCACCGGCATGTTTTCTTAACGCACCGACTCTTTCCCCTGTTTCTCTTTTTCAAAAAGAGAAATGGGGCCGCCGGAGGCAGGGTGCCTCGCTGCCGCGGTTGCGGAAGGACGGGCCTACCGACTTCCCTCCTCGCGGCATAGCCGCTGCGGTCGGATGCTAAAAACATGGCACCGGCATGTTTTCTTAACGCACCTACAGAGGGAGAGCCAAGT
>JAFXAW010000004.1 GCA_017522015.1 Oscillospiraceae bacterium | reverse complement strand
GAGCTTCTGCGTGAGCAGATCGTGCATCAGTTCCCCGAGCCCCTTGCTATCCTCGCCCTCGGCGTAAAGCACCTGCGGCCCGTAAGGGCTTTGGTGCGGATACTTGTTTTGATGGATGCTCACGAGCACCGCGGGCGACTTCTCGTGCAGGAGCGCAACGCGCTGCTTCTGATCCCAGACCTTTCGCTCGGCCGTTTTTTGAAGCTCCGGCGGATAGTCGATCTCCCGCGTGCTGCGCGTCATGCAAACCGGCACGCCGCAAAAGCGCGCGAGCGCCTCCATACGCAGCGCGATCTCCAGGTTGATGTCGCTCTCCAAAAGGCCGTTTTCTCCCTGCGCGCCGCCGTCCTCCCCACCATGTCCCGCGTCGATGACGAGCATCTGCTGCGTCTCCCCCGAAGCCTGTGCCGCAGGAAGCTCCGTCCGGCCGCAGGCCGAAAGCAGCAGCGTCCAAAGCAAAAGCGCCGCTGCACAGATCGCCGTATTTTTTCTCATTTCCATCCCTCCCCATCGCAACAATGTATGTCCGACGGGGAGCGTCTATACTTATTGTGCCTCCGTGTGGAAGCGCGCATAATCCTCCGGCGTGTTCAGGTTGCGCAGAATGCGGGAAAGCGCCCATTCGGGCAGCTCCTCCTCCGTCACATAGCGCACGCGCACAGCATCCAGCACGGCGCGGATGGATCTGCGTCCGCTTTCCAGGCAGTGCAGCGCCTCGGCATGGCAGACGCGCGTATAGATGCCGAAAAGCGTTTCCACCGTTCCGTCCCCACGCCGGATGACGCAGGCGTCACAGCCCCCACGCAGCGCTTCCAGTCTGCGCGCAAGCGCAGGCTCGGCATTGGGCATATCCGCCGCCACGAGCAGGATCTGCTGCGCGTCTGTTTCGGAAAACGCCGCGACAATCCCGTTAAGCGGCCCCATGCCCGGGAAGGCATCCGTCAGCTCTGCCGCGCCCTCGACCGGAAACTGCCCCGCCCTGGCAACGGAGAACGCCACGGCAAAGCCGTCTGCACGGAAGCGGTCAACCAGCAACTGCGCCATAGGCTTTCCGTCTACGGGCAGCATCGCCTTGTCCCTTCCCATGCGGCTGCTTTTTCCGCCCGCGATGATCACGGCGAGCGGCGTTTTGATTTTCATTCCTTCATCCATACCGTTTACAGCGCTTCAAAGCGCGCAACACCCTGTTTCCGCAGCCATGCGATCAGGCGCACGCAAAGCGCGCACCGCGAGGCGCGCCGCAATTCCGGCAGGCAACCGGAAATTTCCGCTTGATCCCATAAAAAATGCTGCTTGATTCCATATTTATATTAACACAAAGCGATGGCTTTATCAACGGGGAATATCGCGCTTATCCGCCGTTCATACTAAGACCGGGTCTCCTGCGGGCCCGTTTGCCGCACGGCGCGGGAATCCGCTGCACGCTGCCGCTTCATTAAAAATATAAGAAAATTATAGGAAAATTCCCCCTTTACAAAAGCAAAAAGGCGTGGTATCATATCAAAGCTTATGTCCCCGTGCCCGGTTTAGGGTGGCCTTTCTCCCCTTTACTGCGCCGGAGGATATTGCGAAATATGAAAGGAGTGTTTCCCAAATGATCACCAAGGATCAGAAAACTGTCGTAATCGAAGGCAACCGCACCCACGAAACGGACACCGGTTCTCCGGAGGTTCAGGTCGCTATCCTGACCGAGCGCATCAAGCAGCTCACCGCGCACCTCAAGCAGCATCCCCACGACGATCACAGCCGTCTGGGCATGTTCAAGATGGTCGGTAAGCGCCGCCGTCTGCTCGACTACCTGGCCAAGAAGGACATCGAGCGTTACCGTGCCTGCATCGCCAGACTGGGCATCAGAAGATAACGAAAAAGGGATTTTAACCCCTTTATCGCTGGCAAAATCCGGACGAGTTGTCCGATTCCGAGACTTATGAAGGTGATTTGAGGGGGACAATTGAATCTGTCCCCCTCATTTTTATCTGCAAAAGAACACAGACTATGAAACGGAGCTGTCTTTTTCGTATTTGAAACTGTGCCCGGATAAAATCCGGACATGCTTTCAAGTGCGAAGAGGCGCTCCAGAAAACGAAAGGAGCAAAATTATGGTTATCACGCACAAGACTTTCCCCAACCACAAGCGCTATGAGATGGATCTCTTCGGCCGTCCTCTGGTGCTGGAAACCGGCAAGCTCGCCGAGCTGTGCAACGCCTCCGTGCTCGCCAGCTACGGCAAGACCACCGTTCTCGTGACGGTCACCGCCGCTTCCCGTCCGCGCGACGGCATTGATTACTTCCCCCTCTCCGTGGACTTCAATGAGAAGCTCTACGCCGTCGGCCGCATCCCCGGCAGCTTCATGCGCCGCGAAGGTCGTCCCAGCCTGCCCGCCGTGCTGGCCGCCCGCCTGATCGACCGCCCCATGCGTCCGCTCTTCCCCTCCGACCTGCGCAACGACGTCGCCATCCAGTGCGACGTGCTCAACGTCGACCGTGACTGCAGCCCCGAGATCACCGCGATGATCGGCGCGGCCGCCGCTGTCGCCATCTCCGACGTTCCGTTCAACGGCCCCATCGCCGGCATCGTGCTGGGCTGGGACGGCGAGAAGTATCTCTTCAACCCCACCAAGGAAGAGCGCGAGACTAACCAGATGACCGTGACCCTCGTGGCCACTCACAAGAAGATCATCATGATCGAAGCCGAGGCCAAGGAGATCCCGGACGAGATCATGTACGAGGGCATTGTGCAGGCGCACGAGAAGATGCAGCCCATCCTCGACCTCATCGACCGCATGGTCGCCGAGATCGGCAAGCCCAAGTTCAGCTATAACCACGCCGCCTTTGACGACGTGCTCTTCGAGAAGCTGCTGGCCAACGAGTTCGAGGGCATGGAGTACTGCATGGACACCGACGACAAGAACGTCCGCGAGGCGCGCGTCGTCGAGTGGTGGGACAAGTGCCTGGAGAAGTATCTCCCCGAGCATCCCGATATGCAGAGCTACTACGATGAGATCATCTATAAGATTCAGAAGAAGGTTGTCAAGAAGTGGCTGCTCGCCGGCAAGCGTGTCGACGGCCGCTCCATGGATGAGATCCGCCCGCTCGGCGCCGAAGTCGCCGTGATCCCCGGCGTGCACGGCTCCGGCCTGTTCTCCCGCGGACAGACGCAGGTGCTCTCCATCGCCACGCTCAACACGCTCTCCGCTTCTCAGAAGCTCGACACCATTTGGGAAGAGGATTCCAAGCGTTTCATGCACCACTACAACATGCCCGGCTACTCCACCGGCGAGGCCAAGCCGCAGCGCAGCGTCGGCCGTCGTGAATACGGTCACGGCGCGCTCGTGGAAAAGGCGCTTGAGGCCGTCATCCCGCCCATCGAGGAGTTCCCCTACGCCATCCGTGTGGTCAGCGAAGTGCTCTCCTCCAACGGCAGCACCTCTCAGGGCTCCGTCTGCGGCACGACTCTGGCGCTCATGGACGCCGGTGTGCCGATCAAGGCGCCCGTCGCCGGCATCTCCTGCGGTCTCATCCAGGACGGCGATGATTTCACCACCTTCATCGACATTCAGGGCGTTGAGGACTTCCACGGCGAGATGGACTTCAAGGTCGCCGGCACCAAGAAGGGCATCACCGCGATCCAGATGGATCTGAAGAACGACGGTCTGAAGCACGAGATCGTCAAAGAGGCTTTCCAGATCACCCGCGAGGCGCGCTTCCAGATTCTGGACGAAGTTATGCTGCCGTGCATCCCCGAGCCGCGCACGGAGCTGGCCGAGTCCGCGCCGAAGATGATTCAGATGAAGATCAATCCCGACAAGATCCGCGAGGTCATCGGCTCCGGCGGCAAGGTCATTCAGAAGATCACGGCCGACACCGGCTGCAAGATCGACATCGAGGACGACGGCAGCATCTTCATCGCCAGCGAGAACATCGAGGCCTGCCGCGCTGCGAAGCAGATCATCGACAACATCGTTTTCGAGCCCGAGGTCGGCGCGCTGTACTACGGCAATGTCGTTCGCATCATCCCCATCGGCGCGTTCGTCGAGCTGGTTCCTGGCAAGGACGGCATGTGCCACATCAAGGATCTCGAGTTCAAGCGCACCGAGAAGGTTGAGGACGTGCTCAACATCGGCGACATGACCTGGGTCAAGGTCACGGAGATCGATGACCGCGGCCGCGTCAATCTCTCCCGCAAGGAAGCGATCCGCGAGCGCGAGAAGATGGGTTTCAAGGACTAAGGCTGTCCTTTCCATAATAAAGCGGGGGCGAAAACGCCCCCGCTTTTCGTTTGGCAAAACGCCGGCAGCTTTGGGCGCAGCGGGATTTTTCCCCTTTTTCCCCGTCCGGCATGCACGAATTTCGCAAGATTTTTGAGGCAAACCGCAGGATTCGGCAAAAGATGGGCATTTCCTGCAGAAAAAACCTGTTGACTTGTGCGCGCAGCTGTGGTATTATAATAGCGCTTTCGGAGGAAAGCTTCATATCGCGGGGTAGAGCAGTTGGTAGCTCGTCGGGCTCATAACCCGGAGGTCGTTGGTTCAAATCCTTCCCCCGCAACCAAAAGTAAAGACTCACAATCTCAGGATTGTGAGTCTTTTTTTGCGTTCAGACACCATTCGTCTTTAGACGGAAGTATTCGTGTTTAGACGGGTTTC
>JAFXAW010000003.1 GCA_017522015.1 Oscillospiraceae bacterium | reverse complement strand
GCGCACCCTACAAACAGCGCGAACCGCGCTTTTAAATCCTGCGCCCGCAGGCGCGTTTTCTCTTTCCCATATTTCTCTTTTTCAAAAAGAGAAATGTGGCCGCCGGAGGCACGGCGCCTCCTCTTGCCGCGGGTGCGGTGAATGGGAAGCCCTCTCAGTCAGCTTCGCTGACACCCTTCGGGTCGGGTCGCAATCATAGATTGCTCCCGCCTTTGGCTACAAACAGCCCACTGGGCTGTTTGCTTAACGCGTCGGCCTCCCATAGGGAGAGCCAAGTTGCGCATCGCCGATGGTGCGCTGCGACGGGCAACAACTTTTTGGTGCAATCCCCCCTTGGGAATGAAAGCCTTTGGCTTTCATCCCAGCCATTTTGAAAGGAGTTCTTACCATGAACGAATACAAATCCGAAAGCATGCACTCTGCCTGGGAGGACATGGATTTTTCCGACCTCCCGGCAGAGGACGCCGCGACCCCCGACGAGGGCGAAGCTCTTTACGAGGGCGAAGCCCTTTACGGGGAGGCATCTGCGCCGGAGGAAGCTGCAAACCGGCAGCCGACGCCGGACGAATCCGACGAGGACGAGGGCGAAGTCACCGCCGAGCCTTCGACCGAAGCGGAAGAGCTCTTCGAGCTCAAGCATCTCAAGGAAATCAAGCGGGTAACGCGCGGCGAGGTGATCGCGCTGGCGCAAAAGGGGCTCGATTATGACCGAATCCGCCTCGGCTACGACAGCCTGCGCGAGAAGCTCTCGCCCTCCGCCGACGCGCGGCAGGCCGACATCCGCGATTTCCTCCACGCACATCCCGAGGTCGATCCCGGCGAGATCCCGCAGAGCGTATGGCTGGATGTTTCCATGGGCGCAAGCCTTACGCAGGCCTACGACAAATGGTTCGCTTTCGGCATCGCCGAGGAAAACACGCAGCTCAAAGCCCGGATTGCAGAGCTTGAGCTGCGCGAAAAGAACGCGCTGCGCGCGGTTGGCTCCCAGGCCGACGCGGGCGGCAAAAAACGCGATCCCCTTGAGGAGATCTGGAATTCCACCGACTACTAAAGAAAAAAGGAGCATGATTTTATGTCCATCAACCTGACCACCAAGTTTTCCGACAAGATTGACGAGCGCTTTTCCATCCGCTCTCTGACCGACGCCTACGCCGGTCACAACTACGACTTCGACGGGGCAAAGACCGTCAAAATCTACAGCGTGGACAGCGTGCCCACGCGCGTCTACACCCGCAGCGGCATGAACCGCTACGGCAACCCCGTTGAGCTGGGCGACACCGTGCAGGAGCTGCAGCTGACCCAGGACCGCGCCTTCACCTTCACCGTCGACCGCGGCAACGCCTCCGACCAGATGAATCTCAAGCACGCGGCGCAGCGTCTGCGCGTGAACTGGGATGAGGTCGTCACCCCCGAAATCGACCGCTACCGCCTTAAGGCCTGGGCCGACCGCTGCGGCCTCGGCACCGTGCGCGCCGCGGCGCTCGACAAGACCAGCGTTCTGGAGGCCATCGTTGCCGCCGGCAGCGAGATGAGCAACGCCCTTGTGCCGCTGGACAACCGCGTGCTGTTCATCCGTCAGAGCGTTTACACCATCTGCAAGCTCGCAGACGAGATCATGGCCATCGAGTCCCTCGGCGAAAAGAGCATCGCGCGCGGCATCGTCGGCATGATCGACGGCACCCACGTCGTGCCCGTGCCCGACAGCTGGATGCCCGCAGGCGTGAACTTCATCATCAAGTACCGCGGCGCGAGCGTCGACCCCATGAAGCTCAAGAGCCTGCGCGTGCACAGCTGCCCGCCCGGCATCGACGGCGACCTCGCCGAGTGCCGCTATTACTACGACGCTTTTGTGCTCGACAAGAAGGTGTGCGGCGTTTACGTCCACGCGAAGTCCGGCATGGCGAACATGCCCGCGCTGACTTACGACGCCACCGCGCATAAGGTGACGGTTGCTTCTCAGGACAACGTCACTTTCTACTACACCAAGGACGGCAGCGACCCCAAGACCAACCCCGCCAAGACCGCCTATTCCGGCGCTGTCACCCTCGCGGAGGGCGAAGTGTTCCGTGTCTACGGCGAGCTCGCCGGCGGCACGCTCAAGGGCCCCATCGCCGAGATGAAGTATTAAAAGAGCTGGGATGAAAGAGAGCTGGGATGAAAGGCTGTCGCCTTTCATTCCCAAGGGGGTAAGCACCGCGCTGCAGCGCACTCGTTGCCGTTAAGGCAACTCGCACGTTTGCGCGGCGAGCAGAGTTTTCTCCGACGTACATGCCGCCGGAGAAAACGCCCCCACTTTATTCGCGTCTGCGGACGCGAACTCTGTCGGTGCGTTAAGAAAACATGCCGGTGGCATGTTTTTAGCATCCGACCGCAGCGGCTGTGCCGCGAGGAGGGAAGTCGGTAAGCGCGTCCCACCGCACCCGCGGCAGAGAGAGGCACCCTGCCTCCGGCGCAAGCCTCCCCTGCGCCACTTGGCTCCCCCTTTGGGGGAGCTGGCGCCGAAAGGCGACTGAGAGGGCTGTCGGACTCTGCGGCGGGGTCATGGCGGGGCGCAATCCGACTGCGCAGTTGCCCTCTCAGTCAGCTTCGCTGACAGCTC
>JAFXAW010000002.1 GCA_017522015.1 Oscillospiraceae bacterium | reverse complement strand
CCATGGTCGATGTGGACGATGGTGCCGATGTTGACATGGGGCTTGCTGCGGTTGAACATTTGCTTAGCCATTAATTTTTCCTCCTTATGTGGTGTTTCGTTATTTATTCATTTATTTCGCATTGGGGAATTTATTGTTTTCAGCCTTTGAAGCGACCGCCGACGACCTCATCCTGGAGATTGCGCGGCAGTTCAACATAGTGGCTGGGTTCCATGAAGAACGTTGCGCGGCCCTGCGTCTTGCTGCGCAGATCCGTCGCGTAGCCAAACATGGAGCTGAGCGGGACGTTGGCCTCGATCTGGGCTGCTCCGTTGAGGATCTCGGTGCCCTGGATCATGCCGCGGCGACCGTTAATGTCACCCATGACATCACCCATATACTCATCCGGCGCCGTTACAACGACGCGCATGATGGGCTCAAGCAGCACAGGGCTTGCCTTTGCGCAGGCTTCCTTGAAAGCCATGCTGCCGCAGACCTTAAAGGCCATCTCCGAAGAGTCGACCTCGTGGAAGCTTCCGTCCAGAACGGTGCACTTCACGTCCACGACCTGGAATCCGGCCAGCACGCCGGAAAGCATGGCGCCCTGAATACCCTGATCGATGCAGGGGATATACTCCTTCGGGATCGCACCGCCCGTGACTGCGTTGACGAACTCGTAACCCTTGCCGGGCTCGTTCGGCTCAACAAGCAGCTTGACATGGGCAAACTGGCCACGGCCGCCGCTCTGGCGGACAAAGCGCGTAT
Organism: Oscillospiraceae bacterium; assembly: GCA_017522015.1. Taxonomy (GTDB): domain Bacteria; phylum Bacillota; class Clostridia; order Oscillospirales; family Oscillospiraceae; genus SIG483. The sequence continues at coordinate 27,946 of JAFXAW010000002.1, read as the reverse complement.
CCACCGTCGCCGACTTCTGCACGGTCTCCTTATAGGAAACCTGCGGACGGCCGACGTTGGCCTCAACCTTGAACTCGCGCAGCAGGCGGTCAACGATGATCTCCAGATGGAGCTCACCCATGCCGGCAATGATCGTCTGACCCGTCTCCTCGTCCGTATAGGTCTTGAAGGTCGGGTCCTCCTCTGCCAGCTTTTGCAGTGCGATGGCCATTTTTTCCTGACCAGCCTTTGTCTTCGGCTCGATCGCGACGCGGATAACGGGCTCCGGGAACTCCATGGACTCGAGAATGATCTGCGCTTTTTCGTCGCAGAGCGTATCTCCCGTCGTGGTGTTCTTCAGTCCGACCACCGCCGCAATGTCGCCGGAATAGACCTGATTGATGTCCTCGCGGTGATTGGCGTGCATCTGCAGGATGCGGCCAAGGCGCTCGCGCTGTCCCTTTGTGGAGTTCATCACGGTTTTGCCCGTTTCCACGGTGCCGGAATAAACTCTGAAGAAAGCCAGACGGCCGACAAAGGGGTCGGTCATAATCTTGAAGGCCAGTGCGGAGAAGGGGGCATCGTCATCGGACTGCCGCGTTTCTTCCTTATCCGTCTTGGGGTTGATACCCTTGATCGCCGGAACATCCAGCGGAGACGGGAGGTAATCCACGATGGCATCCAGAAGCTTCTGCACACCCTTGTTGCGATACGAAGTGCCGCAGACGACAGGAATCATCTCGACAGCCACAGTGGCTTTCCGGATCGCAGTTCGGATGGAATCGGGCGAAATTTCTTCACCCTCCAAATACTTTTCCATGATCTCGTCGTCAAAATCCGAGATCGCTTCCAGCAGATTGGCACGGTATTCCTCGGCGAGATCCTGCATATCTTCAGGAATCTCCTCGATTCGCACATCCTTGCCAAGCTCATCATAAAAGACGCTGGCGTTCATCTCAACCAGATCTATGATGCCGCGGAAGCTTGCCTCTGCCCCGATGGGCAGCTGGATCGGCACAGCGTTACATTTGAGTCGGTCCCGGACCATCCGCAACACGTTGTAGAAGTCCGCGCCCATAATGTCCATTTTGTTGACGTAGATCATGCGCGGAACATGATAATGATCCGCCTGTCTCCACACCGTCTCGGACTGCGGCTCAACGCCGCCCTTGGCGCAAAGAACCGTGACGCTGCCATCAAGCACACGCAGGGAGCGCTCTACCTCAACCGTGAAGTCGACGTGTCCCGGTGTGTCGATGATGTTGATGCGATGATCTCTCCAGAAGCATGTGGTTGCAGCGGACGTGATTGTGATTCCGCGCTCCTGCTCCTGCTCCATCCAGTCCATGGTGGCAGTGCCCTCGTGCACTTCGCCCAACCTGTAGTTAACGCCGGTATAGTACAGGATGCGCTCAGTCGTCGTCGTCTTACCGGCGTCGATGTGCGCCATGATGCCAATATTCCGTGTTTTTTCAAGCGAGTACTCTCTGGGCATAATCTTTTACCACCTGTAGTGTGCAAACGCCTTGTTGGACTCGGCCATCTTGTGGGTATCCTCGCGCTTCTTCACAGAGGCGCCGAGGTTGTTGCACGCGTCCATAATTTCACCGGCAAGGCGCTCTTTCATGGTCTTCTCACTGCGCTTGCGGGAATAATCCGTCAGCCAGCGCAGGCCGAGGGTCTGACGACGCTCGGGGCGAACCTCCATCGGGACCTGATAGGTCGCACCGCCGACACGACGGGCCTTGACCTCCAGACTGGGCATGATGTTGTTGAGGGCTTCGGTGAAGACCTCCAGCGGGTTGCGGTCCATCTTCTTCTCGATGATGGCGAAGGCATCGTAAACAACCTTCTGCGCAACGCCCTTCTTGCCGTCCAGCATGATGCTGTTGACAAGCTTGGTCACCAGAACGCTGTTATAAACAGGATCCGGCAGAATTTCTCTCTTGGGAACGTTACCTCTTCTGGGCACTTAACTTCCCTCCTTCATTATGAAATGAGTTCACAGGTACTCGGAGACCCCTCGGGCCCCCGTTTGCGCCCCGGGCAGCTATATTTTATATCATATAGAAACCAACAGGGCTGTTGGGGATTTGCTTACTTCTTCGGGCGCTTGGCGCCATACTTGGAGCGAGCCTGCTTGCGGTTGGCAACTCCCTGTGCGTCCAGCGTACCACGGATGATGTGGTAGCGAACACCAGGCAGGTCCTTGACACGGCCGCCGCGGATCATCACGACGGAGTGCTCCTGCAGGTTGTGTCCGATGCCGGGAATGTACGCAGTGACCTCGTAACCGTTGGTCAGGCGCACACGGGCAATCTTACGCAGGGCGGAGTTCGGCTTCTTCGGGGTCGAGGTACGAACTGCCGTGCAGACACCGCGCTTCTGGGGCGCGCTCAGATCCGTCTCACGATTCTTCAGGGTGTTCAGACCCTTCTGCATCGCGGGGGAGTTGGACTTGTAAGTCACCTGTTCTCTTCCCTTACGGACGAGCTGATTAAAAGTCGGCATGGTTTTCCTCCTTTCCTCAAGACTGTATTTTGTCCGCTTTTTTCAGGGAAAAACCGGACAAAACCCGTATTAGGGCGCAATTCGCCCATACGAATAAGGATTTTAGCATATTTCACAAAAATAGTCAAGGAAATTTTCGTAATAAATCGAACTTTTCAAGGCACAAAAAGCTCCGGAGGGCTTACCCCTCCGGAGCTTTAATCCTGGGTTTATCTTACAGCGCGTTGGTGCGGCCGACAAGGGCGGAGAGATCCACATAATCCTCTGTGGTCTCGATTTCCTCGTCCGTCTCCTCCTGGAAATCACGGTACACGGCAAGTCCCGTGCCTGCGGGGATCAGCTTACCGATGATGACATTCTCCTTGAGTCCGACCAGGTGATCGACCTTGCCCTTGATGGCAGCGTCGGTAAGCACCTTGGTGGTCTCCTGGAAGGATGCAGCGGACAGGAAGCTCTCCGTGGCCAGAGAGGCCTTGGTGATACCCATGAGAAGCTGGGTGCACTTTGCGGGGGCCAGCGGCTCGCCGAACTCATCCACCTCGCCCGCAGCGTTGCGAAGCGCGATCTCGCGGTTGGCTGCCTTGAGCTCCGAAACGTCGATCATCGAGCCGGAAATCAGCTTGGTCGCGCCGGCGTCCTCAACACGGACCTTGCGCAGCATCTGACGCACGATGACCTCAATGTGCTTGTCGTTGATGTCAACACCCTGCTGACGGTATACCTTCTGCACCTCGCGCACCAGATAGTTGCGCACGCCGGGACGGCCGAACTCGTCGTCCTCAACACCGCGGATACGCAGCACGTCGTGCGGATTGAGTGCGCCGCGGGTCAGCTCCTGACCCTTCTCGACCATGTCGCCGTCCTGCACCAGAATGCCGGCGCTGTAGGGCACCTGGTAAACGCGCGTCTCGCCCGCCTCGCTGTTCGTGATGGTGAGGGCAAGGATCGCGTTCTTCTTGGTTTCCTCGATGCTGAGCTTGCCGCTGATCTCCGCGAGCACAGCCATCTTCTTGGGCTTGCGCGCTTCGAAAAGCTCCTCAACACGGGGAAGACCCTGGGTGATATCGTCACCGGCGATACCGCCGGTATGGAAGGTACGCATCGTAAGCTGTGTGCCGGGCTCACCGATGGACTGTGCGGCGATAACGCCGACCGCCTCACCCGTGTTCACCGGGCTGCCGGTTGCAAGGTTGACACCGTAGCACTTCGCGCAGACGCCGCTCTTGGCCTCGCAGGAGAGCATGCTGCGGATCTTGACGCGCTCAATGCCATGCGCCTCGAGAACCTGAACATCCGCTGCGGTAAACATATGGTCTGCATCGAAGAGTACCTCGCCCGTTGCGGGATCCGTAACGGGAACAGAAGGATAACGGCCCTGGATGCTTTCCGCATAGCTCTGCACGAGCTGGCCCTTTTCGTAGACCGCGCCGGCGAAGATGCCGTCGGTGGTGCCGCAGTCGTCCTCACGGATGATGACATCCTGCGAGACGTCGACCATACGGCGGGTCAGGTAACCGGAGTCCGCAGTTCGCAGAGCGGTATCGGTCAGGCCCTTACGCGCACCACGGGAGGAGATAAAGTACTCCAGAACGCTCAGACCCTCACGGAAGTTGGACTTGATCGGGATTTCGATCGTCTTACCGGCGGTGTTGGCCATCAGGCCACGCATACCGGCGAGCTGACGAATCTGCTTCATGGAGCCACGGGCACCGGAGTTCGCCATCATGTAGATGGGGTTGAACTCATCCAGGCAGTTCTGCAGCGCGCTCGTGACGCGCTCGGTGGTATCCTCCCACTCGGCCACGACCAGACGGTAGCGCTCGTCGTCGGTGATGAAGCCGCGGCGGTACTGGCGCTCGAACTGGAGAACCTTTTCCTCAGTCTCTTCAATCAGCGTGCGCTTGGCTTCCGGCACCGTCATATCCGCGATGGAGATGGTGATGGCGCCGCGCGTGGAGTAACGGAAACCGAGCTCCTTGATGTTATCCAGCATCTCGGCAGAGATGGTGAAGCCATACTTCTGGATGCAGCGGTTGATGATGTTGGCAAGCTCCTTGTTGCCGGCCTTGAAGTTGATCTCATAATCGAACATGGTGTCCGGATTCGTGCGATCAACAAAACCGAGATCCTGCGGGATCGGCTCATTGAAGATGATGCGGCCGACGGTTGTGCGCACGAGCTTCTGCTTCTCCACGCCGTCCACCGTCTTGGTGACGCGAACGTAGATCGGGCTGTGGATGCCGACTGCACCCTCGTTATAGGCCATGATCGCCTCGTTCGGGCAGGTGAAGGCCTTGCCGGTTCCCTCTTCCTCACGCTCAAAGGTGAGGTAATAGGCGCCGAGAACCATGTCCTGCGTCGGAACCGTGACGGGGTTACCGTCCTGCGGACGGAGCAGGTTGTTGGCGGAGAGCATCAGGATACGCGCTTCCGCCTGCGCCTCCGCGCTCAGCGGGACGTGAATGGCCATCTGGTCGCCGTCAAAGTCGGCGTTATACGCGGTGCAGACCAGGGGATGCAGCTTCAGCGCACGACCCTCGACAAGGATCGGCTCAAAGGCCTGAATACCCAGGCGGTGCAGCGTCGGGGCGCGGTTGAGCAGCACGGGGTGCTCCTTGATGACCACGTCCAGCGCGTCCCAGACCTCGGTGCGCTGCTTATCGACCATGCGTTTGGCGCTCTTGATGTTGTTGGCTACGCCGTCCTCCACGAGCTTTTTCATCACGAAAGGACGGAAGAGCTCAATGGCCATCTCCTTCGGCACACCGCACTGGAAGATCTTCAGGTTGGGGCCGACAACGATAACGCTTCGACCGGAGTAGTCCACGCGCTTGCCGAGCAGGTTCTGACGGAAACGGCCCTGCTTACCCTTGAGCATATCGCTCAGGGACTTGAGCGCACGGCTGTTCGCGCCTGTGACGGCACGGCCGCGGCGGCCGTTGTCGATCAGCGCGTCCACCGCTTCCTGCAGCATGCGCTTCTCGTTGCGCACGATGATGTCGGGCGCGTTGAGCTGGATCAACCGTCTCAGACGGTTGTTGCGGTTGATGACGCGGCGATACAGATCATTGAGGTCGCTGGTTGCAAAGCGGCCGCCGTCGAGCTGCACCATGGGGCGGATTTCGGGCGGAATGACCGGCAGCACGTCAATAATCATCCACTCGGGCTTATTCCCGCTCTGGAGGAAAGCCTCAACGACCTCCAGACGCTTGACAAGCTTTGCCTTCTTCTGGCCGCTGGTCTCTTTAAGCTCCGCACGAAGCTGCGCAGAGAGCTGCTCGCAGTCCACCTGCTGCAAAAGCTTTTTGATCGCTTCGGCACCCATGCCGGCGTCAAAGTCGTCCTCGTACTTTTCGCGCATGTCCCAGTACTCTTTTTCCGTGAGCGTCTGGCACTTCTGCAGCGGCGTAAAGCCGGGGTCGGTTACGATATAGGCGCCGAAATACAGCACCTTTTCCAGAATGCGGGGCGTCAGATCGAGCAGGAGGCCCATACGGGAGGGGATGCCCCGGAAATACCAGATGTGGCTGACGGGGGCAGCCAGCTCAATGTGGCCCATGCGCTCGCGGCGGACCTTGCTCTTGGTCACTTCCACGCCGCAGCGGTCGCAGATCTTGCCCTTGTAACGGATCTTCTTATATTTGCCGCAGTGGCACTCCCAGTCCTTCGTGGGTCCGAAAATACGCTCACAGTACAGACCGTCGCGTTCGGGCTTCAGGGTGCGGTAGTTGATCGTCTCCGGCTTCTTGACTTCGCCGTACGACCACTGCCGGATCATATCGGGAGAGGCAATGCCGATCTGAATGGCGTCAAAAGGCGTATAACTCATTGATTATTCCTCCTCAGCCGCAAAATCATCGTCTTCATCGTCATCGAGCTCATCGTCGAAGACCTCGTCGCCCTCGTCCTCGATCTGTTCGATCTCAAAACCGGCGGCCTCGATCTCACTCTCGTCGGCCAGATACCGGCTCTCTTCGCTCAGACTGGGCTGGAAATCGTCGTCATCGTCATCCTTGAGCTCAATCTCTTCGCCGTCCTTGTCGAGGATACGGACATTCAGGCACAGAGCCTGCAGTTCTTTCATCAGAACCTTGAAGCTCTCCGGCACACCGGGCTGCGGGATGTTGTGCCCCTTGACAATGGCCTCATAGGTGCGCACACGGCCGGTAACGTCGTCGGACTTCACCGTCAGGATCTCCTGCAGCGTATAGGCCGCGCCGTAGGCCTCGAGCGCCCAGACTTCCATCTCACCGAAACGCTGGCCGCCGAACTGCGCCTTACCGCCAAGCGGCTGCTGCGTAACAAGGCTGTAGGGGCCGGTGCTGCGGGCATGGATCTTATCGTCAACCAGGTGGTGCAGCTTGAGGAAGTAGACATAGCCGACGGTGACCGGGTTATCAAAGGGCATGCCGGTACGTCCGTCGTAAAGCACGCTCTTACCGTCGCTGCGCAGACCCGCATGCTCCAGCGTATCGCGGATCTCCGCCTCGTTTGCGCCGTTGAAGATCGGCGTTGCGACCTTCCAGCCAAGTGCCTGCGCGGCATAGCCGAGGTGAACTTCCAGAACCTGCCCGATGTTCATACGGGAGGGAACGCCCAGCGGGTTGAGCACGATGTCCAGCGGCGTGCCGTCGGGCAGATAGGGCATATCCTCCTTCGGCAGGATGCGGGAGACAACGCCCTTGTTGCCGTGGCGTCCGGCCATCTTATCGCCAACGCTGATCTTGCGGCGCTGGGCGATGTAAACACGGACAACCTGATTGACACCGGGGCCCATCTCGTCGCCGGCCTCGCGGGTGAAGACCTTGACGTCCACAACAATGCCGCTCTCGCCGTGCGGCACTTTCAGAGAGGTGTCACGCACCTCACGCGCCTTCTCACCGAAGATCGCGCGGAGCAGCCGCTCCTCCGCGGTCAGATCCGTCTCGCCCTTGGGCGTGACCTTACCGACCAGAATGTCACCGCTGCGGACTTCCGCGCCGACACAGATGATGCCGCGCTCGTCGAGATACTTCAGCGCGTCCTCGCCGACGCCCGGAATATCTCTCGTGATCTCCTCGGGTCCCAGCTTGGTGTCGCGGGAATCGCACTCATACTCCTCCACATGGATGGAGGTGAACACATCTTCCATCACGAGGCGCTCGCTGATGAGGATAGCGTCCTCGTAGTTGTAACCCTCCCAGGTCATGAAGCCGACCAGGACGTTCTTACCGAGGGAGAGTTCGCCCTGACTGGTGGAAGGACCGTCCGCAATCACATCGCCCGCCTCAACATGGTCACCCACGGAGACGATCGGGCGCTGGTTGATGCAGGTGCCCTGGTTGCTGCGCTCAAACTTGGTCAGCTCGTAATCCTTGATCTCGCCGCTGACATACTTGACGGTGATGTTGGTCGCGCTCACACGCGTGACCGTACCCTCACCCTCGGCAAGCACGCAGACGCCGGAGTCCACGGCGCATTTGTGCTCGATACCGGTGGCGACGATGGGAGCCTCCGTCGTCAGCAGCGGAACCGCCTGACGCTGCATGTTCGCGCCCATCAGTGCACGGTTGGCGTCGTCGTTTTCCAGGAACGGAATCATCGCCGTAGCGACGGAAACCATCATGCGCGGAGAGATATCCACATAGTCCACGCGCTCGCGGTCGACCTCAATGATCTCGTCGCGATGGCGGCAGACGATACGCTTGTTGAGCAGGCAGCCGTCCTCATCGAGCGGCTCGGTGGCCATTGCCACAATATACTGATCTTCCACGTCGGCGGTCAGATAGTCCACCTGATCGGTGACGCGGCCGGTTTCCTTATCGACCTTGCGGAAGGGCGCAATCAGGAAGCCGTACTCGTTGACGCGGGCAAAAGAGGCCAGGTAGGAGATCAGGCCGATGTTCGGGCCTTCAGGAGACTCGATGGGGCACATACGTCCATAGTGACTGTAGTGCACGTCACGGACGTCAAAGCTCGCACGTTCACGGCTCAGGCCGCCGGGGCCAAGCGCGGACATACGGCGCTTATGCGTCAGCTCCGCGAGCGGGTTGTTCTGATCCATGAACTGGCTCAGCGGGCTGCTGCCGAAGAATTCCTTGATCGCCGCCGTGACGGGGCGGATGTTGATAAGGCTCTGCGGGGTGACAAAGTCGAGATCCTGCAGCGTCATACGCTCGCGGATCACGCGCTCCATACGGGAGAAGCCGATGCGGAACTGATTCTGCAGCAGCTCGCCGACGCTGCGCACGCGGCGGTTGCCCAGATGGTCAATGTCATCCGCCTCGCCGACACCGTGTGCCAGGCAGCACAGGTAGTTGACGGACGCAAAGATGTCATCCACAATGATGTGCTTGGGAATGAGAACTTCCAGATTCTCACGCACGGCCTCGATGAGCGCTTCGCCCTCATACTGCTCCAGAAGCTGACGCAGGATGATAAAGCGAACCTTCTCCTTGACGCCCGCCTCTTCGGGATCAAAGTCCACAAAGTTGGACATGTCGACCATGCCGTTGGAGAAAACGCGCACATGCTTGCCGTCCGGCATCTCCAGCCATGCGTCGATGACGCCGCGCGCCTCGAGCTCCAGCGCCTGCTCGCGCGTGAGCTTTTCGCCCGCCTCGGCCAGAATCTCGCCGGTCATGGGGTCGGCCACGGGAGCGGCCAGCTTGTGTCCGCTCAGTCTCGCGCCAAGCGCGAGCTTCTTGTTGAACTTATAACGTCCGACATGACCCAGCTCATATCTTCTGCGGTCGAAAAACAGGCTGTCAAGCAGGCTTTCGCTGGAATCCACCGTCGGAGGATCGCCCGGGCGGAGCTTGCGATAGATCTCGATAAGCGCTTCTTCGCGGGACTTGCAGGTGTCGCGCTCGATCGTGGAGACGATGCGCTCGTCATCACCAAAGATTTCGCGGAGCTGTTCATTGGTGACCGCGCCGGCAACCGTATCGGTGCAGGAAAGCCAGGTGTAGGGCTTGTCCGGGCGATAGATGCCGACGGCCTTGAGCAGCCAGGTGATCGGCAGCTTGCGGTTCTTGTCAATGCGGACAAAGAACATATCGCTGCCGTCGGTCTCGTACTCCAGCCATGCGCCGTGATACGGGATCGCCGTCGTGCTGTAGATGCTCGTGGCGGTCTTATCCGTCTTCTTATCATAATACACGCTGGGGCTGCGGACGATCTGCGAGACGATTACACGCTCGGCACCGTTAATAATAAAGGTACCGCTGTCCGTCATGAGCGGGAAGTCGCCCATGAAGATCTCCTGCTCCTTGATCTCCTCCGTCTCCCGGTTGCGGAGCCGGACGCTGACCTTGAGGGGCGCGGCATAGGTCGTGTCTCTGGCCTTGCACTCGGCTTCCGAGTACTTCGGCTGCTCGTTCATGGTGTAATCCACGAAGCTGAGTTCCAGATTCCCGGAATAGTCGGTCACGGCTGCTACGTCGTCAAAAACCTCGCGCAGGCCGGTCTCCAGAAACCATTTGAAGGAATTTTTCTGGATCTCCAGAAGGTTCGGCATGTCCTGAATCTCCTGGCTGCGGGCAAAACTCTTGCGCAGAGTCTTCCCGTAGAGGACGTCTTTCGGCATCAGACTTCACTCCTTATAGTAAGTATTGGGCGGTGCTCAACTTTGTACGCCCGGGTTTGTTGTCACATATTTCGGCTCATTTCGCATTTCCCTGTTGCATTCTGCAGCAAATCCTGTTACAATCAAAATCGAAATAGGATACTGGGGGAAAAGCTGCTGTCGTATAGACAGGTCAAGCTATTATACATATTCTCCCAAGCCTTGTCAAGGGGCAATTTATCCTTTCAAGTAAAATTTTGGTTTTGTCTGCGGCGAGTGTATGCATCATCACACTCAGCCGCTTTTTTTGCAGCCGGGAGTGAGGAAAAAATGGATCTGCTCATCTATATATTGCTGTGTGCGCTTGCCGTTTTGTGTTTGATCCTGCTGCGCATCGAGGGGCTGCTGCGCAAAAACAGCGCGCTTTTCCTCTCGGCGGGCGTGATTCTGCTTGCCTTTATTCTGCGCGCCCGCTGCCTGCCCCACGTCACTTATGACTACCAGGATTTTCTGGTCAAGTGGGTCGATCATTTCCGCGCAAACGGCGGTTTTCGCGGCATCGTGAATTATCACGGCAACTACAACATCCCCTATCTGTATTTCCTCGCGCTCTTCTCTTACAGTGACATGGAGCCCTTAGGCTTTATCAAACTGCTGTCCATCCTGTTTGATGTACTGCTGGCCTGGGGCGCCTGCCGCCTGGCAGGCGCATTCGGCGCTTCGGACGGAAAGCGCCGCGCCGCTTTCCTTGGCACGCTGCTGCTGCCCACAGTGCTGCTCAACGGCGCGTATTGGGGCCAGTGTGACAGCATTTACGTTGCGTTCGCAATCTGGTCGCTCTACTTTATATTTAAGGGCAAGCCCTGCCTGTCCATGGTTTTTCTTGCGCTGTCCTTCTCCTTTAAGCTGCAGGCCATATTTTTCCTGCCGGTCTACCTTCTGTTCCTGTGCAGAAAGCAGCTCAAGCTGTGGCAGCTTCCGATTTTCCCGCTGACCTATCTGGTCGTTGTCCTCCCCGCCGTGCTGCTCGGCAAGCCGCTGTCGGAAACGCTCACGCTGTATTTCAGCCAGATGGGCACGGTTGGCAGCGCCATGAACTACAACTCCCCCTCCGTCTTTGCGCTGCTGCGGCCGGAGAACACGGAGCTTGCCTCCAAACTCGCCATCGGCGCTGCGTTTGCGTTCATTCTTCTTGTGTATGCCCTGTTCATCCGCAAAGCCAAACGCGCCGGGAACGAGGCCGGCCTGACCGCTGCGCTCCTGCTCGTGCTGGCGATTCCGTTCCTGCTGCCGCACATGCACGACCGTTATTTCTTCGGCGCGGATGTGCTCTCCTTCGCCGTTGCATTTGTAATTCCGGAGCTTTTGCCGGTTCCGGTTCTGTGCTCCTTCGCCTCCCTGCTCGGCTATCACGCCTATCTGCGCGGGCGTTACCTGATGCCCATGTCATGGGGCGCGGCCGCGCTGATCCTTGCAATTATCTGGCTTCTGGTCGAGCTGTTTTTCCTTCTTCGCACGCACGGAAAGCCGCGCCGGAGAAAAAGCGGATAATGCGCACATTTTAGTGTTGACAATTCCGGACGCAGCGGGTATAATAGCCCATGCGTCTGGGAAATGCCGGCGCGAAAAGAATATGCGAGAGTGCTGGAACAGGTAGACAGGCACGTTTGAGGGGCGTGTGTCAACCGACGTGGGAGTTCAAGTCTCCTCTCTCGCACCAAAAAAGCACGATGGTTTTGATGCAAAACCACCGTGCTTTTTTCTGTGTTGGAATTTTTCATAAGCATGTGATATGATTTATTTGACAAACTTGAATATGTCTAACAGATTCGCCCACACCAGCACAACAAACCGAAATTACATAGGAGGGCAACTATGAATAAGAAAGAAGTTAAACTTTCTCCCATTAAAATCGTAGCCGTCATAGTGATTGGACTTGCCTTGGCTTTCATTTCGTGTTTGGCAGTTATTTCAATAATTGACGGATTTGTAATGAAAGAAAAAACGCCATATCTTTATAGGAGTTATATTCCATACCAAGAGATTCTTGTTATTGGAATTTGTATTGTTGTTTTCGTTTTAATTCTCTTGTTTAACATGCGTGTTAAGCGCAAATGGCTTTCCGCCTTGGTGAACATAATCGTTATCATAGCACTATGCAATCCGTTTACTCTTGTTTTAGGCCTCGTTGGGATTCCAACAAGTGTGAATTACTATACGATTGAAAGTGAGTCTGAGTTTAACCAGTGTGCATATGATATGGGAACCGATTTTAGTAATTTCCCAAGGTACAATGAATTCGATGAGCAGAATGTTCGATTTGTTGGCAAGATTAATGCTGGATTTTTCTTTTACCAGTCTATCACCGCAATCGCAAAATACGATAGCCTTGAACTATGTGAGGCAGACTACGAGGCTTATATAGACTCGCATCAGTTTTTGACAGAGCCTGTTATTGACTACGACGGAGATTACCTCATTGCCGCACCTGAGTTTCATTACGAAGGAATCTTTTTCAAGGTTGTAACCGCAGGAGAAGAAGATCATTTTCCTAAGAAAATATATATGATTGGTATTGATAGAGAAAACTCCACGCTGTATTACCTTTATCTTAATGACCACGATTTAGACTATATAGCAGATTCGGATGCGCAGGACCTTGAGGGTGAGATGGGACAGCACATTGCGGACCAGTTTAATCTCGGTAAATGAAACACATTTAATAGATAGAAACAATTTCCAATTTGTCGAGCGCAGCGGCAGGGCTTCTCTTTCAGCGCCATGGTTTCAAATTTTAATGAAACCGCGTCATGCTCGTTCCCATACTTTACTGAAAAACCGGAGCTTCCGCTCCGGTTTTTGTTTTTTATATCCCGTATTTTTCAAAAAGATTGTAATAAAGCTTTTCGTATCGTTCTGTATCGTTGATGAAGCTGATTCCGTGGGCGGTATCCGGAAAAATTTCGAAAGTTATCATTTCCGGATTTGCAGCATAGATCCGTTTGCTCATTTCACAGGGGACAAAATCGTCCGCCTCGCCGTGAACGAGAAGGATCGGAACCCTTGTGTTCCTGACCGCCTTTTCCGCGCCTTCGCCGGAAAGTTTAAGATTCCCGAAAATCCTTGCCCCGAGCTTTACAAAAGGCATTCCAAGCTTCGGCGGAATGCCCATTGCCTTGCACTGCAGGGCAATAATCTCCTCCGGGCTGGAATACGGACAATCCGCCACAATGCATTTCACGTTTTCCGGCAGATCTAGCTCCGAAGCCATGAGCACCGTTGCCGCGCCCATGGAAATTCCCGTGAGCATGATGGGAATATCGCCGAAACGGTCGATCGCATATTGGATCCACGCAAGGCAATCATATTTTTCCTTGATTCCAAAGCAAATGGTTTTGCCCTCACTTTTCCCTCCGGCACGCTGGTCAACAACAAGAAGATTGCGTCCCATCTTCTGCGCAAGAGAAAAGGCGCCGGAAAAATCGCGCACCGCCGTGCTTCGGTAGCCGTGAAACTGAATCTGAAGCGGAGCGGAATCCGAAAGATGGTAATATCGCGCTGCAAGACGAAGTCCATCAAAGGTAGTTATGTAAACCTGCTCAAACGGCACCTTTTCCATTTCACCTATAAGCCTTTTTATCACCGGGTTCGCCTTCGCGTATTGTGGAGAATCCGGAAGAAGCTGTGTTGTGCTTCTCTTCTTCGGTGAAGAATAAAAGGCTTTTCTGTATGAAAGATATGAAATCAGAAGTATAATCAGCGCAAGAGTAATCATATGCATCCCCGATTCAAACAGTTTTCCTGTTGCCTATTATAGCATCTTCCCAGATAAACAGCATAGATGAATTTGATAAAAAAGCATGGTGATTTTGATATAAAACCGCCGGGATTTTTGTATTGGCAAGATCCGAAACGCTATGATAGAATTGATTTTGTAAACAATGTCAAACAAAAAGCAGAAAGAGGGGTAAGACCATGAAAAAATCAAGTACACGAACCGTTATTGTAATTGCAGCAGTGCTCATCCTTCTCGTTGCCGCTTTTCTGTTTTACAGCAGACCCATGACGATTCCGCAGCGGTATCCTATGCTCGCGCTTGACAAATGTTCGGGAATTACCGGATACTATTTTGATGGCACAGGGGCCGCGCCCGAGGAATTTACCATCGACAAAAACAGCGAAGAGTTTGAAATGCTGTGCAATTTACTGTATGAGAAAGATTACCGCCGCAGTTTACGGGATCTTTTTCCCAACGATACGACGCGCTACCATTCAACAACGCAGCCGGACGAATTTCTATGGGAGGTCTTTTTCCACTTTGAAGATGTGGAGTTTCCTGACGGAAGCATCAGTTCGAGAATACCGCTTCGCATCCAAAGCTGGTTTGGTGAGTTGGAAATTCATTTTGACGGAGATATGCTTTCCTGCAATACAAATAAGCAGAAAGTGTGGGAGAGAGAGGTTCTGGATACCATTCTGCGCGCCACCGAAACAGCCGCTTGATCCGTTCCGCTTTGCGCAATACAACGAACCCCCGGGGAACTTCCTGTTCCCCGGGGGTTCACTTCGGCTTGAGGGCAAAATGCAAAGCCGGAATATACCTTTTTATACCTGCGCTTTTTCGGACGCAGGATGCAGATATTTAGAGCGGATCTGGCGGAACAGCAGCAGCAGACCGCGCACGCACAGCTCCACCGCCATGGCCGTCCACATGCCCTGGATGCCATAACGGGGGACGAGGATCAGCGCAAGGCCAAGGCGCACCACCCACATGCTGAACAGATTGAGAATGCTGGGCACCAGTGTGTCCTCCGCACCCCGCAGCGCGCCGGAGGCAACCATCGACACGCCGTACAGAGGCTCTGCAATCAGGCCGATGCGAAGAATCTGCGTGGCTACGGCGCGGACCTCTTCAACCGGCGTGAGCAGGCGGAACACCAAGGGGCAAGCCACGAACATGATGATGCCGGTAAGCGCCATCAAAGCGCCGCCAAAGGTCACTGTGATATACCCATACCGCCGCGCGAGGCGATGGTCCTTTGCCCCGATGCTCTGCCCCACCAGCGTTGCCGCTGCGGAGGAAACGCCGTGGCCCGGCATATAGCAGAGGCTTTCCGCCGTGACGGCAAAGGCGTGCGCCGCGATGGCGACCGCGCCCAGCGGCGCGATGATGATGGTGGACGCCACCTGTGCGCCGGACATGGCAATGGACTCGGCGCCCACAGGCGTGCCGATCCGCAGTGCGCGCTTGAGAATGGACGTATCCAGCGGACATTTTTCTTTCCGGTTCAGCCGGAGCGGCTCATAGCGCAGGCAGCAGAACCCCATATTCACAAGGCACACCACTGCCGCGGCAAGTCCGGTGCCGATCGCGGCGCCCAGAACACCATAGCGGGGAATGAAAAACAGGTTAAAAACAACGTCCAGCACGCACATGGCGGCGTTGAGCACGCTTGGCACCACCATATTGCCGGCGCTTTGCAAAAATCCGGAAGTCAAGCGGTTGAGCTGCATGAACGGCAGCGACATGGAGAACACCAAAAAGTAGGCGCCGGCGTCAGCCCACAGCGCCTTCTCGCCGCCCAGCCAACGGGGCAGCGCACCGCTGACGCAGATGCCCAGCAGCGCAATCAGCGTGGAGACGATCAGCGAAGTGATAAAGCCATGTTTGAGAACCCGCCGCGCATTGTGCGCTTCACCTGCGCCGATATACTGCGCGACCTGAACGGAAAATCCGGCGGAAACCGCCATGCCTATTCCGCCCATCAGCCACGTGCTGGTGGAAACAAGGCCAATCGCCGCGGATGCGTTTGCGCCCAGACTGCCGACCATGGCAGAGTCTATATACTGCATGGCGATGGTGGCCAGCTGCGTCAGCACCGCCGGAACGCTCAGTCTCCACACGCGCCGGATCTGGGGTTTCAATTCACGTAATTCAAGCATCCTTTTCTCCCTCCGGTGCACAGTTTCCGGTAGCAGAATTCCGTTTCCCTGCATCTGAAAAATATGTTTCGCCGCGCGTCAAAAAGACAGGCCGGCAAAACACGAAACTGCATTCTAAGATAGTACACCTGCAGGCAATTGTCAAGGCAAGTCAAAGGGCTTTCCCGCAAGCTGTCAGAGTGTCTCCGGAACTTGGGCCGTTCGATATGAAGCTGCCCGTTTGCAAAAAGAGGGCGCAGCGCGTTTTGCGCTGCGCCCTCCGGCTTTTTAATCTCTCGTCTGCCGCTCGGCAATGGTCATTTCCGCGAATTCCGCGAAAATTTTTCGGAGCTCCTCCGATTTCTCCGCCGCCATCGGGATCTGAGAGGGCAGCAGTTCAAGCTTTGCGGCAGTGCCATCCGTCCGCACGCGAAGATCCGAAAAGCCAAGCGCTCCCAGCGAAGACTCCGCGCGCTCAACGCGGCGAAGCGTCTCTTCCGTGAGCATTTTCCCGGTCGGCACCCGCGTGGCAAGGCAGGCGTAGGCCGGCTTATCCGCCGTGAAGAGCCCCGCCTCGCGCGAGAGGCGGCGCAGCTCCTTCTTCGTAATGCCGCACAGCCGCAGCGGAGACAGGACGCCAAGCTCCTTTGTTGCGCGCATGCCCGGGCGGTCGGACGCATCGTCCGAGGCGTTTGTCCCATCCAGCAGAAGCGTATAGCCGTCCTGCGCGGCTGCCTCCGCAATCGCGGAGAAAATCGCCTTTTTGCACAGATAGCAGCGCTCGGGCCCGTTCTCCCGCACGCCGGGCACGGACAGAATATCCAGCGGCAGGACGCGCAGGGGCACGCCGAGCTCCGCGCAGAGACGCTGCGCGTCTTCCAACTCAAAGTCGGGCTGGAACGCGGATTTCACGATATAGGCAGTCAGCTCCGCGCCGAACTGCGTTCCCGCCCAGAGCAGATAGGCGGAATCCGCCCCGCCGGAAAAGGCGACTGCGGCTTTTTTATGCGTTGAAAAGAACTCCCCCAGTGTCATGCATCCACCTGTCCTTCTTCCATCGGCGGCCGGATTGCAAAACGAAAGTCCACAACATATTCCGGGCTGGTGTAGGTCGTATAGCGGGTGTCGTAGTAGATGGCCTCGTCCCCGCGCAGATAGGCCGCGCTGACCATGTTTTCGTTCTCCTCAAGAAGAATCATGCGCTCACAGCCGGGGAGATATTCAATCCACAGCTCCGCCATCTCTTTCGCGCCCACCGCGGCATCCTCTTCCGGATATTTTTCCTCATTTTTCAGGCATTTGCTGCTCTGGTAAAGGAAAAAGACCTCCTGCGTGTCAATGTCCACATACACGCGAAACCAGTTGCTCCAATCGCCAGCAGACTGCTCATAATACTCCCGCATACGCAGGCCTCTGCCGTCCGCCGTGCCGAGAAGGAAAAAGCGCTCGCCCGTGCTTTCGGGCACGATCTCGCCCCGGTCGATGCGCAGGCTGCTGCGCAGCTTGCGGATCACATCGCCGCTCCCGGCGAGCTCCTCCTCGGAAAACGCTTCCCTTTGCAGCTCCTCCACCGCGCAGCGGGCATCCTCCTCCCGATAGAGTGCGAACAGCTCCGCGCGCTCCGCCGTTGTGAGCGGCTGTGCCTCGGAAAGCGCGGCGTCATCCCGCACAAAGAGCGCCGGAATCGTCGCGGCGAGCAGGACAACGAGCGCCGTGATCACCACGCCCAGAAGGGGCTTAAAGTTCTTCAGATTCTTCAAATCCTTTAACTTCTTCACGCGCTCTCACCTCCCGGCAGGAAAAGGCGCACGGTTGTGCCTTTTCCGGGCTCACTGTCAAACTCGAGCGTGGAGTCATGCAGCTGCGCAATACGCTGGCAAAGCGCAAGGCCGAGTCCCGCGCCGTTCTGTGCGCGGGAGCGGGATTTATCCACCATATAGAACGGCTCCGTGATGCGGCCGATCTCCTCTTTCTTCATGCCGCGGCCGTAGTCCTTGACATAGAAGGCATAGCCGCCCTCCTCTTTTTTCCCGTAGAGTTCGACATGCTGCCCCTTATGGCTTGCCTTGCGGGCATTGTCCACAAGGTTGATGAGCAGCGTTTTGAGCAGATCAGGCTCCAGCATCACCTCGCCCGGCTCGGAGCGGAAGTCCAGCGCCAGCCCGTCGCGGCTGAGCGAGGGCGCGGCGACCGCCGCCACCTCACGGATGAAATAGCCCGCGTCGTATCTCCGCTTTTCAAAGTCCTGCTTGCCCGCAACGATGATGTCCATCAGCTTGAGCGAGAGCGCTTCCAGCCGCTTTCCCTCGGAAAAAATATAGCCCGCTGCCGTGAAGCGCGGCTTTGGCGCCATGTCCTTGGAGCGGAGCATGTCCGCATAGCCGATGATCGCCGTCAGCGGCGTTTTCAATTCGTGTGCAAACGCGCCGATAAACTGCTCCCGGCGCTCGGCCGCATCCTCCAGGTTTTGCAGCTCCTTTTCAAGCGCCGCGACGCGGCGTCTGTCCGCAAGCGTCTGCGCCCGCTCCCGCTGACTCCAAAGATAGCTCAGCACAAAGACAAGCAGCCCTCCGCCCAGGCAGGCGCAGAGCAGAAAGATCAGATATTTTATGTAATCGGCACCGCCCAGCGCGCCGTGCGCAAAGACGATGCACGCACCGATGCCGATCAGCCCGGCGAGCACGCCGACCGTCAGCAGGAGCAGCTTAAACGGCAGCCCGTTGAGGTACTGCGCAAAACGCTCCTTGCTCTCATGCTTCAAGTCTGTATCCCACCTTATAGATCGCTTTGATTTTTTCTTCCCAGTGCAGCTTCTTGCGCAGGCGCTGCACATGCAGATCGACCGTCCGGCTGTCGCCCATATAATCGCTCTCCCAAACGCGCTCATAGAGCGTCTCGCGGAAAAGGGCGATGTTGCGGTTGCGCACGAACAGCAGCAAGAGCTCATATTCTTTCATCGTCAGGGCGATCTCTTTATTCCCGCGGCGCACAGAGCGGGAGCGCGTGTCGATCACCACATCGTCGACAACGATCTCCGTCTGCGTCTTTCCGGCGCGGCGCAGGATGCTCTCCACCCGCGCGAGCAGCTCCACGATCTCAAAGGGCTTGACCAGATAGTCATCCGCGCCGAGCCGCAGACCCTTGACGCGGTCGGCAACGCTCCCCTTCGCCGTTAAAAAAATCACGGGGATTTCCATGGGCTTGATGTATTCCAAAAGCTCGTAGCCGTCCACCTCGGGGAGCATAATGTCGAGCAGAACGAGGTCAAACCGTTCCGTCTCCAGTATATTCGCAGCGGTCATGCCGTCATAGGCACAGGTGCATTCATAGCCCGCTTCGCTCAAATTCATTTCAATCAGGTCATTGATCGGTTTTTCATCCTCGACGATCAGGATCTTATTCACGGTATACGCCTCCCTCTTTTGCTATTTTCCGGCAATTTTGTATCCGTGTTGCATCCTTTTGGCCACATACGGCACATTCAAAACACCGCTGTGTATGGATTATACTATTTTTCGACGCGCTTGAAAAGAGAATGTTCCCACATAAGCCGGGCAATATCATCCAATTTCAGCGCAAAGACCGCTTTTTTCTGCATTTCGTTCTATTTTTTATCCGAATTCAAAAAGGTCATCATTCAAAAAAGGCCGTCCGAAATGTATCGGACGGCCTTTTGCCATATGGACATTCCTTACTTTCTCGCAGCCTTGCCAATCTCCAGGCCCTTGCGGAAGGCGGCCTCGTTGATGGGGTTCATCTCCGGGCGTTTCGCGCCGAGCTTTTTGAAGATCGTCTGGACGCAGTTCTCCTCCGGCAGCACGCCGGTGTAGCCGACGAAGGCGCCGGCCATGACGAGGTTCAGGCACTTGCTGCTGCCGAGCTCGATGGCGATCGTGCCGGCATCCACCTCGATCACGTTGATGTCGGTGCGCGTCGGGCGCTCCTTGACAACAGAGGTGTTGATAAACAGGTTCCCGCCGGGCTCGAGATAGTCCACAAACTTCTCAAAGGACGGCGTGTTGAACACCATGAGGTTGTTGACGTGATTGACCATCGGCGCGCCGATCTCTTCGTCGCCGATAACCACATAGCAGTTGGCCGTGCCGCCGCGCATCTCCACACCGTAGGAGGGGAAGAAGGTGACGAACTTGTCCGTCGTTTCGCAGGCCGTGTAGCAGAGGATCTGACCGGCGACCATAACGCCCTGTCCGCCGAAGCCGGCGCAAATGAGTGTTGTTTTCATCCCCGTTCCTCCTTATCTGCAGCGGAACTCGCCGAGTTCAAACTCTTTGAGCACGACATCGTGGATGTAATCAAGGGACTCAAGCGGCGTCATGCCCCAGTTGGTCGGGCAGTTGGAAATGATCTCCACAAAGGAGAAGCCCTTGCCGTCGAGCTGATTCTGGAAGGCCTTGCGGATGCAGTTTTTGGTCTTGCGCACGTTCGGCACATCCGCCGTGGTGCAGCGCGCGATATAGGAAGGCGCCTGCAGGGTGTTGAGCAGCTCGCACATATGGATCGGGTAGCCGTGCTCCCCGGCCGTGCGGCCGAAAGGCGTGGTGGTGGTCTTCGAGCCGATCAGCGTTGTGGGCGCCATCTGACCGCCGGTCATGCCGTAGATGCCGTTGTTGATGAAGATAACCGTGAAGTTATCGCCGCGGTTGGCAGCGGAAATGGTCTCGCCCAGACCGATGGCGGCCAGGTCGCCGTCACCCTGATAGGTGAACAGGAAGGTATCCGGATTGCAGCGCTTAAAGGCGCTCGCGCCGGCGCAGGCGCGGCCGTGCGGCTGGTTGAACTGGTCGAGCTCGATGTAGCGGTGCGCATTGGCCACGCAGCCAACGCCCGCAATCCAGACGCACTTTTCCGTCAGCTCCATCTCGTCAAGCACTTCACCGATGAGCTTCCACGCCGTGGAGTGCATGCAGCCGGGGCAGAAGTTGTTCGGCTGTGTCTCGGAAAGATTGGAAGGCTTTTTATAAACGATCTCCATGACAGTTCCTCCTCTTACAGTTTGCCGTACATCTCGACGGCAGCCTCATAGATGGCGTCGGCCGTGATGATCTCGCCACCGGAGCTCAGCGCCGTGCCGACCGGGGTGCGGCCGTGCACCACATTGCGCACATCCACCGCGTACTGCGCGGGGATGGACAGCTCGGTGCAGAGAATGCCGCGCAGCTTCTCATAATTGAGCTTCTCAAAGGCCTGCGCGGGGAAGGGATTCACGCGGATCGGCCGGATCAGACCGACCTTGTAGCCCGCCTTGCGCAGATCGTTCACGACGGACTTGGCAATGCGCGCGGCAATGCCGTAGCCGGAGATGATGAGCTCTGCGTCCTCGGTCAGATATTCTTCCCATTTGACCTCCGTGGTCTTCCAGGCCTCATACATCTCAGCCTCACGGATATTGCGTTCCTGCAGGGGTGCGCCGTCCGTGATGTTGTGCAGCGTGTGATCCTTTTCTCTGCCGCGCGGCACCCAGGTCTTGCTCGCCTTGATCGCGGCGACCTCTTCATCGCTCTTCGCTTCGGGCATGGCAACCGGCTCCATCATGGTGCCGGTGAAACCGTCAAGCAGCACGAGCACGGGGAAGCTGTATTTATCCGCAAGATCAAAGGCCTCATAGGTCATGTCCGCCGCCTCCTGCAAGGTGGAGGGCGCGAGCACGATCATCTGGAAACCGCCGTTGCCGCTGGCCTTCGTGGCCTGCGTATAGTCCTGCTGGGAGGGCTGGATCGAGCCGATGCCGGGGCCTCCGCGCTGGAAGTTGCCGATCACCGCGGGCAGATGATGCATCGCCAGCCAGGAAATCGCTTCGCTCATCAGCGAAATGCCGCAGCTGGAGGAGGTGGTCATCGCGCGCGTGCCGGACGCGGCCGCGGCCAAAAGCATATTCGCCGAGGCCACTTCGCTCTCACCCTGCAGAAACACGCCGCCGACCTGCGGCATTCTGCGGGAGAAATACTCGGGCACGTCGTTCTGCGGGGTGATGGGATAGCCGGCGTAGAAACGGCAGCCTGCGCGCACGGCCGCTTCCGCAACCGCTTCGCAGCCCTTCATAAACTTCTTTTCCTGCATGCTCTCTCCTCCTTACCGATACACGGTGATCGCCGCGTCGGGGCAGATCGTTGCGCACATCGCGCAGCCGATGCATTCCTCCGCGTTCACGGGGACGACATACTGATAGCCCTTGGAGTTCACTGCATCCGTGATGTCCAGAACATTCTTGGGACAGGTTTTGATGCAGAACAGGCAGCTCTTGCAGGCCTCAGCATCGATTTCCACTTTGCCTTTTGCCATAGTCTTTTTCTCCTTTTTACAGGTTTTGATCTGATATCCAATCTATGTAAATGCAATGCGTTTACTTCAGCATCCAATCCGGCAGCGTATGCAGGTGGATTGGAATAACGGGCTCCGGAATCCGCGTCTGCAATTCGTCACAGAGCGGTTCAAGCGCCGTGACAAATTCCAGCGGCACGCCTTCCGTCAGCGCGCGGAGCTTTTCCAGTCCTTGCAGGACATCCTCCAGCGTCGTATCCGGACCGTAATTCGGATTGCCGAGCAGCGTGATACGCCTGAGTCTTGCGCTGCCCAGCACACGGGCCATGGTCTCGCGGATGTCCTCCGCTGCGCCCGACCAGGGCCTGTAAGGGTTGAGCACATAGAGCACCAGCGCATTGTCAAGGTTGAGCAGCTCATGAAACTGGCCGATCATGTGCGAGCCGTGATTGCCGCCGCCGACGTCCAGAAGCACATAGGCGTTTTCATTGCGCAGATGTTCCTTCACCCCGGTTGCAACCACGGGCGCATCGAGCACCTGCTCATGGTAGTGCAGCTTCACGCCCGTTTGCTCAAGCTTGCGCGCCGCGTCGCGTGCACGGAAATTCGGCTTGGTCTGGTCCATGTCGAACAGATGCACGCTCTTGTCCGTGAGCTTCGTCATATGAACGGCCAGACTCAGCGCGACCTCGGTTTTCCCGCTGCCCGCTTCGCCGATGAACACAAAATTTTTCTTTGTCTGCAAAAGCTCCCGGAGCTTATCCAAAGCCATGAAACTGCCTCCGTTCCGCGCGCTTGACAGCGCTTTGCGCGGATGTTAAGGTTAAACTATAATCTGAAATACGAAAGGGGTCTGTATAGATGAGCGAATACAAGGCCGTGCCGATTCTGCCCGGCTTCACATCCATCGAGGACGAGGGCGTGCGCTTTTTCCTGTTTGAAGGTGAGAACGAAGCGCTGCTCGTGGACACCGGCTTCGGCCGCGGCAATTTGAAAGCCTTCATCAGCACGCTGACGGACAAGCCTGTTACCGCCGTCGTGCTCACGCACGCGGACGGCGACCACAGCGGAGGCTGTGCGCAGTTTGAGAATGCGGTGTTTTGCATGCACCCCGCGGAATACGGCTTTTTCTCTGCGGACAATGCCGCGCTTGCCGACCGGATGCGTCCCGCCTGGGAGGGGGATGAAATCTGCATCGGCGATTACAAGCTGCGCGTTGTGCACATTCCCGGCCACACCCCCGGCAGCATCGCACTACTTGACGAGGAGCACCGTTTCCTGCTCGGTGGCGACACCGTGCAGTCCGGCATCGTGTTCATGTTCGGCACAGGGCGGAGTATGCACGCTTTCCTGCACAGCATTGAAAAGTTGGAGACCATGGCGGACCGCTTCGACATCGTCTACGCTTCCCACCGGGCGCTGGAGGTGCCGGCCGACATCCTGCCGGAGCAGCGTCAGGCCGCGCGGGACATCCTTGACGGAAAGATTCCGGGACACGAGCCGGAGGGGCCTTTCCCCTGCAAGCTCTACGAACGCGGACGGGTGCGCTTCTACTACCAATGAACGAAGCGGGCATCCCGCAATCCCGCCATCATAGTGTAACAAAATCCGCAGATACAGTCAAGTAAAGACGGGAAATGATTTTCCGCCCCCGCAGACGGCGCGTTTGTGCCTCTGTGGGGGCGGATTTATATTTTTTCTTGACATAAACGCCGTGTTGTATATACTTAAATTTGCGACTGATTCTCAAATCTTGCTGATAAAACAGGACGGCATATATGAAGGATTATCAAACCGGACAGCGCAAAGCGCTGCTTGATTTTTTCGCACAAAACAGCACAGAGGCCTTTTCTGCCGACCAGATCGTTTCTCTGCTCGGCACGGAGAAGGTCAGCCGCAGCGCGGTCTACCGCAACATCGACAGGATGCTGCAGGAGGGGCTGCTGCGCAAGAGCCTGTCTCCGGACGGGCGCAAGGCGCTGTATCAATACGTGGACTGCCGGCAGGACTGTGATCGCATCCATCTGCAATGCGGGAAATGCGGGCGCATCTTCCATATGGAAAACCTCTCTGACGAGGAGCGGCTCAAATCCGCGCTCGGCAGCAGCGGCTTTCATCTGGACGAACACGCCACCATGCTGCCCGGCACCTGCCGGAGCTGTCACCTCGCATCGGGCGAGGCGAAGGAGGGCCGCCATGGGCACTGAACGTACGGAAAACATCCTGCTCCGCTGCCAAAATCTGGCGCTGGGCTATGAGGGCGTACGCATTGTGGAAAACCTGAGCTTCGATCTTGCACAAGGGGCTTATCTCTTCGTTGTCGGTGAAAACGGTTCGGGCAAATCCACGCTCATCAAAACGCTGCTGCATCTGCGCGCCCCGCTCTCGGGCACAATCACGGCGGACGCCGGACTTCGGCGCGGGGATGTCGGCTATCTGCCGCAGCAGAATCCCGTACAGCGGGATTTCCCCGCCTCCGTGCGGGAGATCGTGCGCTCCGGCTGCCTCGCCCGCGAAAAACACCGTCCTTTCTATTCAAAGGAAGAAAAGCGCCGCGCGGAAGCCGCCATGGAGAAGCTGGGGGTTGCCGCGCTCGCCACGCATTGTTACCGCGAGCTCTCCGGCGGCCAGCAGCAGCGCGTTCTGCTGGCCCGGGCGCTCTGCGCCGCGAAGAAGCTGCTCGTGCTCGACGAGCCCGTTGCCGGGCTGGATCCCGTGATCTCCGCCGAGCTCTATGCATGCATTGAGCAACTCAACAGGGAAAACGGGCTGAGCGTCGTCATGGTCTCGCACGACATCCCTGCTGCCGTCCGCTATGCAAGCCACATCCTGCACATCGGCCACGATCAGCACTTTTTCGGCACGACCGCGGAATATCTCGCATCGCCCATCGGGCGGGTCTTCGCCGATCCGGAGGGAGGCGGTCAGCTATGAGCATGCTTATGGAAAAACTCGCCTATTACCTGGCTTTCCCCTTCGTCCGCTACGCGCTGATTGTGGGCATTCTCATCGCGCTGTGCGCTTCCCTGCTCGGCGTAACACTCGTGCTCAAGCGCTTCTCGTTCATGGGCGACGGACTCTCGCACGTGGCGTTCGGCGCGCTCGCCATCGCGGCGATCTGTAACCTCTCCAACCAGATGCTTCTCGTGCTGCCGGTCACCGTGCTGTGCGCGATCGTGCTGCTCTACACGGGGCAGAAGCAGCGCATTCACGGCGACGCCGCGATTGCCATGGTGTCCGTCGGTGCGCTGGCGCTCGGTTATCTCGGCATGAGCGTTTTTTCCACCTCGCCGAATCTCTCCGGGGACATTTGCTCGACGCTTTTCGGCTCCGCGTCCATCCTGACACTCTCGGCAACGGAGGTGTGGCTGTGCGTCGGCATGTCCGTTCTGGTTCTCGCGATTTTCGTTTTGTTTTACCACAAGCTCTTTTCCGTCACCTTTGACGAGGATTTCGCGCAGGCAAGCGGCATCCGGGTGCGTCTGTACACGCTGCTGATCGCCGTTGTGATCGCGCTGGTCATCGTGCTGGCGATGAAACTGGTCGGCTCCCTGCTCATCTCCGCGCTGCTCATCTTCCCCGCGCTGGCAGCGATGCGCCTGTTCAAGAGCTTTCGCGCGGTCACGGTTTGCGCGGCCATCTTCTCCGTTGTGTGCGCAGTGGTCGGCCTGCTTGTGTCCATCCTTGCCGGCACGCCCGTCGGCCCGACCATCGCCGCGGCGGACATTGCGGGATTTCTCATCTTCTCCCTCATCGGCGCCCTCACGCGCAGATAGGGCGGGCAGCAGATCTAAAATCTGCTCTTCAAGGCCAAAATTCGCGCCGGACTTTCTCCGTTCCGATGCGCCCCGGCGCACAGATCAAACCACAAAAAGCAGCGCCCGACGAGTCACTTCAAAATGACCCGCCGGGCGTTTTCTTTTTATATCGGACAATTTACAGATCTCCGCTGCATAAAATGCGCTTTTTCGCGGCATCGTAGGAGCAAAGGAAGTGAACGGTACATGAGTTTGATCCCCTGCACGGAAAACTGCCGCTATCAGCAGGACGGCCGCTGCCGCCTGGAGCGCATCCCGCTCTCACTCGGCACAGTCTCCGAAAGTGACTGCATCTATAAGCTCAGCCCAGCGCAAACGCAATGGCATGCCGGACGTCCTTCGCCGGAAGCAGCTTCAGCCCCTCCGGGCACTGCACCCGATGGCGCATCCCGGCCGGAATGATGCACTCTGTAAAGCCCATGCGCCGCACCTCGGCCAGACGCTGATCCAGCTGGCCGACGCTGCGGATCTCTCCGGTCAGGCCGACCTCTCCGATGGCCACAAGGTTTTCCCCGATGGGCACGTCCCGGAAGCTGGAGGCCAGCGCGAGTACGGTTGCCAGATCCGCGGCGGGTTCCTCAAGCTCCATACCGCCCGTAACGTTGATATAGCTGTCGCAGCCGGCAAGATTCATGCCACCGCGCTTTTCCAGCACGGCCATGAGCAGCATGGCGCGGTTGTATTCAATTCCGTTTGCGTTGCGGCGGCCGGAATTATAGCCCGAGGGCGTGACAAGCGCCTGAATTTCGGCCAGCAGCGGACGCGTGCCCTCCATCACGCAGGTGACGCAGGTGCCCGGTTCATTCACAGGGCGGCCGGAAAGCAGCATCTCCGACGGATTCGGCACGCATTCCAGCCCGGTATCCCGCATCTCAAAGACGCCGATTTCGTTGGTGGAGCCAAAGCGGTTTTTCACCGTGCGCAGAATGCGGTAGCTCTGCGAGCGCTCGCCCTCGAAATACAGCACACAGTCCACCATATGCTCCAGCACCTTCGGCCCCGCGATCGCGCCCTCCTTGTTGACATGGCTGACCAAAAAGGTCGTCACGCCGAAATCCTTGGCGATGCGCAGCAGCCGGGTCGTGCAGGCCTTGACCTGGCCGATGCTGCCGGGCGTGGAGTCCAGCTCCGTGCTGTAGAGCGTCTGAATGGAGTCGATGATGAGCATTTCCGGATTGAGCGTCTCCGCCTGCTCCACAACCGATTCCAGCTCCGTCTCGGCCAGCACATAGAGCTTTTCGCTGTCCACGCCAAGCCGCTCGGCGCGCAGCTTGAGCTGGCGCAGGCTCTCCTCCCCCGTTACATACAGCACTTTGCCGCCCTGGAGCTTGCCGCAGAGCTGCAGAAGAATCGTTGATTTTCCGATTCCCGGCGCGCCGCCCACCAGCACCAGACTGCCGCGCACCGCGCCGCCGCCGAGCACCCGGTCAAGCTCCGACACGCCGGTGGAAAAGCGTTGCTCCTCCCCTGCGCCGATCTCCGCAAGGCGAAGGGGCGTCTGCTTTGCCGCAACCGCGCCGCCCGCGCCGCGGGGCGCTTTTTTCTTTTCCGCAAGACCTTCGGCCAGCGAGTTCCACGCGCCGCAGGCAGGGCACTGCCCCTGCCATCTTGCCGTTTCGTTTCCGCATTCCGTGCAGAAATACAGCGTTTTTGTCTTCATCCTATGTCCCTTTCACGGCTGAAAAATACTGTGTATAGGCGCAAAGCAGCGTGCATGCAAGCTTGGTCTGATACTCCGGCGAGGCAAGCTTTTTCGCCTCCGCCGGGTTGGACAAAAATCCGCATTCGACCAGAACTGCCGGGCAGCCCGCCATGCGCGTGAGGTAAATTTCCTTGGCTATGGGCGCGGCCACGCGCCGATTCTCCGGGCAGAGCTTCTGCGTGAGCAGAT
>JAFXAW010000001.1 GCA_017522015.1 Oscillospiraceae bacterium | reverse complement strand
ATGATACAGGAGGCAGAAAACAGGCACATGTCCCTGTCAAACAGGCGGTAGATGGTAATCTCCCTTCCCTCATCCGAGAGAATGTATGCCCGAAGCTGACCGGATTTCACCAGCAGCAGGCCGGTGCAGTCCATGCTGCCGTTGTGGATCACTGTGCCTTTGCTGATCGTTCGTGACATCAGATGTCCCGAGATCAGGTTCTGCTGGGCAGCCGTCAGCTTGCTCCAAACAGGGAAATAGTTCTGAAAGTCCATGGCATAAGCCTCCCTTCTGCCTAACAGTATATCTGTTCTGCGGTGGGCTGTCAATAAAATGGTTCGCAGCGGTGCGTGATGTCATCACGGAAGGCTTTCCTTAGCTTGATTTAGACGCATTGTACTAAAATAAAATATTTTAATTAAATTTTTAATAGGAAAAAAGGACTAATACAGAGGTGGATTATGTCAAAAATGCCGTTTGCCTTGACGAAAAAGTTCAAAGTGCCTAAATAGTCTGGGAGTGCGAATAGAAAAAAGTAGTCTGAAACTTGCTTTGATGTAGTGTCAAAACTGTTTCAGACCATTGTAAAAGACGCTATAAAGTTGTAAAAAACTGCTTCTCTAATGCATCTGCCTTGCAAAGACGGCTGTGGTGTGGTATAATATTTAAGCCGACGGTGTCGGCCTATTCGACCATCGGCCCAGGCGAAAATCATATCAATTCTGAATTTCATGATTTGTTCGATTTTTACTCTAAATTTTCTGCTATACGTAAAATTTGACATACATATTGTTTTTGAAATGTGTATTTCAAAATGTACGGAAGCAGGTTTAGCGTCGGCAGTGTCTCCAAAACCGTAGGCCGAGGGTTCGATCCCTTCAGCCCCTGCCAAAAGACTCTGATTGTTTTCCAATCAGAGTCTTTTTTGTTACACTTGCTTCCGATGGTTATCTTACCTGTGAACTGTGAACAAAATTGTTTCCGGAATTGCTCCAAGCTGGTAGAAACACTTGACCTGAATTAGCGGAGTTGCAAGCACTGCTTGACAAAATCAAGTGATACATTCTTTCTTTTTTAATTATTTTCCTTTATAATCTAATTTGAAAAAGGAGGCGATTCTTATGACGGTTGGCGAACGAATACAGATGTATAGAAAACAATTTGGAATGTCCCAGGAAGAACTCGGTCAAAAATTGCTTGTAAGCAGACAAACCATCAGTCTTTGGGAAAAGGATCAAACCGTTCCTACGATCGCTAACCTGGTAAGATTAAAAGAAATATTTGGTGTTTCGGTTGATGATATATTGGGTATTAATGTCACAGAGCAAAACAGCGGGATGCTTCCGTACGAAACATATCGTTTTCGTTTTGTCAAAGAAGAGCTGAGCGAGATACGTCGTTTGCAGAGAAAAGCAATTTACAAAAAGCCTTTAGTTCTCACCTTGCTTTGTGTTCTGTTGACTGTGCTTTTAATTTGCTTATCTTCGGCCGACGGGATGATTGGCTTTGCGATCGGGTTGTTGTTTGCTGTTGTGATTTCTCATATTAAAGGAATTCGGGCATATAACAAAGTGTGGAAGAACAATGAAGAAAGAATTTGTAAATCAACTTATGAATATCAGATTTTTGATGATTATATAAGTATCAACATTTTTCGTGAGAATGAGAAAGTCCGCGCATCAAAATATTTCTTTACTGACATAGAAAAAATTCAGCTGTTTGACAGGTGGCTGCTGCTGCAAATCGGGGGGCAAATATTTATTATTCGAAAGGGTGATTTGAAAGAAACTTCTGCATTTTATTCATATGCAAATAAAATCTCATCCAATCCACCTGAAGATAGCCGTCATAAGTGTTGGATAGTATTATCTAAGATACTATTTGTGGCATCTTTGCTGTCGATATTTGGAGCATTGGTTTTGGTTGCAGTGGTGTCGGGTGAAAATCATTTATTCCTTGATGAGAATATGTGGTTATTTTTCTTGTTCACCCCAATACCAATTGCGTCTGTAGTTTTAGGGTTTGTATTAAAGGCAAAAAACTACAAATATAAAAAGAATATAATAGCCGGAATCATTATGGTTATATTCCTTTGTGCATACGGGTCATTTTCTTTTATATTTGCAGACGTATATGATCATAGCGATGAACCGATCGTTCGGGCTGAGCGGACAGTTGGAATTGATATTCCCGACCACAAAAAAATAAGCACTCAGGATTGGACAAAAGGAACGCAATCGGTTTCAAGAGGATATATCTATTCGACCAGTGATATTTACTTTGATGATGCTGCTGTGGAAGAGTTTGAAAAACAACTTGCAGACGACGAGAGATGGCTGCCGGCTGTATCGAGTGATATGATAGGCATAACGTCACCAATGTACGACAACAGCTTTCATGACTATATTCTGATTTACAACGTTGATACATCTGAGTACAATACATTGCCAAGCAATAGTGGAAATTTCCGCTTCATAAATGTCTTGTATAGGCTGGAAGAAAATCAAATGGAAATCGTCGAGTATGATATTGATTGCGTAAAATAGTTGGATGATGCATTTATATCACCGCGCACTCTTTGTTCCTGCCGACTGTTTGACAAGCCATGCTGACTTGCGTATAATTTACATAGCATCAGGAAAATTGGGCAGCTTTGGATGTGGAAGGCGGAGCGCCCTGCGATATACAGAAAGGATCGAATGAACATGAAACTGAGCGAAGTGAAAAAAGAACTCTTGCCGCCTTATGGCACGCAGGCGCTCTGCCGCAATTTGGTGGACACGAAATTTGAGAGTCTCAGCGAAGAAAACGTCGCGATGCTAAAGAGCCGTCTGCTGGATATGACGGGCTGCATCTTTGGCGGAGACATTGTGCCGGAGGATCGGTTTTTCTATGATCTGCTCAAGCGTCAGGGCGGAGCAGAAGAGGCACCGCTTTTCGCGGACAAAGGCCGACTGCCGCTGACAAGCGCTGTGATGCACAACTGCATCCACGCCAGAGCCAATGATTATGGCAACATGAACGTTGAAATTTTCGGCGAGGGAATTGCCTCCCATTTCGGTGAGACGATGATTCCCATGAGTCTGACGCTTGCCGACGTGTTCGGCGTGTCCGGTAAGGACTTTATTACCAACCAGGTCGTTGCGGAAGATACGGTTGCGCGCATTCTTTATACGCTGCCTGACCGTTGGCCGACGGACATGCAGCTCGTTTCCACGGCGGCGACTGCCGTTGCGGCACGGTACTATAAGCTTGACGCGGCACAGGCGAAGGTTGCATTCAGCTATGCTGCCACCAACGCCACCGATCCGGCAAACTCCTATTATGATTATTGCCAGGAATTCAAGCTGCACAACGGTGAGAGCGCGCGCATGGGCATTTTGGCCGCCGAGATCGCCAAAAGCGGCTGCTGGAACGGACTGGAGGATCCTTATTTCGGCCATTGGGGTCTGATCAGCAACAAGGTTCCGGAAGGCTGCCTGCCGGATCTGTACGAGAAGGCCTTTGATGGGCTGGGCGCGCAGTACTACACCGAGATGCGCTTTAAGAAGGGTCCGGGCGGCATCCCCACAACGGCGGCGGACGCCTGCGGCAAGCTGCTGCGGCAGAAGATGATTGAAAAGTACGGCAAGGCAGACCCTGAGCAGATCAAGGCCGTGCACGTTTTCTGCTCTGATAACATCCGCCATAATTATTATCAGAATCCCTTCTCGCTGCGCAGCCATGTCAACGCGCTGTTCTCCCATCAGTTCGCCGTTTGCTGCTGCCTCGTGTACGGCGCGCGGCGCATCGATCTGGTGCAGACACCGGCCATTCTCGCGAATGAGACGCTTGTTCGCCTGGCTGAGAACTCCACCATGGGCAGATACCCGTCGCCGGACGGCAAGAAGTACATCAAAGCCACGATGGAGCTTGCGGACGGCACGGTGCTCGAGGCGGAGGTGGACTATGACGCCTCTATGGCGGAGCGCCCCACGCAGGAGTTCATCGAGGCGAAGTTCTGGGAGCAGTTTGACGCTTTCGGCAAGCTTCCCAAGCACGTGGGTGAGGAGATCATCCGCCTCGCCGGCCGCATTGAAGAGCTTGACGATATGCGGGAGTACACCAGCCTGCTTTGCCTGGGCTGATTGCCAAAACCCGCAGCCCTGTTTGCGGTGCTATAGCAGCGCTGCACTGTCGGGGCGTGCAGGGCTTTGAAGCGTCCTGCGGCCCGATTCCCTGGTGGGAATTGGGATGTAAGTTAACCCAAAGGCCTGAGCCGGATTTAAGGGCTCAGGCCTTTTTGATTGTTTTTCGATCGGTGTGCCGGACTAAAAATGAAGACTCGAAAAAAGAACCGGCTGCAGCGAATTTGCTTCGCTGCAGCCGGTTTTGTGCTTATTTTGTTTACTTAGTCCGCAAGAGTTCCGATCGGATCCCAGGGATCGAGAACGATGGGCTCTGCCTCGGCGAGCGCGGCCAGATCGCCCAGGTATTCCTTCTCCACCGTCGCCTGGAAGACATATGCGTCAAACCAGCTGTCGGAGCAGACATAGTAGCCCTTCGCGCCATTCTTGTCGCCCCAGCTGTTTTCGATCTTCCAGCGGTTGGGCTTGCCGTCCACCAGATTGACACCGGTGATGCACATCGCGTGGTTCATGGCGGCGAAGTTGTAGTCCAGAGAATCGGCCTTGCCGATCTCAAGATCCAGACCGGTCATCAGGGAAGCTTTGAAGCAGTTGTCATCCCAAATGCCGATTTCACGCTCGCCGAACTTGGCGACGTCAGAGCCAAACCAAACGATTTTGCCGTCCTGCAGCTGACGCAGGATGGCAGCCTTGAACTCATCCATGGGCAGATTCAGATGCTTTACGCCGTTGCCGCCCGTCACGTTGCCCAGATAGCGCACCGTGTAGGTCTTGTGCCAGGGCTTATCCTCCGTCGGGGCGTTGATGATGCTGACGGTGTGATCAAGCAGATCGCCGACATAGGCCTCACAGAAGCTCTGCGGCGTCATGCCACGCTCAGCGTGGAAGACCTTGTCCTTATCCACATACTCGAAGTCGAAGGCCTTCGGCGGCTCGGTGTAGCAGCTGCAAAGGAAGCCATAGAACTTCTGCAGCATGGCGTTCTTCTCGGCCTGAATCTCTTCCTCGCTTGCACCGGCGGCGACCATGCCGCGCAGCTTCACCGCGCAGGCCTTCAGGCTGCGGTTGATGTAGTGATTCATGGACATGGTGTGGCAGGACTGATAGGTTTCGCCGTACACGTCGCGCGGCACCACGCCGTATTTGCGCACGATGTTGACAAACATTTCCCACTGGCCACCGTCATGCACGCCATACTGAAGGATGAAAGAAACGGTGCGGTCGGAGGTGGGGAGATCGGCCGTATCCAGAATGCAATCCAGGAAATAGTTGATGCGCTCAAACTTATCCCAGAAAGCAAGGTAGCTCTGAGAAAGCTGGAACTGCTCAAGATTCAGCTTCTTGGCAATGCGCTCACGCAGCACGTTGGTCGCGGCGAAGAGCCAGCAACGGCCGCTCTGCTGCTGATCGGTTACGGGCAGAGTGGGAACGTCAATGGAAAACTTATTCTGCATGGCGAAAGCATCGCCCACAGAGTAGATTGCGTCTGCCAGATTGGCCTTGGAAAGGGCAACGGTAGCCAGTAGGCGCTGGGGGTCATTGCGATAAGCCTCGGACCAGGATTCCAGGGCAGATTCGGTGATGGGGTTTGTCAACATGAAAAGGTCCTCCTTTTTCGTAAAACCTATTTTTATTGTATGAAAAAGGCTTACATGTGTAAGCCTTTTTCAAAGAATTTTAATTGTGTAGTTTTATCTGCAGTGATGTGCCGGATTAGAAATTCTTCTCGGCGTAAATGGCACCATAGCGGTTGAGCTCGTCGTGCATCGCGGCGGCAACGTGCGGGAACACGGGCGTTACGTTGGTCGCGCCGGGGATGAAGGAGCCGAGCGGCATATAGGTGTCGATAACCTGACGGACATACGCAGCGACATCTTCCGCGCTGATGTCGGCACGGTCGACAAGACCCATGTCAAAGCCGCCCATGATGCAGAGCTTGCCCTCGGTGCGCTCGATGACGCCGGGGATGTCGTTCTGCGGGATGACGCCCTGCCACATGTCGATGCCCATCTCGACCATATCTTCCGCAACCGCATCGTTGACGCAGTCACTGTGGTGCTGAATCAGCACGCCCTTGCTCTTGAGGAACTTGTAGTAACGCTCGGTGTGCGGTCTGACCAGCTCACGCCACACGGCGGGGGGAAGGAACATGCTGCGCTTGTCACCCCAGTCGTCCTGGGAGTGGATCATGTCAGGCTGATAACGGTCGATGACAGCGCCGGTGACCTTGATTTTCCAATCGGTGTAAGCATCGAGCAAGGCATACATCTCTTCCGGCTCGGTCATGTAGGCGATCAGCGCCTCTTCAAAGCCGAGAACGAGGTGAGAGAACTCAAACATGCCGGCAAAGTCGGACATCATGAGGATTTTGTTCTCACGGTCGAAGGGAGGGTTCATCTGGTAGGGAAGATCCCAGGGCATTGCGAAATCCGGCAGAACATTGTCGAAGTTGAGCTTCTCGCGCCACTCATGCACATCGTTGAGCACACGATACTGCTTGTCCGGCAGCGGAACGGCACCGGGCTGGCCCTCCGGCCAATCCCACATGATGCCCCAGCGGTCGGTCTTCATACGCTCGCCGTAATTGGTGCGGCCGGAGGTCAGGGTATAAGGGTCAAGGATGATCGGCCCCATTGCCGGACCCTGGCAGAAGCAATCCCAGGCGTCGCCAAGCCATTTCGGGCTGTCGTTCTTCATGAGCCGGTAAAAGTTTTCTTTTGTACTCATTGATTTCAAATCCTTTCAAAAGCCATTATATGATATCATCGTGTCACCTGCATGACAGATAGAGGCACGAAGTCCATAGATATTGATATTATATAAGAAATTCCGAAAAAATGCAAGACGCTCAGTGTGTAAATTTCTTTTTTTATATTCCAAATAGCAAAAGCGGGAGATCTTCTCCGATCTCCCGCGAAATATAGGCTACAATTGTTTATTTCATATACCTGTCCAGAATGGACGATGCCAGAGCGGCGTCTCCGGATACCACGCAGGCCACATAGCAGCCGCGTACACGCAAAACAGCGTTTTCAATCTCCGGTATTGCCTCCGGCGCGTAAGATGCGTATGTGGCGGACTGGCTTTCCAGCCTTGCCTTTGCAGCAAGCTCCACTTCCTTGGCAGTTTCGGCGTCCGCACAGCGGAAAATGGCGATTTCCTCCGCCGTGGCGCCGGTGGAGCAGTACACGCTGCACGCAGTGATCTCCAGCTCCCCGAGGTTATACAGGCTTTGGGCAATCGTTGCGTCAACCGGGCTGAGGAGGTCTGCAAAAGCCCCTTCCTCAAGCAGCGCCAGCGCCGCATCGTCGGGCTCAAATTGCGGCTCGTTACTGCCACAGGCAGCAAAGACGCTCACAAGGAGCGTCAATGCCAAAAACATAATGAGGTTCTTTTTCATTAAAATCGACCTCCGTCGACAGAGCATCAGGCGTGATGCGTGCGCAGCCAGTCCAGCCAGACCTGATAGTGAACGGCCTCGAAATGAATGCCGTCCGATGTAACGGCAGAGGGGAGATAGCCGGTTTCGTCCGACAAAGCTTCGACCAGGTCGATGTAGTAACAGCCCTTTTCGCCTGCCAGCTCAAGAAGCTGCTCGTTGTACAGACGTACGCGCGTCATGTTGAAGAGGCCGTCCGTGGTGGAACGGTACTCACTCACCGGAGACAGACCCATGATATAGATGTCCGCATCCTTCTGATGCTCCCGGATTCTTTCAATCAAGTCGGCATACTGCCCCTTGAAGACTTCAGGCTCATAACCGATCTCGTTGATGCCGAGCAGAATGTAAATCTTGCCGTACTGCTTCTGATTCATCAAATTGACCATGTCAGTCGAGCTCACAATCGTCATACTCGTTACTGCGTAATAGTCACAGGTCGTCAGACCGGAGAACAGGCGGAAGCCGTCCACCAGCGAGTTGCCGAGGAAAGCCGCGTCCGAGAACCACTCATCATCCACCGGATCCGAGGCGGGAAGCACGGTGGGAGGTGCTGTCGGTTCGGGGGTGGGAGTCGGCGTGGGCGGCACAGGGTCAGGCGTCTCCACGGCGTCAGTCGGCGGCACATCCTGCGAGGGGGCCGGCGTTTCCGTTCCGTTGGGGGTGGAAAGCTCGGTGCCGGGATCAGTTTCGGAAGAGACAGGCGGCTTGTCCGCTGTGCTGCAGGAGCCGACAAAGACAAAGGCAATCAATACGACAAAAACGCTCAAAAAAGTCAGCGCATATTTCAGAATACCGGATTTCATAGTCTATAATCAACGGGCGGTGTATACGCCCTTCCCCTTTCCTTTGATCTGAAAAAAGAGCTATGGGAGCCATAGCCCGAATAAAATCATTATAAGGACAAGCGCGGCATTATGCAAGCCTTATTTTGTCCGGAAGCGGCATTTTTCGACACGGCGTCAAGTCCGTGCCGCCATTCCCGGGAAAAATGCTTTGAACAAAAATGAAGGAAAGAAGATTCTGAAAGCGCTGACTATCCATAAGATTCACATTTCGGGCAGATCTTATGCGGGATTCTGTTGCCCGGGATGTACGTTTGAATTGACCTTTTATAAAAGGTGTGCTATAATCCAAGATTACAGCGATTTGAGTAGCCCCCGGATACCGGGGGACTCTGCGAAGGAGATTTTGCGCACGATGTGGCTGGCTGACGGATGGAAAGATTATGAGCTGCTCGATTGCAGCGGCGGCGAAAAATTGGAGCGCTGGGGGAACTATACGCTTGTCCGCCCGGATCCCCAGGCAATCTGGCAGACGCAGCGGACGCATCCCGCGTGGAAAAAGCCGGACGCGCGCTACAGAAGGAGCGAAACCGGCGGCGGCGCGTGGGACAGAAACCGGCTTCCGGCGTCCTGGGAGGTGCGGTATAAAGAGCTGACCTTCCGCGTCAAACCCATGAATTTCAAGCATACGGGGCTCTTCCCGGAGCAGGCCGTGAACTGGGATTGGGCGGCAGAAAAGATCCGCGCAGCTTCCCGCCCGGTGCGCGTGCTGAATCTGTTTGCCTACACGGGTGCGGCGACCGTTGCGGCGCTTGCCGCCGGGGCGAGCGTCTGCCATGTGGATGCGGCAAAGGGCATGGTGGCCTGGGCAAAGGAGAATGCTGCGGCCTCCGGCGTCGCGGATCGTGAAGTCCGGTGGATCGTGGATGACTGCGCAAAATTTGTGGAGCGGGAGATCCGCCGCGGCAAACGCTATGATGCCATTATCATGGACCCGCCCAGCTATGGACGCGGGCCGGACGGTGAGATCTGGAAAATCGAGCAGAAGCTCTACCCCTTCGTGGAGCTGACAAGCCGCGTGCTCTCGGATACGCCGCTGTTTGTGCTCATCAATTCGTATACAACGGGGCTTTCCGCCTCAACGCTGACCTATATTGCCGGCAGCGTGTTCGGGAAACGCTTTGGCGGACATGCCGAGGCGCAGGAACTTGGCTTGCCGGTCACATCAAGCGGTTTGGCGCTGCCCTGCGGCGCGGCGTGCCGCTGGGAATACTAAGGCGCAGCGGGAAGAACCGATTCACATTTTACATCTAAAGAAATATCTTTATCGGAGAACGTAATGTCGTCGATCATAGAGATCAAAAACTGCACATTTCAATACCCGGAAGCCGAGCAGACGGCGCTGTCCGGGCTGAGTCTGGAGATTGAGCGCGGAAGCTTTGTGGCCGTGCTCGGCCACAACGGCAGCGGAAAATCCACGCTGGCCAAGCTGATGAACGGTCTGCTTATCCCGACGGAGGGACAGGTTCTTGTAAACGGTCTGGACACGGCGAACGAGGCGAACATCCTGAATGTGCGCCGCACGGTCGGCATGGTCTTCCAGAATCCGGATAACCAGATCGTTGCCAACGTCGTGGAGGATGACGTCGCTTTCGCGCCGGAGAATCTGGGCGTGCCTTCAGAGGAAATCCGTGTGCGCGTGGACGAAGCGCTCAAGGCTGTCGGTATGTATGAATTCCGCATGCACGCGCCCCATCTGCTCTCCGGCGGACAGAAGCAGCGCGTTGCCATCGCGGGTGTGATCGCCATGCAGCCGGATTGCATCGTGCTCGATGAGCCGACTGCCATGCTCGATCCCGCCGGGCGTGCGGAGATCATCTCCACCGCCCATAGACTTTGCCGCGAAAAGGGCATCACGGTCGTGCTGATTACGCACCATATGAACGAGTGCGTGGATGCCGACCGCCTGATCGTCATGTCTGACGGGCATCTTGTCGCAGACGGAAAGCCGGAGACGGTGTTTTCGCAGGTGGAGCTGCTCCGGCAGGAGCGCCTGACCACGCCGGAAACGACCGCGCTGCTCTATGCGCTGAATCAAAAGGGCTGGAATCTGCCGCTGGAGGCGCTGCGTACGGAGGAATGTGCCCAGGTCATCGCGTCCGCGCTGCCGGAGAATCTGCCGGATGTGCCGCTGCAGACCAAAGCCGAAGAGGACCGGGCGGAGAGCGCGACCGCGCTGGAAATCCGCGGACTTTCCCACTGCTACAGCGTGGGAACGCCTTTTGAAAAAGTTGCCGTTGAGAACATCAACCTCACACTCGGCACGAGTCAGATCATCGGCCTGATCGGGCATACGGGAAGCGGCAAATCCACGCTGATTCAGCACCTCAACGGCCTGCTGAAGCCGACGGAGGGCAGCATCCTGCTCGACGGACAGGATATACACGCATCCAAGGCGCTGCTGCGCCAGGCGCGTTTTCGCGTCGGGCTTGTGTTCCAGTATCCGGAGTATCAGCTCTTTGAGGAGACGGTTTTCCGTGATATCGCCTTCGGCCCGAAAAACATGGGTCTGTCCGAGACGGAGATTGACGAGCGGGTGCGTGAGGCCGCGCGCTTTACAGGCGTTACGGAAGATCTTTTTGAGCGTTCACCGCTGGAGCTCTCCGGCGGACAGAAACGTCGCGTTGCCATCGCGGGAGTGATTGCCATGCGTCCGGATGTTCTGGTGCTGGACGAGCCGACCGCGGGGCTTGACCCGCAGGGCTGTGCGAGCATTCTGGAGAATATTATGGAGTACCACCGGCAGACGAAGGCCACGGTGCTCATTGTCACGCACAGTATGGAGGACATCTCGCGCATTGCCGACCGGCTGGTCGTGATGAACCGTTCGCATATGGTGATGGAAGGCGTGCCGGATGAGATTTTTGCCCACGCGCCGGAATTGGAGGAAATGGGTCTGGCCGTGCCGGAGAGCGCACGCCTTGCCGCGCGGCTGCGTGAACTCGGCCTTCCGCTGCCGGAGAATATCTACACGACAGAGCGGCTGCTCGAGTGCATTCTCACCTTGAAGGGAGGGGCTGCGCAATGATTCGGGATATTACGCTTGGACAGTACTTTCCCGGCAATACGATCGCGCACCGGCTCGACCCGCGCAGCAAGCTGATTGTTGTGCTGCTGTTTATCGTGGCGCTGTTTCTTGCCAAAAGCTATGTTTCCTACGGGCTTATGACCGCGGTGGTGATCGCCTGCGTTGCGATCTCCCGCATCAAGCTGAAAACGGTGCTGCGCAACCTCAAGCCGCTGATCCTGATTTTTGTGATTACGGCGTTTGTGAACCTGTTTTACACAGAGGGCGACGTGCTCGTGCAGTTCTGGGTTTTCAAGATTACGATGCAGGGCGTCATCCGTGCCTGCCAGATGCTGCTGCGCATCTCGCTGCTGATCACGGGCACATTCCTGCTGACCTATACGACCAGCCCGCTCGCGCTGACGGACGGGATGGAAAGCCTGCTTTCGCCGCTGAAAAAGATTCATCTGCCCGTGCATGAGCTGGCAATGATGATGAGCATCGCCCTGCGCTTTATCCCCACGCTGGTGGAGGAGACGGATAAGATCATGTCCGCGCAGAAGGCGCGCGGCGCGAATTTTGACACGGGCAAGTTTACGGAGAAGGCAAAAGCGCTGCTGCCTCTGCTGGTGCCGCTGTTTGTTTCGGCCTCCCGGCGTGCGGACGAGCTGGCGGTCGCGATGGAGTGCCGCTGCTACCACGGCGGCGAGGGACGCACGCGCATGAAAGTGCTGACGCTGCACACGCGCGACGGTGTCGTGCTGCTGCTCGGCGTTGTGCTGCTTGCGGGAATGATCGTGCTGCGCAGCTTCGGGCTGTAAGATAAGATCGAAAACAGCTTTGGGGAGGTGGCCGTTATGAAAAACATCGCGCTTCGGATCCGGTATGACGGGGCCGCCTATCACGGCTGGCAGAAGCAGAAAAACCTCCCAACCGTGCAGGAAACGCTGGAAAACGCGCTCACGCGCGTCTGCGGCCATCCGGTCAAGGTCACAGGCTGCGGCAGGACGGATGCCGGTGTGCACGCCGAGCGCTATTGCGTCAATTTCCAATCGGACTGCCGTGTTCCGCTGGAACGGCTGCCGCTGGCGGTGAATACGCTGCTGCCGGTGAACATCGTTGTGCAGGATGCCTGCCCGGCGCCGGAGGAGTTCTGCGCCATCCGCTCCTGCATTCAGAAGGAATATACTTACCGCATTCTCAACACCCGCATCCGCGATCCGTTTCTGGCGGGACGTGTCTGCTTCTATCCTGCGCCGCTGGATCTTGAGCGCATGCGTGCAGCGGGCGAGGCTTTCGTCGGGACGCACGATTTTGCCGCTGTGCGCAGCGTCGGCACGGAAACGAAGACGACTGTGCGCACCGTCAAGTGGTGCGATACGGCGCTGGAAGACGGGCTTATTACCATCCGCGTTTGTGCGGACGGTTTTCTGTACAATATGGCGCGCGCCATCGTCGGGACGATGGTCTATGCCGCGCACGGCAAGATCAGTCCGGAGGAGATTCCGGCGCTTTTGGAAAAGGGCGACCGCCGACTCACGGGGCCGACCATGCCGCCGCAGGGGCTGGCGATGACGCGGCTCTGGTATCCGGGCGAAGTCGGCGAAATGATGAAGCGCTGAAAAAGCATTCCACTTTTGCTTCAAATGTGATACATTATTGTGTAAAGCTTCACGCGGGAGGAAGCGCCTGTGCGCGGAATGTGCGCATCAGGGCGCGGGAGAAACGGGAATGGAGCGGCGAAAGAAAAAGAACAAAAAACACGGAATTGCCCGCACGGTCCTGTTTGCGGTGATCGCGGTGCTGCTTGTGATCTGCGCGATCACGGCTTTGCTGTACCGGGATAAGCTGACGCCTTCGGGCCTGAATCAGACCTTTGCTGATTCCGGCGACGAGGAGCAGGAGATCGAGTCGGAGCCCTTCACCTATGAGAGCGGCTCGATGCAGAGCTTTGCCGCGTTCGGCAATAACCTTGCTGTTGTGTCGTCCACAGGCTATCAGCTGCTTGACGCGAAGGGACGCACCATCGCGCGCGAGGTGCTCTCCATGGATGCGCCCGCCGTCTCGGTGGCGGAGAACCGGTGTGTCGTCTACGATGCACAGGGGCAGGAACTGCGCGTGCTGGACGTGAATGGGACGGCGAAGAGCCTTAAAACGACGGACAGGATCCTATCTGCGCGCATAAACGCCAGCGGCTATCTCGCCGTTGTGACGGAGGAGACCGGCTACAAGGCCGCTGTGACCGTTTATGACAGCGAGCTCCGGCGCATCTTTGTCTGGCACTCCGGCTCAGCCTATGTGATTGCGGCCGAGCTTGCGCCGAATGATGAGATGCTTGCGGCGCTGAGTGTGGACAGCTCGGGCGGGAAGCTCACGGTGTTTTCGCTTGGTAAGGAGCAGCCCATCGGAACCTTTGTCGCCGAGGGCGAGCTGTTCTGGGATCTGCACTGGATGGACAGGGAGCATGTATGCCTGCTCTCGGAGGAGCGGCTCATTTTCACGAATGAGAAGGCGGAAGCGCTGGCTGAATATAACTATCAGGGACGCTACCTGCTGGACTATGACCTTGGAAGCTGTGCAGCCTTGCTGCTGGGTGACTATCGCTCGGGCGGTAACAGTCTGCTTGTGACTGTGGCGTCGGACGGCAGAGAGCGGGGCAGCACCGAGATGCAGCAGGAGATATATTCTCTCCATGTGTCCGGTGACAGGGTGCTGGCGCTTTGCGCGGACAAACTGGAACTTTTGACGGATCAGCTCACGCCGCTCGGCAGCACGGAGAAGATCCTTGGTGTTAAGAAAGCGCTGCTGCGCAAGGACGGCAAATGTCTGCTCCTTGGCGCATACGCAGCGGAATTGATCGGATTGTACTGACTTTTCGGATTGAAGAGGACGAGGGGGAAAAAGTATGCCAAAGATCATTATTGACATCGTGTTGATTGCGATCATTCTGTTCTGCGGATGGTGCGGCTATAAAAAGGGCCTCATCATGGGTGTTGGCGGAATTCTGGTCATCATCGTGTCGCTTTTGGCCTCGAATCTGCTGGCGAAAACCTTTTCTTATGAGATCGTGCCGGTAATGCGGCCTTTTGTCAGCGGATATATGGAAACAACGCTGACGAACGAAGAAGACGGTGTCCTTACCGTGCTTGGCTA
This sequence comes from Oscillospiraceae bacterium, assembly GCA_017522015.1. GTDB lineage: Bacteria > Bacillota > Clostridia > Oscillospirales > Oscillospiraceae > SIG483. The sequence goes on along the minus strand of JAFXAW010000001.1, from coordinate 34,167 downwards.
TGACGATGAGGGCTATTCGCTTGCGGATATTCTCGAGCAGGAGCCGGAACTGGCAAAGGAGATCGGCCTTGAGGCCTATCGGCGCTTTGGACTTTCCGCGGATGTAGCGGAGCAGTTGAGCGAGGAGGCCATCCTGCATCAACAGGACAGCGATCGGGATATGCTGTATTCCCTGTCGGAAGTTTTCTGTCAGCGGGCGAGCCGCGTTGCGTGTCTGATTCTGGCGTTTTTGCTGATTCTGATTGCGCTGACCGTAATCGGGAATATTACAAACCTGAGCTTCAAACTGCCGAATCTGGATATTGTCGATGATGTGGGTGGCGCCTGCCTGGGCGTAGTCCGGGGAATTGTGTTCTGCCTGCTTATCACCTGGTGCCTGCGCTATCTTGGCATTGTGTTCGGTGTGGGACATCTGGAGGAGACCTGGCTGGCCTCCAAACTCATGAAAGCCAACCTTTTCGCCCGGATTCTCGGCATCTAATCGCGCTTTAGAATTTACAGAAAAAACAGGAGAAGTCCTTATGCTGATTACCCCGAATGTTCTGTCTCTCATTCGACTTTGTCTTGTCCCGGCCTTTATTGTGGCTTATTTTTCCGGAGAGCCATATTCGCATCTGATCGCCGTGGGCATCTATGTGGTTGCGACGTTCACGGATTTTCTGGACGGCTATCTCGCAAGAAAATATAATTTGATTACAAATCTCGGCAAAGTGCTCGACCCGTTGGGAGATAAGATGCTTACCATGGCGGTGCTCGCCTGCATCACCATCGACCGGGTTATCCCGGTCTGGTTCCTGCTGATTATCCTCGGCAAGGAGCTCCTTATGGGTGTCGGCGGACTTGTCATCCATCACTATGCAAAGGTGGAGATCCCGCCGTCGAACTATTTTGGGAAAACGGCTACCGTGCTGTTTTTCGCCGTGTGCGTGACGCTCATTGTGCTGGATTCCTTCCATATCGAGGTGCGCCGGGGCTTGTCCGCTGTGATGGTCGGCGCGGCGGTGTTCGTTTCGCTGGCGGCCTTTGTCAGCTACATTGTCGGCTTTGCCAAAATCATAAAGGAAAAACAGAGCAAAGAAGCAGACGACCAAGGAGTATGAATATGCAGCCTACACTTTGCGCCCGCTGCAAGAAGAACATTGCAGTCATCTATATTACGAAAATTGAAAACGGCACATCCAAAAATGAGGGGCTGTGCCTGAAGTGCGCCAGAGAGCTCCACATCAAGCCGGTGGATGACGTGATCGCCAAGATCGGCCTTAGCGATGAGGAGCTGGACGGTCTGAGCTCGGAGATGCTCGAGGCGCTCGGCGGAGCCGAGGGTCTGATGGAGATCGAAAACCGAGAGGAGGACGGGGATGAGGATGGCAAGACGGCCACATTCCCGTTTTTGAACCGGCTCTTTGGCGGCGGCACGCCCGGACAGGGAACGCCGGGTCCGGATAAGGGGCCGGGCGGTGAGGAGCAGGGCCGCAAGGAGCCCTCCCGCGGCGGCAAGAAGAAATTTTTGGAGAATTATTGCATCAATCTGACCGACCGTGCCCGCGCGGGTAAGCTTGACCGGATGATCGGCCGGGCGGAGGAGCTTGAGCGCGTGATTCAGATTCTCAACCGCCGGCAAAAGAACAATCCCTGCCTGATCGGCGAGCCGGGCGTCGGCAAAACGGCGATTGCGGAGGGGCTTGCCCAGCGCATCGTGGCCGGAGACGTGCCCTATAAGCTGCTGGATAAGGAGGTCTATCTGCTTGACCTGACGGCGCTCGTCGCCGGCACGCAGTTCCGCGGCCAGTTTGAAAGCCGGATGAAGGGACTCATTGAGGAAGTCCGGAAGCAGGGGAATGTCATCCTCGTGATCGACGAGGTGCACAATATTGTCGGCGCGGGGGATGCCGAGGGCAGCATGAATGCCGCCAACATTCTCAAGCCTGCGCTGTCCCGCGGCGAGATTCAGGTGATCGGCGCGACAACCTTCGCGGAGTATCGCAAGCACATTGAAAAGGACAGCGCGCTCGAACGTCGCTTCCAGCCCGTTACGATTGCAGAGCCCTCCATCAGCGACAGCGTGGAAATCCTTTTGGGCATTCGCAAGTATTATGAGGATTATCACGGCGTGCGCATCCCGGACGAGATGTGCCGACAGGCCGTGCTGCTCTCCGAGCGCTATATCACGGATCGCTTCCTGCCCGACAAGGCCATTGACCTGATCGACGAGGCCTGCTCGGATGTGAATCTGAAAAACAAGGCGCTTGCGCGCATCCAGAGCATCGAAAAGGAGCGCGCGGATCTGGATAAGGAACGCGAGCTGCTGCTTGCGGACGCCGGGAGCGAGGATTTTGAGCGTCTGGCGGTGATCCGCAGCCGCGATATGCAGCTTTTTGATGAGCTGACGGTGCTCCGCGCGGAGAAAGCGCCGGAGCTGACGGTGGAAAACCTCGCGCGCATCATTGAGCTCTGGACAAAGATCCCCGCCAGCAGCATCCGGGAGGATGAATTCGTCCGCCTTTCCGAGCTGCACAAGCGGCTCAAAGCGCATATCGTCGGCCAGGACGAGGCTGTGGACGCCGTGTGCGCGGCGATCAAGCGCTCCCGCGCCGGATTGCAGGCAAAGCGCAAGCCGGTCAGCTTCATCTTCGTCGGCAGCACCGGCGTGGGCAAGACGGAGCTGGTCAAGCGGCTGGCCGAGGACCTGTTCAACGCGCCGGAATCCCTGATTCGGCTGGATATGTCCGAGTTTATGGAGAAGCATTCCGTTTCCCGGATGATCGGCTCGCCTCCGGGCTACGTCGGCTATGACGAGGCGGGACAGCTCACGGAGAAAATCCGCCGCAGACCCTACAGCGTCGTGCTCTTTGACGAGATCGAAAAGGCGCACCCCGATGTGCTCAACGTCCTGCTGCAGATTTTGGATGACGGACACATCACGGATGCGCAGGGGCGCAACGTGAACTTCGAAAACACGGTCATCATCATGACGACGAATGCCGGCAGCAACCTCAAGGGCGGCAGCATGGGCTTTAACAAGACGGAGAGCGAGATGGGTCGGGACAAGGCCATTAAGGCGCTCAACGAGTTCCTGCGGCCGGAGTTCATCAACCGCGTGGACGAGATTGTCTGCTTCAACAAGCTCACGCGGGAGAATTTCCGCGGCATCGCCGAGCTGATGCTCACGGAGCTGAAGGACGTTATGGCCGAAAAGGGCATGGAGCTTTCCTGGGACGACGCTGCAGTCGATTACCTCACGGATAAGAGCTTTTCGGAGACCTATGGCGCGCGCAACCTGCGCCGCCTGATCCAGCGCGAGGTGGAGGACGCCATCGCTTCCGAAATCATCGACAAGCTGCGCGGCGTTGTGCGCCGTGTCGGTTTGACGGCGAAGGATGGAAAAATTGAAGTCCTGGCGATCTGAATTTTTTTCAAAATCGATTCCGGCGCGGGATGCAGAGTCTGCGCATCCCAGCCGGGAAACGCGCGTTGTTTGTGAAATCAACAAATCATAAAGGCGTGTAAACAGAAAACACCCGCGCGGGAGATTCTCCCGCGCGGGCGTTTTGCTGTTTTTGTAGTTTTTATTTCGCCGTCGTATCGACGCCGCCCTTTTCGCCATTTGTGCGCGTGAGGGTGTAGGTGGGGTTCATGGAAACGGAGAAATGCAGAATGGGACGGTGCAGCTCGATGATGGACAGGGGGAGGTGCTTCATTCCGGGAGGCATGAAGATAACGGAGCTTCTGGTGAGCCGGTGCAGCTCGCCGTTGAGTCCGATCTCGATCACGCCGCCGAGATCATACTTGTCGTCGGGGTCGGAGCCGAGGAAGCCGACGAGCTCGCCAAAGTCATGCATGTGCTCATCGTGGCGGGGCAGGGGATAGAAATCGGGGGCGTTGCGGTACCAGGTGATGTTCATCTGGATGGAGCCGGGAACCTGGTTGCCGTCAATAAACAGGCAACGGTCACCCCACTGCTTGTAGAGCTCGTTAAATTCCGTGGGCTGGTTGAAGATCTCCGGAAGGTCCTGCATGATCAGATGACCGTATTCGCCCTCTTTGTTCAGTACGAAGTCCGCCATGTTGACATCTCCTTTTTATTTATTTTTCAAATTTGTTATACACAGGTAAACGAAGCCGCGCGGCATGCTGCGCGCAATTATAAAGCCAAAAGCTTTTCCGCGATGGCCGCAAGATCGTCGCAGGGCAGCTTTTCGACTTCACCGGCGTCAATCGCCCGGGCGATCGAGGGGTCGATGGGCAGGCGGCAGACTGTGTCCACGCCGTGGGCCGCGGCAATCTCCTCAATGTGGCTCTCACCGTAAATGTGATGCACCTTGTCGCAGTCCGGGCACTTGAAGAAACTCATGTTCTCCACAAGCGCCAGCACCGGCACCTTGCGGGGCATCATCTCGGTCATGCGCACAGCCTTCTCCACGATCAGGCTGACCAGCTCCTGCGGCGAGGTCACAACGACCACGCCGTCAACCGGCAGCGACTGCAGCACGGTCAGCGGCACATCGCCCGTGCCGGGAGGCATATCCACAAACATATAGTCCACATCGCCCCAGATTACGTCCGTCCAGAACTGCTTGACGGCACCCGCGATCACCGGGCCGCGCCACACAACGGGGTTACCCGCGTCCGCCAGCAGCAGGTTCAGAGACATAACGGCAACGCCGCTCTCGCTCTCCACCGGCAGGATGCCGTCCTGCACGCTCTGCGCGCGCTCCTTCAGGCCGAAAGCGGTGGGGATGGAGGGACCGGTGATGTCCGCATCCAGAATGGCGGTGCGGCAGCCGGCGCGATTCATCAGAACCGCCAGCATGCTGGTTACAAGGCTTTTACCGACGCCGCCCTTGCCGCTGACAACGCCGATCACTTTTTTGACTCTACTGCCGGGATGCGGCTGCTCGCGGAAATCCGTCTGCTCTGCCGTCCGTTCACTGCAGTTGCTTGCGCAGCTTGCGCAATCGTGCTTACATTCGCTCAATTTGGCCATCTCCTGTAAAGAATCATATTTGTGCATATAGTATACACGCTTTTTCGGAGAAGTCAACCTAATGGCGGCCCGGGGCGCGGATAGATGGGCTGCAAGTGGGAAAACTAAGCAGCAGAATCCGTGCAGGTTTGGATGCTGTTGTCCGGCCTGAGAGCAGCGGCGCACATTCTGTGCAGCGCGCCGCGATTGAGGTGAGAATGATGGATGTTTCCTTAGACAGAATGCGTCTGCTGCTCCGGCAGGACCGCGCAAAGTTTGCGCGCGCCAAACCGGAGGAGGTGCAGCGCCGCAGCGGCGCGGTATACGATGCGGACACGGGGCTGTTTGCTTTGCAGATGTTCGGCAGAAAGGCTGCGGTTACGTGGCCGGAGGGCGAGGCGTTGCTCCCGGATGGCGCGCCCGTGTCCGGCGATGAACTTTCCGCCCTGCTGCTTGGCTATCTGCTGCGCGGTCACTGCGCCGCGCGCACGGGCGCTTTCCTGCCTTATGCGCAGCTGTGGGATCAGACCCTCACGGCGGCTTTCCGGACGCAGAGCGCGCAGCGGCTTGCGCATGGCTTTGCCCAGATGCCGGAAACGTTTGCCCGCGCCTGCGTCTCTCTGGGCGGCATGCCGCTGCCGATGGCGGACCGCGCCTTCGAGCTTCCTTTTCTGGAGGAGCTGCGCGTGCGGCTGCTTTTGTGGGAGGGCGGCGAGAACTATCGCCCTGCGGCAGAGATCCTGTTTTCAGATAATTTTCCGGCGGCCTTTGACGCAGAGGATATGCCTCTTGTCTGCGGCGTGCTGCTTCACGCGCTGGAACAGGCTTAGAAACAAAATCCCCGCCGGGCAAAAGCCGTGCCCGGCGGGGATGCGTATGTGATGGTTTTTTATTTGCTGCGACGCAGGATCTCGCACAGAACCGGATAGACGCGGCCGACGGAAGCGACGTTGAGCTTTTCGTTCACAGAGTGGATGCCGGTCTGGTTGGGGCCGAGGGCGACAACGTCCAGCCCGGGCATCTTCTCGATGAACAGACCGCATTCCAGTCCGCCGTGGATGGCCACGATTCTACCGTCCGTGCCGGTCTGGTCCTTCCAGGCCTGCATGACCAGATCGCGGAAGGAGGACTCGCGGCGATACTGCCAGCCGGGGTATGCACTGTGCTCCGTGACGCTGCCGCCGGCAAGGCCGAGGATCGCGCGCAGCTTCTGCAGCATCATGGCTTTCTGTGAAGCGACGGAGGAGCGGATGGAGAAGGAGAAGTGCAGCCCGTCGTCCGCCATGGAGATCATGCCAAGGTTGAGAGAGGTCTGCACCAGACCCTCGAAATCGCGGCTCATTTCCTGCACGCCGTGCGGCATCGCAAAGAGCGTGTGCAGCATGACGGCGCTGTCCTTTGCGCTCATGGCGGTGGAGAAATCGGCCTTTTCAAAGCTGAGCTCAATGCCCGCGTCGCTCGCGGCGTACTCATCCTTGAGAATTGCGTCATATTCGCGCAGGAAGCTTTCAAAAGCCTCTGCCTTGTCTGCAGGAACGGCAACCTCTGCGACGCAGTGGCTGCAGATGACGTTGTCAAACTTGCCGCCGAGCACATCGTGCAGACGAACAGCGCCGAGTGCCTCCAGCGCGCCGTAGAGCACGCGTGCCATGAGGACGTTTGCGCTGCCGCGGCCCTTGTTGATCTCGCCGCCGGAGTGTCCGCCACGCAGACCGGAGATGGTGACGCTGTAGCAGGCCTCGGTGCCGATGGGTTCCGCCGTGCCGGGCAGGAAGCAGTCAGCGCGGACGCCGCCCGCGCAGGAGACGGTGAAAATGCCTTCGCCGCCGCAGTCCAGATTCAGAAGCTTGCGGCTTTTCAGATCGGAGCAGTCGAGCCCGGCCGCGCCGTCCATGCCAACCTCCTCGTCAACGGTGAACACCGCCTCGAGCGGGGGATGGGGCAGGCTGTCGTCCGAGAGGATCGCCAGCGTCATCGCAACGCCGATGCAGTCGTCGCCGCCGAGCGAGGTCTGTTTTGCCCAGACGAACTCGCCGTCCGTCTCGACGTCAAGGCCCTCTTTTGTCATGTCCTTCGTGCAGTCCTCGGTCTTGGCGCAGACCATGTCCATATGGCCCTGCATCATGATCGGCTCGGCGTTTTCATAGCCGGGCGAGGCGTCCTTCCAGATGATGACGTTGTTCAGCTCGTCCTGACGGTATTTCAGGCCAAGTTCTTTGGCAAAGCCCACCAAGAGGTCGCTGATCTGCTTGGTGTTGCCGCTGCCGTGCGGCACGGAGCAAAGCTTTTCAAAATAAGAAAACACCCGTTCGGGCTGAAGACCGGATAAAACTGCCATCGTGAATCCTCCAAAACATAATTATATACAAAATAAGACGCGCCATAGATCAAGCGCGTCTTGATTGTAGCACAGGAAGCGGAAACACGCAAGAGGTGTCAGACTGTTTCGATCAGCACCGCGCGACAGGGCGCGCCGTCCGCACCGCCGAGGAGCAGCGGCGCGGCAAAAAGCAGATATTCGCCCTCGGGCACTTTGCCCAGACGGATGCCCTCGAGCAGAACAACCTCTCGGCCAAGCAGCTCCAGATGCACCGCCATCGGGGCATCCTCCGGCCCGACCGTCTGGCTCTCCACCCCCACGAGCTCCACACCGTAGCGGTTCATCAGCTGCGCGGCTTCGATGGAAACGGTCGTTTTTCCCTTGAATAGGATTTTCTTCGGCGACTTTTGCAGGAGTGTTTCCAGCGTTGCAAGGTCAGGCTCCCCGTCACAGGATACGACGATTGCCCGGCCGATGCACTGTTGCAGCGCGATTTGGTCGATTGTTTTGCCGTTGCCAAGGAAATGATACGGCGCGTCGATGTGCGTTCCGTTGTGGGCGCAAAGAGAAAGCTTGCTCAGGTTATACAGATCGCCGTCTGCGATGCTTTGCAGCTGTTCCCGCTCCGGCGCCGGATCCCCCGGATATACGCAGCAGCCGAACAGTTCCTGCGTGATGTCATAAATTTTCATTGTCTCACCTTTTGGCCTTTCCCGGAGAAGGGGATTTCCCGATCGGATCCTGATTGTCTGTGCCCATCTTTTCGCCTTTCGTCCGGCTGATCAAAGAGTCCCCTTTCGCCGGCTTTTATATTCCCAAAACATAGAAACCGTTGTTGTGTGGGCTTTCACGCAGCCATGCCAGAAGTGTTTCAAAGCCTTTCGGCCTGCGTGCGTGCAATTCTGCGATAATTGCGCGCGTCTTTTCCTCGCTGTAATAGTTGATTCCGCAAAGATCTACGACGCCCTCGCGCAGGTTGTTGTAAAGACCGTTATGCAAAATGTCCTTATATTGAGCATAAAAGTCGTCCATGTCCTCTTCGGAAACATACAGAGAGGACAGATTCCAATTATGGATGGAGTCGACCGATACGGTTTTTCGCGCGGAGCTTCCGGCGGGAAGACTGCAATACTGTATTTCCAAAAAAGCGGAACCACCGAAAGCGCGGCGTTCCCCGTCTGTCTGAAATTTCAAAAACATTGCAGCACCCACAATCAAAAATTTTATTTATTGCACCATTGGTACAGTTCATAGTTAAGAAAAATAACAAGCTCCGTGGAAAAACGCCCTTCGCCCGACAGACAAATTAGGTGTTTTTGTGCGAAAGAACTCGTAAACGGTGCGAAAATGCAGGGAAAAAGCGATTCAGCATGTAACACGCAGTCCGACAAATTGGGATGGGTCTGTGATTACAGAGTTTTGATGCTACCATGCCTTAGCAGCGTTTTTACTGCCTGAGTAGCATTTTCGTCATCCATACGAAACTGGAGCACTTTTCCATCTACAAAGTACATACGGACAGTAAAATTTCGCTCTGAAGCATAGAAGCTTTTTACCACTTCCCGAAGCATTGCGAAAGAATACTTTTTTGATTCTCGGAAAAACACCTTTCTAACAATTCCGCTTTTCTCAAAGCGTATTTGCCAAGTCAAAAAATATATTGTCATAGGAGCCCAAATAACAAAAAAAGGTACATAAAACAGGAGTGCGGCAGCAGTCTGCATGGCGAAAACACACATTGTAAGAACGACGAACATCGCTACAGAAAATATAACCATGACCGTACGGTGGCTTTTGCATTTTTTCACAGTTACAGTTTTCTTCATATGCTCCACCTGTTTCTCCAAATTCCGCTTCCGAACAGATTATACCATGATACCATGAACATTACAACCAAACGCCAAAACGCCTCCGTCAAGCGTTTTCAGCTGCCGGGAGCGTGTACAAAGTATAAGAAAAGGAAAACAGCGATAGCAGATGCTATCGCTGTTTTCCTGTCTATGGGCTACGAAAAAGATATTTTCGGAAGTTTTGCGTATGAATTCGAACTCTCACATTAATCACGGCGAAAGCCGTGTATATTATCAATTCCGCAGGAATTGCATATCATCAAAACGAAGTTTTGTATATCATCATTGCGAAAAGAAATGCAGCCTGCGGCTGATGATATACACCTTCGGTGATGAGATGCACGCTTGCGCGTGATGATATACCATTGCTTTCGCAATGGATAAAAAATCGACAGGTCGAAACCTGTCGATTTTTGGCACCGGGAGAAGGATTCGAACCCTCACAGACGGAGTCAGAGTCCGGCGTGCTACCATTACACAATCCCGGTAAAGTTGAGTGCCTTGTTATTATACTGAATATTTGGAATTTGTCAAGCCCTTCCCGCAAAATTTTCTAATCTAAATCTTTTTTAGTCCGCGCAGCAGGAAAGTCGCGGCAATTCCCGTGAATGCGCCGGTCAGAATTGCCGAGATGAGCAGCGCGGGCGCATACCAGAACAGGCCCGCCGTGCCCGTCACCAAAACGGCGCAGACGAGCTGCGCGGCGTTATGGGCGATCGCGGCCAGCGCGCTGATTACCCAAAGCCGTTTTTCCGGGAAAAGGCCAATCAGTCCGGCCATGACAGCGTAAGCTGCCGCACCGCCCGCGACGCTGTACAGCAGCGCGGAAAAGCCCCCGGCGAACATGCTGCCGAGCAGCAGCCGAAGCGCAAGCGTGGCGGCGGAGAGCTTCCTGCCGAGCAGCGCCATCGCGGTGAGCGTGATGATGTTGGCAAGGCCGAGCTTGACGCCGGGAATGGGGAGCGGCGCCGGAATCTGCGCTTCGAGCACATAGATTCCAAGCGCGGCAGCGGCGAGCGCCGCCGCCAACACAAGCTTTTTCGTCCGACTCATTCGCCGTCCTCCAGTTCAATCACGAGCCGGTGCGGCAGGCAGACGATGGGAATGCCGCTTTCCTGCACGAAGCCCTGGCGCACACAGATCTGCTCGGGACAGTCCGACTCGATCACGGCGATGCACCCATGCTCCACGCGCACAAGGTTGCGCCCGAGCTCCGAGCTTACCTCAAATTCATAGGGCAGTGTGACTGCGCGCAGATCTATAACTTTCACGCATTCTCCGTCCACGGACACGCGCGCCGTCACGGCGGGGGCGGATAAGCTGCGCGCGCAAAAAACGCCGAGCGCGCCGAGGCACAGGAGCAGCAAAAACAGGAGTATCCAGTTTTTGGTTTTACGGTCTGTTTTCATGGCAATTCTATAGCTTGTCAAAAACACCCGGGGGCGGTTTTTGACGCCGTTTTCCGCTGCGAATTTCCCCGGCCGGAAAATTTGGAAATGCGTAAAAGTCCCCGCTTGAGGGGGCGTTTGCACAGCGGCTTGTCCAATCTGAGGCAGGCGCTGTCCTGCCTTGGCCGCGCCCGCATGATGTCCCACCGCGCCAGCAAGACAAAGACGCTTTGCCGGTCCGGATTCTATTTTAGATTCTCCTGCGCGGCTTGTCAATCCGTTACAAGTTTGGTATAATATAATGTTAGGATATGGAATCATTGCAGGGAGGAGGCACACGGCGTGGACGGTATGACAATGGTCATGGAGAATCTTGCCCTCGGCTGGGGATTCGTCTCCGTCACGCGGTTTTGCGTGCCCCTGCTCGCGCTCTGGATCTTGCTGCGCTGCGCACGCTCCATGCTGCGCATGCGCTATGAGCCGGAAGTCTGGGGCTATCTGAAGCTCCCGAACGGCAAGCGCTGCCCGCTTCTGCACTGGGAAAATCTGCTCGGCCGTGCGGGCAGCTCCGACATTGTGGTGCCTTACCCGGCGGTGAGCCGCGTCCACGCGGCGCTGATCCGCTCGGATAACGGGACGTGGACGGTCCGCGACCTGCGCAGCACCGGCGGCGTGTATGTCAACGGAAAGCGCGTTAAGTCTTCCGAGCTCCGGGACGGAGATGTGCTGCGCCTCGCCGATCAGGAGCTGGACTTCCTCTCGCTCACGGAATCGGAGCGCGGCGAGCTTTCCGGCGTGCGCGCGCAGCCGGGGGATCTGGTAAGACCCGGGCTGAACTTTCTTCTGCTCACGCTCCTGCTCGCGATCCTTGGCGGCCAGCAGCTTGTGAGCGCGCAGGCGGAATACCGCCTGCACATCCTGCTTGCCTATGCCGCATTTGCGCTTGTGATGTGGAGCTATTTCCTCGTCATGCGCTCAATCCGGCGCAGCGGCTTTGAGGTGGAGACAATCGCCTTTTTCCTGTCTGCAATCGGGCTCTCCGTCGCGGCGGGCTCCGTGCCCGAGGCGCTGCTGAAGCATCTGCTGCTGCTCATTGGCGGCATCGTACTGTTCATCCTGCTCGGCTGGTGGCTGCGTGACCTGCGCCGCACCCGCGCTTTGCGCTGGGTCTGCGGCTTTGCCGCGCTTGGCTTTCTGGCGCTCAATCTGTTCACCGCGGAGGAGGTTTTCGGCGCGCGCAACTGGCTCTATATCGCCGGATTTTCCGTCCAGCCCTCGGAGTTTGTGAAGGTCGCCTATATCTACGCGGGCGCAGCGACGCTGGAGCGGCTCTATTCCGGGCGAAACCTCTTTCTGTTTATTGCGTTTTCCGCGCTGTGTGTCGGTGCCCTCGCGCTGATGGGCGATTTCGGCACGGCGCTGGTGTTCTTTGCGACCTTTCTGGTCATCAGCTTTCTGCGCAGCGGCAACCTCGCCACGGTGTTCCTCGCCGTGTCGGGTGCGGCGCTGGCCTGTTTTCTTGTGCTGTATGCAAAACCGCATATCGCCGCGCGCTTTGCCACATGGGGACATATTTGGGAAACGCCCTACGGCGCCGGATTCCAGCAGACGCGCGCGCTTGCCGCGGCTGCCTCGGGCGGCCTGCTTGGCTGCGGTGCGGGCGCGGGCTGGCTCAAGGATGTTGTGGCTGCGGACACAGATCTTGTCTTCTGCCTGATCTGCGAGGAGTTTGGACTGCTCACGGCTGTGCTGGCCATCCTCGCCATCGTGCTGCTGGCCACGTTTGCCTACCGGAATGCCGCGGGCAGCCGCAGCAGCTTTTATGTGATTGGCGCCTGCGCTGCGGTGAGTCTGATGATGGTGCAGCTTGCGCTCAATGTTTTCGGCTCAACGGACATTCTGCCCTTCACGGGCGTGACCTTCCCCTTCGTCTCGCGCGGCGGGTCAAGTCTGATCTCTTGCTGGATGCTGCTGGCGTTCATCAAGGCCGCGGACACGCGGCAAAACGCCAGCTTCGCGCAGAAGCTTCCCTCCGGCATCCTGTCGGAACCGGTGGATGAGGACGAGGAGGACGGCGAATGAAAAAGGTCAAAACCCGCGCCGTTTTCTCTCTGCTCATTGCGCTGGCGCTGGTGCTCGGGCTTGGCGTCTACGTTTTCCGTTTCGCGCGCGACGGTGAGGCCTGGGCTTCTTTTACCGCAAACCGTACCGTTTATCAGGACGGGCAGCTCGCGCGAGGCACACTCACCGACCGAAACGGTGTTGTTCTGGCGCGTGCGGACGGAGAGGCGCGCAGCTATGCCTCGGATGCCAACACGCGCGTGAGCTGTCTGCACGCGGTGGGCGACTTTTCCGGCAACATCGGCGCGGGCGCACTGCAGCTTTTTTCCGACTCACTTATTGGGTATAATCCCGTCAGCGGCGTCTATGATCCGAGCGGGGAAGGGCCTGTTGTAGTGCTCTCGCTCGATGCCGGACTCTGTAAGGCGGCAAATGCCGCGCTCGCCGGGCGCAACGGTGCTGTGGCCGTGTGCAATTATGAGACGGGCGAGATTCTCTGTATGGTCTCATCGCCTGCCTACGACCCGGAATACGTCCCCGCAGTCCTGCCGGAGGGTGCATATCTCAACCGCGTCACAGGCGCGGCCTACACGCCCGGCTCGGTTTTCAAGATCGTCACGCTGGCCGCCGCCATCGAGCGCATTCCCGACCTGCAAAACCGCAGCTTCCTGTGCGCCGGTGAAACGCTTGTCGACGGGCAGATCGTGCACTGTACCGCAAGTCACGGCGCGCAGACCGTTGAACAGGCCTTTTCCAATTCCTGCAACTGCGCGTTTGCCGAGCTGAGTCTGGAACTCGGCGGGGATACGCTTGCGGAATATGCCGACCGGCTTGGCATGACGCAGCCGCTTGCGCTGTGCGGCAGCGTCACCGCTGCGGGAAACTTTGAAAAGGGCGACGCCGGCTCCACGGCGCTGGCCTGGAGCGGCATCGGACAGTCCACTGACCTCGTTTGTCCCTTTGCGATGCTCCGTTTGGTGAGCGCGATTGCCGGTGACGGCACTGTGCAGGAGCCCACGCTGCTCCGCGACGGAAAAACAACGGAGACCCGGATTTTGGACAAAGAAACCGCCGAATTGCTTGCGGATGATTTGCGCTATAATGTCGTGTACGGCTACGGGGAGTGGAACTTCCCCGGCCTTGCGCTTTGCGGAAAAACCGGCACGGCAGAGGTCGGTGACGGTGCGCCGCACGCATGGTTCACCGGTTTTTTGCAGGATCAGGAACATCCATACGCCTTTGTCGTCGTGATTGAGCACGGCGGCAGCGGCATCGGCGCGGCAGCCCCCGTGGCGAACACTGTGCTGCAGGAGGCTGTTAAATCCTGAACTGCCCGAATGAGATGAGGAGCTTGCCATGACTGCAAACGGCAAAAAAATACTCTGTTATCTGTTTATCCCACTCTCTTTGGTCTATATGGAGCTGGCCTTTAAGTTCTGGTGCTTCGGCTCCGTCAGCGCGAAGGGGGCTGTGTATACAACGCTGCTCTCCGGCGCCTTCGGCTTTGCCCTGAGCCTCAGCTGCTGCGTCGGAAAGCGCTTTTCGCGCGCGACAGCAACGGTGTGGCTCGTGATCGCCTTTCTGCTTTTTGGCACACAGGCGGTTTATTTCCGCATCTTCAAGGCCTTTCTTGCGCTGTTCAGCGTCACAAAAGCGGGCGGCGTGGTCGCCGATTTCTTCGATCAGGCGCTCATCGGCATATGGAACTCTCTGCCCTTTTTGCTCGCTGCCGCCGTGCCGCTCGTTCTCTGGCTTGTGTTTGGCAGGCAGCTTGCAGACTGCGCGCAGCCCAAGACGCTCTACCGCGCGGGTCTGGCCGGGCTGTTCCTCGTTTTGCAGCTTGCCGCCGTCTGCGGCGTGATGGCAAAACAGCCCGGCTATATGTCGCCCGGCTATCTCTACAGCGACACGCTGATCCCCAGCCTTTCTCAGGAATATTTCGGCCTGATCACCACAACGCGCATTGATCTGCGCGAGCTGATGCTTACGCAGCCGGAGCCGGAGCTTGCGCCACTCCTGCCGCTGCCGGATCATGACGAGGCAGAAACCGATGAGGAGGAACGGCAAAGCACGCCGGCGGAGCTCTCTGCGCCGGAGGACGGTGCGGACAGGAATGTGCTGGACATCGACTTTGACCGCCTGATTTCCGAAACAGAGGATAGCACGCTCCTTGAAATGCACCGGTATTTCCAAAACCGCGAGGCCACAAACAAAAATGCGCAGACCGGGTTGTTTGCCGGGAAAAACCTGATCTGGATTGTGGCGGAGAGCTTTTCCGCCGAGGTTATCGACGAAACGCTCACGCCCACGCTATATAAGCTGTGCAGCGAGGGCTATACCTTCGAAAATTTCTATGATCCGCTCTGGGGCGTCTCCACGAGTGACGGCGAATATGTGACACTGACGGGCTTGCTGCCCAAATACGGCGTTTGGAGCTTTTCGCTCTCGTCGGAGAATTACATGCCCTTTTCCATTGCCAACATGTTAAACGATGAAGGTTACAGTTCCTATGCCTTCCATCCCCATAACTACAGCTATTACGACCGGGACAAGAGCCATCCGAACATGGGCTACGTCTGGCGCGCCAAGGGAAACGGCCTGAATGTCACAGACCAGTTCCCGGAGTCCGATGTGGAGATGGTGGAGCAGAGCGTCGGGTGCTATGTAAGCTCCCCGCCTTTCCATGTTTACTATCTGACGGTCAGCGGGCATATGTTCTACACTTTTCCCGGAAACCCGATGGCTGCCAAGCACGAGGCAGAGACTGCGAATCTGCCCTACAGCGAGGGCGTGCGCGCGTATCTGGCCTGCAATCTGGAACTGGAGGACGCGCTTTCCATGCTGCTGCGTGAACTGGACGCGGCAGGTGAACTGGAAAACACCGTGATTGCGCTCTCCGCCGACCATTATCCCTACGCGCTGAGCGATCAGGAGCTTTCCGAGCTGCGCGGAGCGCCCATCGGGGATGAGCTGGAGCTTTACCGCAACGCCTTTATCCTGTGGAGCGCGGAGCTGGAGGAGCCGGTCACCGTGACGAAGCCCTGTTCCACGCTGGACATTCTGCCGACGCTCTCCAATCTTTTCGGCCTGCCCTACGATTCCCGGCTCCTGATGGGACGGGATATGTTCTCGGACGCAGAGGGGCTTGTTGTCTTCGCCGACCATAGCTTTATTACGCCGCGCGGGCGCTACAACGCCGGCTCTGACGTGTTTGAGCCTGTCCCCGGCATCTTTGCCTCCGAGGAGGAAATGCAAAAATACGTGCATGAGACGCTTGAGGAAGTGGACCGCATGTTCACATACAGCGCAGAGATTCTGATGCAGGACTATTACGCCACCGTGTTTTCCGTGCCGGCGCAGGAGTGAGCGTTACCCACATATTTGAAAGGCAAACACAGTTATGATCGACATTTCCGTACAAAACTTAGTCAAGGCCTTCGAGGTCGGCAAGAACATCATTGACGGCCTGAGCATGGAAATCGAAGCCGGCGAGCGCGTGTGCCTGCTCGGTCGGAACGGCGCGGGCAAGACCACGCTTTTCCGGCTGCTGACCGGCGAGCTGAGCGAGGACGAGGGCAACATCGTCATTGGCGGCGACAAGCGTATCGGGCTGATTTCGCAGATCCCCGTTTATCCGGAGGAGTATACGACGGAGGACGTGCTCAAAACCGCGCACGCGCGTCTGGACGCCATCGCCGCGCGCATGGAAAAGGTGTCGGAGCGGATGGCGACGGACAGCTCGGACAAGCTGCTGCGGGAATATGACACGCTCTCGGCCGAGTTCGAGCGGCTTGGCGGCTATGACACGGACTATGCGCGCAACCGCGTTGCCAACGGACTGGACATTTCGCAGGATATGCGCGGGAGGCTGTTTTCGCAGCTCTCCGGCGGGGAAAAGACGCGCGTGAACCTGGCGCGGCTGATTTTGGAGGACACGGACATTCTCCTGCTCGACGAGCCGACCAACCATCTGGATCTGCGTGCCACGGAGTGGCTGGAGGAATACCTGCTCAGCTTCCGCGGCACAGTGCTCGCCATCAGCCACGACCGCTATTTTTTGGACCGGATTGCGCAGCGAACCATTGAACTGGTCAATGGAAAGGCGGAGTTCTACAGCGGAAACTACAGCTTTTATGTGCAGGAGAAGCGTCGGCGCTTTGAGGAGCAGCTTGCCCGTTACGAGCGGGATCAGGCCAAACTCAAGCAGCTTCAGGAGGCCGCGGACAAGCTGCATTTGTGGGCCTTTATGGGCAACGACAAGCTGCACAAGCGCGCCTTTTCCATGGAAAAGCGCATTGACCGTCTCGCGCAGACCGAGCGTCCGCGGGAAGAAAAGAAGATGACCGCGCGGTTTTCCGAAAAGGAATTTCGCGGGGATGAGGTGCTGGTGCTCGACGGGGTGAGCAAGGGCTTCGACGGCAGAACGCTTTATTCGGACGTCTCCGGCATCGTGACGGGCGGTGAGCGCATTGCACTCATCGGCGACAACGGAACCGGAAAATCCACGCTCGTGCGGATTCTCACGGGCGAGCTCAGGCCGGATACGGGTCTTGTGCGGCGCGGCCCCGCCATCAAAACCGCCTATCTGGAGCAGCAGGTGCATTTTGAAGACGAAAACCGCAGCGTGCTGGATACCGTGCTGTACGAGACGAACTGCACGCCGCAGACCGCGCGCAACCGCCTCGGCGCGTTCAAATTCTCCGGGGAGGATGTGTTCAAGCCCGTCTGGGCGCTCTCCGGTGGGGAGAAGAGCCGGCTGCGGCTGTGTATCCTCATGCATGGGGAGATCAATTTCCTGATTTTGGACGAGCCGACCAACCATCTTGACCTCGCCAGCCGCGAGTGGATGGAGGACACGCTCTCCGATTATGAGGAGACGCTTTTGTTCGTCTCGCACGACCGGTATTTTATTGAGAAATTTGCCACGCGCATCTGGTCGCTGGAGGACGGCGTTTTCCGGGATTATCGCGGCAGCTTTGCGGAATACCGTGCCTATCGGAAGCGGCAGGAGGAGCTTGCGCGCACGGCGGCGAAAAAAATGCCCGCGCCCGCAAAGGCAGAGAAGGCGGCCACGGAGAAACGGCCGAGGAAAAACACGGAAAAGCAGCTCGCGCAGACGGAGCGCGAGATCGCAAAGCTGGAAAAGGCGCTCGCGGAGATCGGGGAGCAGGAGGAACTCTATGCTTCGGACTACCAGCGCCTGATGGAGCTCGGCGAACAGCGTGCGGAGCTTGACAGTCAGCTCGACGCGCTCTATGAGAAATGGGAGGCGCTTTCCGAGGCCTAAACTTACATCTTTCTCTTTACATTTTGGGAAAAGTTTGCTATACTACATGAGCGCCTTTTTGAAAGGCGCTCCCATATGCGCCCGTAGCTCAGTTGGATAGAGTGTCAGACTCCGACTCTGAAGGTCGCTGGTTCGAATCCAGTCGGGCGTACCAAAACCCCCGTCACCCAAAGGGTGGCGGGGGTTTTGCATATGCCTGCAGAGGAACAGCGACCTTCAGGTGCGAAGCACGTTAAATTGCCGCTCGGCGGATGCCAACCGCGCAGCGGCGGCATCGGTCGCTGGTTCGAATCCAGTCGGGCGTAGCATGAAAGAGTCTACCAAGACAATAGAGGTTTTTGTGTTCTGTTGAAAAAACCATGGTTTTTTGATATAATCAATTTGATAAATAAGGTTTTGACGAGGAGGTGTTCCCTGTGACTGAAAACAGTGTTTGGAAAAAGGCTCAGACAGTAGAACTGAAAGTTTCTGAAAACATTTTGCCAGAATTTAATATTGGATTCGACAAAAGAATCCCAACAGATGTTGAGCAGGAACTTCGTTCTTTTGTAACTTGGGTGGAAAACAATTATCGTATTCCTATTACCTTGTGGGTCGATTTTGAATACAATCATTATCTGATTAGCCGTAGTGGTAAACGGGTTGGATATTTGTTTTATTGGGCTGATTTTTCCTCCTATCCAACATTTAGCAATTGCGAGGATATTCCAGAGATTCGTCTCCCTGTGAGAACAGAACATAGCACAATTGAAGAGATACTTACTTCTTTCATCGAGGCAATAACGGATTATTATGCATGGCTTTGCAATGAGATATATGAGGGATATACGCCCAATGAGGATGAAGTAGAAGAAATCCTGCAAGCCTATCTTTGCTCTCGTCAATAGAAATCCGTTCGACAGATTCTAATTTGTAGAGCAGAGCAAATACACTACTTTTAGGCTTTCTTACCTCAATTCTGCTCCGTTAAGGTAGTCTTTCGCATGAAAGAGTCTACCAAGACAATAGAGGGTTTTGCTTGCGTTGAACAATTTATGCTTTTGCGATATAATCAATTCAACAAATCTGAATTTGACGAGGTGACTTTATGATTTTTTGGATTGAAAAAGAATTCAAAGACGAATATATTGACTCGGCAAATAATGACGGATTGAGATGTAAATATCCTATCGGTTTTGATGAGCAAATAAAAACGAAAGTAAACGAGTTTGTTAAGTTTATTAGAAAAAATTACTATTTCCCAATCAGATTAAATGTAGAATTTTTCGACCAAACGCATTTTCTTCACCAGACAGATGGACATAAATTTTATGGCATTTTCTATGATGGAGATAGTAGTAAGAATATATATCCGAAGATTTGCATCGCTTCGAGGGTTACTGAAAGAAATCTGATAGAAGATGTGTTGTTTTCTGTTGCCCATGAAATAACGCATTACTATCAATGGTATTTTATGGAAGACAACGAACGGACAGAAAGAAGTTTAGAAATAGAAGCAAATAAATGGGCTAAGTATATCTTATATACCTATTTAGAAACCTAAAACAATTAAACAAATTCCAATTTACTGAACAAGGCCGTTCGCTACTTTTGCTTGCTTTAACCCCTGGTTACGCTGCTTTTGGTCGCGTTTGGCACGAAAAAGCCCTCGGGGATTTATGAAATGTGCCTGCGGTATGAAATAGCTGACGCCATGAAATGCGCGGCTCGCGTATGAGGAATTTATTCCGTTTCACATTTTGCCGACAAGGGAAAACATCTATTAATCCGAAGGATTATATCATATTGCGTAGCCAAATTTCGGTATTTATGTTATGCTGTCTTCAGCGATAAAAAATTATGAAAAGGAGTAGTCGTATGAAGAAAATCGTAGCAATCAACGCAAGCCCCCGCGCCGCGTGGAACACCGCGTCTTTGGTGCGTGAGGCGGCAAAGGGCGCAGAGGCCGAGGGCGCCGAAGTCAAGGTTTTTGATCTGTATAAGCTGGAAAAATTCACGGGTTGCATCTCCTGCTTCGGATGCAAGCTTCCCGGGCATCTGGGGACCTGCGCTTGCAAGGACGGTCTCACCGAGGTGCTTGACGAAATCAGAAGTGCCGACGGATTGATCATCGGCTCGCCGAATTATCTCGGGGATGTCAGCGCGGCATTTCGCGCGCTTTACGAACGCTTGGTTTTTCAATCGTTGACCTATAAAACCGAGCCGAGAAGCTATAATACGCACTTGATTCCCGTTCTTTTCATCATGACGAGCAACTGCAGCGAGGAACATTACGACAAGGTCGGTTACGACACATTGCTCGAGAAGTATAAAAAAACGCTCGGCGGCATGGTTGGCCCCACTAAGGTGATGGTTTGCGGTGACACGCTGCAGGTGAACGATTACAGCAAATATGATTGGACGATGTTTAACCCGGAGGCCAAGAAAGAGCGTCACGACAAGGTCTTTCCGGAAACGCGCAAAAAGGCGTTTTCACTCGGCGCGGAGATGGTACAGAATCCGTGGCAGTAATCGACAAATCGGTATTTAGTGCATAGCTTGACTGTACACCGTTAAAATGCGCACAGGCCCCTCTTCGTCCGTTGGACAAGGGGGGCTTCGCTTTTGAAATTGGGACAAATCTTGCTGCCATGAGATGAAATCATCGCGTGATGAAATCCGTCTTCCGCGGGAGGGAGGACGAGTTTCAATAAAAAAACGACCCGTTCCGAAGAACGGGTCGTTTTCGTGACGGCGTTTACAGGAAACGAAGCGGCAACTACGCCTTGATTTTTCCATCCGTTGAAATCGTGACCACTTTCAACGGAATGCCTTTGCCGCTTGCCTGCAAAGCCTGCTTTACGGCATGCTCAATGCCGCCGCAGCACGGCACTTCCATACGCGTCACGGTAATGCTTTGAATGTCGTTGTTCGCGATGATTGACTTTAACTTTTGCGCATAATCAACGCCATCAAGCTTTGGACAGCCGATGAGCGTGATATGGTTGCGAATGAAATCGTTATGGAAATTGCCGTACGCAAAAGCCGTGCAATCCGCTGCAACAAGAAGATTGGCGCCGTCAAAGTAAGGGGCCTTTATCGGCGCGAGTTTAATCTGAACAGGCCACTGCGAAAGCTGGCTTTTCATCGGCGCGGGGGAATCCCCGCAATCGCATTTTTCAATATGGATGGATTTTGTCTGTGATCCGGGGCAAGCGCCGGGAAGCGCGCCTTGCTTCTTTTCTTTGGAAGCAAGAACGGCGGCTTCGTTATAGGCGGGCGCTTCTCTCTCCTCGAATGTAATGGCACCGGTTGGGCAGGCGGGAAGACAGTCTCCGAGTCCGTCGCAATAATCCTCGCGGGTAAGACGAGCCTTGCCCGCTGTCATTTCAATCGCGCCTTCATGGCAAGCCGATGCACAGGCACCGCAGCCGTTACACTTTTCTTCGTCAATTCTGATGATTCTTCGAATCATAGCATTTCTCCTCACTTGATTTCACTCAGGGCTGCGACAGCACGCCGACCGCCTGATTCGGCACATCCGTCATGATCGCGTCTGCGCCGATGGACTGCAGCCGCGCCATTTCCTGCGGGTCGTTGATCGTCCAGTACTGGACGGCGATGTTGTTTTTGTGGGCGTAGTTCACCACGCGGGAGGTCCCGAGGTTGATGACGTAATCCGTTGTGGGGATCTGCAGCGCCACGAAGCGGAATGTGCCCTCCTTGGCCTTCAGGCCCAGCATGGCATGGAGGTAAAAGCGGATGCATTCCTTCACGCCCGCGCTGCGGGGCATGTCCGGATATTTCTCATCCATATAAGCGGTCACTTCGTTGTGGAAGGTTCCCACGACCGTCCGGGAAAGGCAGTTGTGCTTAACGAGGGTTTCATACAGGATGTCCGTTGCCTTGAGACCGGTGTCCCCGCTGTTTTTGACTTCAATGATATAGTGATATTCTCCGTTGCTCTCCAGATAGCTCAGCGCCTCTTCCAGCGTCACGATCCGCAGATCGTCGGGAACGGCCTCGCCGCGGAGACCGGCAAACGGCATTTCTCCGTCTGTGTTTTTGAAACGCGCGCCCATGTTCAAGTTTTTCAGCTCCGCCAGCGTTTTGGTGCCCACGTCTACGTCGGTCGCGCCAAAGACCTCTGCTGCGTCGCTTGTTCTGTCGAGCGTGCTGTCGTGCAGCAATACGGGGATTCCGTCCGCTGTCAGATGGATGTCAAATTCAAAGATATCCAGGGTGTACACATCGCTCTCAATGCAGTTTTTCAGCGCCATCATCGTGTTTTCCGGGGCGATACCTCCGCCGGCACGGTGTCCGGAAAGCATCGTCTGTCCCAAGGGTGTGATCAGCGGGTTGGTGGCACCGTCTGTGGAGATCGGGGCTTCGGAGCTGTCCTTTGTGACCAGCCAGTAAACAAGCCCGGCCAGCGCGGCGAGCGCGACAACGATGCACAGCAGTATAATCAGAATCCGCCGAAAGATACATTTGCAGGAACGTTTTGTTTTCGTCATAAAAATGTCTCCAATCGCTTTTTCGATTATGCAGATATTTTATCATATTCCTGCCCGCGCTGCAAACCTTTTGGCAGCAGGCAAAAAAACTTATGCGCAATCTCAAAAAAGGATACCGGAGGTTGCGGCTTTGCATGGGGAGCGTGAACACATAAGAATCTGGCTCGGCAGGGAGTGCCTGCCGAGCCAGACTTTTAATGTTGGGGTTTAGTTGTTACGAGTCATGGCGCTCACTGCTCGCATTTGCGCTTTTTCTTAAGAATGCAGCAGAACAGGATACCCACTACGCTTGCGAAGAAGAGCCCCAGCAATCCAAGAAGATCGCTGCTGTCTCCGGTGATGGGGACACCGCCGACACTGAGCGTGTTGGTAACGGTGAGCGTTGTCTGGTCATAAGAAACCATGTATTTGAAGGGGACATTCAGTTCTTCAACCGTCCAGACAATCTTTTCTCCGTTTTCGTATACGGGAACATCCATGGAATGCGTCCAGCCATCGGCTGCAGTCACTTCAATTGCGTCGCCGTAAGCCTCACCATTTTTATAGAGCTGGATTGTAACGAGATCCGGGCGGTGGCCCTGCGCGTTGTTATTATCCACCCACTTCTTTGTTATGGTGATTTCCTGCGTAAGCACTTCGTGGCTGTTTGTAACGGTTGCGTCGATATGCGTTCCGTCATTGGACATGATGGAATCATACTCAGCCGTGTAGCCTTCAACCGCGTCTTCACGAACGGTGTATTCAACTTCGACGCCGCCTTCATACTTGTAAAGGCCGGTCCAGATGTGCTTCCACTCGTTCTCCTGACTCAGCACAACGGTTTCCACATCGTCACCGTTTTTAACCAGTGTGAGCTTTACGGATTCGGGTCTCATGCCGTCGTTGTTATCCGCATCGTCCCACAGCTTGCTGACTGCAAGGCTGATCTTCTCGGATGCACGCGTGTTCGTTACGGTGATTTCATAACCGCTGTCGGTAATGACCGCTTCATAACCGCCGGGCATACCGCCGATTTCCACGCCGTTGACAACATGACCGACTTCCTTGACATGATACTTGATCAGTTCGCCCTGATTGTATACATACAAGGGCATCTCATCGCTGTGCTCGAACTTATAAGTCCAGTCGCTCTCTTCGGTGAGAACAGCGCGGCCGCCCTCCACTTCGGCACCGTCGGCGAAGAGCTGAACGATAATGCCGTCCGGACGTTTGCCGTCGTTGTTGTCCTCGTCTTCCCAAATCTTGGATACGACAATGCCTGTGACTTCGCTTTCGTGCGAGTTGGTGAGTGTGAATACGTTGTCCTCTGCGCTGACCTCACAGTCATAGCCCTCGCCAACTTCCACTTCCTTGACGGAGTAGTCGATCAGCTGACCGTGGTTTTCGTACTTGGGCAGTGCAGACCAGGTGTAAGTCCAGTCGCTGTCCTCGGTAAGCTCAACTTTCAGTTCAACCTCATCACCGAGCACAACGGGCTGACCGGTTACATCGTTTACCGCAACAAGCTCCACCGTGATCTTTTCGGGGCGGATGCCATCCCGGTTGTCATCGTCGGCCCAAGCCTTCCTGACGGTGACGCTTGTGATCTCCGGTGTATAAACGTTTGTGATCTCAATCTCGGTCTCAGAGATTCGCTCGTAATACGGTTCATAGCCTTCTGCAGACAGAGGATCAATTCCATCCGCAGGAGCTTCAAACTCTACAGGCTCCTCGTAAACTGTGTATCTGATGGGCTGGCCGTTGTGATTCATATCCAGTCCATCCCATGTGCAGGTCCAGTTCCCGTCCGCGTCGGGGGTGATAACCTTCTTATAAGATTCACCCATGTGCACGCCGTCTGCCAGCAGATGCACCGAGATGGAGTCGGGTCTCTTGCCGTCCTGATCGTTTGCGTCATCCCACTGCTTGTTCACGGTTACCGTGGTCTTCATGACTTCGTGAACGTTCACAATGTCAATCATGCCATCCTTGACCGGAACAATCAGATCCTGCGCAACACCATCTTCATCCACGTTGTAGCCGGTGATGGCGGTTTCCACGATCGTGTAGGCAATCTTTTCGCCCTGTGCGTATTCGTCCACATTGGCAAACACGCCGCTCCAGTTGGTGTCTGCGCTCAATTTCAGCACCTGAGCTGTCTTTACGCCGTTGGCGCAGAGCGTTACTTCTACCGTGCCGGGACGCATACGGTCCTGATCGTTTGCATCATCCCAGGTCTTGTATACGGGGATGGAAATCTTAGAGGGTTCGTGGCGGTTTGTGAGCTTTACATCCACGACATTGCTGCCGTCGGAATGCACTGTGCTTACGGAGGCTTTGTATCCGACGGGCACACCCTTTGTCATCTCGCCCAGACCGTTGTTATAGGCTTCGGCAGTCATGTAATACCCGACTTCTTCAACGGTATAGATGACCTGCTTTCCGATGTAATAGTCGTACAGTCCGGTAAAGGCAACTTTTCCGCCGGCGGTCTCAGCGCTGATGACCTTTGTGACACCGGTGGGAATGCCGTTGGCGTAGAGCTCCACAACAACAGCGTAAGGACGGATGCCATCCTGATCGTTCATGTCGTCCCAAACCTTCGTCACTTCAACAGAAACATCACGGTTGATCTTGCGTGTGTTTGTGATCGTAACAACATTGGTGTTCGGATTGAGAACGTACTTGGGATCTGTGGGCTCGCCATATTCATCGCCGCGGTTATATCCGGCAACATCGTCTTCCACAACGTTGTAGATGATCTTCTGCCCATCCTTGTATGCGGGCAATCCGGTGAAGTCTGCATCCCACTCATTCTCTGCATTCAGCACAGCGGAGATGGGTTTGCCGTTGCTGCCCTTCATCATTTCCCATGTGCCGTTATCGCCGATTTTGCGATACAGCGTTACGGTGATTTCGGAAGGCCGCTTTCCTTCACGGTTGTGATCGTCATCCCAGGTTTTCTGCACGTTAAGGCCGGTGGTTACGGGCGTATACGAGTTTGTTACCGTGGCAACAGGGTTCTTGTAATCCGTGGAGTCATAACGATGCATCACGGAGTAACCTTCAGGGGCTCCCGGCGTACGTGCGGAACCGGCAGTCTGATAGTAAGCGGTTTCCAGAACAGAATAGCTTATCAGGTTACCGTTTTCGTAACGGGGCATATTTTCCCATACACCGTGCCAGTTGTTGTTCTCCTGAAGAATCAGAACGAAACTTGTGGGGTCGCCGTTCTTCAGAAGCGTGATTTCAACAGCGTAAGGACGCTTGCCGTCGTTGTTGTTGAAATCATCCCATGCCTTTTCAACATTGAGGTTTGCGGTAATCGGGATGTGGGAGTTGGTAATCACATTGCCGCTGACGGATTTGGTGTAACCTGCGGGCACTTCGGTTTCGTCCACGGTGTACGCAATAAGGGCGCCTTCTTTGTACTTGGGCAGATTCTCAAAGGTGCCGCTCCAGTTCTGAGCAGCGGTTACAGTCTTGGTGTCAACCGCTTCGCCGTTTGCGTACAGGGTGACTGTAACGCTCCTGGGCCGCAGGCCATCCTGGTTGCCGGCGTCATCCCATACCTTTACGAAGTCAACAGATGTTGTTTCGGGGGTGTGGTGGTTTGTAATGGAGGTGTGGTCACTCGTTTCCACGTAGCTGGGCGTATATCCGTCAACCGCTTTTTCTCTTACGGTGTAGATAATCTCCTGACCGGCGTAGTTCTTGTCCAGACCGGTCCATGTGTAGCTCCAGTTGCCGCTGGCATCGGCGCTAATGGTCTGTTCCTTGAGGGGAGTCTGCTTGTCTCTTCCGTAGAGGTACAGCGTTACGGACGTGGGTCTCTTGCCGTCCTGATTCTCTGCGTCATCCCATGCTTTTTCGGCAGTGACTTCTGTTTTCTCTGCTTCATGCGTGTTGGTAATGGTATATCCGGTTGCGGCATTACCGGTGATCTTTGTTGTGTACTGATCCACGCGGACTTCATCGATTGTGTAATCGATAAGCACACCGCCTGCATACTTGTCCAGTCCCGAGAAGGAGTGATGCCAGCCATTCTGCGCGCTAAGCTCTGCGGAAGCCTTTTCCTGGCCGTTTGCATACAGCTTTACGGTGATCTTTGCCGGACGGTAACCATCCTGGTTGTTTGCATCGTCCCACTGCTTCCATACGTTGACGGAAGTCTTTTCGGGTTCGTATGTGTTGGTAACCGTGAAACCGTCAATCGTTGTGTGGTATCCGTTGCCGACAACAGCTTCCTTGACAGAATAGGCGATCTCGGCGCCGCCATCGAACTTGTCAAGACCATCCCAGCTGTGCTTCCAGCCATTTGTCTCGCTCAGCGTGGCAGCGCTTCCGGTGGGTACGCCGTTTGCCAGCAGATATACGGTGACAGTTGCGGGGCGTTTGCCGTCCTGGTTGCCGTTGTCCTCCCACACTTTTTCTGTTGTGACAGAAATCGTTTCGGGGACATGGGTGTTGGTGATGGTGCTTCCTGCGACGGTTTTTTCATAACCCGCCGGCACGGTAGCTTCATCCACCGTATACCCGATTGCGGTTCCTGCATCGAACTTGGGCAGGTTCTCGAATGTGCCGCTCCAGTTCTCCGCGGCCGAGACAGTCTTCGTCTGCACAGCCTTGCCGTCCGCGTACAGCGTGATTTCAATGCTCTGCGGTCTCAGGCCATCCTGGTTGTTTGCATCATTCCATACCTTCTCGAAGGGGATGTCCACAACTTCGGGTGTATGCGTGTTTGTGACCGTGAAGCCTGCAGCATCACCGGTGATCTCAACGGTGTAAGCTGCCGGTGTTTCCACTTCTTCAACCGTGTAGATGTTGTCTACGCCAATGCCGTGGTGTACGGGCAGATCCTTAAACTCGGCAGTCCAGCCGTTCGCTTCGCTGAGCGTTACAGTCTTGCCGGTGTTCTCACCGTTTCTGTAGAGCGCAACTTTAACGGGAACGCGCAGACCGTCCTGGTTGTTGCCGTCTGCCCAAACCTTGGTTACGGGAATGTTGATTGTGTCCGGAATGTGCTTGTTGGTGATCACAACAGTTCCGGTCATGGCGTCCACGATGCCGTCAACACCGTCGGGCTGCGTATAGGCAAGATCTGTCAGCTTGATCTCGTTGTTATTGCCGTCAACGTAGTGCAGCTCCTCAACCGTATAGGCAATGGCTTCGCCTTCGGCTCCCGCGGCATTCTCGGGCAGATCCACCCAAACATAATGCCAGTTGTTTGCAGCCGTGAGGGTTACGGGATTTCCGTATGCCGTACCGTCGGCATAGAGCTGAACCACAACGCCATAAGGCCGGATGTTGTCCTGATTGTTTGCGTCATCCCAGCGCTTCTGCACGGTGAGTGCAACCTTATCCTGCGCGCGGGTGTTGGTGAGCCGGAAAACGCCATTGACCCATTCACCGCCGGAATAATAGCCGTTTCCAACAGGCTCTTCTTCAACGGTGTAGTTAATCAGCTTGCCCTCTTCATATTTGGGCAGATTGGTCCAGCTTGCGGTCCAGTCGCCGTTGGCATCGGGCTTGACGACCTTTTTATAGCTCTCACCCATATGCTCGCCGTTTTTCCTGATGTGGAGCGTAATGGATGCGGGACGGGTGTCGTCCACGTTGTCATTGTCGTTCCATACCTTTTCGACGGAGACAGTGGTGGTTTCGGGAATGTGCTTGTTTGTGACGTGATAGCCCGTTGCAGCATCGCCGGTAATCTGCGCGGTGTAACCTGTTACAGCGTCCTCCGTAATCGTATACTGAATTTCAACGCCGTTTTCGTAACGGGGCAGATTTGTGAAAGTGTGTTTCCAACCGTTGGAAGCATCCAGCCTGACGGACTCGCCATTGCTGAGACGAACGGTAACACTCTCCGGTCTGATGCCGTCCTGATCGTTCGCGTCATCCCATGCCTTGGATACAGAGACTGCAACGGTCTCGGGTGTATATGCGTTGGTAATTGTGGTGCCGGAAACGAGCTTTGTGTAACCGGCGGGAACTTCAGCTTCATCTACCGTGTACGTGATGAGCTGCCCCACTTTGCCGGTCTGGTATTTGGGCAAATTATCAAATGTGCCCTCCCAGTTCTCGGTTTCGCCAACCGTCATACGCTGTTTCTCAATGCCGTCGGCATAGAGAATAACCGTTACATTCTCCGGCCTCTTGCCGTCCTGGTTGTTGCTGTCCCTCCATACCTTGTTAAAGGAAACAGAGGTTGTTTCGGGTGTGTATGTGTTTGTGATGGTAGTGCCGTTAACGGTTTTGGTATAGCCTGCGGGCACCTCTGCCTCATCAACGGTGTAAGTAATGGCCGCGCCGTTATTCTTTACGGGCAGATCTGTAAATGTGTGCGTCCAGGTGGTTTCAAAACCGAACACGGTTTCCTCGCGCACGGGCTCACTTGCGCCGTCAGCGAACAATCTGATTACGATGGTTCTGGGGCGCTTGTTATCCCGGTTGCCGTCGTCGTTCCAGATTTTTGTAACCGTAATGTCTGTTGTTGCGGGAACGTGCGTGTTTGTGATCACGTTTCCGTCAACAGTCTTTGTGTAACCGTCCGGAACACCTGCCTCGTCAACGGTGTAGACAATCTCAGCGCCGCCGGCGAATTTGTCGAGATTATTCCAGGTGTAAGCCCAGTTCTCGGCAGCGGAAACGGTCTTGCGATCCACCTCAACGTTGTTCGCGTAAAGGACCAGCGTGATCTGCTGGGGACGGAGGCCGTCCTGATTGTTGTTGTCCACCCAAACCTTACGGGCTTCAACGCTGGTTTTTTCTGTCGCGTGGGAGTTGGTGATCACGTTGCCGCTGACGGATTTTGTGTAACCCGCGGGAACGTCTGTCTCATCCACCGTGTAGACAATCACATTGCCGGCGTCGTACTTGGGCAGATTCTCAAAGGTGCCGCTCCAGTTCTGAGCAGCGGTTACAGTCTTGGTGTCAACCGCTTCGCCGTTTGCGTACAGCGTGATTGTGATGCTTCTGGGTCTGATGCCATCCTGGTTGCCGGCGTCATCCCAAATCTTCGCAAAGTCAACGGATGTGGTTTCGGGGGTATAATGATTTGTGATCGCCGTGCGGTTGCTCGTTTCCACGTAGCTGGGCGTATATCCCTCAACCGCTTTTTCTCTTATGGTGTAGATAATCTCCTGGCCGGCGTAGTTCTTGTCCAGACCGGTCCATGTGTAGCTCCAGTTGCCGTTGGCATCGGCGCTAATGGTCTGTTCATCAATGGGCGTCTGCTTGTCTCTTCCGTAGAGATACAGCGTTACGGACGTGGGTCTGATGCCGTCCTGGTTGTTCGCGTCGTCCCAGACCTTGGTTACAGTAACGTCTGTCTTCTCCACTTCGTGCGTGTTGGTAACATGAACCATGCCGACTGCGGGATCCAGTTCGTAGCTGGGCGTGTAACCGGCAATGGGTTTTTCTGTCACAGCGTAGTAGATCACATTGCCGCTCTTATACTTGGGCAGACCTGTGAACTCGGCATCGATCCACGAACCGTCAGTATGCCGCGCGAGGATTGCGCTCATCTGCGCGCCGTCGACACCTTTTACCTGCGTCCAGCCGTTTGCCTCGCTGGGGGCAAGGTGAAGCTTGGCAGCATCCGTCGTCATCCACAGATAGAAAGTAACGGAATCGGGCTGAATGCCATCCTGGTTGTTGCCGTCATTCCAGGTCTTCTGAATATCCAGCGTTACCAGTTCGGGCGTGTAGCTGTTTGTGACAGTAGAGATATGATTTACGCGATCATAGTCATCATGGCGGACTGTGTATCCCGTATCGGAAACGTTTGTCGGGTTGCCGCTGCGCAGATCTTCCGCTGTGATATATGCTGCAACCTCTACGGTGGTGTAGCTGATTCTTACGCCTTCTTCATAGAGCGGCACATCAGCCCAGCTTGCAGTCCACTGATTCTCTGCAGTCAAAGTAACGACTCTGCCGGTGGGCTGACCGTTTTTGTAGAGCTCGATTTCAACTGCATAGGGACGCTTGCCGTCGTTATTGTCAAAGTCATGCCATTTCTTGATAACCGTAAAGGTATCGGTTTCGGGAGTATGGCTGTTTGTGATGGTGGTGCCGTTAACGGACTTGGTGTAGCCTTCAGGCACTTCGGCTTCATCTACGGTGTAGCGGATGGCCTGTCCCACCGCGCCGGCCTTGTACTTGGGCATGTCCTCAAAAATGCCTGCCCAGTTGCCCGTTGCCGTGATGGGCATTCTGGCCACTTCAACACCGTCGGCATAAAGCACAACGATAATTTCGTCGGGTCTCTTGCCGTCCTGGTCGTTTGCGTCATTCCACACTTTGTTCACGGGAACATCGATGGTTTCAATGGTGTGCGTGTTTGTAACCGATGTTCCGTTTGTGGTGGACTGATAACCTGCGGGTGCATTTCTTTCTACCAGCGTGTATACAATTTCACGGACAACGCCGTTTTCGTTAACATACTTTTCCAGGCCGCTGATGCTTGCTGTCCAGTTGCCGGCTTTCGTGACGGTAACGGTTTTGCCGGTGGGGATGCCGTCGGCATAAAGTGTCAGAACAACAGAATCGGGGCGGATGCCGTCACGGTTGTTGTCATCTTCCCAATGCTTGACGGCGGTAACTTCAATCGTCTCGGGAGCGTGCGTGTTGGTTACATACAATCTGCCCGTTTCGTCTGAAGAGTACGCAGCCGTGTATCCGGCGGGAACGGAGATTTCCTGGATCGTGTAGGTGATCTTCTTGCCGTTTGCGTATTCGGGCATGTTGTGCCACTGCTTGGTCCAGGAGGTGGCGTTGCTCAGAACTGCGGTTTCAACCAAAGTGCCGTTTGCGAGCAGCTCAACCGTTACGGAATCGGGACGGATGCCGTCGCGGTTGTTGTCATCGTCCCATACTTTCTGGGCCTGAATTGTAATCGTAGACAGTGCGTTGGTCAAAGAGCAGTCTGCGGTTTCGGAAGACTGTCGATGGAACGTGCCCACCCAGAACATGGACCAGTTGTTTGTCGCCTCAAACGTAACGGTTGTGCTTGTAGCTGTAATGCCGTACTCAACGGATTCACCTTCACCGCTGAAGAAGAGGTAACTTTTGGGATTTCCGAGACCGCTGAGGCCCTTCGTAGAGTCAATCACGATGTCACGCTCGTGCTGTGCCAAAGGATTGGGCGTCCAAAAGACGGCAATCTGATCGGTTGTCTTTGCAAGAACAACCGTCTGGCGAATTACTTCGCCGTCGCTTGCTGTTTCGTTTACAAACTCCAGCTGGCTGCAAGTGGTGGTTCTTGTCCAGCCACCGGCATCTGTGGGGCTGACAAAAATAACATCCGGGTCATGCTTCTCGGTCAGCGTATATCCCGCCACGGGGAGTTCCTCGACGGTAAATTCAACTTCCGTGGGATTGGGCACGGTTGAAACGTCAAACGAATAGCTCCAATTCGGTGCGGTGGCAGAAGTTCTCTGAATTTCCTGTCCGTCCGCCTTCAGAATGACTGTGATGGAGCCGGGGCGATGTCCGGCCTCGTTATTGTTGTCATCCCAATGCTTCACGCCGCTGAGAATCACGGCGCCCACGCTCGTGCTGAGATCATAAGCCGGGTCGTATGTGTTAATAACGGACACGTGGCTCATCGTGGAATACGGTCCGGAAACCGAGGTGCTGTACTGAACCGTGCCGTTGGGCGCGATGCAGATGTAAAGCGTGTTTGTGCTGACGGTTTCGGTTCTTCCGTTGCTGCCGGTCAGCGCGATGCCGGAAGTCAGCCAGCCCGGGTAGGCATTTTCGGTCAGTTTATAATAACCGAAAGAAATTTCCGAACCGCCGATAATCTGCGCCTCGGTCTGCCCTGCGGGGATTGTAGCCGTCAGCGTCATGGGAGCAAAACTGCCGTCGATGGCGTCCGCGCTCGCGGGAGGAGAGGTCAGGCTGTTCTGCAGCATCTTCTGCAGCGTGAAGTTGAATCTCAAATCCTTGGTCAGCGCAGAGGGGATGGACTTGTAAACCTCCATATCGCCGGGCTGGACCTTCTCGACCAGCAGGCCGTCAACGTGGATGTGCGGTCCGTCAAAATTGCGCTGATTGCAGCGAAGCCCGCTGTTGTTCGAGTCATTGTCGCGGCACATGATGGAAACCCACTTGATCTCGTACTTATCAGAGGTGTATACCTGACGACCAATCGTGACGCTGCCGAAATCCTTAAAGGAAGCCGCATCGTAACCGTTGGGCCAGGAAGCAATGTACTGCGTGACGGTGGATTCATCGTAGACATTGCGGATGCCGGTCTGGGTGTACATCTGACTCCACGCATCAGAATCCTGTATGCCCTGCACGGTATAGGCGCCCGTCCAGTCCGAATACCCGGGGCCGTAATAGTTTACGTAGGATCCGTTGGGGTTTGTAATATTGCCGGGAGAAGCCAGGAAAAAGTGAATCGGAAGGCTTGTGTCTTCGGCAATCGGAGCAACTGCGTCGTTGGCTGCGAACATCGCGGGCTCATCATGCTGCTCCAGCGTCCATACGGTGTATGCCGGCGTTACAGTGATGCAACCATTCTCAACCGTGTGCTTATGTTCCTCCAAAGCACACGCATCGTCGCATCCCGCAGCGGCATGATCATGCTCTTCAAGCGTACATGCCACGCTTTCGGATGCAGGAACATCGCTTGTTCTGGTCCAGCGCGAATTTGCTGCCGTATATCCTTCGGGCTCGGCCGAACCGTCGTTGATTACGATGTCACCGATCTGATACGGGTTTTCGGCACTGCCGTCACCTGCTGCGTTTTCCGCTGCCAGTGCGCCGCTGGGGAAAAGTGAAACCACCATCAGCACCGTGAGCAGCATACTTATGATTCTCTTTTTCATAGCTTTTTCTCCTTCCTACTATGAAAACGTGATTCACGCAAGTTATGGGGTGAAATGCAAGGGGATTTATGCGTGGGTGAAAATGAAGTGCGGATGCAATCAGAATCTTAACACCAACATAATATAGTATACTTATTATTATATAATGTCAATGGATTTTAAGTGTTTTTGCGCTGTTTCAGACAAAAAGAAAGCCTCCCATCCGGCTTCAGCCGCCGGCTATTTTTTTGTGCCGGTTGGCGGTCCTTTCCTGCGGCTGTATCCGTTATGAATGGCGGCGGATGCGCCGCCCGTTATAACGCCGGGACCGTGGTTTTTGTTCCTGTTTTTGCCGCCGTGAAAACAAAAAGCTCACTCGAAATAACGAGTGAGCGAAGAAACGCAAAGGGCCGAAAACACATCGTTTTCGGCCCTTATGGCACCCCCTACAGGAATCGAACCTGTAACTAACACTTAGGAGATACCGAGGGAAATGGCTTTCACATCCCTTGTAATACCTAAAAATCCCTTGCTGTCAGAGGCTTTTTAGTGTCTATGTGTTATCTTGTGTTACGCCGTTGCTGCTGATTTTATGCCGCTTTACATTGTCCCATTAGCAAGCAATTAGCAAAAACGATTAATTTAGGGTGGAGATAATATTCCTACGAAAGTATACCATTTAACTTCTGTTCACTCGGTTTATTATTGTGTACTGCTTTTTGTTCTCTTTGGTTTTACCAACTCTCCAATCATTGCTCCGCCGATGATAAGAACTGCACCTATAATCTGTAACGGTAACATTGTTTCTTTCAAGAATGATACCGAGAACAACACAGCGGACAACGGCTCTAAATATCCGCAGATAGCCACAGTTTGTACTTTCAGCTTGCCGATAGACGAAAAATAAAAATAGCAACCGATACCTGTGTTAAGCAAACCGAGTATGAGTATAGGTAGGATGTTATTAGGTCCGATCTGCATAGCGTAGCCTTGTTTTATCCCT